>NZ_JBYTAI010000019.1:0-9730 GCF_058788035.1 Ideonella sp. FW305-24 | reverse complement strand
CGGGAATAGCTCAGTTGGTAGAGCGCAACCTTGCCAAGGTTGAGGTCGCGAGTTCGAGTCTCGTTTCCCGCTCCAAACACCAAACGGGGGTGCCTTCGGGCTGCTTCCGGCGTCAGGTGAAAGCCTGATGATCCCAAGCGGGAATAGCTCAGTTGGTAGAGCGCAACCTTGCCAAGGTTGAGGTCGCGAGTTCGAGTCTCGTTTCCCGCTCCAAAATCTGAAAAGCCGCTGCATCCTGTGCAGCGGCTTTTTTGTTGGTGCCGCAGCAGCGGTGCCAATCGCGCCCGCGATAATTCGGCGCGCGCCCGGATGGCGAAATCGGTAGACGCAGCGGACTTAAAAGCGAATGCGTTAAAAAAACGATCCGAAAAAAGTCAATGGCATCAACACTTTAGATGTTGACAGCCTCTTCAGAGCGACTTACACATTGGTTGCACATTCTGAGGAGGTGACCGATGTCCGACGAGAAGTCCGTTGAAAAGCACACGCTGCTGGATGGAAAGCTCCACGTCTACCGACGTGCCAATAGCAGTCACTGGCAGTGCTCCACCTACCTGGGTGGCAGGAACATTCGCGCGACGACCAAGGAGGAGTCCCTGGCGTTGGCCATCGAGTACGCGCGCGAGTGGTACCTAGAGCGCTACGTCGAGGACAAGCGGCAGCGGCGTGACATGGCCACCGCCCGGATGGACGGAACCGTCCAGATGCCTGTCGGAACCGACACGCCGACGGACCGTCGGCGCCGGCGTACGCCTGCAGGCCCTACGTTCGGCCAGGCAGCCCAGGCGTTTCTCGATGAGTACGGCATCATCACGTTGGGCGAACGAAATGCTCGCTACGTGAAGCAGAAGGGCGATCAAGCGCGTTTGCACCTGCTTCCGTTCTTCGGCGCGGACAAGCCCATTGCGCAAATTACTTCCGGCCGCATTCAGGAATATCGGGTTCACCGCCAAACCTCACGGGTGGACCCGGAGACTGGCGAGCCAAAGCGTCCCGCGCGCAGCACGCTGCACAGCGAAACGGTGACGCTACGCCAGATCCTGAAAACGGCTGTACGCAAGGGCTGGATTCCTTCGCTGCCCGATATGTCGGTGGCCTATCGGTCTTCAAACAAGATATCTCACCGTGCCTGGTTTTCGCCCGCTGAGTACAAGTTGCTCTACGAAGCCACCAGGGACCGGGCAAAGAAGCCGAAGAAGCCGCGCTGGCGTGCAGTCAGCGAACAGTTTCACGACTATATTCTTTTCATGGTAAATACCGGCCTTCGGCCGGATGAAGCTTCGCGACTCGAAGATCGCGATGTCCGGGTTATCCGTGACGAGGCCACCAATGAACGTATTTTAGAAATTGAAGTTCGCGGGAAACGGGGCATTGGCTTCTGTAAAAGCATGCCTGGCGCAGTCCTTCCGTTTCAACGCGTAAAGCAGCGCAAGAAACTAAAGCCGACGGACTTGGTGTTCGGCAAGGTGCAGCGCGAAATCTTCAATGCGGTTTTAAGCGAACTGGGCCTGAAACATGACCGGGAGGGAAATGTTCGCACAGCCTACAGTCTCCGCCATACCTATATCTGCATGCGCCTCATGGAAGGCGCGGATATCTACCAAATTGCAAAAAACTGCCGTACCAGCGTCGAGATGATCGAGAAATATTATGCTTCGCACATTTCATCGATGCTCGACGCTTCGGCCATCAATGTACGAAAACCAAAGCTCACTCGCAAAAATAACACTACTGCGTCAACCTGATAATGGACAGATTCATTTGATTTGTGATATTGCCATTTCCTTCGCTGCGGGCGTGGTGAAATGGTAGACACAAAGGACTTAAAATTCTTGTCGAGCAATCGAATGCCGGTTCGAGTCCGGCCGCCCGCACCAACTATTCCTCGGCGTGAAGGCCAGGCACCGGAGGCGCGCGTCCTTGCGGTACACTCCCGCCCGTGCCTCGATGGTGAAATTGGTAGACACAGCGGACTTAAGTCAAAAATTTGAGCATCCGGGACGGAAACGCCCGGCATGAATCCCGTCAAAGTCGGTGAACCCCCTGGACGCGCTCCGAGGCAACGCCGAGCCAAGCCCCGCAAGGGGAAGGTGTAGAGAGTGGACGGCGGGGGCCTACCGCGCAGCTTTGCGTCATGGCCAAGGCGCATTCCAGACCCCAAACGCAGCCGTGAGGCAGCGGCGGCGAAAGCCGTAGCAGGCAAGAAAATCCGCCGCTTACCCGTGAGGGGGCGTACCGGTTCGACCCCGGTTCGAGGCACCACTCACTTCATTTTGACCGCGTCGCGGTCACCCTTGGCGAAGCGAACGCTTTCGCCCAACACTTGCTGCTGGGCATGATCGGCACCGCTCATGGCAGCTGCAGGGAAGCACAGACTGTACGGGCTGTGCGGTTGCATCGGCGTCTCAAACGGGACGCGCAATTCCCTCTTGTTCAAGTGCCCCGAAGTGCCTTGAGCATCATTGCTCAATTGAAGTTGGCGCGCGAAGACAGATGGTTGCCCGCGCGCACTGCACTTCCTTCTTTAATCCCTAAATTTACTGATGCGGCTTCGCTGAAAACAGTGAATCGTGCCGCCGTCATCGGCCTGTCTTCTGCCTATGCTCGTATGCAGTTGTTCTCAGCCTCTTGCCTACCGACGAAAAGGAGCGTGCCCCATGGCGGTACTGGACTTGCAATACAACTTTTCCAGCCTCTCTCTGAGAGATTTGCTTGAGGCGCGCGATGCTTACCATTTTCATTTACTGAGCAAGGCAAATGTCGTCGGCACCGCCGTCGGCTTCTATTTGATTCGCAAGGACGAACCATGGCCGTCCAAGGCCGGTGAGGGAAAATCTCCGAAAACCAAGCTCAAGACCGCTCGCACTCTCGAAAATTCCGAGGTGCGAGACTATTCCTGGCCGTGTGTGCTTGCCTTCGTGCACACCTGGGCCGTCGAAGAAGCATTTAGCTTTGACGGCCAATATGATCCCTCCCAAATTGTTCCGAAGACGCTCTACCTACCCGATGGCCGTGCCATTCCAGTCTGCACGGTGGAAGTCGGTAATTTCGACGCTACTCCGATTGAACCGTTCGTGGACGGCCCGCGGCCGTCGTTTCCCCTTGGCGGAGGATGCCCAATCATTGTCGAGCGACAGGGCGTTAGACGCATAGCTACGGCAGGGTGCCTGGTCACGGACGGCAACACCACATTTGCCTTGACGGCGCGACATGCGAGCGGCGAGCAGGGCAACGTCATCCACAGCATGCTCCGCGAGGGGGAGTCGCGCATTGGTACGAGTTCCGGGCGCTATCTGACACGGCTGCCGTTCAGTGAGGTCTATCCGGAGTATCCGGGTCGTCGAACCTTTGCCGCCTTGGATGTCGGCTTGGTCGAGATCGATCAACTCGCTGATTGGACCAGCAACACCTATGCGCTGCCGCCGCTGGGGCAGCCGGCCGACGTGCATGAAGGCAACCTCTCCCTTCGGTTCATCGATCAGCCAGTGATTGGCTACGGCGCCGCATCGGGCCTGCTGCACGGGTCGCTCAAAGCGCTGTTCTATCGGCACCGTTCGGTCGGTGGGTTCGACTACGTGGCGGACTTCCTTATCGCGCCGAGCGATGGCGCTCAGACAAGACCTGGCGACTCTGGCATGGTTTGGCATCTCGATGTCACACCCGACGCCAGAACGAAGCCTGATCGACCGTTGAGTCAGCGCGACCTGCGACCCTTGGCGGTCGAGTGGGGTGGCCAACTCTTGGGTGATTCGGTCACGAAGGCAACCTTTGCTGTCGCGTCCAGCTTGAGCACCGTGTGTCGACAGCTCGATGTGGAACTGGTCAGCGATGTCGGGCGCGGCGTGTCTGGCTACTGGGGCCGCACGGGCCACTACAGCATCGCAGCACTCGCCATCTCGCACATTCGGCATCCAAAGCTGAAGGAGCTCATGGCTGCTAACGCTTCGCTCCTGAGCTTTGATCTTCTCAAGATCGAAGAGCGCGGTTTCGATGCCTCCGTCGGGAAACTCAGCGCCGCCGACGAGTTCGTGCCGCTGGCCGACGTGCCCGACGAGATTTGGAAGAAACGACCAAAGAATGCCGGCGGCCGCACGGGAGGGCGGGATACTTCAGGCGGTAGGCAAAGCAACGGGCCGGAGCACCCCACCCACTACGCCGACATCGATGTGATCTATGTACCGCACCGGAAAAGTTTGCGGGAGCTGTGTCGCTCTCAGCCCTCCACCTACTTGAAGGTCGAGGCATGGCGGGAATACTACGACGCCATGACGACCGCGGCTCGCGCGGCCGGCAGAGACGATGAGGCCAAGCAATATGCCAACCCGTTGAAGCAAGGCTTGTTGCCGTTTCGCCTCTGGCAATTTTTTGACGCCCTGGTGGGCTTCGTCAAGGATGGGGACATCGAAGGCTTTGTGACTGCTGGCGGCATTGCTGCCCACTACATGGGTGACGCTTCGCAGCCGCTTCACGGCTCGATCCTGGCCGACGGCGACAAGAACCGGCCGGGACCGCGAATCGACTCGTCAACCGGCGAGGCCATGCCATACGGGGACGGAGTCCACAGCGCGTACGAAACGCAGATGGTCTCTCGCTTCGCAGCGAAGTTGCTGCCCACCGCAAGCAAGACATTGGCTGGCCTTACTCACCCACCACTCTGTGAAAGCGGCGCGCAAGTGGCTCGGGCAGTGATCGAGCTGATGCACGAGGTTGCGGTCGCCGTGCCGCCGGAGCAGATTCTCGACGTTTACGAAAATGCCGGTGGTGGAACACGCGTCGCGACGCTGGAAGCCATGAACGAAGCATTGGGAGATGCTACGGCGGGACTTCTCGCCCAGGGCGCTCGATACTTGGCGCTGCTTTGGGACTCCGCATGGGCGGTTGGTCTTGCAGCCGGGGGCGTTGAAAGTGATGTGGTGGAACTGGATCCGAAGGCAGTCCGGGCCCGGTATATCGAGTCGACCTTCATCCCCTCGCTGACGCTGGACGAGATCAAGCCGGTGCTGGACAAATCGAGACCGGGGCCCGAGAAGTGGCGGCCGGTATAACCGATGTACCCCGCTCATCGCGGCGGCCCGCGCAACGCTGCAATGAGCCGCGCCAGCGCGCCGATCAGCGTCGCCATGCCTGGATCAATAACGCGTAGTCGTTCAAATCTTTCATGTTGTCCTCCTATAGCCCTGCGCGGGATGCGCAGTGGCTGAGGACGCCCTGTGACGACGGGCTCTTTGCCCGCAGATCAAGGCCTACACCGGCGATCCGGGGAAAGGTGCGCACGCGAAGCACGGAAGCGCATCGCCTTGCCGGCGGGTAAGCCATCGGCTCTTCCTTCGTCCACGCATCGGCCTGTATTGGGCAGTGCTCTGCCTTACGGCGTCAGGTACGAGTCCAGTGAGAAATAAAAGACAATTCCAATAAAATGGTTATTTCTTGCACGAAAGGACTCATGGTTACACTTCAGCAATGGCAGAAGACGAAACTCCAGAACTCGTGCTCAGAAGGGCGGCTGAGGCCGCTGTTCGGATGCTGCCGGCCATGGAAATGGAGCTGGCGAACCGAATGAAAGCGGTAGAGGACTTGAACAGGAGGATCACACAGCTACGAAATTTGGCCTCGCTCTTCGAGGCGGAGCCAAATATCGAGGTTGAGCGATCGATGCAGCAGGCAATCGATCACGTCCTCATCACCGCAGGGCCAATGCGTGTCGGTGATTTGCGCGAGCAACTTCAGCCGTTCATTGGTCGTGCTATCGCGGAGTCCACGCTTTACAGCTACCTCAGCAAAGGGAAGATCGAGGGACGCTATGCGAATGAAAATAATCGCTGGTCGCTCGTCCGACCGAGGATGAGGCAACGCGTGACGTCAGAAGGTACGACGTCGGGATAGAAAGGGCGAAGCCCATCATGCCGGCAAGCAATGATGGGCTTCAATTTTCGCAATCAAGCGGGTAGCACCACATAGATCGCATGCTGAGCGATCAGAGAGGCCAACTGGATGACTAGCAATCACCGCAAGTCGATAAGGCTCTGACCACACAGGTGTGCCGACGATGCCGGTACACCTGTGAAGTCTACGGATGCATTCAGCTTTCGTCAACGAAGGCTGCCTTACCTTTACTTCATAGGAGGTTTCGCAATGAAACCCAAATCTGAGTCCACGTCAAAAAGCGTGGCAACCAAAGCGGCCAAGCTGTTGGCCAGCCCAAAGACCCCAGCAATCGTGAAAAGTGTGGCGGCTTCAGCTCTCACGCAAAAGATCGCATCCAAGAAGAAGGGGGGCTGACATGGCGCTCTTCTTCGTCGACTATGACCTCCGCAAGCAGCACGACTACAGCAAGCTGATCAATGAACTGACTCGACTTGGTGCAAAGCGCTTGCTCAAGTCGAGTTGGTGCCTCACGATCAACAACAGTGCAGAGCAGGTGCGGGACCATCTGATGCAGTTCATCGATGCAGATGATGGCCTTTGGGTGGCGCAGATCAGCGACTGGGCAACTTTCAAGACCACGACTACGCCAAAACAGCTGGCAGCTGCGTAAGCGACGTTGCCACGACACGCGCGGCGGGCCGAAAATCGGTCCGCCGTTTTTGTTGATATCAGGGCCGGGCATGCGGCTGCGTGGTGGCTCCAGATTCGCATGGGCGCATTGGTGGATCATCATCGCCCCGCAGCCATGCAGCCTTCTAGGCCATCTTGGCTTCGCCTACCGCGGCGGCCCCCGTAGTGCCACAACGAGTTGCGCCAAGGCACCAATCAGTGTCGCCATTGCCTGAATCAGTAACGCGTAGTCGTTCAAATCCTTCATGTTGTCCTCCTATCGCCTCGCGCGGGATGCGCAGTGGCTGAGGAAGTCCTATGACGACGGATCTTTTGCTCGCAGGTCAAGGCCAACGCCCGGAGTCCCGGGGGAAGCTGCACACGCGAAGCACGGAAGCGCATCGCCTTGCCGGCGGGCAAGCCGTCGGCTCTTCGTTCCTCCAGCCATCTGCCTTCCTGCGGTCGGGGAGAAGGAGGCGTCTGAATGGGCATCGGTATCGCTGATTGATACAGCTACAGAGAGCAATATATGTCCCCCGGCGCAGCCGGGCTGCGCGCTCGTGCTGCGCATCAAGCCGCCTGCTGCGTCTCGCCCCTGCGGCTTCCATCGCTGACACCTCCGGCCCGGCGCTCCGCGTCCGGCGTGTGCGGGGTCCGAGTCTTTGCGGGTCGGCGGTCTATGAACTTAATTTTGTCGTGCGAATGCCGATGACTCTAATAGACCAGAGGTTTTTCCCGCTTGTTCCTTCGATCAAGGCAACAGGATGGCGGGAAGATCTGGTCCATGGCTGCAAGGTTCACGGGCAATGTAGAAGGGGCGCGCAATGAAGCACTTCTTTCTGTTTCTCGCTTTGGCCAGCGATCAGGCGCTGAAGCTGCTGCAATGGTGGCTGGATCTTCCTGGGCTTCCGTTGGGAGGTGATGGGTTCAAGCAACTGGGCGTGTTGGTCGCGACCGGCATCCTGATTGATCAGATCTGGGACCGAGCACGACCCGCAGACAGATCTAAGGCGCTCTGGCGGTTCCTTCTGCAATGGCGAGGGGATCGGAAGGCTCTCTGGATTGAGGCGCCGAGCTACGTGGGTGTTGATCGCAGGTCTCGCACCGTTGATCGACGTGGTTCCCGGCTGGGAGGGCGGCGCTGCACCGACTCGCGCGGTGCGGCCGCAGTTGTGGGCGAACCATCGTAGCTGGGCACGCGCCTCTTCCCTTCGGCTTCCATCGCTGACGCTTTCGGCCCGGCGTTTCACACCCGGCCTGCGCGCCTGCCCGGGTGCGGGGCACCTGCCTACCGGCGGCTCAAGGTGCGCTTTCACGCACCATGCTGTCCAACATCTGCAGCGCTGTGGCTTCCATGTCGTCGGAATCCAGGCTGACATTGTTCAGCATGACGACCGTTTCACCCGTCGCCAGCAGGCCGTAGGCCAGGGTCCGAAATCCCAGGCTCGCGCCCGTGTCCGCCATCACGATGCGGTCGGCTCCGCCGAGCTTCACGGTGTTCACGCGTCCGCCCAGCGCGTAGCGGCGTTCGGGAAAGCGCACCCGAAGCAGTTCGGCCTGGCTGGCCTGGGACAGCACTCGATTGCTGCGCACGCCGTCCAGCAGCATGAAAAGGTCCGCGGCGTCGGTGTAGTACCCGCCGATCATGGCCATGAACGCCGGAATGCCAATGATGACCGGTGGGCTGGACCGATCTGCCGAGCGATAGCTTTGCGCCACGTGGAGGCCCGGCGGATTCAGCCCCGAAAAGACGCCGCTGTTGGCGAGCTTCAGCGGTGCAAAGATCAGCTCGCGGGCGATTTCGGGATAGCTCTTGCCAGTCACCCGCTCCACGATCTGCTGAACGATGAGCCAGTTCGAATGCGAGTACTCCCACTGCGATCCGGGCTTGAATCGCAGGTCGCCGCTGGCATACCGACGCACGGCTTCCGCCAGGTCGATGGGCGCCTTGTAGAGGTCAAGATTGGCCTCCAGGGCGGGGATGATCTGGTTGGGCAGCCCGCTGGCGTGGCTCATCAGATGTTCCAGCGTGAGGACGCTGCCGGTATCCCGGCGGTAGCCCGGGAGATAGGTCGAAATGGGCGCACGCAGCGTCAGGCTGCCACCATCGACCAGTCTCATGACGACCAACGCCGCAATCCATTTCGAGACGGAGCCGCCTTCGAACACTGACGTGATCGACATGTCGATCTTGGCGGCGAAGTCGGAAAGGCCAAACGCCTCTTGGTAGAGCACCTGCTCGCCGATACCGGCGAGGATCACTCCGTTGAAATTGCTCTCAGCGGCGAAGTCTCGCGCCGCTTTGCGCAACCCGTCACCGCTGGGCGACGGGGATGCCAGCAACCGAGTGGAGAGCAACGCGGCACCGCTTGCGAGCCACTCACGTCGGTTCTTGTGGTGTATCGATTTCATGCCTGGGCCTTCCAGAGGATGTCTACCGTTCCATCGCGCGTCGTGTGACGCGGCTCTGACTCTAGAAGGCCAGTCACTGCCTCGGCAGCGGAATGCGATGAACTGCAGAACCGGGCTGACCGTGCGATGGGGGTGGCGGACGAATGGGCGCAGCCAATGAATCGTCTGGTCAAGCGTGCCCTGTTGGATGCCCGTTTTGTGTCGACCCTGTTGCGCTGGGCTGGGATGACCTGTGCGAAGCGTCTCCCAGGCTTTTCTTGTGTCCCCCGGCCAAGCCGGGTCGCGCTCTCGTGCTGCGCATCGAGCCGCCTGCTGCGTCTCGCCCCTTCGGCTTCCATCGCTGACACCTCCGACCCGGCGCTTGACGCGCCCGGCCTGCGCGCTGGCGCTTGCCCGACAAACGCCTGCGCCATCGGAACAGCCTGCGGCTGATCCGATGGCGCTTCATACCGGGATCCGCGGAACCCAAACAGAGCCGGATGCCATCAACGGCACCTGGCAACCTAAGGAGAGTTCGATGTTCTGCAGAAGGGGCAGCGGTCGCTAGGCTGCCGGGGCCAGCATGAAGCGCGATCCATCGGCTGCCGTCAACCAATGATGGCCCCCCTGAATGTCATAGGACGCCTTCGAGCCAGCGCCGAAGCCCGCCGTTTTCGCCGACATGCAGTCGTCAACCTAACGGATGCGATGGGCCGCTGGCGGCGTTTGGTGATGTCCCAGGACGTGGTGTAAGTCTCTGAGTGAAGGTGGCCAGCGAGAGAGGGGGGCCATCGTGAAGTACCCG
>NZ_JBYTAI010000018.1:0-118101 GCF_058788035.1 Ideonella sp. FW305-24 | reverse complement strand
GGTGGCCCTGGTGGGCCATTCTTATTTCGCCTCGCCCTGTCCGACTCCTGGGGTGAGTAGGAAAATCCGACGGCGGGTGAAGATGATTTGATCCAAATAGAAGGGGCCCTCGCGAGGGCCCTTTCTACTTTCCGCGCCGGCGAACTACTTATCAACTTCCGCCTGTTACGGTCCATCCTTCCTGGCCAGTTTCAAGCGAAAACATCCTTACAAGTGACCATGATAGAAACGTTGCGTAGCTCACATTCCAAGCTGGTGCGGCTTTATAAGAGAGCGCGCCAGAGGAAGTGTAAATTTGTACGTAATACGAGAGGTTGCTGTTTTCGTTGAAGTATTCATACGACGAGGTGCTATAAAACGTGTCCCATCCAGAATATCCACCGGAACCATCGTAACCAATCAGGCAGCCATCTTTGGCCTTCAGTTTCACGCATAACGAGTTTGTGGCGGGTGCCCAAGTAACCGTCTCATAGCCTGCAACGGCCCCGTAAATACCGCCGTTGGCGTTTTCCATCCCTTCATACGGGTCATGAATTGGAATGGTTCGAGTTTGCGGTGTTGTTGGAATTTGAGGATCTGTGGGGGCAGGTGGCGTGTTTGGAGCGCAGGTTGGCGAAGACCAGGCCGAGCCGTTCCAACCGGGAGCTACGGTCATCGTGTAGTTGGCAGGGCACGTCGGGGCCGCCGTGTAAGAACAACCGGGAGTGGAGTAGTGTGAACCTTGCCAAACGGCGGCGGACGTGGTCGCCCAGCCCGCCTCCGTTGAGCAAGTAGGTGCCGTTTGCGCTGGGTTGATGAGAACGCTGCCGCACGATGAATCCTGGAAGCCAGGTGAGCACCGAACGGGCTGGGCCTGGGCCGCTGCCGCGATCAGCGAGGCCGCGAGAATGAGCGATTGCTTTTTCATGATCAGCTGAAGACGCAGTACGTCTCGACCTGGGCAGACCCGCCAGGGATCGGGGTGTTCGCGCCGTCGCGAATCAGAATCGTCCAAGGACCAGTCCCCGGCGAGGTGTAGGAGGCAGAAGCGGTGGCGTCGATGTAGATGTTCGTCGCGATTACCAGCGCACCCGGCGCCGCCGTGGCCGGGCATCCGGGCGCCGGAATGACAGTGCCGTCGACCGCGCTGTAAAACCCGAACTTTTGGACTCGACCGCCAACCGGGCGCCACACGCCGCCCTGGCAAATCAGCGGAACTCCTGCAGAGTCCGAAGTGATGGTGGCGAAGCCACCTGCACCGCCGCACCCCGATCCAGAAGAACCTCCGGCGCCGACCGAGACAACGGAACCGTTCACCTGGAACTGGCCATTTCCAGCGACAAGCGCGCCGGAGTTGTTCATGTAGGCGGCAATGCCTCCACCAGAGCCCACGGCAATGGTGTTGTGGGAGTAGACATCGGCAGTGCTAAGGCCGCCGCCCCAACCTCCGGGCAGGTCGGTAGGCGCGTATCCGCTGGAGCCAATGCGGCCCTGAGCGTCGACCGAGAAGCGATTGCCCCCTGCGGACATCGTGCCTGCGGTGACTGAACCAACCGCCGTCAAGTTCTGCGAGCTGACGGTCGCAGCGCCGCTGATGTTGTGCGGCGTACCACCCACATCGGTCATGCCGAGATCCGTCTGCATGTTGTTCAGCTGCGGCTGGCCAGCGACAGCTGTGCGGTACAAGTAGTTGTTCGTGACCTGGCCGTTCGCGTAGTTGATGATGGAAGCGAGGTGACCACCGGTGACTGACGTGTAGAAGTTCGAGGAAAGCTGCCAGCCGCCGAACGCTCCGTAGATCGTAGAAGCGGAGCCATAGGCGCCCGAGTCGTTCTTGGGAATGAATCCGCCCTTGGCCCCCACGATGTTCGCGATCTTCGCGGCGGAGGAGTCGCCCAATGCGGCGCCGCCGGTCGACATGACGATCGCCTGCAGCACGCCAGCGGAAGGCTGCAGCACCTCGAGCTGCCAAGTTTGGCCGTAGGGATTCAAAGAAGAGAAGGAGCTCGGGAGGAGATTGTTGGCCGCCTGAAGCATCGCGACGCTCACAACAACCGGCGAGTTCGCTGAGGCGGTTGCCTGGAGCGTTGCGGCGTACTGTTGGATGTACGACGTACTGGCATCGATGAGCTGACGCTGCTGCTGGGCCGCAGCGACGGCGCGCGTGTTGTCCGAACCGCTCTGCATGAAGCGCGCGATGCTGGGAGCGAACTGCAGACCAATGAGGATGGCGACGAAGACGCCGATGATTTCGCTCATGACGGGATACCTTTTTTGAACTCTTTGAGGACCGGAGCCAGCCTCAAGGGCCGACTTGGACGACAGACACGACACTGCGATCCGGCACGGCAACGGCGAGAGGTTGCGCGGTGGAGCCTGGGACGAGGCTGGTCCAGGTGCCGCCGCTCGACACGCCGAAGGACGCGTCGCCGCCAGAAAATGACGAAACAGAGCTCAGCGCGCCGGCAGCAAGCGTCGAGTGCGCCGTGACGACCCGGCCCGACGTCCCGATGGCTGTTATGGCGTTGCCAGAGGAGCTGTAGAACTGCGACGAAGCCTGGAAGCCAAGCGCCGCGAGCTGGGATTGCGACACCGAGCCGACGAACGAGGGGTTCTTGCCTTGGAAGGCCCCCACGGCGCGCGCATAGGAAACGAAGAGCTCGCCGGCTTGGGCGGCCTGCAGCGCCTGGTAGGTCGGAGCTGAGCTCGACGCGGCGTCGCGGGCGATCGGTACGACGCCGAAAAAGAACGCGAAGATGAGCAGCGGGAGGACCAGTCGCATGGCGCGCCTCTCAGGTGTTGCCGCGCGTCATCGCCGCACGCAACTGTCTTTGGACTTCGCTCTTGAGCATGTGGAAATCGCCTTTGCGAATGTTGGACTGCACCGCGTCCGACGAGTTGGCCGTGACCCACACAGGCTCGACAGAAAGCACACGCGGCGGCGTGCCCGTCCCACGTGGCTGATCGCGACCGGGGAGGGCGTTGCGCAGCGAGAGGTGGGCAGCGGCGCGCAATGCGTCGGCGAGTGCCGCGGACACCTTGTCGTTGTTGGCCAGCATGGACAGACGCGCCAGGCCACTGACGAGATCGGCAGCGTGAAATGTCGTCACAACGAGGTGCCCGCTCGTGCTGGCTGTGATGGCCTCGCGCACGGCTGCGCTGTCCCGGAGTTCACCAATGAAGATGATGTTCGGGCTGGCGCGGAGCATGTCTCGCACCGCGCCTCCGATGTCTCCATCGCTTGGCACCTCCGTTTGGTAGCACCAGCCGTGACCGTGCCGTCCTTCGATGCGGACTTCGATCGGGTTCTCAACCGTCCAGGCCACGCCGCCGTACTGCGCAAGTCGCTGCTTCACGAACGAAGCGGCAGTGGTTGTCTTGCCGCTGCCGGCCTTGCCAAGGAAGACGACGAGCCCTTCGGTCAACTGTTCCGCCATGAATTGAGAGGCGAATGCTTGGGGCATTCCGAGGTCTGTGAGCGCGCTGGCGGGCATGCGATAGCGACGACAGACAAAGATGCTTTGCTGATTCGTCAGCCGCATCTGACCAACGCGCAGATCCATGCCTTCATCGCCAGGCCACTGAACGCGAAAGGCCGAACTTCTTAGCGACGTCGAACGCTCCTCCAGTACGCGTCGCAGCGCTTCCACTTCGACGGCGCATTCCGAGGGAACAGGCGTGGTCAGCAGTGAATCCGGGGTGGGCTTGAACCAGCTGTTCGTGGCCGTTTCGGCCACGAACAGGTCGGAGAACGTCAGGTCGCTGAGCGGCATTTCCGATGCCAGGGCTCAACGGCCGAAGGAGAAAATCAGCGTGTTGCTCGTCGCGTTGCTGCAGGCCGTCACAGCATTGCCGGCATCGACCGGGAGCGTCATCGCCGTCGCGTTGATTGTGAGCGCCACGGGCGTGGTGGAGGTGGCCAGCTTGTTGCAGCCGTCAGCCGGGACTCCCGCCATGGTGACATCGAACAACGTCGGATTGGTGTTTGCAGCGATCGTGACGGCGCCGTTCCACGGATTCACGAGACTCGTGCCGCTGATCATTCGCTGGGGCGCCATCTTGCCTGCCGCGGCGACGGACGAGGTCAAGGTGGAGAACGTGTTCTGCGCCCCATACACGGACTGCACCGTGGTAACGAGTTGATTCAGGTCAGTGATGGCGTTGGAGGACTTGTTTGCGCCGAACGCGGCGTACGCGATGCCAAGGATGGCGCCGACGCCCATGATCTGGGCCAAGTACTTGAAGAGGGTGCCGAGGATCTCGCTCATGATGATTACTTCCGATGTAGAGGTTGGGGTTGAAGAAATGCGGTGTCGAAAATGACTTGAAGGAGGTTGTGGGACTGGGGATCAAAAGTTCGGGATGGCGACGTTGGACATGGAGTTGATGGCGTAGACCAGGGCGGTCATCAGGACGTAGAGAACAACCTCGGCCAAGAAGCCGATCCGGTTGGCCAACTGCAGCAGGTCTTCTTCCAGCTCGTTCGCCCACGTCGTCGCAACTTGCGCTATGCGGACGGGAAAGTCGCTGAAGCCGGCCATCGACGCGATGTCGTCAACGACGTCGGGATTGGGGAACCCGAATGGCGGCAGGCCGTTGCGCCCTTTGCCCTTGGCGGCCAAGGCGTTCGGAAGGCTCGCTCCGTCGTCCATTCGCCACCAGATTGCGTGGAGACGTTCGCGAAGCCAAGGCGAAGCGTTTTCGCACTGGCTCTTGAGAATAGCGACATCGGTCATGCCGGCGCGAAGCAGCGCGGTGAAGCCCATCAGCCAGGCGTAGCCTTGGACGTCGCGGTAGGCGCTGTAGGGAAAGAAGCGCTCGGCCCTGATGCGGGCGCGGCCCTTCCACCTGGGCAGCGACCACAGCACGAGCAGCATGGCGGCGACGATCACGAAGGGCGGCAGCAGCGCCCACGCGCTGGTGGCGAGGTCGCCTACCGTAAAAAGCCCAGACGAGGCGCCGCCAGGGTGCCCTGACAAGTCGTTGGACTTCATCTCGGGTAGCACCGACGAAGCGAGATACCAGATGAAGGCGTAGACAAGGGCCGCGTAAATCAGAGGCTTCTTCAGCGCGTTCTGCATGGCCTTCACGACCCGCGCCGAACGCTCCTTCGACTCCACGAGTAGGTCGAGTGCCTGGGCGAGGTTGCCGGACAATTCACCCGAGCTGATGATGCTCACCTCGTCGATAGGAATCCACGAGCCCAACGCCTTGGTAAGCGTCTGGCCGTCGCGCATCCGTCGAGAAACGGCGGCGATGATTTTGTCGGAGCTGACTCGGCCCGTCCGCTGCAGCCGTCCGCGAAACGATTCCAGGGCGCGCTCAACCGGGATCTTGTTTCCCACTTGCGCGGACAGGTGCTTGTAAAGCGCCCGGCGAACCTTCCATGCGAACGCCCATTGATCCATCCGCTGCTCAATGGCTGAAGCCAGCGTGGTGGACGGTGTGCGGGCGCCACCGTTCTTGCGGATGAGCGAGGTTGGCTTAGCGGCCACGTGGTCCTCCTTGGTGCAGGTGAGCTTCGCGAGCTTCGATCAGGTCGACCTTCTCCTCGACGGTGCGAGGATCTACAACACCGTTGAGCGTGTGTCTGATCGCCTGCACAAGCATTGGCGGGTCGGCGTCGGGGCGGGCGTAGTAGTTCGCGCGTGCCACCTCAGTGCCGTGCCGGACGAAGTCGCTCATGAGGCTTGCGTCCGTTGGAACGACCTCGGCGACAGCGAAGCGGTCGACCGTGCCTGAGTGGTTGCAGTGCTCGCAGCCGGGGCCGAGCAGGCGGACCTTT
This sequence comes from Ideonella sp. FW305-24, assembly GCF_058788035.1. Classification (NCBI taxonomy): domain Bacteria; kingdom Pseudomonadati; phylum Pseudomonadota; class Betaproteobacteria; order Burkholderiales; family Sphaerotilaceae; genus Ideonella; species Ideonella sp. FW305-24. The sequence goes on along the minus strand of NZ_JBYTAI010000018.1, from coordinate 112,337 downwards.
TCGAGACTTCCCCAGGTCTGCAAGGCACGATGAAGACGTGGCGGCAGCATCGTGATGTTGTCCGGCGTCAGCCTGATGCTGCAGCGCCGGCAAAGCCGGGGAAGGAGACGCTGCGCGATGACGCCCCGGACGACTTTGTGGTCGCAGAAGACGCGCCGGTTCAGGCGCTCGCTGTCCATCAGCTCCAGGCGGTCGACGAACAGGAACGGGTCCGTCGCGTGGAGCGTGGTCAGCACCTGGTGGCCGGTGACGGCGGCCTCAAGCGCGGCCACGGCGACGTCGGGCCCGCGTAGCTCACCGAGAAGGATGCTCTTCGGCGCCATCCGTAGCGCCACGCGAAGAAGGGCCGCATAGGCTGCGCCGGTCTCCTCGTCGTTGCGCGCATTCGTCACGGGCATCTGCACGGCCCAGTCCATCGGATATTCGACTGGGTCCTCGATCGTCACGAGTCGGTTCTGTGGCTTGCGGCGTGCGCCTTCTTGGAGCACTTCATACATCGCCGTCGTCTTGCCGGACCCTGTGGGCCCGAGCCAGATCAGGACGCCAGTCGGTGCGTCCATGAGACGCTGGATCTTTTCGAGATTGCCCGCGGTGTAGCCGACGAGCGTCATCTTGCCGTCCGGTCGCTGGGGCAGCGGCAAGGGCCGCAGTTCAGTCGCGCGGTCCCCGGGACTGAAGGCGCTGAGGTACTGCAGCCGCAACGTCATGAACTCGCCGCCCTTGGCCTGTGGGTAGCACGGCCCGCGCACAATGCGAACGGACGACAGCTCAGTCTCGATTGGGAATACTTCACCCGCGATCTGAGCGTTCTGGCACTCCAGGCCTTTGTAGCTTGCGTCGCGGACGGTCGCGAGGCCTTGATAGATGGCGCGAGCAAGGGCCAAACCGGCAGCGTGCGACATCTGCTCCATTTCGCGGAGTCCGCCGTTCATCTCGATCTGCACGACGCAGTGCGTGCCGCGCATCATCAAGTGGATGTCGGATGCCCTATAGGCAGCTGCCATGCAGATCAAGCGCTCGGCATCCTTGAGGACGGTCATGTCGACGTCGCCGGCGGACTCGGTGCCGAGGCGCATGCCCCGACCGAGCATCTTGGCGACATCCTCGAAACTGCGCGACTCGACTCGGAGCTTGCGATTGTTCTGAGTGTTGCGTGCGATCCAGGAGAGGAAGATCGCGTTGCTCGCGTAACTCTGTTCGACGTACGCGACCCCAGAAGCGACGTCCACGGCTACTCGATCGGCGAGGCCTTCTGGCAGAGCGACCATGTCCTCGGCGCGGTCGATGACTTCATCGTGCATACAGAACTCCGTGGATGGTCCAGCCCGCGTCGGTCATCTCGATGCCAGAAACGCGCAGGCCAGGGACTGCTGCAATCGACTGCTCGAACTCGGAAGCGAAGGGCGTCACAGACGTGGCCAGGCTGAACGTGTTCTCGGTGAAGGAGGGCGCCTCCGCTTGTTGCTTCTCCGTTCCCGGCAGCGTCGGAGGCGCAACCGCCGTGGCCGAGAGGATCAGCTCGAGGTTGGGGCCTTGAGCCCATGAACGCAGGCGTTCGTTGGCATCCTGGCGGGGCAACAACGCCCCCATTGGCGACGCGTTGAGCCCCGACAAGGGAATCGCTTGGATCACCGTGTTGCCGTCCGCGCCGACGGTGCCGTCGGGATGCTGGTCCAGCGTTGCGCCGTCCAGACGCGTCCAGGTGACCCTTGCGGTCGCTTGATCGCATGTGGCAAGTTTCAGCTCCCAGCCAAACTGCGAGAGCGGAAGGTCGAGGACCGCATTGCCGCAGGCCTGCAGCCAAACGTCGGGGGCGGGAAGGGCCGGCGCAGACGCTGGGGCCGCGGCTGGTGCCTTGGCAGAAATGGCCTGCCTGGCGAGCTGCGCACGCATCGCGGCGATGTTGATCTGGCGTTCGCGTTCCTCGTGCTGCTTTTGCGCGTACCACCATCCTGCGCCTGCAACCAGAGTCACGCCGAGAGCAGCTGCGATGGCAACCTGCGGGACGATGGAGCTGCCGTCGACTGGCCTGACCGGCGAAGACTTCGCGTCGACCGAATCAAGCATCTCTGCGAGGACATCGAGGTCGCCCTCGACATGGTTCCAGTCCAGGAAGCCGCTATGGCTTTCGCGGGCTTTGCGGATTTCGTCGGGGCCGCCCAAGACGTCGCCGTCCGGCAGGATCGTGTGGTTGTCGCGCACGGCGATGTACCACGACAGCTGGTCGGTGATGCGGAAGACACCGAGCCACGGCTGTTGCTTGGACTCTGCGAGTTTGGCCGCAAGGCTGAAGAGCTTGCGAGTCTTCTCGCCCTCGATCGCCGCGCAGAAGCCGGCCTGCTTGTAGTCGGTGGCGTTGCGGATGCTGACCCAGTCCGCGCGCTGGCGCTCTGCGTCCACACGCAGATCTGACTTGGACGGCGAACTCTCGAAGGACAACCAGCTCATGCCGGCCAGCCAACGATGCCTGCCAATCTGGATGATGCCGGCCATCGTCACTGCTCCACGGCCGTGATCGGCGCGAAGCTCAGCGCGTATTGACCACCTGCGGTTGCGACACTCACCTGGTTGTGGGCGACGGTGGTCACCCTGCCCACACCGGGGAGCACGCTGCCCGCCTGGACCTTCACGACACCGCCGCTCGGGAACTGCAGGACCGCAGTGAGGCGCCCGTCAACGCCGTAGACCGAAACGACCTGCAGCGCCTGCACGGCCTGGCTGGAGCGCTCAGATTCGCTGACGCGAGGGGCGGGTGCTTGCGCCGGCGCCTGACTTGCGGGCAGCTTGGCCCGTAGCTCAGCTGCCTTGACCATTTGTCCCAGCACCGCGATTTCTGAGCGCAGAGCGTCGAGCTGGCGCAGCGTTGCGACGTCCCTCGTAGCGCCACGCTGTGGCAATGTAGTGCTCTGCGTCGCCGCGGCGAATGATGGGGCCGAGGCGGTGCTCGCGAGCTGGCTTGTGCTCGTGGGAGCGGAGATCGGGCGGGGGGTCGTCGTGCGCGGCTCGGTTGCCGGCTGAACCGAGGATTGCCTCGCCTGTGTCGCTGCGGGCAGCGCAGGAGTAGAGGCGGCAGGAACGACGACTGGCGGTGCGGACGGCGTTGGCATCGCGATCACCGCTTGTTTGGCGGGCGCTACCGCACCCGTGGCCGTTGGAGCGAGTTGCGACCGAGCAGTCCGGCCATCGCCGGGGATGGTACCCAGCGGGTCGGAGAGAACATCGGGCGCGGCTGCGCGCGCGCAGCAGAGGGGGAAGGTGATCGCCAGCAAAGCGAGGCGGAAGGAGAGGCGTTGCATCAGAGCACCCTTGCGGTCACGACGATGGCGGTCATCAGCTTGTCGGTGGTGTCGTCGAATCCGCCACCAAGGAGATGGTTCTCGGGAACACCGACGCCGTTGCGCTTGGTCTGTCCGTTGAACTTCTGGACACCGGTGAGCAGGAGAGAGTCGCCCGGGGTGAGCGACGCCGATTGCTGGAAAGTGCCGATGCTGTAATTCGGGGTCTGGATGAACGACGTGCTGGTACCGGACACGCCGAAGCCGTTGTCGTTGGAGTTGGTGATGTCCATGGCCAGTAGCACCTTGCCGTTGACGAGTCGCGGCGTGAAGATCGCCGTGAAACCCGTGGTCAGAGTGCCCGGCGTCAGCGTCGGCGGCAGCGGCGTAGCGCCGACAGCGACGGATGCGCTCGGTGTCTGCGCTGCGAGGTAGCCCTTCACATCCGCGACCTGCAAAGGCACCGGACGGCCGTTGAGCGTCGTGACCGTCTGATGCATCGTTTGCACGACACGCCCGTTGGAGGACAGTGCGGTCATGGTGAGAGACGAGCCATTGAACTGCCCGAGCTTGCCCGTGGTCGACAGCACGTTCGCGGTCAGATTCATCGGGTTTGTGCCGCTCACAACGGCGGGGGAATCCGGGGCGGTGAGCTTGAAGCCGTACTTTCCCGACAGGGAGGAAAACAGCGCGGTCGGGTCCCAGCTGTAGTTGTCCTCCGCATTACCCTTGACGGTATAGACATCGACCGTGATCGCGACTTGCTGGCTCAAGTTGTCGGAGACGCCTTTGACCCACTCTTCGACGTTGCGCACTTGAAGGGGAGTGCCTGTGACGGTGACACTGCCCAGGGACGAACTCACCGCAACGGTGGCGCCGACGCCGACGGTTTGTGCGGTTTTTTCGAGATCGCCCCACACGTCGTCCGCATAGTCGGCGGTGGTGCTGGCGCCGATGAGGCTGGTGTTGTTCGTGCCGCCCGACGAGCTGCTCGACCCGCCACTGGAGCTCGTCGAGTTCGCGGCGATCTGGCTGCTACCCTTGACCTTCTTTGCAAGCGCAGGCAGATAGAACGTCTTTGTTTCGGTCTTGTAGAACACAACGCCGCGGCCGTCGCTCGAAAGCTTCCACCATGCGGCAACCTTGCCTGCGACGATGTCAAGAAGGCCCGACACCTCGCCGTCATAGTCAATCGCGAAGGTCTGGTTGCCGGCGCCGGGCGCATTGATCGCGCCGGGCCGCGCAACCGTGCCAGCGGGCGCCATGTTCACGGTGCCGGTGAGCGCAGGCACGATCGGAGCCGCGACGCCGGCCAATGGCATGGCGGCCGGTGATCGCGTGGCGGAAGCCGGCGTGGACAGCTCCGTCGCGTCGACCGTCATGCCTGCGTTTTGCGTCAGGAAGGTGGCGACATCCACGAGCGTGACTGACTGGCGCGGGTTGTAGGTGATTCGACGGGTCAGCAGAGGGGAGGGCGGAGGTGCAACGGGCACCGCGCTGCCCATGAGCCATGCTGTGGACGTGCGCGTGACAATGGGGATGGGCTTGTCTTGCTTGGCCTGCTGGACAGCGACTCGCTCGGTCGTCGCGGAGTGCTCCTTCGCGATCTCGGTGTTGGCCGTCCCGCACGCGGACAGAGCAAGCGCGAGGGCCGAGAGCGCAAGGGGCACGATGCTGCGTTGGGTCATGTCAGATGGCTTTCTTGTGGGTTATTGCTGGATGCTTCCGGGGCCCGAAATCACCATGGTTCTGTTGGCGTCGTAGATTTGTGCGCGCACCAGCGCGCCGTTGCCGGCCAACGTCTCGATGACGTTCGTCGCAGCGTCGGGGAAGCTGCCGGTGAAGGTTGCGGCTGCAGGGACGATCCAGTCTTTCGGCAGTTGCCAGACGATCGTCCAGTTGGCGCGGCCGGCCCAGGACTTCAGGTTTTGGCCAATCGTGGTGCCGGCCGTCAGCGACCAGCGCTGCTCGATGGGCAACTCGGCTGCCTTCGGGTTCGTGGTCGCGGCAGAGGGCATCGCGAGAATCGCGTCGTGGTCCCTGGCTTGCTCGACGATGGGTAGCGCGGGGGCAGAAGCCTGCGCGGGCGTGGGGCGGATGCCCAGTTCTTGCCCTGACGTGGCGCCGGCGAACGTGAAGGAAGCCAGGGCAGCGAGGAGTCGGGTGTGCATCGTGTGTTCCTTCATTGGGCGCAAGGGACGTTGGCGTCGGTGACGCGCACGACCTTCTCTGCAACTCGCGCGCAGATGTTCAAGCCGGTGCTGTCGGAGATGCGCTTGAGGACGTCGGGGAACGCGCCGTCGAGGACGGTGGTGCGCGTCACCTGGTAGAAATTGCTTGCTTCCCAAACCATGGGCTTCCAGCCCGAGGACCTCGCCCATTCGTCGAGGTTTTCTTTGAGATTCAGGCGGGCGTCGAGTGTCCAGCGCTCGATGCGCAGCTGTGCTGGCGCGCGAGGAGCGACAGCGGCCGGAGCCGCGTATGCGGCCTGCGGGGCCGGCGCGTCCATGGTCGGAACGGAGGTGTCTGCTTCGGCGACGCTTCGCAAAATGCGAGCCGCGACGGCGGGTTGCATCTGTCCCGATTGCACGGCCCGATTGATGTATTCAATGAGCCGTTCGTCCGAGGGTGAGCGTGGGGCAACGGCGGTTACGGTGCGCTCTTGTTGGCTGTCGTTCGGGAGGTAGCGATACGTGTGCGGAACAGACGGCTCTTGCACGCTGCGGATCTGGCGCCGAGCCTGCTCAGTGACCGAAGAGCGCGGATCAACTTTGCTGGTGATGAAGACGTCGGTTGAGGAGATCCCGGCCGAAGCTTGCGGGTTGGCGGTGCCGTCTGCGTCGATCTCAATGATTGCCGCCGGAACGCCCGCGCGAGCCAGGTAGGAGCGCAACGCCGAAGCGCGGCTCATGGCGAGGACGCGCTGCTTGTCGTTGTCCGTTGGTGTCGCGCTGTCCACGTGGCCCACGATGCGGACTTGCCCGGCCTTTTGCATGCGCGGCACCAGGCCGTCCAGGAACGTGCGCGCGATCGGGCTGAGTTGGGTCGAGCTCTTGGTGAAGCCGACCTTGTACCTGTCGATAGATGGTGGCTCGACCGGCCGTTCCCGACCCTCAAGGGCCGAAGTGGGGTAGAGATCCGCATCTACCACCGTGTAGGTGGCGTGCGCGCTCCCAGCCAAGGCCCATGCCCCAACGACTGGGGCGAGCACACGCGCGAAATGCATCTTGGATCGCATTGTTGTGTTCCAGCTTGTTGACGTGACCCTGTCGGGCCGAAGTACATTATTTGTGATGGTACATGAATGCGAGGGCATTGCGCAAAAAATAATGTACTCGCATAATGCACCCCGTTGGCCCCATGGCCGGGCTTTTGCAGCAAAAGAAGGATTCAACAGTGGACAGTGCAGCAGTCGATGACGAACTCGTGGCGCGGCGGCGAGAGGCGTTGGTCTACGCGTTTGGCCCGCTCGTCATGGACGCTCTGGCTGATCCCGATGTCGTCGAGGTCATGCTCAATGACGACGGAAAGCTCTGGGTCGAGTCGCTCGGCGAGATGCGCCAGGTCGGCACGATGGGACCGAACGACGCGATGTCGATCCTCAGCCAAGTTTCATCAGCTCTGAATGGAGAGCTTTCCAGAGAAAGGCCCATCGTCGAGGGCGAGTTGGTTCTGCTTAACGGGGAGCGCTTCGAAGGAATCGCGCCGCCGGTCGCTGAGAACGCAATCTTCGCGATTCGCAAAAAGGCGCTGCGCATCTTCACGCTCGATGACTACGTGCGAAGGCAAGTGCTCACGTTCCGGCAAGCTGAATTGCTACGTGTCGCGATTGCGGTTCAGCAAAACATCCTCGTCGTTGGGGGCACTGGCTCGGGAAAAACCACCTTTTGCAACGCGTTGCTCTTCGAGATTTCGAAACTGCGTCCGTCGACCCGAATGCTCCTGTTGGAGGACACCAAGGAGCTGCAGTGCGCGCTTGCCAATAAGCTGTTCTTGCGTACATCGCCGTGGACGACCATGGCCGACATCGCGAAGGCGGTAAATCGCGTGCGTCCGGACTCAATCACCGTCGGCGAAGTTCGTGAAGGCCAGCCAGCGCTTGCGCTGCTCAAACTTTGGAACACGGGCCATCCCGGTGGCCTCGGCACGGTTCACGCGGACTCGGCCTACAAAGGTCTCACTCGCATGGATCAGCTGATCCAGGAAGTCTCGGCCTTTCCGCAGCGGACGCTGATCGGCGAGGCCGTCAATTTCATTGTTTACCTTGAACGAAGGGGGGGCATACGGCGGGTCAGGGAGATCCTCCGTGTCAATGGCTACGACGAAGCGTCCGGTCGATTTCAGGTCGAGGACGTGCAATGAACCTTCATCGGAAACCGGGAACATGAATTTCTTTTCCAGCCCTGCCGACTGGCTCGCCAGCTTGATGTTTGGCCTTGAGGCATGGCACCGCAGCACAAACCAGTGCAGCCGGCCGTCACACGTTTTTCTGTACGTGCTGATCGGGTCCTGGATCGCGCTGTCGATCGCTCTTGTTTTCTTCTATCGGCGGAGATTTCCGTCCAAGCCCAAAACACTTTCACTTCAACCCTGAACGTCGAGGAACCAACGTGAACAATCAAAGCATGTCTAATGTACGTATCATCAACGTTCAACAACGAGCGCTCAAGGCACTCAACAAGTACGGCCCGGTCCTTTTCCAGGTTGCCCTTGTCTTCGGCACTCGCGCCGTTCTGGCTGACTCCGGCGACACGGACGAGCTTGGCGGCGGTATCTGCAAGGTTGTGAACTTGCTCATGGGCAAGTGGGTGTTCGGCACCGCATTGGCCGCAATGCTGGCCAGCGGCACCACGCTCTTGTTCGGCGCCGAGCTGACCGACATTGTCAAAAAGGCCGTCACGATCGTTGCGGGGGTGGGCTTCCTTGTGGCGTTCAGCGGCCTGCTGACGCTCGCCTACTCAAGGTTCGCTGGCGCGGGCTGCTGATCGTGGAACGAACCCCAGTCCGTCTTTCCCTCCTCCGCCGCATTGCGTGGCTCGGGGGAGATCGCCGTCTTGTCGGTGTGGCCGCCATGCTGTCACTGTCGCTCGGCTGGACGATGTTCGTCGGCTACGGGCCGTTCCTCGGGCTCTTCGTCTTGGCGCCTATCGCGATCTTCTTTGGAACGCTGTGGGTGGCCAGAAAGATGTATGCGGCTGACCCGTGGATGGTGGACGTGCTGATGCGCCACTTCAAGTACGCCAGGTACTACGCGCCGAAGACAAGCATCGGGAAGGAAACCCCGGGCTTCCGGGACTTTTCCTAAGACTAGGAGGACTGCAAGTTGGGCGCAATCGACATCTTTCATCAGGAGTTCCGCACGAAGCTCGTCGGGCTTCCCGACCTGCTTCGCTACGATGCTTGCATTCGCCCCGGCGTGGTGCTCGGTAAAGGTGGCGAGCTCATCAGCACGTTCCGCTATCGCGGCCCTGATATGCAGTGCGCCAGCAATGCCGAGATTGACTTCCTGCGTCGGCGTGTGAACGACATGCTCAAGAAGCTCGCTGCGGGCTGGATGATCCACTCCACCACGCTCCGCACAGAGTCGGTGGAGTACGACGACAACGGCGCGTTCCCCGACCCGGTGACCCGCGCGATTGAAAACGAGCGCGTCGGGCAGTACCGCACCGAGGGTGCGCACTACGAGAACGACTACTACATCACCTTCACGTACCTGCCCGATCCGATCCTCGTCAACCGGATCAAGAGCTTTGCATATGAGTCCAGCGACAAGGCTGGAACGCCGATCTCGATCTCGAGGAAGGCCATCGAGTATTTCGAGCGCCAGATGGGCGAGTTCGTCTCGACGCTGGAGTCGGGCCTGAAGACGAGTCTCGTGAGACTGATGCCGCGCATGGAGCGCGATCCCATCACCAAGCGGATGGTGTGGTACGAAGATCAGCTTGCCTACATGCATGAGTGCCTCACCGGGGTTTCAGCGCCGATTCGCGTCCCGCATGAGTGCATTCCGATGGGCGTCGACAACGTGATCGGCAGCTATTCGTTTCTGCCTGGCATCCGCCCGAAGATCAACAACACGAACATTCGTGTCGTCGCCGTCGAAGGGCTTCCTGACGCTGGGACGCAGTTCGGCATCCTGGAAGTGCTGAATCGCATGAACGTGAAGTTCAGATGGACGACACGTTGGATTGCGCAAGACCCCGAGAGGGCCAAGGCGACCACGAAAAAGACGCGCAGCAAGTGGCGCCAGAAGATCCGCGGCTTCATGGCAGACCTCACGGGCAAGACATCTGGGCCGGTGAACCAAGACGCGGCGAACATGGCTGTCGACGCGGAAGCGGTCTTGAACGATCTGGAATCAGGCTCGGTGAGCTATGGTTTCTGGGCGTCGACCATCATCCTCATGGGCGACGACACAGCCTATCTCGACAGCGCGATCCGCTTCCTCATCAAGCATGTCGGCGGGCTGGGGTTTCCCTGCCGTGACGAAGAAGTCAATTGCGTGGAAGCGTTCCTGGGCTCGTTGCCTGGGCATGGCTACGAGAACGTTCGCCAGCCCGAAATTCATTCGATGAACCTGGCCGACTGTCTCCCCCTCACATCGACCTGGCAGGGACCAGTGTCGAACCCCTGCCCGTTCTACAAGCAGTTTTTCCCCAACCGCCCGGTGCCGCCCCTGTTCCAGGGTTCGGCCAGCGGCGGCACACCCTTCAGAGTCGTTCTGCACAACGGGGACGTTGGGCACACAGCTGTCTTTGGCCCGACGGGCGCGGGCAAGTCGACGGTGCTGGGGCTGATGGTGGCCTCGCACTTCCGGTATCCGGGTGCCCAGGTCTTCGCCTTCGAGAAAGGCGAGTCCCTGCTGGGACTCTGCCTCGGGGCCGGCGGCAGCCACTACAACTTCATGGCTGACGACGCTACCGGCAAGATCGGACTCTCTCCGTTCGCACACATTGATCGGCAATCCGATCGCACGTGGGCCCTTGGCTACATCGAGACGATTCTGGAACTGAATGGCGTCAAGGTCGACTTCGATACCTCGTCCGAGATCCGCCGCTGCCTCGATCTGCTTCAGACGCGGCCGATCGAGATGCGCTCGTTCACGCAGCTCGTGCAGCTCATCCAGATTCGCCAGGTCAAGGAAGTCCTGGGCGGATACGAGAAGGTCATGGCCGACGGCATGCTGAACGCGCGTCGAGATTCGATGACGACAAGTCGATTCACTGTCTTCGAGATGGAGAAGCTGATGGAACAGAACAACAAGCACGTCGCTCCGGTGCTGCTGTACCTGTTCCGAATGATCGAGCGCAAGCTCGATGGCTCGCCGACGATGATCATCTTGGATGAAGCTTGGCTGATGCTCGCGCTCAAGCTCTTCGAGGAAAAGCTCAAGGAGTGGTTCAAGGTGCTGCGCAAGGCCAATGCGCTGGTCGTATTCGCCACGCAGGAACTGCAAGACGTCGCCAACTCGCCGATTGCCTCGACCATCTTCCAGGCCTGCCAGACGAAGATTCTGCTGCCCAACCCCGACGCAGAGTCCGAAGAAAACAAGAAGCTGTACAAGATGATGCGCCTGACCGATCGCGAGATCGAACTGCTGGCAAACGCGACGCCCAAACGGGACTACTTCTTCACCAGCCCCGCCGGCCGCCGCCTTTTCCAACTCGAACTTGGTCCTGTGGCGCTTTCTTTCGTTGGTGCTTCGGGCGTCGAAGATCGCAAGTCGATCAAGGAGCTCTACCGCCTGCACGGCGAGAAGTGGCCCCGGTACTGGCTGCAGCGACGCGGCTTGGATCCCGAGCTCGTCGGTCCAAGCGCCGCGGCGATGGAGGCCGCATGACCGTCGCTTCCATACCTTCGAAGCCACTGGCCGACGCCCAATGGTTGCGCCGGACTCGAAGACTGTTGTGCACTCTCGCAGTCGGTGCATTCATCGGCTGGGTGGCTTGGGGGAGGGCGGACGATCTGGTCAGTCTGCTTGCAATCGCGGCCCTTCCGGCGCTCTGGAGCGCAACGGAGACACGGGGGGAGGCGAGTGTGCTCATGGTCGGCTACTTCGGCTCGGGCGCGCGAGGGTTGCCTCAGGGGGCTGTAGTGTTCTTCGGCGACCAGGCGCCGGGCTGGTGCGGAGTTGCCATGTGGGCTGCCGTCGTCATCTTGTTGTGCATTCCCTATGCCATTGGATGGGGCCGCCGCGGATCGCGGCGCGGATTCGGCTTCATCCTGGCAACGATCACCTGTGTCCTTCCGCCGTTCGGGCTGGTCGGATGGCTGAACATGCTGTCTATCGCCGGTGTGGCCTTTCCCGGCTGGGGATGGAGCGGCCTCCTGTTGGCGACCATTGGCCTTGGCGCACTGGCGGCGGGTAGCGTCAGGCACGCGGTCCCGATCATCGCGCTTGCGACGATTGCAAACCTCTCCTTCGGACATCAGGTGCGCCCCGCTCCCCCGAACTGGCAAGGCTTCGATACCGGCTTCGCCAAACTATCGAGCGCCGGGACGGAGTCCGCCGGTCAATTGATGGCGTCCATGAGTCGGGTCGATTGGCTTGTGAACGCCATCGACGACATGCCACAGAATGCCGTATTGGTGCTCCCAGAAACGCTTTTGGGACGACTAGATGGCGTTGAAGAAGCGATGCTCGCGCAGGCGGAGCGCAAACTGACCAAGCGGCGCTCGCGCGTCCTGGTGGGTGCAGAACTTCAAAGGGGTGCGCAATACGCCAACGCTGTGGTGGTGCTCGGCGCTGACGCGGACGATGATCGAGTTGCCGTCCAGGGAATTCCGGTACCCATTTCGATGTGGAAGCCGTGGGCCGACGACGGGGCCACGGCCGACTTGCTTGCTCGAACGAGCACGATCAGGGTATTGGGCAGGCGCGTCGGAATTTCGGTCTGCTACGAGCAGTTGCTGACGTACTCGCTGCTTCGCTTGGCGGCCGATAGGCCGGACGTTGTGGCCGCAGTGAGCAACGTGTGGTGGGCGAGCGCCACAAACATTCCGACGATCCAAAAACAGAGCGTGCGAGCCTTCGCGCGCCTGTTTGACTTCCCCGTCGTCTTCGCAAGAAATATCTGACTGGAGAGAGGAAACATGCGAGTTGTCGCAAAAGCAATCGCGATGTCCGGCCTGTGGGCTTCCCTGGGCGCGGCGCAGGCCGCTGGCACTGCGTTCGTGGCTTGTGCCGGTGCCTCAACAGGCGCGCCGGTGCTGCAGGTCAACTATTCCACTGGCGCCGACGCCGGAACCCCGGGCCTGTTCTGGTTCGGCATCCTGTCACCTGACCAGACTGTCGGCGCGGTATTGACCCCGCAGGGGTGGCAAACCTATACCGGGGGGCTGTATCCGTTTCAATCGCGGTTCGATGCGGGCCTTACCTCGACGATCTCCTTCGCCGTCCCGTTCCCGGATGGCAGCCAAAATACCGGCGCCTATGCAGGCTACAGCGTGTACGCAGGCAACGGCGTCTACACCCCTGACATGCGGCAAAAGGTGGCCGACCGGCGCGCTGCGCTGAACGCGGTGAAGCCCGACATGGTTGCAAAGGGCCGGTGGCGGCCGGAGTTCGACTCGGACGATCCTTACATCTGGTCGTTGATCCAGCGCGACATGACTGACGGGCACAAGTACGGCCCACTCTTCACGATACCGTTCGTTGACTGTGCGCCTCAAGGGGGCGGTTGATGAGCATGCTGGACCAGAGCAGTGCCTTCCTCGAAACTGCCTTTCCCGCGGTGAACCTGCCTGAGCACGGCGTCGCCAATCCGTTCGATGGGCAGGCATGTGCCTTCCTCGAAGTCGCCAACAGCGCCGTCGACGCTGGCCACATCGCCCCGAGAGAAGCTGGAAGCACACCAACATTGAAATCATGAACGTCCACCAGCCGACGCCTTGACCAACTATATGGTCAGATTACAATGCATTAACTGTTGAACTTTCGCAGCAAAAGGACAGAGATGAAAAAGAGCTGGACGCGCGCGTGGATCGCAGCAGGCGCGACTCTGAGTGCGATGATCACGGCCGACGCGGGGACGGTCGCCGGCACGGGCGGTTCGACAGAAATCACGCAGATTCTGAACAACCTGCAGCTGGTGCAGAGCTATGAACAGCAGGTTCAGAGCTACCTTCGGCAAGGCATGCAAGTTCAGAACGAGTTGAAGAACCTCGTGGCGAACCCGTCGTCGGTTTTGGGCCAGGATGTCGGCCAGTTGATCAACACAATCGGTTCAATCATGAGCGGCGGCCAGTCCATCGGTTACAACCTGGCCCAGATCGACAGGAATTTCGCAACCCTCTACAAAAGTAAACCTGCGGGTGACTTTGCCACGGCTTTCACGCAATGGCACCAGACGAACACGGACACGCTGCAGGGCGTTCTCAGGTCGATCGGGAAGCAGCGGGATGCCTACGCCACCAACCAGGCCGCGTTGACGGACCTATACAACCACAGCCAGTCCACCAACGGGACGCTGGACTCGCTGCAGACGCTGTCACAGATCAACGTGCGGCAAATTCAGCAGCTCCAGGGTTTGCAGGAGCTGATGGCTAGCCAGGCGAGTGCGGAGGCCACCTACATGGCGACACAGACAGCAAAGGATCAGAAGAGCCTGGACGACGCCGGTGCGATGACGCAGCCATACACAAAGGCGATCCCGGCTGATCGCACGGCTCCTTCGCCGAAATGGAAGGGCTTTGGACGCTGAACCGCCGCCGCATCGCCCAAGGTGAATAAATCATGAAGATTCGTCACATCCTACTGTCCTGCGCGGTCCTGTGCATGAGTCAGGCCGCTAACGCGCAAACGTCCACCGACGCTGCGGCCACCGTTCTCTCGATGTTGCAACAGTCGATGGGCCCGGCCATGTCCAGGGTGACCTCGCATGCGGTCACGTGGTTGGGCGCCTTCGCTGCCCTGCAATTCGGCATCACGAACTGGCAGCTGTTCAAGTCCGACGCGGACATTCAGGCGCACGTTGCGAAGCTGTTCGCCGCGGTCGCCTGGGTCGGCGTCTGCCTCTACATCATCGACAACGGTCCCGACTACCTGCGTGCGGTCGGAGATGAATGGATGTCGCTGGTCGGAGTCGATCTGCCTAGTCCGAGCTCCATCATGACCAAGACGATAGGTGTGACGAGCGGCATGACGGTGTTGGCGCTCGGAGTTGGCTCGATTCCTTTCGTGGGAACGACGGCAGGTCAGTTGCTGCTCTACGTGACGATCTTCTTCCTCGTCGTCGGCATGTACTTCGCGTTCAAGATTTTCATGCTGCAGTTGGAGGTTGCGCTGGTCGCGATGCTCTCGCCGCTGAGCTTCGCCTTTCTTGGGCTCAGCACCTTGCGCGACCAGGGCATCGCGCCTTTCAAAGCCCTCATTTCTTTGGGCTACCGGGTAATCCTCCTCACCGTGTTGCTATCCGGTTACTCGGGTCTGAGCTCAATCATCTCCGACACCTTCAATGCAATAAGCATCGACACCTTCAAAAACGGCGGAATCGGCCAAGCGATGGACACGATCTTGACCGCGCTGTGCGGCTATGTCCTGCTGGCCTTCCTCGTGTGGAAATCGGATGCGATCGCAGCGACGCTCGCATCTGGCGCTACCTCGATGGGTACAGGTGATGTCGCACAAGCGGCCGCGGCCGGCGCCGCGGTGGGGGCTGCAATCGCCTCGGGAGGAGCTCTCGCCGGCGCCGGCGCCAGCCGGACTCCGCAAGCAATGTCCGATTTCCTCTCTCGAACGATCGGTGGTGGATCGATGTCCAACGCTTCACCGATGGGCAGCGGCGGCGACGCGCCGTCAATGCCTCCCGCGTCCCCGCCGGCCTCGCTGTCCGTAGCAAGCACTGGTCCATCCTCGGGCGCGCCTGGCGCGAGAGATGGCTCTGCCGGCGCACGAACCGGCGCAGCCGCATCATCCGGCTCGGCCATTGGCCGTTCGTCCGGTGCTCCCGCAACCCCTCCATCCGCGACGAGTGTGGATGTGGCCTCTCAACCTAAGCTCGGGGTGACATCTGGCAGATATGGCCAGGAAGTCTCGTCAGTGAACCTCGGGGCTAGTGCATCGTCGGCTCAAGCCGGGCCGACCGCACAAGGAAATGCTGAGGCAACAGCACTTGCGCCGGAAAGCGCACCCGGCTCCGCGGTGACGGCCGGCGTGTCAGGCAAGAGCGGGGGCGGGGCCGAAGAGGCGCTGAATCGACTGGTTGACCACCTGTCGACACAAGGTGGGAGCCGCAAGCCCACGTTCGGAGAACGAGTGTCGGAGGTCGGTCGGCACGTTGGACAAGAGCAGGCAGCGACGCACGTATCGATTAGCCCGCACCACCACGACTAAGTCGCTTTTGCTGCTAAAGCAGATGCGATCAAAACACATCAAAACATGTTCAAGAAGAAACCAAAAGCCATTGCCTTGGAAGCGTCTCACGAGTCTCCCGCGGCTAGCGACTCGACGGAGCCCAAGGTGTCGGCGTCGGAAGACGCAATGTCGCCGTGGGTTCGCGCAAACATGGCATACGAGGATCGCGCGATGCGTTCCCAGGCGCAAACCAGGAACTGGCGGCTCTTCGCGTTCTTCTCGTTGGCGATCGCGGGGATCGCCGTGACTGGCGCCATATGGATCGCCGGGCGTTCAAAGTTCATTCCGATGGTCTTCGAGGTCGATCGCCTCCGTCAAACGGTCTACGTCACTGCATTGCACGGCGACGAGTCCGCCGTCGATATCAACAAAATCTTGTACAGCGAGATGTTCGAGCTGTTCGAGAACCTGCGGTCAGTCACCACCGATCGCCAGGCGAACAACGCACGCTTGAACAAGGGCTTCACGAGGCTGTCCGGTGCCGCGGCGAACTATGTTCGCACCGAGCTTCGCAAGGCGCCTCCGAACGAGGTTGGCGCCACCAAGACCGTTCAGGTGATCGTTCGCAGCGCGCTGAAGCTCACTGCGAAGTCCTGGCAGGTGGACTGGGATGAGATCTCGTTCGGGTTGGACGGCAAGCAGCTCGGAGATCCCGAGCATTGGCGGGCCACCCTTCAATACGAACTCGACCCATCGAGCGACGCCGACGAGTTCCGCAAGAACGGCGCTGGGTTGCAGATTACCGAACTGAGCTGGCAGAAGGTCGTGGAAAGGACCAACTAAATGAATCTCAAGCAATCTCTATTCGCGATCAACGCGGCAGCCGCGGCCGTGGCATCGACTGGGGCGCATGCCGGCGAGCGATACAACGAGCTCAACGACGCCATCACGGCCCAGGTTCAGCAATGGCAGTCAGGCGCGAAGGCCAAGCCGATCCTGTCCTCGGACGGGATGGTGATCTTCCCATTTGGCCAGGCCATGCCGCAGCTGACGTGTTCGCCTGTGCGTGCCTGCGACGTCGAGATGGAGCCCGGCGAAACGCCGCGCAAGGTGATCCTCGGCGACGGGCAAAACTGGCAGTGGGATGGCGCCGACTCGATCGAGAAGGGGAAGACTGTCAACCACATCGTCATCCAGCCCAAGGACAGCGATTTGGAAACGAACGCGATCATCACGACTGATCGCCGCACCTACCACATCAAGCTTTACTCGCCGAAGACCGAAGGCGTCTACCTGAACCGAGTCGGCTTTTACTACCCCGAGTCGCTGGTTTCTTCGTGGGACGCCAAGATGGGCCGGGCTGCCGAAGCGAAGGCCAAGGACGTTGAAGACAACGTCCTGCCCTCCTCTGTGTCACCGGACAAGCTGGCATTCGACTACGGCATCGACGGCGACGCGGATTTCAGGCCTTTGCGCGTCTTCAACGATGGTGAGCGCACGTATATCGCCATGCCCGCAGAGGTCCGTCACAGCGAATACCCGACGCTGAGCCTCATCGACGCGAAGGGCAACTACATGGTCGTGAACTACCGCCGGACGGTGGACGAAAAGTCCAACACGACCTACTACGTGGTCGACAAGCTCTTCAACAACGCCGAGCTGCACCGGGACGATGAGAAGGTGCGGATTGTGTGGAAGCGCAAGCAGAAGTCGTTGTTCAGCAGCTGGGGTCAACATTGATGGCCGACAAGCAGCAAGCGAGCGATGCCTTCGCCATCGACGCTGGGGTTCCGCCGATCGAGGGCGCCATTCGCCCCAAACCGCGATTTGCAGATCGCATCTCAAAGCGCGTCGTCGGCGTCCTCCTCGTCGTCCTCGTTGCCATCGTCGCAATCTTCTTCTCGGCGCTCGACCAGATGGACAAGAAGAAGCAAAAGCCTACAGAAGCCACCAATGTTCCGAAGGCGAAAGATGCCATGAGGCCTGCTGGTTCTGTCGTGCCGAAAGACCTCACGGACGCGCCGTCGACCGACATGGCAGCGAACACAGCCAAGACAAGCCTCGTTTCGGCGAATCCGACGGCACCCGCCGCCGACGCGCTGGGCCTAGACAAAGGCGGTCGCCCGTCGCTCTCCGCGCCGGATACCGGAGTGCCGTCTCTGTCAGGTGCCGCCAATCCGATGCGCGCGCGAGCGAGCAATTCGGACATGGGCAACAGCGGCCTGTCTTCCGGCCCAGGTGGAATGCCAATGTCCGGCGCGAGCCCTTCGCCCGAGAGCGCGCTCAATCACGGGAGCATGGGCGCAGACAACCCCATTGTCGTGAATGCGCCGCCAACCGCGGAGGAGCAAGCGGCCCGCGCCGCAAGCGCCGATCGCACTCGTCGAATGACCCAGGCACGCAGCACAGGCTTGACCTCCAAGGCTTTCGATACGGGGGAGACGAAGGCAGGCACGCCCGCGGTCGCGGCAACGGCCGCAGCATCATTGCTGGCCAGCCTGCAAGGGCAGGGCGGCGGCGGGAACATGCCGAGTTCGGCAGCGCCGCTGGGCCAAGCCGCACAGCGAACGGAGTCGGAACAGGACGAGAAGCTGAGCTTCCTCAGGACCGCGGGCAAGGGTGACCAGACCTACCTGCAGGCTGCCACGCTCCCGGCTGTCTCCAAGAACGAGTTGCAGCGTGGGTCCTATATCCCGCTTCGCCTTGAAGGCGAGATCAACTCTGATCAGCCTGGGATGGTCAAGGCGCGTGTGACCGAAGACGTCTACGACACGCGCAGCGGTTGCCGCCTGCTGGTACCGGCCATGACATTGGTCGAAGGCATGTACGACTCGAAGGTCGCCGTGGGGCAAACCCGCAACCTGGTCGTGTGGAACTACCTTGGCTTCGAGGACGGGTCGCACCTCAATCTTGGCGCGATGCAGGGATATGACAGTTCGGGCGCAGCAGGCCTTGCTGCCGACGTCGACAACCACTATTTCAAGCTGTTCGGCTTGGCCTTCGGCATGTCGCTGGTCACCGCAGGCGTGCAACTGTCGCAACCGCCTGTCCCGACAGGAACGACCGCCCAGACGCCGGAGCAGGCGGTCGCCACGGCACTTGCGCAACAATACGGACAGCTTGGGGCCCAGATCCTTGGCAAGCAGATGCAGGTTCAGCCGACCCTGAAGAACTACCCCGGTGAACGTTTCATGATCATGCTGCCGCAGAGCATTGTGTTCAAGAAAGTCTGGCGAGCCCGCTGCTGATGCGCGTTGCCGTTTGACGTAGAGGGGATGGAGGGTTCCCGACGCGCCTGCTGGAAAACCAATACAGGAGAGGCCCCGCCTACGTGTATGCTTGCGGATTTACAATTAAAAGATTTGGGCCCAATGAGCACCGAGTTCGCATCTGCCCAGACCTCCGTGCCGGAATGGCTGATGACCTATTGTCGCCAGCTCTCGGACGTCCACTATCAGCGCAAGCTAAACCGCATGTACGTCCACATGCTCGAGAGCTTCCTGGCTTATGAGCCCTGGCAAGCCGATCCGCCTTTCGAGTGGCGCTTGGCCCAGATCCATCGTGTCTCTCCGAGTACGATTGGTGTTGCACGCGATTCGGGATGGGTGCCGATGAACATGCAACTACCCAACGCCCTGATCGACCGCATCAAGGCCGCCGTCGACGCCGTGAACAATTCGCACGGCTCGAAGCTCAAGCGCCAACTGTCTCTGCGTACTTTCCTCTACACAGCTGTCTGCTGGTGGTGCATGGCTGTGTATCCGTACGAAGGACCGGGCCTCATCGGCAGCATCTGAATCGACGCGCTTTTGCTGCAAAAGCGCCCCCCTGGTCTTGCGTTGAACTTGGGGCGCGGCTATGATTGCATCAATTAATGCATGCGCCTTGATGAGCGCGAAGCGAAAGGCAAGCCCGATGCAACCGAAGAAGGCACGCAAGACCAAAGTAATTGTGGTCATCAACCAGAAGGGCGGCCCAGGAAAGACCACAGTGTCGTTCCACCTTGCCCACGCTGCACTCGCCCACGAGAGGAGTCGTGTGCTCTGTCTGGACCTGGACTCTCAGGGAAACCTGAGCCAGTACCTGACGGATGACCTTGACATTGTGCGGGACACCCGCGGCGGAGTCAGCGACCTCTTTGACGGGACGCCGATCACGCCACGCAGCACAAATCACCCGCAAATCGACCTGCTTCATGGTCACTCCGACCTTGATCGCGTGGACTACGACGACGCGGCGGAAGAGCGCGCCTATTCGGGTGAAATGCGCGAGTACCTGCGCAGCCTGGACTATGACGTGATCATCATCGACACGCCCCCGGCGGTGGGCCTGCGCCACTTGGTGGCACTGTACTGGGCCGATCTGGCTGTCATTCCGCTGGAGCCGTCGATGACGCACATCGCCGGCTTCCAGAACGTCGTCAAAACGATCGACGAGAGCATTCTCAAGCTCAACCCCAGCCTTCGTTGGGTTGGCCTGGTCAACCGCGCCAATCTTCGGCTGAAGGCGCAACGTGAAAAGGACGCTTGGGTGCACCAAACCTACGGCGCCAAGATTCTCGCAACCCTGTCGTCCCGCGGCGCAGTGACCGAGGCGATCGAAGAGAGCCCTGCCAAACCAGTGTGGACGCACCGCGGTGCGCCGCGCGAGCTGCGCGAACAATGGCGCAGTGTGTGCACCGCGATCATCGGCAAGTGAAGCCGGACGCCAGGAAAGATTAGGAGAGAAGAAATGGTCAAGAAACTGTCGGCGCTGGAGAAGCTTGCCGGGCGCGCCGCGCCTGTGGCTGTGGACGACGATTCCAAGCCGGTGGAGATCCCACTCGACAAGCTGCGCTTCGACGCGACGCAGCCGCGCCAGGCCTTCCACCACCCGGACGGCCGCGTGGCGGAAGAGGACGAAAAGGCGGTTCAAGAACTGGTCGAGTCGATCACGAGCAATGGCCTGATTCATCCGATCACTGTCGAGGCCGTCGGGGACGGCACATATCGTGTGGTCGTCGGCGAACGTAGGACGCGCGCTCACATCCAGCTTGGAAAGGCGACGATCCTCGCGCGAGTTCGCAACGACCTTAAAAAGCGCAAGACGCGACTTGTCTACCAGCTTGCCGAGAATGTGAACCGTGAGGATCTCACCGACGCAGAAATGGCGAGCTCGATCCGCGTCCTGATGCAGAGCCACGACGGCGAGCCGGGCATGCTCCAGTCCGAGATCGCAGCCCATCTTGGCAAAAGCGAGGGCTGGGTCAGCCGTTACGTGAAGTATGGCGACGTGGAGTTGCAGCGACTTTGGGTGGAGACGGGCATCGCGGACAGCGTCGAGAAGGTCTACCGCATCTCAGTGCTGCCTATGCCAGTGCAGGTTGAGATCCAGCGACGTGTGCAACTGCCCGAGGACCACCCGGAGTACCTGGCCAAGCCCCTCAACCGCGGCGTGATTGACGAACTCGCGCGGGCCGCAAAGGCAGCGAGGGTTGGGGCGAGCCAAGCGCCAGCTACGCCCGCCCCCACTGCGCCTGCGAGCAGCCATTTCAAAGAGGCGTCCGGCTCAGTAGAACCTGACGCCGGCGTGAACGATGCCGACTCCGTGTCGCAACAACTGGCGCAGATGGCTAGGGAAGGGCGCGAGTCGCAGTCGCCGGGCGTCAAATCGCCGGCACCGGCAACGGCGCCGGCCACCACCAAGACGCCCTTGGCCGGCGGCACCGCACACGCGGCGACCGGCTACCAATTGCCCGTTGGTGATCGCGCGAAGATCCTTGGCGCGGCCAGCGTCGTGCTCCAGTCGGGACAGGGCGGTACGGCGCAACCTCCCATCAACGTGCGCATCCCGGTCGTGAGTCTGCAGAGACTGCTGGAGCGACTGGCGCCGGTTGATCGCGACGCGCTTGCCCTCGTGCAGCTGAGCGTTTCGCTTCCCGGCCCGTTGGCAGCACGCATTGCCAATGAACTGGCGGGCGTTGTGGTCGACGAGCGCGAGGTGCCGGCTGTCGTGCAGAACGAATTGACCAAGCTGCAATGATCCGTGGGGCGGGCGCGTCCACCGCGCCCGCCCCACCGGCGCCTGTGCTGGCTTCAAGCACATCGGACCTAGACGGTAATTAAAAAATGCTTGTGAAGTTTGGAAGAAACTCGACAACCGGAGAGCCTGTCGTCTTAGATACCCGGCGTGCGATCAATCCGCATCTCCAGGTGTCCGGCGTCACCGGCATGGGCAAGACCTACGCACTGCAGGAGCTCGTGACAAGCTTCGTGGAGAGTGCCGCAGAGTTGCGTCAACCCGTGCGAGTCCACGTGTTCGATCCTCACGGCGACATCGAGTTGCCGTTCTCGTCCGCCGTCAAGTTCTCCTCGGCGACGGACTACGGCTACAACCCGCTGGAGGTGAATCCCGACCCCGACTATGGGGGCGTGCGGCGCGCAATAGAGAAGTTCATCTCTGCCGTCAAGAAACAGAAGTTGCTGGGCACCAAGCAGGAAGCCGTCATGCGCTACCTGTTGGAGGATCTCTACGCGAGTTTCGGCTTCAAGGCCGATGACCCCCACAGCTGGGTGCCCGACGACCCGCGGATGATCCGAGCCGTCCTTGCTGGCCGCGAGAACCGGCTCTACCTCGATGTGGCCTTCGAGCATCGCGAGCGTTTCAAGGAAGTGCTCAAGCTCCGCCGCCTCAACGGCACACATGGAGGCTTCGACGACTTCGACGAGAACCCCGAGATGCGGACAAAGAAGTCGTGGTGGGTGGATCGGAGCTGCTACGACGGTGACTTTTTGATGTGGGAGCCGCGCAACCTGTTCAAGGTCGCACCGTCCATTGACGATCTGGTGCGCTACACGGAACGCAAGCTCAAGGCGCAGTTCTGTGGCACGAATAGCGCAGCGATGGCCCTGCTCAAGGACGTCAATCAGGCGGCCCGCACTTACCACCGGCGAATCGCGGAATTGGCCAAACGCGATGCCGCGCTCGAAGACGCCGAGAGGTTGGAGCTGACCGCTGCGCTGGACAAAGCGAAGGAAAAGGCAGCGAACGCCTATACCAGCTACCTCGAAGCGATCGTGACCGGCCGGGAGCTCGACGATGTCATTCGGTACAGCTCGCAGGACGTCCTGACGAGCGTCTACGAGCGAGTGCAAAACCTGCGCGCGATCGGCATCTTCAACCAGGCGCCGCCGCCATTCGATCCGAGGAAGCCGATTTGGCAGTACCAGATCAAGCCTTTGGAGCATTCGGTGCAGGCGACACTCGTCGATCTGGTGTGCTCGCGAATCTTCGAGCGCGCAATGCAGCGCGGGCTTCAGAGCGACGTTGTGGAACTGATTGTGCTCGACGAGGGGAAGAGATTCATTGGATCAACTGACGATGACAGTGCAATCATCAACAAGATCGCCAACGAGGCGCGGAAGTTCGGGCTTGGGCTCTGGGTGATGGGTCAGTCGCCCGACCACTTCCCCGACGACTTCATCAAGGCCACCGGCACGATCGTCGTGCTCGGACTTGCCAAGGCGGATACGGCGCTTGCCGCTCGAAAGCTGGGCGTCGAGGAGGTGATGTTGAAGGCCTTGATTCCCCAAAAGACCGCCCTCGTCCAGATGCAGCTCAAGGGCTCGCTCAGCGCGAATTTCCAACTCGTCGCGATCGACTGAATTGCATCGGCCTCGTGGTATTTAGTCACGGTTCCCCACGATTCCATTGCAGTACCCACTTTGACGCCGATAGTTGTCATGTTGTGCGACGTACAGCGTCCGATAATCTTTGCGCGTCGTAAGTTTTAAGTTAGCAACGGTCGCGCTGTGATCTCAGTTTGCGTAAAGTGTTAATTTAGTGTTAAATTGCGCCCAGCGGCCGGAGCAGGACCTTCGGCGCGAGGCGTCCCGTAGGATCAAGTGCACCAGGGAGTGGGCAAAATGAGCGTACATCGCGTGGTTCCGGTTTCAAACATTGACTATCCCGAAGGCCCGCTGGCCGACGCTCTAGAAGCTGAGGTGGCGGCGACTCTTCCGCTCCTCGTAGGCATCGATGAGACGTCCACCCTGCAGCAACGCGTAGAAATCTACGCCATGGCAATCCAGGAGCAGCGCGAGGCGTTCGTCGACTTGTACGGCTGCCCATTCGGATGGGAAAAACGTAGCGCGCCTCGCGAAGCTTCGCTCGAACTGCCGGCTGTCCATTTGCGGCATCCGGCTCGCGCTGGCTGAAGCTCGGTTCCTTGGGGCGACGCCCTGTGGAGCTAGAATGACGGTTGCCCTCTAAAACTCATCCGTCCCCGCATTCCATGGGCCCTTGGACACAAGACGAGTTCCTGCGTGCGGCTGCCACAACGCGGATCGCCCCTCGAACGCTCGATGCATGTCGAGACGTGTTAGTCGAGGGGATTGCTACTTCCGCTGCCGCCGAGAAACACAAGATGTTCGCGGCGCAGGTATCACGTGCGCTGACCACACTTCGCGAGAAGCATGCGGCGGACATGGAAGTGCAGGCCGGTCGCGAGGATGACGCTGAGCTTCAGGTGCGACTAGCCATGTATGTGGGCAAGGCGATCATGGGTGACCGTTTCGAGTCCTCAGCAGCCGAACTCGGTCGCTCCTACGACGGTCCGGTTGTCGGTCAGACAGCCGCGTTCCTCGTTCAGCGAGTCGGGCAGCAGGGCGTGCTGCACGACCTGGCC
This sequence comes from Ideonella sp. FW305-24, assembly GCF_058788035.1. Taxonomy (NCBI): domain Bacteria; kingdom Pseudomonadati; phylum Pseudomonadota; class Betaproteobacteria; order Burkholderiales; family Sphaerotilaceae; genus Ideonella; species Ideonella sp. FW305-24. The sequence goes on along the minus strand of NZ_JBYTAI010000018.1, from coordinate 88,102 downwards.
AAGCTCGCCAACATTCCCTCCTTGCACTCAGACGTCAGGATCACCTATCCCGTGAATGGGGATAAAGCCGTATGCGTTCCCAGTCAGCGCCCCGAAAAGAAGGGTGTTGAGGTTGGCAGGTAAGTGTTTATTACGTGTTAATTTCAGGGGTGTCAGGTAGGATTGGGCACCGGCGCCAAGCGGGCTCTCGGTTAGGGCGTTGTGATCTTTAGCTGCAAAATCAACCCGAAATCATTAATTAGTGAGGTATCGAAATGCCGGACTCTGTGGCCATGACTCGCCTCAAGGATCGCTTCGCCCAACAGGGGCGCGCGGGACTGCCCTTCAATCCACTCGATGCTAGCGAGATCACCGGCGCCAACGTCGACAGACTGAAACTGGGGATGGAAGGGTTTGGGTGGCGGGACCTCCGCTTCATCACCCAGGAACAGGCCGCGTTGAACGGCTGGACGATTCCTGCAGAGGCGGCAAGCGTTCGGATCACTGTGCGCGACCTATCCAAAGGCACCGTGTCCGAGAGGCTGATGTACAACGCAGAAAGCGTACTGGGCATGCCGTCGTTGCAAGCGATGATGGCGATGTCGGAGGCCGAGATCCGCAAGATGCGAGGCGAAGTCGACCGGAAGCTCGCTGCGCCGGCCAAGACGTTGTCGGCCGCGAGCGCCGATGTGGCGGAACCCGTGGCGGACCTCGATGACGAAATCGAGATCGGGCCGGCGCCGCAGCCGGAGCTGCAGGCGATGCCCGAACAGCGAATCGAGAAAGACGCGTCAGACTTGTTCTTTGCGCAGCCTCTGCCGGCATCCGAGGCGACAGTGCCCGAAGTTGGGGCCGAGGGCCTGGCCCCAGCCGAAGGTGGTCAAGAACCAGCCCGGAGCGGTGGGCTGGATTCGTTCGCCGTGATGGCCCCTTACTGGCTCGATGGCCTGCACAACTTCGATGGCCTGGAGCTGGCCAAGCGGGTCAACAAGCTGGTCGAGAGTCAAAAGCTTGCAAGGGACAAGGCGGCCATCGCGACGTTGCTACAGACCTACCCGAACGCGCGCCGGCTGGGGCTGGGCGTGGTGTCGCGCGACGAACTCCTCAACGACCCGCATCTGAAGGCGAACGTGAGCGAACCGCCACGGTTGCTTGGCGGAGAGCTGATGCGCGATAACGAGGGCGGATACCGGCCGAAGGCTGGCGGCCCGGCGGTTCTGAAGGACAAAGGCAACGCAGTCTCGCTCCGAGCCAAGTCAGACCTGGGCTACCGCGGTGCGATGGAACTCGCGCTCCTCAAAGGGTGGAAGGCCATCGAGCTCAAGGGGCCGCCCAAGGTGATGGCCAAGGCATGGGTAGAAGCGAAAGTCATGGGCCTGGACGTCGTCAACTACAAGCCGACGGAGCAAGACCGGCAGAACCTGGCTGAGCGAATCGCGCAGGAGGCGCGCAAGCACGAGGCCGCGGCGGCTCGGGCGGAAGAGCAGGCTCCGGAGTTTGTGGAGGTGCTTCCTGCCATCGGGCAGGACAAGGGCCTACCGACCACTGTCACACGCTCGGCTGTCGTCAGGTCGACCGAGGTCGACCCCGGTGTGCCTCAAGCCCCCAACGCGCCGGCATACGGACAGGCCGCCGAGGTCGTCACCCGCACCGTGGTGCGCGTGGGCGACACCGTTCGCGCAGACGTGGCCGTCGCTGAATTGCCTTTAGCCGGCCAGCGGGCGGCCTCAGAGATCGCGCAAGAGGCTGCAGAACCGGTTGTCGATCGCGAGGCAAGCATGGCCATCGGCGAGGCGGAGCGCCTGCGCGCATCGGTCGCAGCGCTCGAGGGCGCTCAGGAGGAAGACTTGCCGGTTCGGCTGGTTGGACACGGCGCCGCGCCGTACCGCCGCAACAAGGCCAACGGCATGAGCTACTTCGCTGACGTGGAGATCGCGCCGGGCGTGACCAAGACTGTTTGGGGCAAGGACCTTCAGCGCAGTTTGGTCGACGCGGGCGCTGAGCCTGGCGACAGCATCGTGCTGAAAGAGGAAGGCCGCACGTCGATTGTTGGGACCGACGGCAAGACGTCGCATCCGGTGAAATGGCAGACGACCGTTCACATGAAGGGCATGGCAGTCGCGCTGCCGGAGAACGCCCCCGACATCGAGGTGGCAATGTCCGGGCTGCACATCGGCCCGGTCGTGAAAGTAGAAGGGGGGCGGATCGCGCAAAAGGCGGGACGCGACCCGAACGTCCTCGTGTGGCACGACGTGTCGAAGCTGACAGGCCCCGTCCCGGACATCGGCGAGGATGTCGAGATCAGCTATGGCATAGCCGGGGGCCACGTGAAGACGCCGGCGCGAAAGCAGGAGCTGAGCCGTTGAGCGCGCCTCTGCAGGGCAGCTTCTTCGAGTCTGAGCTGGATGTCGCCCTCAGGGTAAATGCCGCCCACGACGAGGCAGTGCGGGCCGAGCGCGCGCGACGCTTGGAGGCGCGCAGAGCCGAGTTGCGAGGCGACACCGCTGCCTGGACGGACGGCCCCTTTGCCGAGCGCGTGCACGCGCTGCTGGATCAACTGGCCGAAGCGGGCGAGCCGGCTCACGAGATGCGCGACATGATCCTGTTCGGGATCAATTCCGCTGCGAATCAAGGCCGGTTGGACGAGCGACACATCTCATTCGTCGAGGACAAAGCGCGCAAGGAAGTTGCCCGCGTTGGCCTGCAGGGTCGCGTCGTTAGCGTCGACTGGCCTCCGCGGTCGCTGAAGGACCTTGCCGCGATTCACCCGGCGTGCGAGCAGCTGCCTGAAGCGCTGCAGCAAGCAGCGATCACCAAGGTGAACGCACTGGGAACCGAGCTGGCCGCGTTGGGCTTCAAATCAGAGCTCGAAGTCGATGCGAGTTGCCCGCGGCCGGCACAAGAGCTGGCGCGCGGCATTCGCGAGGTCAGCACGGCAATGATCCTGTTGGGTGTGAACCGCTATCGAAATGCCAAGGGCTACGTGGCGTCTTCGGAGGCACGGATCGTCTACGCCGAGGACTACGCAAGCCAGGTCTTGGGACTGGATTCTCGGAGCCATCCCGGCGTGAAGATGGATCTGCCACTCACCACAGACGGCCTGAGGCAGGCGCCCAGGCCCCGGGCGGCCCGTCACCCCGATGAGCGCGCTCCCGAGCCCCGCCAAGCAGAACCTTCTGGCATGTACGTCGGAAAGCTGGTCGAAGTCTCGGCCGAGCGGCTGGTTCAGAAGGTCGGCCGCGATCCGGCTGACCTGGTGGCGCACAGTCGCCACGCACTGTGTGGCGAAGACCCCCGAGTCGGCGACGTCGTCTCGATTTCGTACGAGATGGGCATGGCCAGGTTGGCCAACCAAAGCTTGGCCAAGCCCGGAGTGGGGCGCTGAGCCGCGAAAGGCCCACGTTGATGCATGGACCTCCCAACAGAGCTCATGTATCATGAGCGCATTATTTGATGTTCAATCACCTTGATTGCAGTCCAGCAATGATTCCGATCGAAGTTTTTGCTGCAAAAGATGATGCGGGCAGCCTGCAGGGCGTCATGGTCACAGCCCCGGCGAACTGCGGTTTGCGCCAGGCCGACACCCTTCGCGTGATCGGGAATCGCGTTGTCGCGCTTCATCAACGGTCCATCCTCTCACTCGACCTCCCCGTGTTCGATGAGGAGGCGATTGGCTACCTCCGCGAGGCGTCGCGCCGCGGCGGACGCGTCGCCATTGCCGAGTTCACGCCGCTTGGCCTGGCGGACAGCTATGTGCTGACGCTGGAGGCGGGGATGCTGCCGCGAACGGCACCCGCCTCTGAGGTGAGGCCCTGATGGTCGACCACGTGACGCAGCATCCCGCAATGCAAGCGAGATCGCCAGCAGGCACTGCTCACCGGCTGGCCATTGCCGGGCGCTTTGCGGACCACCTTGCAGCGGGCACGGCAGTCTTCGCGACCGGCAAGGCCGTGACGCTGCCGCTGCCGCACACGGTTGCCGGCGGTGTGCCACGCGCAATCACGGGATTCAATCGCTGGATGCTGCTACAGGTCATGCAGGATCGGCAATGGCGAGATCCTCGGTTCTTCACCTCGCAGCAGGTGCTTTCCGCCGGCTGGCAGTTGCGTGACACGGCGCAGCCGATCGGGCTGCAGATCGTTGAGGCAACCGACCATGCGGGCGTCCTCAGACCAGAGGCGCTCGCCGGGCGCCTGGCCGTCTACAACGCCTCTGCGATCGCGGGCGTGCCCGCTTACGAGGCGGGTGTCGGCCTCTCGCTGGAGGCGGTGGAGGCCGCAATGGTTGCCGCGGAGTTTGAGCCGGGCGGGCACGTTCTGCCGGCTCTTGTCGAGTGGATCAGCATGCAGCAGCAGCAGGCCGGAGGGCTCGGGGAGCTGGGCGACTTGATGGCTCGCGCGATGGCCACCTCATTGATCGCCGCACGTCTGCGGGACGTGCACTCCTCGCGGGCGATCTCGGAGTTGCAGCTGCCGCTTGGCGCGAAATCGCAGCAAATCGGGCGTGCTGTTCGGGCCGAGCCGTCGCTTCTCTACGAGGCCGTCCGAGCCTCGGAGCTCGTGGCTGGCCAAACGATGTCCCTGATTCGAATCGCCGAGCAGGAGCTCGACGTTGAGCGCGAAATGCGCCGCACCGCGAACGCGCGGCAACGAGCGGTCAACGCTGCTCCCATCCCTTCCCACAAGGACGATGCGCCGATGGAGATGAAAAGACCGGCGCCTGCGCCGCAGGCTCGCCAACCCCATGCGCAGCGCGAGGCCGGCCTCGACGCCTACGCGGCTCGGCTTGAAGAAATGTTCGCGGAGCGCAAAGCGGTGCTCGCCGTGCCCTTCGATCAAAAGGACCTTGCAAGCGCACGCGGGGCGGTGTGGTATCGACCGAGCAAAGTGTGGTTCGTGCCCAAGGACGGCGACATCGAGAAGTTTCGGGAATGGAACCCGAGCGAGCATTGCCTTGGCCAGGTCGCAGCCGACAGCGAAGTGGTGGAGGCTTTCCGGAAGGAGATGGACGACATGGGCCTGGACACCTCGCGCGAACTCATCGCCGACGGCAAATGGCACAACGTGCGGGTGTTGGCCAACAAGGGCAAGAACGGATCCGGCGCTTATGTCCTCGACTTGGCAGGCCTGGACGACGGAACGCCTGTGGGCGCCATCAACAACAAGTTCTCCGGCGAGTCGCGCGTCTGGACCTACAACGGTCCGCTGCTGACCCCCGAGCAGAAGGCTCGCATGCGTGCGACAGCTCTGCATCGGGCCGAGATTGCGGACCGCGAGGCCCGGGCTGCGCAAGCCTCGGCAGCGATAAACGCAACAGCCGTCCTCTCGCGCAGCGAGCCGGCGCGGGATCACCCGTACCTCCGGAGAAAGGGCATCCCGGCAACCGGGCTGCACGAGGTTGCGGGGCGCGTGCTGCTCGAGTACCCCGAGTTCTACGGGGAGAGCGGCAAAACCATTGTGAAGCCGGATCAACGCTACCTCGTCGTTCCCATGCAAACAGCAGCAGGAGAAATCCGCGCCGTCCAGATCATCAGCGAGAACGGCCAGGTGAAATCGTTCATGCGCGGCGCCCAGAAGAACGGCACCATGGCAGTGCTGGGAGCCACGACGCTGGACACGCTCTGCAGCCGCGCGACGGCCCAACGCAGCGCCCTCGACGTTGCCTTTGTCGAGGGCTTCGCGACAGGCGCGTCGTGGTTCCGCGCAACGGGCATCCCGACGGTGGTGTGCTTCGATGCAGGAAATTTGGAGGTGGTGGCCAGCGATGCGGCGCGCCGACTACCTCCGGAGATCCGCGCCGTCTTGGCGGGGGACAACGATCAGTTCCACGTCGAAAAAGCACTCGGTTTTCTCGCCGACAAGCTGGGCCTCAATCCGAACTCTCGGCGTGGCAGCGTGGTGGAGGTCCTGAGCACCCCCACGCGCTCGCGACTCGTGTCGCTTGGTGACGCGGTCGCGGACGGCGAGTGGCATCAAGCACCACAGGGTCGATACAGGATGAGCCTGGAGCGCGAGGTGGACTCCACCGAGGTGCGCGCCATCTCGATCGAGGCCCTTGGCATGACCGACCAAAAGCCCATCCGCGCGCACTACAACAATCGCGGCGTGGAGGCCGTGCGCTTCGCAGCTGCGGCCTTCGCCAAGCGCATCGAGAAGGAAGGGGGCCCGAGCGCGGTCGTGGTGGTGCCGGAATTCGTGGACATCGCCGGCCGTCCGACGGACTGGAACGACCTGGAGTGCGCCAGCGGGGCAAAGGAGGCGCAGCGACAAGTGTTCGCGGCGCTGGGCCACGCGCCAGCGGTCGAACGCGCGCCTACGCTGGCTTCACCCATGGTGACTCGTGCGTCTGGCAATGAGCGATAGGACGGCCAGGAAGAAGGTATGCGCAAGGAAAACGTGTTCTTGGTGACCGGCAGCAGCCGAGGGCCGGCCGAGGTGCCACAACGCGATTCGGTCCTGGAGCAGCGCGTGATTTGCGCTGCCAACGAAGGAGCCCTCTATGAGTTCCTGGGAACAAGCTTTCCGAACCTGCAGGTGGTCGGGGTTGTGAGCTTGGCGGCGCTGGAAGCGACCGTGGCGCAGGTCAAGCAGGCACTCGCAGGCGTGGGCGACATCGCTGTGTTCGTCGATCCGGCGATGGCATGTTGACCGCCAAACACGCATGGTGCAATAATTCAATAACTGTTAATTAACAGTTAAATTTGACCCGGAATGAGGTTTTCATGGAGATGAGTGAGGTGCGCCAACTGGCCAGCCGACCGAGCTATCTGAGCCCAACCAAAGGGCCGGATGGTGCATGGGCGTCTGCTGGTGCTCACGCGCTTCGCGCGGCCCTTCGGGCCAAGTCGCCGGGTGACGTGATGGCGTTGCTCCATGGCATGGATGGCCCTGGCATGGCCGTCGTGCTGCGCGAAGCCGGTTTCCCCGTGCGCGGCGTGTCCATCGGCGAAAGTCGTGACACCGTGTTCGCACACGCGAAGCCCGCCCTGCAGCGGGCGCTCACTCGCGGGACCGACGGCTGGGCACTGGCTGCTGCTAACACCCAATCGCGGGCACGTTCCGTCCGATCCCTGCCTGCGGCGGCGAAGGCCGCCATGGACGCGCCCGCGGCGCCGTCGACAGCGCTCGCAGCAATGTCGCAGGATGCGACTGCCGAGGAGATGGTGCGCCAAATTCTTTCGGCGTCGGTGGTGCGCGTCGTGCCGCTGGGCGAGCAGCCGTTCCATGCGCGCGCCTCGCTGCAGATGGTTGCCGCTCAGGCGCTGCAGCAGCGCGTCGCCGGCTTTGGGTTCGACGGCGTGGGCGGGAAGTTCGACGTCCCGGCATCCATGGCGCAGGTTTTGGAACTGCACCGCGAGGCGGCAAGCGCATTCGCAGTGCAATCCACGCGCGCGAGCCTTAAAGCGTGGGCCTCGGGCTCGAAGGTTGTGGGCTTGAGCGACTGGGTGCCGGACAGCGTGCAGCGCCTTCTTCACGGCAGCGTCAGCCTGCAAGCTGCGGAGGTCGTCGTCAGCAGCATCAGTTCGGGTTCGCTGGCCCGACATGCCGGCGAGTTCGGCGCGAGTGGCATCTCTGAGTTGCTCGCGGCCAAGGGCCTCGACGTGCATGCGCCGACCATCGAGCAACAGGCGGCCGAAATGGGCCTGAAGGTCAAGGCACCCGACGTTGACCGCGGGCAGTATTTCGGGGAGGTTGTCTCGCGTGACCATCGCGCAAGCCTCATCAAAGTCAACCGCAGCGACGCACTGGAATTGCCACACACCGTCGTCGAAGGCGCGCAGACGAAAGTCGGTGATCAGTTGCGCCTCAACTTCAAGGCCGGAGCGCTGACGGTCAGCAAGGCCGCCCGCATCGGCCGCAACGCACCATCCCTCTGAGGTCATCATGCTGCAAGAACGCCAGGTCGCTGCCGAGTTTCGCTATGCCCAAACCGCGTCGAACGAAGCGAGGATGCCCGCGAAAGCGGCGGTGGATTTCGACATCGCTGACGCGTCGGATTCAGGTCGCCGGCGCAGGCGGGCACTCGTCGAACGCATCGGCAGTGAGCTTTGGTCGAACCACGGGGTGCTAGTCGAAGACGATGAGGTTGGCGCATGCCTTGAGCGCACGCGTCCCGACGGCGTGAGCGTCGGCCAAATCCTCGGCCTGGCAGAGGACTACGGCCTGGTCATCCAGTCACTCGGCCGCGGACGCGCCACGGTCCATAACCTTGACGGCTTTCCCGTCGTGCCTGCCGTAGGCGCGGTTGTGACCATCACCTATGGAAGTGGCGCCATGCAGTGCGCTTTCGAGAACGAGCAAAACCGGAGTGGCCACGGCCGATGAGGCAGCGCACTTTTGCTGCGAAATAAATTCTTTAATGTCTAGATAGGGATGTCATGATCGACAAGAACGTCAACCAGATGACTTTCACAGAATTCGCCGAAACGATGCGGCCCAGCGGGGCGATCAATCGCCACCCTGGCGTCGGCGTTTCAGCGGACGTGATGACCTACAGCGTCTACATGAACGGGCCGATTGCCCAGACGTTGCCTCGTCACGCGCAAGAGCACACCTACAAGGACGTAACGCTACAGGCGCTGACGGAGAAGCTTAGGTTGAACCCGCTTTCGGCGCGAGACAACCTCAAAGTCGCCGAGCTTGTTTCGCTGCGCAGCGCCTGGATGTCATCGGTGCTGGAATCGTCGCTGATCCACGGCGAGAACGCGCCCCAAGTCTTGGCCGACTTCGCCGCCCTGAGCGACGGGATGAACCACCCCTGGATCAAACAACAGATCGACACGCAGCGCGAGCTGTCTGCCAGGCTCGGCCCGACCCTGGTCCGCGCCGGCGTCGAGAGGGACATCGTTCCGAAGGAAGTGTCCGTAGGGGAGGTCATCGCGCAAGACAGTGACTTCACACTGCAGCGAACGCAGGACGGAGAGGTTGTCACACACGAGAACCGTCGCCTGCAGGCCGTCCCGCCGGTGGGCGAGGCTGTGATGGTGTCCTACTACCGCGGTGCTGGCCAAGTCGTCGATTCTTTGGACAGGGCGAAGTTCTCCGAACCCTTCGTTGATCGCGACAGCGAAGATTTGGCGGTGCGCGTGACCTCGGAAAAAGGCGAGACGCCGCAGTTGGTCCTGTTCAACTCGGTGCAGAGCTTCGACCAGTTCGTAAAGGCCCATGGGCTGAACCAAAGCCTGGTGCAACGCGCCTTCGAGGTTCGCGCGGCGCGCCCGAAGACCGAGTACACGGCGCCGGCGCGCGAACCGGTGGGCCCGCCGTACATCGACGACAGGTCCGGATGCCTCGCCATCGACTACGAACAGGAAGGCATCGCGTACACGGCACTTTTCGAGAGCGCGCAGGCCATGGCGGATCGAGCGCCGCAGTTCGGTCTGGGCGCAAAGTTCGTCGCCGAAGGATTCAGGCTGGAGGTGTCACGCATGGCGCAGGGACAACACGCGCCGCTGGTTGAGTCCGCCATGGTAGGCGTCGCAGTCGCAGAGCGCACGGACGCATGGGTGCAGATCGACAGCGAACGTGAAGCGAAGGACTCGGAGATCGATTTGCGCGCGCAACTCTCCGAACTGGGCTACGCATTCCCGCAAAAGCCTGATGAAGCGCGCCAGTACATGGGCGCGATCGTCGCGGCCAGCAACCTGCATGTCGCGCAGGACATCGGCCGCCGCCAGGTGGTGATCCACGACGTGCGCGGCCTCGATAAGGTGCCCGCAGTAGGCGACCGTCTGAACATCCGTGTGAAGGATGGCCAGGGCATCGTCACCGACATGGTGAAGGGGCAGGACAAGGATCTTGGCCGCTGAATTCGCTGGGGCCTTGTTCCCGGTCTGGCCGAACAAATTCCTAAGGCCCGAAAGGGACGCAAGGAGAAGGCAATGAACCAACCGTCCGATAGCGTGAACCGTCCGTCACATTCAGCTTCAGAGGCTACGCGCGAGCGAACCGAAGCGGCCTTCGCCTACGCGAACGCGACGCTGGCCCTCGAGGGCCTTGTGGTCGACGCTGCGCAAGCTGCCAGGCAGCAACAGGTGATCGCAGGCGACCTGACGATTGCTGAAGCCATTGCGCAAGCGGTGGCTGCACACAGCAGGCATGCGAAATGAGCCGCGCCCGCTGGGAGGCCTATCTCTTCCAAGGCACCACGGTTCTTGTGAACAGGGCCGGCATAAAGGATCAGGGCAAGCTCGACTCATTCGAGCGCGAAGTGACGGCGCTGCGCCTCGCGGAACTGCGCCAGAACCCGGTGGCGCCAACTTTCGATCTCGCGCACATGCGCGAGATCCATCGCCGAGTGTTCCAGGATGTCTATGACTGGGCTGGGCAACTTCGCGAAGTCGACATGGCGAAGGGCGAGGGTGCCGCCAAGACGAGGTTTACTTCGTTGGGCGAGCTCGAAGGAAGCGCGGCGGTGATCGCCGACACGATCCGCGGTGGCCGCCTCCTCGAAGGTGCTGCCGCGGGCCTGGATGCAGACGCCTTCGCGACCGAGATGGGCGAGGTTTACAAGGCGGTGAACAACTTGCACCCGTTCCGTGAAGGGAACGGCCGCATGACGCGCGAATTCATGACCCAGCTTGCCGAGGTCGCAGGGTACTCGCTCGATTTCAAGAAGGTCAATCGTCGGACATGGAACGAGGCCGCTACGGAGGCCGCTCACGGAAACAGCAAGCCGATCGCGAATGTCTTCATGGCCATTTCGACCCCGCTGAAGGCCCGCGAGGTAGCGCTCGACGCGCAACTTTCGGAGACAACGATCCGTGTGGCGCTCGCAGAGCAGGGCTACAGCATGGTCGACCGTTCGGGGGAACGGGACCGGCAGTACATCGGGCCGATCGTGGCAGCGAGCGGCTTGCATGTGGCGCAGGACATCGGCCGCCGCCAGGCGGTGATCCACGACGTGCGCAGTCTCGACAAGGTACCCAACATCGGCGAACGACTCGCGGTGCACTTCCGAAGGGGCATCGGTAGCGTCATGCACGCCATGAAGCTCGGCGTGGCGATAGGGCGCTGAAGCCATTTAGGAACCCGAAATGCAGCTCGATCTCTTCGGAACCGAAATCTCCGCCGACGACGGCGCCGCACCTCATCCACCGGTCGAGCGCCCGTCTGATCCGGCGTCCGAGTTGGCCAGCGCGGTGGCCGCTACCGATGCCGAGAAGCCTGCCCCCGTCGCCGAAACAGGTGGAATCGCCGACGCTGGCGAGGAACTCGTCGCGAATCGTCGCAACCGAGGGCGCATTGCGCTGAAGTGGGAAGACCTCGCAGGTCAGAACGACGCGCTGAAGGTCAAGGACGCCATCAAGGCAAACATCTGGTTGAAGCCTGACTACGTGGCATTGATCGAGGCCGGCATGCAGCCGCTCATCGCGCACATCGTCAAGCAGGTATACGACAGCGTAGCCTCGAAGCCGTCTGTCGGATCTGGCGCGGGAGGGATCGACAGTGCGTTGGCGCAATACATCACAGGCCTGCAGCGCGTCGAGAAGGGACTGATGGCCTGGGCGCAAGACCCTCAAGCTTTGACGGCCTGGATCTCGCAGAACGCCCGCGCCGCCGGCGGCTCGATCGGCGCGGGGATCTCCGTCCTGGACCTCGTGCCAAGCAGAGGTCTACTCGATCGTGTCTACACGGAGGGCTGGAAGGCTCACCGCATCGAACTGAGGCTGATCGGTGGCAACAAGCTGCTGGGCGCACTGCAACCGGGCTACGACGAAATACGACGTGCGATGAAGGCCATCGACGCCGGGTGGCCGAACAAGCGCGAGGCTTGGGAAGTGCAAGGTTTCAAGGTCATCGATCGGCCCGAACCACACGTGGACAAGGGAGCCAATGGCAGGTTCCTACTGTCGCTCGGAGAATACTACCTGGACGCGTATCCAACGGAGCAAGATGCCCAGGCTGCCGCCAGCGACGTCAAGTCCTTCGTGCTCGTGGGCAAACGCGGTTTCATCGGATCCTTTGAATCCGGCGAGGCAGCGATCGAGGCGGCAAAGGCGCGATCGCGCAGCGGCAAAGGTGGCGCCGACGCCATCAGGGAAATGGGTGAGACTGTCGAGCGCGCGGAACGCGTTGGCCCGAGTCGACGGATGCCGGGCGAAGACATCAGCAGCGAGCGGCTGATGTCTGAATTCGGGCTTCGAGGCGTCAACTTCGGCAACTGGATGAAGACCCCGACAGCGCGCGCGGAGGCGCAGCTGCACTTGAACCATGCGTTCGACGCGATGCACGACCTGGCGGAGTTACTGGACCTGCCACCCACGGCGATGTCGCTCGGTGGCATGCTCGGACTGGCGTTCGGCGCGCAGGGGCACGGCGGACGCAACGCCGCACACTTCGTGCCGGGCGTCAATGAAATCAACCTGACGCGGACCGCCGGAGCCGGAGCGCTCGGTCACGAATGGGCGCACGCCCTCGATCACTACTTCGCGAGACAGGCCGGCCTCGAAGGTTCGAGCGAGCCCTACCTGAGCGAGCACGTCCATCTTGGCGTCACCAAGACGAGCCGAGAATTCGTTGGCGGAAAGTACACGTCGGTGACGTCCAGCCGCTTCGGCGAGGTCCGTGCGGAGGTCACATCGGCATTCGCGGGAATTCAGCAGAGCATGACGACGCGGATGCAGACGCCCGAAGAGGCGCGCTCGGAGGACGCGGCCTACCAACAGAAACTCGAAAAGAACGTCGCTGGCTGGCTCCGATCGATTCGCGCGGACTTCACTGGTTTGGAGCCGCAATTCGACGAGCTGGCCAATCGCGTTCGCGCTGCCGATTCCGGCATCGAGAAGGTGGCCATTGGTCCCACCACGCTGGTTCACCCTGCTGTCGCCGAGATGAGGGAGTTGTACAAGGAGAAGCACGGGCGTGTGTATTCGCTCGATCAGCTCAAAGGCCTACAGAGCAACGTCGACTCACTGACCTTCCGTCGAGAGAAAGCCAAGCATCAAGCGGCCATGGCCGCCGACGCGAAGCCAGAGCTGCGCAAGGTCAGCACCGACTACGCGCGCAATGCAGCGCACCTCGACAAAGAAAAGGGCGGCAAGCCCTATTGGGCGACGACGTGCGAGATGTTCGCAAGGGCCTTTGACGCGTTCGTGGCCGACAAGCTGGACGCACGCGACGCGAAGAACAGCTACCTCTCCCACGGCGTTCACGAACGTGAGACGGTTCCCAGCGGACACGAACGCGACAGCATCAACATGGCGTTCGATGCGCTGGTCGACCAGCTCAATGTCCGCGCGTCGGCGCTCGGCCCGGCGCTCTTCTCCACCGGTGCCGTGGCTGCCAACGGCATGCCTGAAAGCCAGATTCACTCGGAGATTCATCGCCTTCGCGGACAGTGGCGGAACATGCCCCTCGTGCATGTGGTGGCCACGGCCGCGCAGTTGCCATTCCGGTCGCCTGTGCATACGGACGGTGCCTACCACGATGGCCAGGTGTACGTCGTCGCGGGCAACATCGGCGACCTCGCACAGTTGCAGAAGGTCATGGCGCACGAAGTCGTCATGCACCACAGCCTGGAGCGGATGCTCGGTAGCTACGGCTTCTCGAAATTGCATCACGGCGTGCAGGCCCTGAAGGCCAAGGGTGACCCCACGGTCTGCTCGATCGCCGACAACGTGCGCTCGCGCTACGGTGAGCTGCCCGCTGAAATCGAGACGAAGGAGATCGTCGCGCGGGCTGGCGAGCAATGCCTCGACGAGCGCGGCGATGTGCGCGTGCAGTTCGGGTTCATGAAGGGTGTCTTCGCGGGCGTTTCGAGTTGGCTTCGCGATCACGGCGTCTCAGTGCCGTTCACGAACGCCGAACTCCAAGGCATCTTGCACAACGCCAGGCAATGGGCCAAGGGCATGCCGCAGTTGGAGGCACCTCGCGCGCCCTCAACGCCGGGCCAGCGTGTCGGCATGTTCGTGGGAAAGATCCTCAAGGTCACCGACAACGCAGTGATGCAACGGGTTGGTCGCAGCGGCGAAACCGTCCTGCACTCAATGTCCGATCTTTCACGACCCGTTGAACCGGGGGAGGTCGCTGAGATCACCTATCGCGACGGGCAAGGGGTCGTGTCAGGCAATGCGCGTGAGGCATCGCGCGAGATGAGGCGCTGAAGCCAGCGCAAGTTCGAACGCATCAAAGGAGCGAAGCAGTGATCGAGCGACCAGTTTCTGAAAAGTGGCTAGGCGAGAGGGCCGAAACCCATCGGTGCTACACCAATGCCTATGTTGGCATCGAGCGGAGGGCCGAGGCCATCAGCCAACTGCCGAAGCGCGTGAACCAGCAGGAAGACGAGCCCAACGGGAAGCGATGGGCGCGAGAAGACGTGCAGGCGATCAAGTGGGTGCGCGATTGGGAAGTGGAGATTGCGGTAGGTGCGATCGAACGCTCGAAGGAGCTTAGCCGCGGCTATGCCTCGGAGATTGCACAACACGACCTGGTGATCCAGGCCGTTCGGCAAGAAGCACGCGAAAGCGCGGACTGCGGCCCTGCGGAGAATTCCGACCGCTCCGGGAGGTTCGTCGGCAAGATTCTGAGCGTCGGCGATACGGTCGTCGAGCAACGCGTCGGACGCAGCGGGGAAACGGTGTTGCACGCGACTTCCGCCCTGTCGCGGCCCGTGCAGGTCAACGAGATTGCCGACATCGCCTACCTGGATGGCAAGGGCCACGTGGCCGCCCCCGAACAAAGTCTTTCGCACGGCGTTGAACGCTAGGCGCGTAGCCACATCTGCAGTCGACAGGACAAAGGAACAGCGGTGATCGATGGCTACTACATCAAGAAGATCGGGCAGAACCGCGGCGCTCCGCGCATCTGGCTGGAAGGAACGCAGACGCAGCGCGCGGGCTTCAAGCCTGGCCAGCACTTCGACATCGTCGTCCACGGCAAGACAATCGTGTTGCAGGCGAATCCCGACGGATCGAGGGTCGTGTCCGGGAAGAAGGATGGCGAGAAGACGAATCCCATCATCGACCTGAACTCGCGCGAGCTGCTGGCATTGTTCGATGGCATGAGCTCGGTTCGCGTCGCAGTCAAACAAGGACAGATATTCCTGTTGCCGCTCGCGAGCGAGCTCAAGAAGGCTGAGCGCTTCGGCCGCCTGAAGTCCAAGCTGGAGGCCGGTGAGCCGCTTGCAGTCGGCAGTCTCTCGCATGGCGGAGGCATCTTGTCGCATGCGATCCACTCGGGACTGAAAGCCGCCGGCGTCGACAACCGGCTCGCGTTCGCCAACGAGATCCGCGAGGATCTTTTGGAGCATGCCGCAGCCCACAACGATGCGTGGGATGAGCACACGAAGGTGTTTGCGGCACCGATGCAGGAGTTGGCGTTTGACGAGCGCGGCGTCGCGGAGATCCCTAAAGTCGAGGTCATGGAAATGGGCCTGCCGTGCAGCGGTGAGTCCCGTGCGGGCAAGGCTAAGCGCGGCCTGAGCCACGGCGAGGCGCATCCTGACGTCGGCCACTTGGTGGTCAGTGCGCTGGTGATCTTGAGCAAGGCGAACCCGGCCGCCATCGTGTTCGAGCAAGTGCCAACCTATGCGACGAGCGCGAGCGCGGACATCCTCCGAAACCAACTGCGCGACATGGGTTACGTGACGCACGAGCGTGTGTTGCGGGGGCAGGAGTGGGGCGCCATCGAGAACCGAGTGCGCTGGTGCATGGTGGCGGTCAGCGAGGGGATCGAGTTCGACTTCGACCAGCTGCAACCTCCAGGCGCGTCCGATCTCACTGTCGGAGGCATCCTCGACGACATTCCGCCAGGCCATCCATCGTGGTCGACCATGGAGGGCCTCAAGGCCAAGGAGATTCGCGACCGGCAGGAGGGTAAGAACTTTGCGATGCAAGTGGTCGGCGCGGAGAGCACGCGGGTCGGCACGATCACGAAGGGCTATTCGAAGGTGCGCAGCACCGATCCGAAGGTGGCGCATCCAGACGACCCGAACCTGTTGCGGCAGTTCACTCCTGGTGAGCACGCGCGCCTGAAGGGCGTTCCCGAAAATTTAGTCCATGGCGTCTCTGCCACCATTGCTCACCAGATCCTTGGCCAAGGCGTCGCTTACGCGCCCTTTGCAGGCGTTGGCCAACATCTCGGTGAGTCCCTCGACGCTGCGGCGGGCCGCCGGCCGTCGCGTGCCTCAGCGGCCGTGGTCAAGGATGAGGATCAGCAGCTGGCCGCCGAGGTACGTCTGGCCGCGCTCGCGGCCGAGGTCGTTGCCGAATTGAAGTTGCCGAACTTGGCGTCCGGCACCTACATCGGTCGGGTGGTTGCCGCGGACGGCGGTACCTACATCATGGACGTCGGCCGGCGCTCCGGCGTCGTTCTGAAGCTCGGCGACCTCGATCGCGCACCTAAATTGGGTGAGGACGTTCACGTTGTGTTCAAAGACGGCCGAGGGACCGTGGCCCGCGCCGAAAAGTCGCGCCAGTTGGCCTTGGAGCTGTAACAGCGCCGCGGGACGCGGGGAATGATGAGTTGCAGGGGCTTCCCAGCGATCGCAGCTTAGGCGTCGCGAAAGCAATCGTCAGATGGCCGGCCTCCACCTGATCCTGGATGATGGCGATGAACAGAGAAGGCAACATTTTGGCTGACCGGTCCACAACAGCAAGTGCGGAGCAAAACCTCGGACTCGATGACCCAACATCGCAGGACGGCTATTACTACCGAGTCGACAGCGCAATCTCCCTGCGCAGGCTCTCCGGAAAATCGTCTTTCAGCGCAAAACACTGGGATAGTTCAGAACGACCGTGGCCCCATGCGTCGCTGATAGCTGCGCGCAAGACGCTACCCAGCGGGTACGGCATCTATCGGTTGTCGTTCTGGCAGCGGCGAGAAGCAGCCGCGCGGGACCTGGGCACGCGTGGCTTTTCTGTTCCCCACCTGATGACGCGGGTGAAGAGGGCAGTGGTGCAGCAGGTGCTGCAGGGCTGGGCCTTCGAGGAAGACGACTACCTGCCGGGCGATGCGGATTTGCTCTGGTCTGTGCGTCGAGAGACGGGCGGCGAGCTGCCGTTGTTCTCGACTACCGGCATTCCTTTGCGCGAATTCGAGGTTTGGAATGCGCACAACAGCAGCTGGGAGCCTTGGTTCGAGGCCGCGCCGTTGCTTCCCGACACGACGAGGCTCGCCGCCGCAGGATGGTTTCCCTTTACATTGCGCACCCGTCAGGGCGGGTCGGTTCTTGCGTATTGGAAGATACTTCCTCGATTGAGCGAAGCTATCGGCCCCGCGCATTGGCTTTTGCTCACTCTCGACGAGTCGGCGGCTGGAACCCTCGGCTCCGAGAATGCGGCGATCGCCGCCGCCGTTTCCCAGATGTTCGGGGGACTGCTCCACGGCCTTCGACTGAAAGAATTTGCCGTGCTGACTATCCATCCCACGAGAGATCGCGTGTGGATGGAGCAACTGGCCTCCGATTGGGCGGTGCGCCCCGATGAGGGCCGGCTTGCAGGCAAGCTGCGGCGCCTCCTTGGGATTCAATCCAGAGTGCTGCACGCTCAGTTTCAGGGGGTTGCCTGTTCCCAAATGCTTTTCGATTTGGTGCGGAGATCTGGGTTGCCGGCGATCAAGAGAGAGTTTCCCGCTGCGATCTGGCGCGACGAGTCCGAACAATGACCGAGGAGAGCCCACGCATTGCAACCCCGTCAATCAATAGGCCATCGCGCGGGGCAACGGACTGACTGGCCGAAACGTGGCAGCAACAGCAGGCGCTGAATTGGCCGAGGGCGCGTTTTTGCAGCAAAAGATTGAACGGTACATGACAAGCATAGTTGGCAGACGCCCTTCCGCGGGTCCAGTAAAGTGTTAAACAGCTGTTAACCGACCGCACTCCGGCCGATTGATAATTGTTTAATGCCTATTTGGTGGTAGGGTACAGATGCAGCTCGACATGTTCGGCGCCAACGCCGACGAGGCCACGCGGGAACTTGCGCCGCCGGTGGCTACTGATGACCACGGATGGCGCCCACCAGAGTCGATTGCCTTGGACGCCGCGTTGCGCTCGGGAGCTCTGGTCAATGCGGTGGCGATCTTGAGAAAGCTGAAGACAGAAGCGGCGGCGAAGGTGCTGCTGGCCTCTGGCTTCAGCATGGGCACGATGACTGATCGCGGTCAGCTCATGCGAGACGTGCAAGCGAAGTTGGTGGCAGCTGCGCGCCTGCGACTGACCGGATGGGACTTACGCGCTCAACAGGACCTTGAGGCGTCGACCCCGGTGCCGCCCGCCACCGAACTAGGATCAACAGAAATCGCTCCAGCGACGGCGCAAGATTTGGAAAGGAATGACGACGATGGAAGCGCTTTACAACCGGGAGCTGTACGGGGAAGCACTGGCTTTGGAGATCGAGAAGCAGGGATCGACGGCGATCAGCATCGCGAACCGCTGGGCGCTGGGTTGGCCCCACAAGGTGATGGCCCTGCTGGTCGCGAGGCAGTACCTCCCGAAGTTGGCCGAGCAGACGGAAGCGGAGAAGGACGTGCTGGCCGCGGAGACTTCGATGGGGCACCTGGCGCCGAGCGAGGTTCTGCAACTTCATGGCATCCGGCCGGATCCGCCGGAAACGAACTAGCCAGCGTACGAGGCGCCGGCGCGCAGGATCGCGATGAGGTCAGCGATGTGGATGCGCCGCCCGCCCTAGACGCTGGGACTTCCCTGCAGCAACAGGTTCAAGCGGCGTGGACGGCGGCCACCGGCCCGAACGGGGAGTTCACGATCAACCAGCCGTACCCGGCGATCGTGACGATCAACGGAGCCACGCGCCGCTTCAGCGTGAGCAAGGGCAGTGCGGCCGGCCCGTTCCGGCTGGCGGCGCTCGTTCGCGGTCAACAGGGCCCGCAATTTAGTTTCTACACGTTGCGCCATGACGGCGAACTCGTGCGAGATGGCCAGCGCAACTTGTGGGCGCTCGCGCCCGAAGTCAGGGATGACCACATCCGCGCCTTCAGGAGCGTCTTCGCAGCAGGGCCCGAGCAGGTAGCAGACGTCAGCATGCCGGCAACGGTGCCGGTCGGCGCCGGGAGCGCCGACGCTGACCATCCCCAGCCCGAGATGAACGCCGTCACCGGTGGCGTAGCGGAGCCGTTGGCCACCCTTGATGTGGCGAAGCCGGCTGGCCTGGACCGTTTTGGCACCCGCGTCGATCACGTCATCGAGGAGAACGATGCGATCGGGCAGGGCGGCCTCATGGCGAAGTACCGCGACAACATCCGAGCAATCGGACTACTGAGAAGACTCGAAGCCGACAACCGCAACGCGACGCCGGACGAGCATCATGCGCTCGCCCGCTACGTCGGCTGGGGAGGCTTGAAGGGGGTCTTCGACGGCGCCAATCGCGCTTGGGCGACGCAGCATTCCGAGCTCAAGGCGCTTCTGAGCGATGAGGAGTGGAACGCAGCCAGACGGTCGCAGCTGGACGCCTTTTACACCTCGCCCACCGTTGTCAATGCGATGTACGCCGGGCTGACGCGTCTCGGCTACAACGGCGGGCGCGCGATCGATCCGGCGATGGGCAGCGGCAACTTCGTTGGCATGATGCCCCCACGGATGCGTCAGGAGACGGCTATGCACGGCGTCGAACTGGACAGCCTGACGAGCCGCATCGCCGCGGCGCTGTACCCAACGGCGAGGATCGCGAAGGGCACCGGCTTCGAAGCCTACAACGCCCCGACGGGCTACTTTGACCTGGTGGTCGGCAATCCGCCGTTCGGGAGCCAGTCCGTGGTCGATGACAAGGGCTCGGCCTACTCGGGATGGTCGATTCACAACTACTTCTTCGCGAAGAGCGTTGACCTGCTGCGTCCTGGCGGCCTGATGGCCATGGTCGTGTCGCATGCCTTCCTGGACAAGCTCGACCCCCATGTTCGGCAATGGATTTCGCGTCGAGCCGACCTGGTGTCGGCCGTTCGGCTTCCGAACACGGCGTTCAAGCGGAACGCGAACACGGAAGTGGTAACAGACATCCTGGTGTTCCAGCGCCTGGACCGCGAAAACGAACTGGGCAGAGACGAGCGCCCCGCTTGGCTCGAAACGACTGACGTGGACGTCGCGAACCCGCGCACGGGCGATGTCGTGAAGTTGCCCATCAACAACTACTTCCTGCGGCACCCCGAGCACGTGCTTGGCTCCCATTCGGCGGATGGGACGCTGTATCGCGCCAACGAATACACCGTCGAGCCCGACGACTCGAAGGGGAATCTTCGGGTCCGGCTCGCCCATTGGGTCGAGACCCTGCCGCAGGGGATCTACTCGCGCATGGAACGCACGGACGAGGTGGAGGCAACCGCAGCGACCGATGTGCCTGAGCACGTCAAGGAGGGATCGTTCTTCACCAAGGAAGTCGACGGCCGCAACCAGGTGTGGCAGCGCTTGCCGGACCTGAACGGCGTCACGCGCGCGACGCCGTGGCAAGCGCCGAACGATCGCGCCAACGACCGGATGATCGGCATGATCGGCATCCGCGAAGCGCTTCGTGCTCAGATGCGCCTCGAACGCAGCCCCGACGCGACCGAAGACTCGATTGAGTCGCACCGGCGCGAGCTGAACAAGGGCTATGACGCGTTCAAAGCCAAGTTCGGCTTCGTCAATGACCTGGTGAATCGCCGCCTCTTCATGGACGACACCGAGTCGCCGCTCGTCCAGGCGCTGGAGTTCGACTACGAGAAGGCGATCACGTCGTCCTATGCTCAGGAGCACGGCGTGGACGCCCGCGACGCGCGCGCGGTCAAGGCCGACATCTTCAGCCGACGCGTGCTGTTTCCACCTGGTGAGCTGGAGGTTGTCGAGACGGCAAAAGACGCGCTGGTGCACTCGCTGAACCAGCGCGGCGGCGTTGACCTCCCGTACATGCAACAGGCCTACGGCCGGAGCGCAGAGGAGATCCTGCGCGAACTGGGCGAGCTCGTCTTCGTCGACCCGAACTCGGGCAACATCGTGACAGCCGATGAGTACCTCGCCGGCGACGTCAAGGCCAAGCTCGCCGAAGCCCAGGCCGCATCGAGAGATGATCGCGCGCTCGAACGGAACGTTCAGGCGCTGCAATCGGTCATCCCCGCGGACAAGTTGCCCTCGGAGATTCACGCAGCCATCGGCGCAATCTGGATTCCGACGCAGCACTACAAGGCATTCGCGCGGGACATCTCCGGCGCCAACGCTGACTTCGTGTACGTCCGCGCTACGGGCCAGTGGATCACGACCAACAAGACCGGCGTCAACTTTGCGAAGAACAACAACGAGTACGGCACATCGGAGATGGGCGCGCTCGACATCCTGGGCCTGGCCATGAACAGCAGGGCCCCGGAGGTGAAGAAGCCCATCCAGATCGATGGGCAGACCCGGTACGTCACCGACGAGGACCAGACGGAGGCGGCACGCCAGGCCGCGGACAAGATCAAGGCGCACTGGGATTCGTGGTTGTGGGCCGACCCTGATCGCGCACAGGAGCTCGCGTCGATCTACAACGACCAGTTCAACCGGACTGTCACGCGCAAGTTCGACGGCTCGCACCTGACCTTTCCGGGGATGAATCCTGGCATCGAGCTGCTGCGCCACCAGAAAAGTGCCGTCTGGCGGGGCGTGCAGGACCGCGCGCTCTTGCTGGACCATGTCGTGGGCGCAGGCAAGACTTTCGAGATCGTCGCGATGGTGATGGAGATGCGCCGGCTTGGCATCAGCAAGAAGCCCATGCTCGCTGTACCCAACCACTTGACGCTGCAATGGCGCAGCGAGTTCTACCGCCTGTACCCGGGCGCGAACGTCCTGGCCGCGACGCCCCAGGACTTCGAGAAGGACAACCGCGAGCGGCTGTTCTCGAAGATCGTCACTGGCAACTGGGACGCAGTGATCATCGGGCACTCGGCCCTGAAGAATATCCCGCTCCCGCCTGGCGCGGAGGTCGAGGTTATCGGCGAGCAGCTGAAAGACATCAGCGACGCGATTGAGGACATGAAGCGCGAACGCGGAGATCGCCACGTGATCCGCGACATGGAGAAAATCAAGGCCAACCTCGAAGCCAAGGTGAAAGCGCTGCAGGAAAAGGCCGGCGAGAAAACCAAGGTCGTCGACCTGGGGGACCTCGGCGTCGACATGCTCGCCACAGACGAGGCCCACGAATTCAAGAACCTGTATTTCAACACGCAGATGAACCGCGTGTCTGGCCTCGGAAATGCGTCCGGCTCCGGCAAGGCCTTCGACCTGTTCATCAAGACGCGCTGGCTGCAGAAGACGTTCGGACCCGATGTGCCGCTGATCCATGCAACGGGTACCCCTGTCTCCAACTCGCTTGCGGAGATGTTCACCGTCCAGCGGTACATGCAGTACGACAAGCTCAAGCGGCAGGGACTGCACGTTTTCGATGCCTGGGCGAAGCAGTATGGCGACGTGCAGAACGTCTACGAAGTCGCGCCATCGGGCACGGGCTACAGGCTCTCACAGCGGTTCGCAAAGTTCCGCAATCTCGGCTCGCTCATGGGACAGTACCGCAGCTTTGCTGACGTCATCACGCTCGCCGATCTGAAGGCGCAGGAGATCGAGCGCGGAAAGGTGTTCCCGGTCCCGAAACTCGCTGGCGGCCGACCGCACAATGTCGTGGTGCCGCGATCGCCGCTGCAGGAGGCATTCTTTGGCGTGCCAGAGATTGCGCGCAGCGAAGCTGGCGAGGTCCTCTTCGAGCTCAAGCTCGACGAGACGAGCCCCATCACCATCGAGCAAGCAGAGGATGGCAAGTTCGAGATGCGGCAGCAAGTCGGTGAATACACAGCTCGCGGGCCGCGCCGCTTTGAAACGGCGGAGGAGGCCGCCTATATGACCGCGTTGTCGGCGATCACCCCGGTCATGCACATCGATCCCGAGTCCATCATCGGCCAGTTCGAGAACCTTCGGCAAATCACGCGCGAGACGCGAGGCAAGGTCAACGCGCTGTCGCTCACGGGCCTGGCCAACAAGGCCGGCCTCGACTACCGCCTGATTGATCCGGCGGCGCCCGATGATCCGAAAAGCAAGATCAACCATGCCATCGACAACCTGATTGAACTCTGGAAGGCGACGGAGGCAGACAAAGGCACTCAGCTGGTGTTCTGCGATCAGTCGGTGCCCTTGTCGGCAAAGGCGAAGATGGCCTCGAAGGAGAAGCGCATCTACGTTCGCGACGACTCAGGCACGCTCACGCACAAGCAGGGCACGCTGCACACGCTGAAAGACTATGAGGGCGTGCCTTACTACCTGGTGGCCGCAGGCCGCAAGAATGATCGGACATTCTCGATGTTCGATCCCGTGACGGGCCAGCTGATGAAAGAGGGATTGGACAGCAAGCAGGCCGCCCACGAATTCTTCGCGCGGTTTGTGACGCAAGAGGGCGGCACAGAGCGTTGGCTGGACCTGCGAGAGCAAGCTCGGCAGATCGGCGAGGACGAGATTGAAGAGTACAAGAACGAGCACTCACTCGATGTCGAGGGCGATGCAGCGGACGTCGAGTTCTCCATGGCTGATGTCGATGGCGCAACCGGCGTCAAAGGTTTCTCGGTGTACGACGACATGAAGGCGAAGCTCATCGCACGAGGCGTTCCGCCCTCGCAGATCGAGTTCATTCACGACCATGACTCGCCAGCGGCCAAGGATGCGCTGTTCAAGCGCACCAACGCCGGCGACGTTCGGTTCCTGTTCGGCTCGACACCGAAGATGGGGGCGGGTACAAATGTTCAGCGGCGCATCGTCGGCCTTCATCACATCGATGCCCCGTACCGCCCTTCGGATTTGGAGCAGCGCGAGGGGCGCGGGATTCGTCGCGGCAACATGCTGTACGAGCGCGACCCTGAAGGATTCCAGCTCCACGTGTTCCGATACGCGACCTCGCAGACGTATGACACGAGGCGCTGGCAACTGTTGGAGCACAAGGCCGCCGGCATCGAGCAGCTGCGCAACTACACGGATGGCGTCAACGAGATCGAGGACGTGGCCACGGAAGCAGCGAACTCGGCCGAGATGAAGGCCGCTGCGTCTGGCAACCCCCTGATCCTGAAAGAGACGCAACTGTCCAACGAGGTGAAGAAGTTGCGCAACCTTGAGCGGGCGCACCGTGACGGCCAGTTCTCGCTGCGGTCTCGGCTCAGCGCACGTCGTTCGTATGCCGACAAGCACGGGCCGCAGCAGCTCGCCTTGCTGGAATCCCTGCAGGGGCAGCGCGACGGTGCGGCCGAGCTCGGCTCGTACCGTGGCGCGACGCTGGCCACGAAGGAGGATGTCATGGCCGCCATCGACGAGATCCAGGACCGGATCGGATCGAGCTTAGCGCCGGAAAGCATCACCTACCGCGGCTTGAAGTTCAAGCTCGCACGCGGTAGTTTGGCTGGGGACTACTCGCTCACGATGCCCGATTTTGAGGAGCGCCGCCTCGTCGCGGTTTCGCGTTCAGGAATGGTGACACGCATGAACAATTTCGCGGACGAGCTTCCGCGCGAGATTGCCATCGTTCGAGCGCAGATCGAGCGTGCTGGCCACGAGGCGCTCAGCCTGGCGGAATTGGTGGGCCAGCCATTCGATCACGCGCGTGAGCTGCAGGCGGCGATCAGCGAGCACGGCAAAGTTCAGCGGGCGCTGCGCAAGTCCAATTCGTTGGCGGCCGTGAAGCCTGAAGAGGCCAGGGCGTTCAAAGCAGCCGTCGACGTCCAGAAGCAGAAGCTGCGGGCCATGGGCCTTGGCCAGGCCGTGGACGAGATCGAGCAGGAAGAGAAGCGCGAAGGCCCGATGGGGGCCGGCGCGATATCGGAAGAGGACCCCGACGCCCCGGCTCGCCGCGATGGGCTGTTCATCGGGCTCGTGGTGCGGATCGACGCGGACAGAGTCGTTCAGAAGGTCAGCCGCTCGGGCGAGACGGTTACGCACAGTCTTGCGGATATGCGCGACGCCCATCTCCTACCGCGTGCTGGGGAGGTGGTGACCATTCGGTACGGCGAAGGCCAACCGTGCGTCCTGCGTCCGGAACAGGCCGCTTCTCTGTCAAGGTAAAGTTATCATGACGATGAACAACGAGGCACGTGTGGCTTTCAAGCTGATCGATCCGCGCAGGATCTTCTTGGTTTCGGGCCAATTAATGGAGCAGAAGGTTGGCGGGCGCGAGGGGGTCTCCGCAGCTGTGACGCAGCGCATCGTTCACGCCGAGAACAGCGCTGCGGCGGTTCGTACGCTGGCTGAGGCGGAGCCTTCGTTCCAATTGCTCGGCATGGCCAGCCTGCACGACTATGAAGACGCCGCCCGGCGCATGCGCGCAGTGCTGGAAGGGCGCAGCGTCGAGTGGCTGCAGCTCGGGGAGGCCGCCCGCAGCTGACGGGAGAGTGCATGGGCTTTTGCTGCAAAAGCCCATGCGTCGAACAAGCGTGCATACCGGCAGCTTTGAGGTTATTATTTATTGCACATGGCAAAGCTCTTGAAATTCACGTCTGATCGGTCTCCCCTGCAGAGTGGGCTGGTCATGTTCTCGATGTTGTTCGTCGGGCTCGCACTGTCGGGCTTTGTGCCGACAGAGTGGTGGGCTGCGAAGTACAACTTCGACCCGCGCCTGGGGGAGCCTCTGTTTCGTGTTGGCCACATCGGGGTCTATCAGCCCGGGGCATGGGTGATGTGGGGCTGGCGTTATGCGGACGTGCCGCTGCTGCAGGCCTCGGTCCATCTGATGTTCGGCATCGCGACGTTCTCGGGCATCGTTTCCCTGCTCGTCGTCGCCTACGTGGCCTACAGGATGGCCAACGTGCAGAAGGGGATGGACGGACTACATGGCACCGCCCATTTTGCTGAGCACGAGGATGTGGATCAGACTGGCTTCATTGACGTACCGGGCTACAAATCCGAGGGTGTCGTGGTCGGCTCCGTGATGTTAGACAAGAAGGGCGCGGTCATTCACCCACATCACCCGAAATTCGCGCGACGCTACCAGCCGATCTTCGTGCGAGGACCGTGGAGAGAAGGCTTCAAGTCGCGCTCAAAGCGTGACAGGAACGGCCGCCCAATGTTCAAACTGCGCAAGTCCGTGGTCAAAGAAACTAAGTGGCTGCAGGACGGCGCGAACACGCACATTTTCGGCTTTTGTCCGACGCGGTCAGGCAAGGGCGTGGGCATGGTGATCCCGACCCTGCTGACATGGAAGCACTCGGTGATGACGAACGACCCCAAGGGCGAGGCCTGGGCGCTCACGTCCGGCTTCCGCCAGGCGGCAGGTCAGAAGGTGATCAAGTTCGAGCCAGCGGGCGAAGATGGCACCGGCGCGCGCTGGAACCCGCTCGATGAGATCCGCGTTTTCACGCTGCGCGACGTCGCGGACGCACAGATGATCATGCAAATGGCCTGCGACCCAAAGGGGGAGGGCCTCAAAGACTACTTCGACAAGGCAGGTTGGGAGTTCATCACAGCGGTCGCGCTGCACGTCAAATACATCAGCATCCAGAAACGCACTCCCGGCAGTCTAGCCTCCTGTGTGGATTTCCTCGGCGACCCGCTTTGGGACAGCGACAAGCAGATGTACACGGAGATGATGAATGCCACCCATGACCCCGAGGGAAAGATGGGTTGGGTGGACACCCTCGGGAAGCCGACCAAGACGCATCCGATGATCGCCAACGCGGCCAAGACGATGTTGAACAAGGAAGACAAGGATCGCAGCGGCGTGCTGAGTACTGCGAAGTCGCTGCTGTCGCTGTACTTGGATCCGATCGTCGCGCGGAACACTTCCACCTCGGACTTCCTTGTGCGCGACCTCATGACAGGGGAGCAGGCCGTCTCGCTGTACTACGTTTGCTCACCGAGCGACATGGAGCGGATGACGCCTCTGACCCGACTCTTTTACGCCATTTTCATTCGCCGGAACGCGAGCGACATGGCTTTCGAGGGTGGGCAGAGCGTGGCCAACTACACGCACCAGCTGCTCATGATCGTCGACGAGGCCGCGTCGCTCCAGAAGTTGCCAATCCTGCAAGAAGCGCTGGGCTACGTCGCCGGCTACGGCATTCGCATGTTCTTCCTTGTGCAAGACATCGTGCAGATTGAGGAACTGTACGGCGACAAGCAATCCTTCGATTCCGGCGCTGAGACGCGAATCGCTTACGCGCCTAACAAGATCGAGACGGCGGAAAAGCTCGCGCGGATGACCGGCAAGACAACGGTCACTGAGGATTCCGGCTCTCGCAGCCGGGACATCATCGGCATCAAGGCAGGCAACTTGTCGGTGAGCACGAGTAAGACGGCGCGTGACTTGGTTACTGCCGACGAATTCCTTTCGCTGCATGATCAGGACATCGTGGTGTTCGTCAAAGGCAAGCCGCCGATCTACGGCCGCAAGGCTTTCTACTACGAGAACCCCACCCTCGTGAAGCGCGCGTCTATGAAGCCGCCCGCGAGGTCCGACACGCTGCGTGGTGGTGAGGCTTTTGCCGGTTTCGCCGCCGCGGCGCCTGTCGTGGACGCCTCGCCGGAGGCAGTTGCAAAGGACAAATGGGCCGCAGGGCGCGAGGCGATGCGTCGCGAGGTCGCGACCGCGGTGCAGCCTGCCGCAGCATACGGCGGCGCAGATGGCCGCGTGGTCCCTCGGACCACATCGGAAGTCCCCGAAAAAGCAGACGCGCCGATCGCGCCAGCGCAAGCGCAGGCTTCCGAATCAAAGGTGCGGAGCCGCTATGCCGACGCCGTTAGGACGATTTCGGCTGAGGAACGTCGCGAGGTTGACGAACTGGTCGCGAGCATCGGGCTCGTCGAAAAAGTTGTCTCCGTCTCCGCTTTCTAGGAAACCGAGCGCTTTGCCGATATACTGTTAATTAGGTGTTAATTTTTATGCCCTTGCTAACTCGCATGTCGCAGATGATTTCATGTGGATTGAACGCGATGACCTTGCCGATATGGGGCTTGGCGATGTGCGCCATGCCGCTCAAGGCCGCCGCGCAAGCTGTGGCCGGCGTGGATCCGGAGTTCAGCGCACTGATGGCGCGCTGCGCGCCGACGGTTCATCCTGAGACGATGGCGGCCGTCGTTTCAGCGGAAAGTCGGGGCCATGCATTCGCGATCGCGGACGCGGGCCCAGTCGCCCTTCCGTGGTCGCAACGAAAGTCGATGGTGCGGTCGCTTTATCCCGGATCGGTCGGCGAAGCCGTTGCGACCGCAAAGGCACTGATTGCCAGTGGACACACCGTCTCATTGGGCGTCGCTCAGGTGAACGACCGCAATCTCGCGAAGATGAACGTGTCGCTGAACGAGGTGTTTGACCCGTGCACGAACGTGCGCATCGGCGGCCAGATCCTCACCGACTTCTATCAGCGCGCGGTGGACAGGTTCGGACCCGGTAAGACGGCGCTGAACGCAGCGCTCAGCGCCTACAACTCGGGTGACTGGGTGCGCGGAGCCAAGGACGGATACGTCGATCGCGTTTATGGGCAGGTCGGCAAACCACTTGCCATCAACACGCAGCGTGTTGTTCCGCGGCTGACCCGCGCCGGCGCGCAAGACGTGGCTGCGACAAGACCGGAGCGCGTTGCCACGGCCGCGCGAGGGTTCGCGATGAAAGCAAGCAACTTCTCCCTTGCGGAGATGCACTGAGGCGTACAGCGAGGAAGCGATGAACAGCAGCGTGCCAGTCTTGAACTATCCCGAGAGCGACCGACGAGTCGCACATGCGATGTGGCGCCTTCAAGAGGTCGCCGCGGGGACTCCGCCAAGTGCGGTGGACAAAATGCGCGCGCTGGAGGAGATGGCCGATCAGCTGCTGGCCATGCGGGCGAAGGGCTTCTCCAAGCCTGGGCTGGCTACGATCTTGTCTCAGTCGGGACTGAACGTCAGTGCAGAGGATCTTGACGAATTCCTGCGCCACGAGCTTCTCGCTCATGTCTTCGACTGTGCAGATGGGCTCCCTGCGATGACCAAGCGGCAACGCTTGGCCAAGTCGCAACGGGCGCTTTGGATCGAACGCGAACTCCGGCGGGCGGTGGCGACGGGTGAAGGCCTCGCGCTTCACTACCAGCCTCAGGTCGACATGGCTACCGGCGATGTAGTGGGCGCCGAAGCGCTCCTACGCTGGTCGGATGGCGAGGAGTCGATCAACCCGAGCGAATTCATCCCGGTGGCGGAGGCATGCGGATTGATTGTCGACATCGGCGACTGGGTGCTTCGCGAGGCCGCGCTTGAAGCTGCCAACTGGCGGCGCCTTGGGCTTGGCGGCGCGAAGGGCATCAAGATCTCGGTGAACCTCTCGGTGAAGCAGTTCGCTGACGATCTGCCGTTGCGCATCGACGGCGCCTTGCGAGCAGCGGGCCTCGAAAAGACACTGATGTGTCTGGAGATCACCGAGAGCTTCCTCGCGGGCGACAGTTCATGGGCGCTGCTGCAGGGTCTGCATGCGGCCGGCTTTCATCTTGCGCTTGACGACTTTGGCACTGGCTATTCGTGCCTTTCGCGCCTGAACACGCTGCCGCTCGACACCATCAAGATTGACAAGTCATTCGTTGTCGACCTCGGCGGAACAGCCAGCGCCACGGCTGTCGTGGAGGCCGTGATCGATCTGGCCAACAAGCTTGGCATGAAGACGATCGCTGAAGGTGTGGAAACCGAAGCTCAGCGGGCCTTGCTGTTGGAGCTTGGCTGCTGCGTGGCACAGGGCTATCTCTTTGCCAAGCCGCTCACCGCGACGGCCTTTGTTGAGTTCGTTGATCGCTCGGGATCGCGGCGTTCCGGCATCCCTAGAAGCGGCATGTTGCTTCCGCCTTGAATCTGCAAAGATCGCTCTTCAAAGCTGGCATTCGGCTGGCGCTTTTCAGCGGCTCAAGATGCTCGGCTTCGTCTCGGTCTATCAGGCGCGGTAAGAGCGGCCACAGCCAGGGGTGACGACATGGAAGCACACGAATGGGCCTACGACTACGCCAAGGCCTGGGGAACGCTGGTCCACGGTGAGCACGACAGCGGCGACACCACCCAGTACGCGCTTAGCCTTTGGCCGAAGTTCCACACCCTGGATCCTGCAGAGAAGGCGCGGCTCGACCACGTCGAGTTGCTGACGCGCGTCGCGGCCGAGCAGTGCAAGACAGGGGTCGGCCAGGCGCTTGCGATCGCGGCCACGGACCTGATGCGTCGACTCAACCAGACGCCGCCACTGGAAATTCTGGACCGCGTCATGGAGCCGCATGTGGGCAGCGACCCTGACTTTGAGCGTGATCCCGCCAACCCGCCGCAGGATTTTGACGACTACCTTGACCCGCCGAGCCCGCTGGCCAGGTTGATCGCATCGGCCTTGGCGCCAGACATCAGCGACGCTGAGTATCTGCTCTTGGCGGGCGGCCCGGAGGCCCAGCAGGGACCGATTTTCCTGGCCGCGAACGAGAAATGGGAGGCGGCCATCGGGCGGTTCGGTGAGCGATACAAGCTGTGGGGCCGCAACGCTTGACGAGCCGTAGGGCGGCTACGCCGCAAGCCGGTGCTCGTAGTACATCGGCTCGCGGTCGTCGAGGATGTCGTAGAGCGCCTGGAGGTTGTTGGGGTCCGGGTTCAGCCAGGCATCCACGTGCTCGGGACGGATCGGAATGATGCAGCGGTCATGGCCGGCGTCAGCGACTTCTGCAGGCGGCTCGTCGGTGATGGCGGCGAAGGACAGCAGGTCCGGCTCACCGTCCTTGGTCCAGTGCGACCACAGGCAGGCCACCAGCATGTCGGCGCCCGTGTTCGGCTTGAACTCGAGCACCACGTTCTCCGGCTTCTCGTCGGGCGCCAGTTCGCGATGCTCCATCGCATGGCGGGCGACGTTTTCGTAGAAGGCGGAGGCCAGCAGGACGCCGTGGCTGACACCGAAGTGGCCGCGCCAGAATTTCTCCAGGTTGTCGCGCCTGGCGTTGTAAGTGCCTGGGAACTGGAAGTCGTAGCTGGCCGGTCGCCCAATCGGGCGGCATTGGTAACGCATGGGCAGCACTACCTTCTGGCCGTCGCGGACCACCATCACCGGCGCATAGACGCCGGGATAGATGCGCGAGTCCCGTGGCAACGGCTCGCTGCGGCGCAGATCCTCCAGGTCCAGCTTGGCCTTGGAGATCTTCGACGTCGCAATGCGCCGGCTCTCCAGCGCCGCCTTGGTCGACTTCGTCTGCAGCTTGCGTTCGGCCTCCACCAGCCGGGTGCGCTGCGCAAACAGATCCTGCTCGATCGCCAGGGCCCGCTCGGCCTTGTACGCGTCGATGTAGCCCTTGATCGTCCGCTCGCCCTCGCCCTCGGTCTGGGCGTTCAGCTCGAACGAGGCTTCCATGGCCTTGGGCACCGCCAGCTTGCCCTGCGTGCGCCGGAAGAACAGCTCGACGAACTCCTTGATGCCCAGGTGCGCGCCGAACAGGCGCACGTAGTCACGGTAGTTGGCGCGGATTTGAGCGGAATAGCACATGGCGGTCAGCGTTCCGGTTCGAAGCGGCCGTTATCGCACAGCAGCCCCTGCTCGGCCAGCAAATCCATCTGCCGCACTGCGGCGTGAAGTCTTGGGCTGGACAGGCCAAGGAGGCGAATGATACTGTATGGCCATCCAGTATTTCAGCCATGAATGTTGCCCAAGCCCTGGAGGCGCTGCCCGTCCTCCCTGAACTCAACCCCTCGCCAACCGGCGAGCGGCCTGGCCGAGCGCTGCCAGAGGCCCTGGACGCCACCGTGTGGCGGGGCTCGGAGCTGGGCCATGCAACGAGCACCGAGGTCTGTCCCTCGGGCTGGGCCGCACTGGACGCCGAGTTGCCGGGCGGCGGCTGGCCACGGCATGCCGTGACCGAGATCCTGACGGCCCAGCCCTCGCTGCTGGAGTGGCGCCTGCTGGCGCCTGCCTTGCGCCCTGTGATCGCCGCTGGCGGCCAGGTGGTGGTCGTCGGCCCACCGCGCCACCCTCATGCCCCTGGCCTGGTCCTGGAAGGCCTGGACGACCGCCAGCTGGTCTGGATTCAGGCCGAGAAGCCGGCCGAGCGCCTGTGGGTCACCGAACAGCTGATCCGCTCGAACGCCGCCGGCGCCGTCGTGGCCTGGTTACCGCATGCCCGCCAGGAGCAGCTGCGCCGGCTGCAGGTCAACGCCGGCGGCTGCGAGGGCCTGGTCTTCCTCTGCCGCCCGGAGGCTGCCCGCCACGAAGCCTCGGCGGCCCCGCTACGCGTGCTGGCCTCGGTCGGCATCGACTGGGAGCTGCACCTGCACATCCTCAAGCGCCGAGGTCCTGCGCATGAAGGGCAGCTCGTGCTGCCGTCCGTGCCCGCGGGACTGGCATCGGTGCTGACCCCGCGCCTGCGCAAACCCAGTCTGCTCCTGTCGGGAGACCGGACTGATTCATCCCGAGAGGCCGGCCATGCTGTGGGCCGCCCTGTTGCTGCCCCCGCTGTCCGACCGCTCGCCGCCGTTCGATGAACCCGCGCGTCAGGCTCTCGCCACCTGGGCGCTGCAATACAGCCCCCGCGTCGCGACCGTCGATGAAGCCGTAGTCATGGAGGTCGAGGCCAGCACCCGCCTGTTTGGCGGCAAACGGGCGCTGCGCGACCGGGTCGTTCAGGAAGCCGCCGAGCTGGGCGTCTGCCAGGTCGCCTGGGCGCCCAACAGCGTGGCCGCGCTGGCCCTGGGCCGGGCCGGCAAGGAGAACGGCGTGCGCCGGCCGATTGCCGAGCTGCTGGACCCCTTGCCAATGGAGACGGTCTCGGCCGTCCTGCCCCACCGGACCACGCTGACCCAGCTGGGCTGCCGGACCCTGGGCCAGCTGCGTGCCTTGCCGCGTGGCGGCATCAGCCGGCGCTTCGACGCGGCGCTGCTGCATGCCCTGGACCAGGCCTATGGCATGAGACCCGAGGCGCACACCTGGATCACGGTGCCCGAGACCTTCTCGGCCCGCCTGGAACTGCAGGCCCGCGTGGAAGTTGCGCCAGCCTTGTTGTTCGGGGCCAGGCGGCTCTTGATGCAGCTGTGCGGCTGGCTGGCGGCCCGGCACGCCGGCACCACCGCGTTCATCCTGCGCTGGAAGCACGACAGCATGCGGCCCAAAGACGTGGCCGACAGCGGCGAGCTGGTCGTGCGCACCGCCTCGCCCATGCGCGACCTGGAGCACCTCTGCCGCCTGCTGGCCGAGAACCTCGCCAAGATTCAGCTGCTGGCCCCGGCCGGCGAGCTGCAGCTCGAAGCACTGGATGTGCAGGCACTGGAAGAACACAGCGCCTCGCTGCTGCCCGACACCGTCAAGACCGGCGAATCGCTGACCCTGGTGCTGGAGCGAATTGCGGCCAGGCTGGGACCTGAGAAGGTGTTGCGGCCGGTGGTGGTCGAGGACCACCGGCTCGAATGGATGCAGCACTGGCAGCCCGCACCGGCGGCCCTGCCGAAGAAGCGGCCGAGGCCCATGCGCTTTCCGCAACCGACGAGCATGCTGCCGGTGCCGCTGCGCCTGGCGATGCGCGGCGAGCGGCCGCTGTACCAGGGACCGCTGTTCATGCTGATCGGGCCGCACCGCGTCGAAGGTGGCTGGTGGGATCGTGCGTCGGCCGAAGAAGGTCAGCAGGGCCAGGCCATGCGCAACGTGGTGCGGGACTACTGGGTGGCGCTGAGCCAGCACAGTGGGCCGCTGCTGATCTTCCAGGAGCGCCTGGCAGATGACCGGACCGCCTGGTACTTGCAGGGCGAGTACGTATGACCTTGCGCCTGGTCTCGGCCATCCCGCACTACGCTGAGCTGCGCTGTCGCAGCTGCTTCAGCTTTCTGCAAGGAGCGAGCTGGCCGGAGGAGCTGGTCAAGCGGGCCAAGCAGCTCGGCTACCGGGCGCTGGCGATCACCGACGAATGCTCGGTGGCCGGGGTCGTGCGGGCGCACGTCGCGGCCAAGGAGCACAAGCTCAAGCTGTTGATCGGCAGCCAGTTCCATGTCGAGTGTGATTCACCGTTCACGATGGTGGTGCTGGCCTGCAACCTGAACGGCTACGGCAACCTGTGCGAGTTCATCACCGGCCTGCGCCGGACCTCCCCCAAGGGCAGCTACCGGCTGACCCTCGACCACATCCAGCCGCAGGCGCTGGCCGACTGCGTGGTGCTGGTGTCGCCGGACCGGGACGCGACGCCGGAACAGCTGGCCACGGTGGCCCGTTGGTTGCTGACGAATTTCATGGGGCGGTGCTGGCTGTCGGTCGAGCTGTACCGGGTCATCGACGACGAGTGCTGGCTGCATCGGCTGCGCGAGGTCAGTGAGCTGACCGCGATTCCGCTGGTGGCCTGTGGCGACGTGCTGATGCATGTGAGATCGCGTAAGCCGTTGCAGGACGTGATGACGGCCACGCGGGTGGGCAAGCCACTGACGGAATGCGGTGCGGATCTGCAGGGCAATGCCGAGCAGCACCTGCGCACCCGGCTGCGGTTGTCGCAGCGCTTCCCGGCCGAGCTGCTGGCTGAGACCTTGCGCGTGGCCGAGCGTTGCGAGTTCAGCCTGGATGAGATCCGCTACCAGTACCCGGCCGAGGTCGTGCCGGACGGCGAGTCGCCCACGTCCTACCTTCGGCGCCTGACCTACGAAGGTGCCGGGCGGCGCTGGCCCGAGGGAATGCCGGCAAAGGTGCAGACGCAGATCGAGCACGAACTCGCGCTGATCCAGGAGCTGAACTACGAGGACTACTTCCTGACCGTGGCGGACATCGTCCGGTTTGCGCGCAGCCAGCACATCCTCTGCCAGGGCCGCGGCAGCGCGGCGAACTCGGTGGTCTGCTACTGCGTAGGCATCACCGAGGTCGACCCGGCCCGCATGTCGGTGCTGTTCGAGCGCTTCATCAGCAAAGAGCGCAACGAGCCGCCGGACATCGACGTGGACTTCGAGCACCAGCGCAGAGAAGAAGTCATCCAGTACCTCTATGCCAAGTACGGCCGGCACCGGGCGGCGCTGACCGCAGTCGTCATCAGCTACCGGCCCAAGAGTGCGTTCAAGGACGTCGGCAAGGCCCTGGGCTTCAAGGAGGAACAGTTGGAGGCGCTGGCCAACAACTTCACCTGGTGGGACGGGCGCGAAGTGATGCCTGAGCGCGTGGCCGAGGCCGGGCTGGACATCAATGACCTGGCGGTCCGGCAACTGCTGACGCTGGTGGGCGATCTGCTCGGCTTCCCGCGTCACCTGAGCCAGCACCCGGGCGGCTTCGTCCTGACCAAGGGGCCGTTGACGCGGCTGGTGCCGGTGGAGAACGCGGCGATGGAGAACCGCACGGTCGTGCAGTGGGACAAGGACGACCTCGACGCGATGGGGCTGTTGAAGGTGGACGTGCTGGCCCTGGGCATGCTCTCGGCGATCCGGCGTTGCCTGGCCTTTGTCGGCGAGCGCAAGGGCCATGTCTTCGAGATGCAGGACATCCCGGCGGAAGACCCGGCCACCTACGACATGATCTGCAAGGCCGACACGGTGGGCGTGTTCCAGATCGAGAGCCGGGCGCAGATGTCGATGCTGCCGCGATTGAAGCCGCGGTGCTTCTATGACCTGGTGGTCGAAGTCGCGATCGTCAGGCCGGGGCCGATTCAGGGGCAGATGGTGCACCCGTACTTGCAGCGGCGGCAGGGTAAGGAGGCTGTCAGCTATCCCAGCGAAGACCTCAAGGTGGCATTGGGGCGGACGTTGGGGGTGCCGATCTTCCAGGAACAGGTGATGCAAGTGGCGATCCTGGCGGCGGGGTTCACGCCGGGGGAGGCGGACCAGCTCAGACGCAGCATGGCGGCCTGGAAGCGCAAGGGTGGGCTGCAGCAGTATCACGACAAGATCGTCAATGGCATGACGTCGCGGGGCTATGAAGAGGCCTTTGCCAAGCAGATCTTTGAGCAGATCAAGGGGTTCTCGGAGTACGGGTTCCCGGAGAGCCATGCGGCCTCGTTCGCACTGCTGGTCTACGCCAGTTGCTGGCTCAAGTGCCACCACCCGGCGGAGTTCCTGGCGGCGATGCTCAACAGCCAGCCGCTGGGCTTCTACTCGCCTTCACAGCTGGTTCAGGACGCGCAGCGGCACGGCGTGGAGGTGCGGGCTGTGGACGTGCTGCACAGCGAATGGGACTGCACGCTGGAAGGGGTCGAAGAACCGCCTGCCGTGCGACTGGGCATGCGCCTGGTGTCGGAGCTGAAGGAGGCTTCCGTGAGTCGCATCGTGGCGGCCAGGGCGCAGGGGTTGTTCGACAGCGCGGAGGACCTGGCCAGGCGGGCGCAGCTGGAGCAGCACGAGATGCGGTTGTTGGCCGGGGCCGATGCGCTGATGAGCTTGGCGGGGCACCGGCGGCAGCAGGTGTGGGAGGCGTCGGCACTGCGAAGGCCGCCGGAGCTGATGCGCGAAGCGCCGGTCGACGAGGCGTTCCTGGAGCTGACGCCGGCCCTCGAAGGCGAAGAGGTGGTGCACGACTATGCGACGGTGGGGCTGACGCTGCGCAGCCATCCGCTTGCGCTGTTGCGGCGGCACCTGACCCAGCGGCGACTGCGCACGGCCGAGCAGCTGCTCAAGCTGCCGGATGGTGTGCCGGTGCGCTACGCTGGCATCGTCACGGTCAGGCAGCAGCCGGAAACGGCCAACGGGACCGTGTTCATCAGCCTCGAAGACGAGACCGGCAACATCCAGGTCATCGTGTGGCGCTCGCTCAAGGAGAAGCTGCGCAGCGTGGTGCTGCGGGCGAGGCTGATGGAAGTGCGAGGGACTTGGCAGCGCGAGGGTGACGCGACCAGCATCGTCGCGGACTACCTGGAGGATCTGACGCCGTTGCTGGGGCGGCTGGAGACCGAGTCGAGGGACTTCAGGTAGCCGTCGGGAAGGCGACCTGGCCCAGCGCATCGCGCGCTGAAGTCTTCACAGCAGCTCGCGGGGCGTGTCGAAGGATTGGACGCCGAGGGCCATCAGGACGCATCGAAGTTCTGCGGTTTGCTGGTCGCGTGCGCCTTCGATCTTGATGTCGGCGTGGGCGTGTTTGGCGTTCCACTCGCCGGCCAAGTGGTAGGCGGTGACTTCCTTGCGGAGGGCGCGGATCTGTCGGTCTTGGAAGGCTGTCCAGGGCTGGCGTTGACCGCCTTCAACTTCGATGAAGAGGCTGAAGCCGTTGGAGTCGAACTGGTAGCCGACGCGGTAAGCGAGGTGAACGCCGAGGGCGTATTCGAGCGCCAAACCGGTAAGGTTGCGCGTGGGAACTAAAGACATCTGGACTGGAGCTGCGGAGGTGGGGACGGACGTTTATTCTTGCGGATTGTTCACCTTGCGCAGCGGTGGCGGCACAAAGCCTGCGACATCTTCGGCCCTCGCAATTTCCTTTCGCAAGACATCCAGTTCGCTGGCGAGTCGGTCACGAATTGCATCCAGATCCTCGGCTCTTGAGTTAGCTTTGAGCGCCCGTTCCCAATTGGCCTGGTACGGGGACGCTCCCAACGACTCAGCTAATCGATCGGTGACGAAACCTAGCGCCCAAAGGCATGCTGCGTACTCTGAATTCCTGCGGCTGTAGTGGCGGCGGACAGCCTCTTCACCGCCCACTAGGCCCCACCTCTCAAGCAGTTCGCTCAAGTCTTCAAGTTCGGTCGCCATCTGCCGGCCCATGGGGATCAGCGCCCTGAGATTCGCCCTGTTAAATTTGTGGTGATCGTAGCGCTGCCGCGCATTCAGATTGATCTGTGCGCAGAACCGACCGCCCCCTAGCTCTTCGATGGGTTGCTCGGCAATGTCCACAACGCGCTTGTCGATCATCGCGATCAGTTCCTGCAGCCGCTTCTTCGCCGACTCCGCACGCGCTGCGCTCAACTCCACCTGCTGGAGATGCACCGTCCACAAGACGCCAACGAAGCTGAAAAAAGCCAGGATCGGGTTCAGCGTGCCGCCAACATAGTCGCCGAACTGGCCCCAGCTTCCCGGATCCCACTTTGCTGTCAGCTTGGGCTCGACGGCCCATCTGACGACATAGGCCGCCAGGACCAGCACTGCCATGACTACGGCGGCCCAGAGCCACCGCTTGAGGACTGGCGAGAACCTATCAGATGACGCCTTGGGTTCGCTCATGGCAGACGCAACGAGTTGTTTCCGGCATGGTACGGCAGCCTCGACGGCGGACCGCTGCGCTGCGTTAGACGCCCACAAAATTCCGTGGTTGAAAAGTAGACGCTACCGGTAGTGCTCGCCAGGGTTCGCGACCCTCTTATACGGCTCGGACTGGGTATCATTGACACATCGGAGTTCCAACGGCACCCCGATACCTGAAAAGACAAAGGGCCACCGACTCGCGATCGGTGACCCTTCGGGGTTCTTTACAGGCTGTGCGCCCCAAAACCCAATCTCTGGTCGAGATGTGTCGGCAGTGTAGTTCAACGCCGGCATGGGTGTCTTCGCATGGCCGTTTTCGTCTCTAAACCATGCGATTTTCCATGTCTATGACAACTTCACACCAGCCCCAAGAGCGCGTTCACGTGCGCGACTACACCCGCTTCCGCAACGACAAAGCGGAGGAAGTTGGCCAGCAC
The DNA here is from genome assembly GCF_058788035.1 of Ideonella sp. FW305-24. Classification (NCBI taxonomy): domain Bacteria; kingdom Pseudomonadati; phylum Pseudomonadota; class Betaproteobacteria; order Burkholderiales; family Sphaerotilaceae; genus Ideonella; species Ideonella sp. FW305-24. The sequence continues at coordinate 49,685 of NZ_JBYTAI010000018.1, read as the reverse complement.
ACGCGCAGGTTCCCCGAGCGTTGATCGCTTGAGCGCCGCCTGAGCGCAAGGCCGGTTCACTGAAAGGTGGCCGGCCTTTTTCGTTTGCGCGCAAGACGATCATTGTCGCCATGCCCCCATCGAGCGACACCGAAGGCTACCGCAAGATCTTCTGGTTCGACAGCGCCCGACGCGCCAGTTGACGCTCAACCCGCGCAATGATCAGAACTACGGGCCGGAGGTGCCTGCAGGAACGGAGCCAGCTCTATAGGCGAGCAGGAGCCCGTGTAAATCACGGCCGAGAGCGACCGAACCTTCATTGAGGTGATTGAACAGCTCCTCCAGGAATGGAAGGACAGGCATGTCCCGCCACACGGTTTGCCTCGACTGCTTCTTCACTACGAAATCGAAGGTTCCAGCCTCGATCCGCATTTCAAAGCGCTTCGGGCGTCTCCCAACCATATCCTCAACGAGGAAAGAACGCGAAATCGCTCGATGCTTTGCGCGGTTGCTCAGCCCGTGGAGGACGTCCCAGTGCGGTACTGCTTGAAACTGGACGAGGGCCGCCCCCAATGGACTGAAGGCATTGTCGGCAGAAAGGAGGGCCGCGACTTTGTGCAAGGTCACCTGGCTTCGGTCGATCGGGTTGCTGCGGTGCTGGCCTGTGGCGTAGTACAGCGCGAATGCCCAGGTATCCGCCACCGAGTGAAGCGCTGCCACCGCCCCAACAATATGCGCCTCTGCTTCCACGATGACGTTATGAGCGAGATCTCGCCTAGTGGTGCCGTCGGTCTTGAGTGCAGCCGCGAGAGCTTCTGGGGAAACAACACCCTCGTGCTCGGTCATTAGCCGATTGATCTCGGAGTAGTGATACCGGGCGTGATCGAGCCGTCGAAAGACCGAATGAAAGCTCGCGTGAGCTTCAACCTCCGCAGTTTCGCCGAAGTGCTGCAGGACTAAGGCCTGTGTGGCGGGGACATCAAACTGCGGATCGTTCATTCGCAGCAGCATAGCGAACGAAGGTTGACAGGTAAACGGTGCGTGCTGGGCGAAGCGCCGCCCAAAAAATGCCCGCATGCCCCCCGCCCCACCGCAAGCCTCGCCCTGCCGGCAGCCGTGCTCCAGATACTTGGCGGGGAAACAGTCGGACCAGGTTCAGGAGTTCATCCTGCAACGGCTTGATGCGACTGAGCTTGTCCATGTTGTGTCCAAAAAGGCAGGCCCAGCAGCACAACGCCACTGGGCCTGGGAAGCCGGCCGCCTGTAGAGGGAGGGAGGAAGTGGCGGCCGGAGTTACGGGTTACAGCTTGGCGTCCCAGCCGATGTGGATCAGGTTCTGATGAACGCCCAGTTCGAGCTCCACGTCGAAGCCTCGTTCGAGCATGTCGTCACGGATAACTTCAGCGATGGCTTCATTGTCCAGGCGCATCGTCAGGGTGTCCGCACCGTAGCTGGCAGCGGCCTTGACGTGGCCCCACAGATCTTCCAGGCCAGCGTAGATGCGAGTGCCAGCCAGGCTGACCATCTCGTTAGCGTCGTCGCGGTCAAGTGGCTTCTCATCAAGCCGGCGCACGCCAGCGGCTGCAGCTTGCAGAATCTGGCCGATGTCGAGGGGACTTGTCATGCTGGTTCCAGATGTGAGGAACCCCGCCGCCCGGCGATCGACCAGGGCGTGGGGCTCGATTTCGATTCCAGGTCAGCCCTGCGTCAGCGGGCCGGCAGGTGTCTCAACGAGGTCCAACCGGCGTTCGACGGGCCGGAAGCGGGCCTCGATTTGGTCGATCCGCTCCTGCATTGCAGCGTGGTCGTCATGGATGTGGCCCAAGCCGATTTGGACCTGATCCAGGTTGCGCTCCACAGCACCGACGCGCACGGTCAAGTCGTCCAGCCGCCGGTTGGACTCGAGGCGGAAGGTCTGAATCTCATTGCGCGGCAGCCGCAGCTGCTCGAGCAAGAGGTTGGAGACGTTTTCAGTCATGCCCATGCCTCAAATGTAAAACGGTTTCAGCAACAGGTCACGTCCGCTGGAGGCAGCAACGCCTCGGCGCGGAGAACTGCAGGATAGGAGCCAACGTCGCCGTCGTGGTCCGGTGCGCCAGTGGCGGCACGATTCGGCGTTGTTCAGCAATGTCAGCTCAAGAAACAGGGACGGCAACAATGGTGCCGATGTGGGTCGAAACATACCGTGACAATCTTTCTTATGTAAAGTTATACCGACGGAGACGGACCATTGCAGCGGCTAAGCGGGGAAGCATTGCTTTCTCCTTGCTGTGGCGATGCGGACCGCCCGAATCGCCGGCTTCAGCCTAATGGCAATCGCGAGGAACGTGAGCACAAAACTTGACGCAAAGCTCCGGGGTTTTTAGCTCTAAAGAAACCGCGCCATTAATGTCTTTGACGCGACGCTGTGTGCGCTGGAGTCGACCAGCGTCGCGTGCCGTTGTCGTTTGGGCTAGAAGTGCCAACAACGGATTGACTTGCCTTGATGAACTACTGGAGAGTGCAGGCAGCCGGATTCTTTGTACAGGGATTCGTCGGTGGCGGTACGTGGCCTGGATCAGTGATGACGCTTCCCCTGACACTAGGTGTGGGATCTGAGATGCCTACGGGATAAGAGATCTTCAGCCCATAATCCACGTACCTCGAGGATCCATACACAATTGCATCTGCGCCGGTAAGCGGGTTCTTCCTAACTCCGTCAATCGTTATCCCGGCTGCAGAGCTACCATCCAATCGAATGGCATAGTCACCGCCCAATTTCTGAAAAACTGGGCAAAGCTGCGCAGCAGTGGTCGTGCTACCCGCAACTGACGACATAAATATGAGCCTCTTGCTGGGCGCGGTACCAAAGGCAGACCAACGATTCACCGTCGCGTCGCTTGTGCATGTGCCATTTTTTAGAACGGACGTTGACGAACTGGCCACTACGCTTCCCGTGAAATTAGTTGATATCCACAGTGGGGGCTTGGTACCCTCTTTCCAAGAGTAGTTTCCGCCCGGCGTAACCAGGAAGCCAAGCTTATTACCATCGAAAACTTGATCATCAGTGCACACTCCCCCGGACTTGCAATTATTTGCAATGTTATCTGTCTGATACTGAACAAACCCCTTTGCCAAACCCTTTCCTGGCCCACTCCCAGAATCCCCGCTCCACGTAAATCCGTTGAGAACAATCTGGGTGTTTTCTGCCCAGACTTCAATTCGATGCAGCTCTAGTTGGCCGGTCGAAGAATTCACTTTGTCATAGGCCATCGAGAATGCTTCGCGGCTGTCAAGTGCATTGGCAATAGCGATGTGTACGTACGGCGGTACAGATTCACAATCCTGAATATACACGGCGCCGGTGGTAACCAGTGCAGCGGATATTGCGGCGACCTCCTTGTTCAGTGCGGCAACGCAAGCATCTGTGGGTAGCGCGCTCGCCGTCCCGCCAGAACCGTCTTCTGTGCTTCGAGAACTACCGTATCGAATTACTCCTGTTGCAGGTACCGATTTCCTCTTGGTAGCAGGAGCCGCGTTGGCCCCGACGGACCCGGACTTCACGCCAGCCTCCCACTGACGAAATTTCGCCAATTCGGGGGCTGCAAGCGTTGCGGGTGTGGAAAACTGAACTTCTGGGTAAATATCGACAAGAGGATATTTATCACCTGTGTCATGAACCGCGACGCTGAAAATTGCCGGGACACGCAGGGCATCCTTAGGTATTGTAAACTGCACCCCTAGGCTCAAAGAGGCAACTGTTGTTACAGCGGGCGTGTAGTAAACGGACCGCCTGCTTGGGTTATACGCAATAGCGGTGGCAAAATTTGGTGAATAGTCTAGCTCATCCCGCCCGGTCCCTTTGTGGACCACCGCTAAGATTTCGCCGCCAGGCAGTTCCCCGGAGAGGTTAAATGGGGATGTGAGCGAAACGGAGCCAGTAACTTTTGCCCCATTTCCGTCGGTCGCGAACCGGATGCTTCGAACGGACATGCTGGGCACAATCAACTGAGCAACGAATGTGCTCCTGCCGTCTTTAGTGCTATGTAAATCGAGCGTTGAGCTTAGAAGCTTTTGGGGGCTAAAGCATGTTTCTTCGCCACAAACGATCACGGTGCCGATCGATACTTTGGATGCACTGGTTTCTTCGTCCGCGACCAAGCTAATTTTGAGACGATATTCCCCTGCATTGAGTGCATCCGAATCTTTGATGGATCGCACTGTCTCTATCGACGTAGGAGACGCCAATGCCGACGCGGAAACGATGGCTAACAGCGCGGCGATCTGAATAAGTTTCCCTGAATTCTTGTTCATATTAATTTGTTTGGTAGTAGGTTGAATTTGAAAACCGTTGATTTAGCTGGTGTTACACCTCGATTCCTTGAAACAGAGTCAATAGCAAGGCACGTGTACTCACGTGTCGGCGGGTCACTGCAACCTTGCGGGTCCCAGTTGTAAGACTCAGCGTCTCCTTGTTAGGGCCTGTCGTCTGACCACTGGCTATTCGCCGGGCTAGTTCTTGACAGCCTTCTTCTTGCCCGGAATCTTATTGCTAATCGTTGCGGACGTCGCGACTTTCTTTCGTACGGCCTTTTTTGTGTGCAGCTGCTTCGAAGGCACTTTGGGGGCAGTCAATTTTGAAGGGCTTGAAGTTTTGCTGACCACGCTCTTGGTTGATGATTTCGTCGCTGGGGCGCTCTTGCCCTTCGCAGCGCCTGCCACCTTGCTCGATGCCTCCTTCTTCGTCGCATTCTTTTTGGCCGCCGGCTTCTTGGCGGGCAGTGGGGTTGTGGTGCGCTTGGTCAGGTCGATTCCAATCACTTTGATTTCCTCGACGCAAGGGTGCGCACCCGTCACCGACGCCCAATGGCCCTGCAGTGCCTTCACCAGCCCATCGAAGTCGCCCCATTTCTTGTTCGGCAACTGCCAGCGTTTTTGCACGCCACGCCAGACCAGCAGGTAGATGCCGCGAACGGATGCATCGTCGCGCAGGTAGTCGCCCACGAGCTGGTTCTCCAGTCGCTCGAAGAGCTCGGGCCCCGACCAGTTGTCGGCGATCTTCAGCTCGGTCGGTACCGGGCCGTTGAAAGCAGTGCAGGTCCACCAGAGGTCGGGCCGCTTGGCGTCAGGCAGCTCCAGTTCCTGAGGGATCACGTATCGACCGCGCGCACGTTCGTTGCACCACGCGCCGATCAGGTTTCGAAGGACCGTCTCTGGCTCGGCCTTGATCACCACGCTGGCAGTGCTGTCGTTGCCGTCCTCCAAGTGATGCTTGTAGTCGAGCAAGCGCAACACAGCCAGATCGAAGAGTTCGCGGTGGTTGGCCGGAGTGCGCTCGTACGCCATGCCGAATTGACTGACCTGCGTGGCGGTCCATACCGGACGCTCGCTGTCCACCTCGGCCTTGGTCCGGGCTCGAAGCATGAACCAGGGACGCACGTTGGGTTCTGGGTGTCGTTCGGAGATTTCCTTGAGCGCCAGGTAGGCATCACGCCCCGGTATTTCGCCCAGGATGTTCACCAGCCGCTCGCGGGCGTCCTGGGCGTTGTCGCGCAAGCCGGGCGAGTAGGCGCCTTTGTTGGCGCGGTCGACGTCGTCGCTGGACCGGACGTGCTCATGGACGAGGATGTATAGCCGCCGCAACACCGCGGGTGTCCGGAAGGCCGTGCGCACGCGAGAGGCCATGTCTCGTCCACCGAGCAGATAGGTGACGTAGGTCATCGTGAACACGGTTCGCTTTTTCGCGTCCCCGAGCGCCTCCAGGTGGCTTTGCACCGCGTCGATGGCGGCGTCAGGGTCGACACCCGTCCATACGGCGGCCCAGAGCGCCAGCTGCCTCGGGTCGCCACCGGCCGCCAGCTTCTCAGCGGCGAGCGCGGCCAGCGCCGCGTCGGGCAGGTCCGACGCCAGGATGATGTCCACCAAGTGTTGCAACCGCTCAATGCCCTTGGGCGGCTTGGTGCGAAGCAGCTTGAGGATGCCAGGGGCGATGCTGTCCCAGAGCCAATCGCCGACCCGGCTCAGGTCGGCGATGATGTACTGGCTGGGTGCTCCCTCTTTGTCAATCTGCAACTCGAAGGCGACCTCGGTCAGCGCCATCGACTTCACAACGTCAGGATGGCCAGACGAGAGTGCCGCGAACCAGGGTGGGAACCCGTTGAGTTCCTGCATCGCGTAGCGGAACGCCACAGCAGCTTCCGCGGCAGTTAGCCGCCAGGGGAGCGTCGGATCTTCCGCAATCTCGATGCTCAGGCCCGCTAGACCAAAGAGGTCAGCGAGCGGCGTGGAGGCTTGATCCCGGCCTTCTGAGGCCAGCTTCGGCGTGTACCGGCGCCAGAAGCGGACCATGCCGTCACGGAACGCCCGAGCCGTCCTGGGACCGAACTCAGGCTCCAGGCCGCGCCAGTTCCCGAGACTCCATCGTGAGCTCTCGTTCCCCTCCAAGTGCTGCATTCGGTCGTACAGGTAGTGTTGCGACCTGGAAACGTGAGCCGGGTTCTTGAAGCCAGCGTCACGCAGCGCTTCCAGCTGGGCCTCCAGCTTTGCGGGGGCCTCCAACCGTGCCTTTTCCACCCGCGCCCTGTGGGCCTCGGCTTGGTGGCGCCAGCGCTTGTTTTCGAGCTCCATGCGCTTCCACGCGGCATCCTTCTTGGGTGGCTTCAGCATGCAGGCCAGGCGCGCCTTGAGCGTCTTGTCCTCGGCAACTGCCGCCTTCAGCTGCGCAAGGCGTTCGGGCTGTCTGTCCGTCTGAAGGTAGAGCCTATGGGCCAGCGTCAGCGCCACTTCCTTGTCGTCGGGCAGCGGTCGATCGGTGATGGCCCGCACGGCATCATCGAAATCATGACCTTCGAAATTCACGTAGGTCGCCACCGCCAACGCCATCCAGGCATCGACAACCCGCTGACCCGCTTTCTCTTTGCTCTTTCGCTCCTGCGCGATGACGTGCCAGAACAGGGCCCAGTTCAATGCCGGCCATTGCTGGACGAGCTCGGCCAGGCCGAGCTTCTTCACGTCGAAGGCGCGAACGTTGTAGTGCCCGTCGATCGGCAGCACGTGGAGGACCGAGAGCGAACTGCGTTTGAGCGCCGCGGCATCACGCGCGTTGATCAGGCGGCGCACGGCCACGCCGGCGCACTGCCGCAGCCACTGGTGGCGCTTGGAGATCTCGCAGTATCTCCGCTCAATCACAGGCGGCTTTGCCAGCAACGCGTGCAGCGGAACGATGGCACTCGAAACCACGGCAATGTCGGCGCGCTCGAAGAACTCCGACAGTTGTTCGGACAGGCCCGTGCCCTCGTATTCGTTGTACTCGACCAGCCGCGGGATGCAATCCAGGAGCCACGCAAGTGTCTGCGCGTCGGGCACCGCGATGTGGCTGACCAGGTCCGCCATGCATTTACGGTTCAGCTGGCCTTCCTCGTTCGCGAAGCCTTCTCTGATCGAGGCCATGTCCTTCGGCGTGCCCAGCTCGGCGACGGCCCGGAACGCGGCGATCCGGGCGTACTGCCCTGCTGTCGGCGAGCGCGCCACGCGCATCACCTCTGGCAGCGCCTCGGCCAGACGCCCCTGCCAGACCATGCGCATCAGGAACGAGGCGATGTCTTCGTTGTCTGCGTGCTTCCTGGCGAGGCGGCGCACCGTGTCGACCAGATCAGGCGCTGCGAAACGCTGGATGGCCGCGAAGTCGGCCATGGATCGTCGCGACGCGCCGCTGGCCAGCTGCTTGCAAACCTGCTCGAGGATCTCGCGTCGGACGTCGACGGGTAGCTGCACCGGGTCACCACCTTCGAAGACGATCTCCGGCGCCAGGCGCCGCACCTTATCGAGGATGCGGCTGTCACCCATGGCCATCCAGGGCAGCAACGGCCGCAGCGACGGAACCACGACCTCCAGACCGTACTGGTCTCTGAAGAACAACTCTTCCACCTTGCGGCGTGAAACCTCCTGACCTAGCAGCTTGAGGAACCACTGCGCCGCGAGGTACTCCTTCACCGACCGGTGGTGGAAGCGCACGGTGCTGTAGATGTCCTGGTCGAACAACGGCCGTTGCAGCAGCGCGCCAAGATCCGCGGGTGGCCAGCCCTTGAACAGGTCTCGAACGTCGAGCCCTTGTACGCCCTTGCCAGCATCAGGCACGCGGATGTTCTGAACCTGGGTCAGCATCAGCGCGCCGGCGATGATCTGGGCGCCTTCCAGCGCCTCATCATCCGACAGCGACCGTGCATCAATGCGGTCCTGGCTGGTCTCCTGGAGCCGACGCTTGACGCTGTTTTGCATGAGTTCGAGCCGGGAGCCCACGCGACCGTTGTCCACCCAGTACTCGGTCACCTCGATGAGGTCCTGGGGCCGAGCGGTGAAGGACCACGCGTCGGCCCGATCGATGTCCTCCAGGAACTTCTTCGTGTCCTCGATGCCCGTTGCGCTCGCAAAGACCATGATCTGCTCTTGCGACAGGTCCTCCAGCGTGACGACCTTGAAGGGGGACTTCTGGGATTTGGCCCGCTCGGTGGTCTGGCCCCCGTCGGCGTTCTCACGACCCGCCGTGACCTCATTGGCCACCGGGAACAAGCTGGTGCAGAGGTCCAGGTCTGATTTGGGCCGCCACGCCGCCGTCCGGCCTGTGACAAGCAGATGCGTCCGCTGCTTGGCCTTGGAGATGCGCCCTGCGACCTTGCGGATGGCCAGGTCGAAGTCCTGCGCGCAACGCAGCCGCGACTCGTCAACGGAATCGAGCAGCAGCCAGCCAGGCTCCGACGACGCCAGCCATTTCTCGAACTCCCCCAGATCGCCCTCGACAAAGGCAGAGTCGAAATCGTGGGCCACGTGCTCAAGGCGCATGAAGAAGGCTGCCTTGCCCTGCCCTCGCAGCCGGAGGGCCGCCTGCTGGATCTCTTCGGTCTTCCCGGAGCCACCTTGTGACAGGATGACCACGCGGAGCTCATCAAGTAGTGCCGGCATGGCCAGCGTGGCGCTGCCCGGATACAGGGCTCCGGTGTCACCGACCGGTTCCTTGATCAGTAGTTCCCGGAACATGCGGTTCAGTTCGATGTGCATGAACGCAAGGATAGGGCAGCACCGACTTGGCTATGAATTCAGAGCTGGTGTGCGCGAAGTCAGCGCCGCGCATCATCGTCGTATGGGGCTAATTTCAGGGAGAGAGCATGAAGTTGTTCATCAGCGCCGCACTCGCGCTTCTCGGGGACTTTGAGATAGACGAGCCGATCTCGCGTTCCTGCGTGAACTACTTGAGCTACCTGGCAGAGCCCTCTCGTACGCGCTTGGCGATGCCTGCCGAAATCGCGGGTCATCGGCAAATTTGAGGATGACCGGGGGACCGAAGCGCTCAGCACGCCAAATGGCGCTTACGCTCGTGCCTTCGCGTGGTGTCGCACGACCCAATTCAGCAGTTGCCCCATGACTTCTTCCGCCAAATCGCCACAGACACCATTCCAGCGCGCTGTCATTCAAAAACAGGGCGCCGTAATTGGCGGTTGGGTCTGCGTTTCGCTTGGCGTCGCATTCATGACTTGGAGCCTCTGGTCGTTCCTCTTCTACCTTCCTCTCTTTCTCGCGGCATTCGTGTTGGCTATCGTGGCGATCGCGCAGCGCAGGCTGTTCAATGGCATCCCGATGCTCTTGTGCTCGGTGGGCCTGCCGTTGATATTTGGACTGGTCCTAGGCGCCTTTCGGACGCACGAACTGATTACGTCGGGCGGGCGAACCGGATCGATCGCTGGCGATGTCGCCTCCGCGCGCGCCAGTGCGGAGGCCTCGCTTCAAAATGCACGCAAAGCGCAAGCCGAGGCCAATGGCCTCGCGCCCGAAGGCACTGTGACGACCCCGGCCTCGAGCGACGCTCAAGAAGCACTCGCCTACATCGCCAATGATCTCCAGCTCTACGAGTTCAAGGCGAAGACTTTTAGTACCTACGACGGAAGGGTGCCCGGTGTTGAATTCAAGCTCAGGAACAAGGGCGCCAGGACACTTGACGAAATTGAGGTTAAGGTGATGTTCAAGGATGCGTCCGGCACGGTGATCGCGGAAGAAAGCTATCACCCGGTGCTTGTCACTCACCTGAACATCATGGGTAACAACAACCCGCTCAAGCCCGGCTACATCTGGCAGCAGGAGAACGGTCGCTTCTTCCGCGCAAAGTCGGTGCCCTCCGAGTGGCAAGAAGGCGCGGCGGAGGCCGTTGTGAGCAGTATCAGGTTCCATAGCGGTGGCCGATAAATCGACCTCGATTCCGGCTCAATACGCAAGCCCATGTCCCCGTGCAAAGACAGGTTTCAGGTTCCTATCGCTGAGGTGTCATTGTTGGACTGCACTCCGGCGGCAGCGGCGTCGATGCCATGTGGGCGCCCTGAACACCTTGTTGGCCACCAGCCAGTTCCCCACCGATACCTGGCATGACCTCTTCCCGGGTCCCACCGTGGGAAACGCCTCCTCGATCGCATCGTGCTCCAGGCGTACCGCATCGCGGCCCCGGCTTTCCATACCACATCACTGTGAAGACGCGGCAACGCGGCGCACGCGCGGGAAAGAGCAACGATGACGATGCGCACCTATCGCCACTTCGTCTGCCCGAATGCGCACGAAGGCACCGAGAAGACCAGCGAAAACGATCAGCCGTACAGCTCTTCGTGGGAGTCGGTGGCCACGGAAGGTCTGATTGACGCTGGCAAGGACGGCCATGGTTACGCGACCTACATCTGCAAGGTGTGTCGCCTTCCCATGCAGGTCAAGTCCCACAGGTAGATCGGAAAGCAAGGAGAGAGTGACGTGACAAGACGCGAGATGCAACCAGTCTCAGTGGAGATTGGCGAAGTAGGAAAGGTCGTTCTCACGCAGGCGATCTACGACATCAATGGCGAAGCAGATCCTCGCATCGAGCTGACGTTCGAGCAGACGCCGCTCGTCGCAGCGTGGTTAATGGAGGCGGCGGGTGAGGCAGCACAGGCAATCGGTCGCGATGATGAGCGGCCAATCCCTGTGCGCTACTTTGCGCGTGGGCCCGAGGCGGAGCTGGAACAGCTCCAGGTGTTCTGCAACGATCAAGGCATGGTGATCCTCAAGATTGACGAGAACACATACATCGAGATCGCACCGGCAATGGCGAAGCGACTTCGGGAGCAACTTTCGGTGGCGATCCGCGGCTCGCTGGCGGACATGCTCCGTCCCGATTCCGACGCTTAGGAAAGAGGTAAAGGGAGACCATGGATATCAATCTTGAGCGCCAGCAAAACGAGGTCGCGGATGAGGTTCAAGCCCTTATCGCCGTCGTCATCCCTATCCTTCAGGGTGTAGTTCACGCATTGAAGCAGGAGGCTGTAGATGACGCCGGCGGATTGGATGGACTCCTCCTCAGGCAGCTTCCTCGCGTCTATCGTCCAGGCGACGGTGACTGCGGAATCTGTTTTGAGTATGCGGTGCACGATGCGGTCGCTGCAGGAAATGCTGCGGTACTCGAAAGACTTGAATCTGCCTTAGGAGACCACTGTCGAATTCGTGGCGTCCCATCGTCGATCCTGTTCGGCGCGGAGAAAACCGGCGCGGTTCAACTCATCCAGACTGCACATGATGTCCTCACAGACAACAGCCGCCTTCTCTCCGGTGTTCGCGGACAGCCCGTCAAGCTAAAGGCCCACATCGACGCCGTCGCATCGGCTTTTCGACGTCGGACTGAACGTGAGCGCCTGCCTGAATCCATCAGCGGGCTGTGGAAGGCCGACTTGTTTCTTGGTTCTCGAGGGCCAGATCATTGGGTCGGGACGACGGTGAAAATCAATCCACGGCATCTTGAAGGGGCTCGTGGGCTACGTGTTGCGATCGTTCCGTCCCAGCAAGGGCGCCAGGACCGCATTGAGCGGGACGACGCGCGAAATCTCATCGTCGTCCCCTTGCCATACGACGGCGCTTTCATGGAGGTGTTCTACCAGGCGTGGCAAATCGTTCGGCAGTTCATCGCAGCGGATGCTTACGTGCCAGGAGAGGTTCACCTTCCGCGTCCCGCAGATAGACAAGTCGCACGGTTCCTTGAAGAACGTCGCGCATTCCCGGTTCTGCAGGTTATCGAAGCGCTACGTCCCCTCGCTCAGCCTGAGCTCTTGAGGACGGATTCGCGCCAGGCCGATGTTCAGCTTCGACGGGGCGACGAAACCAACACGCTCCTCATCGCCCCGGTGGCAGCTCTGCAAGCGTAAACACTGGATCGAAAAACATCCTATGTCTGGCAACAATCACGCCGACTTCATGTACCGCCATCGCAAGTTCGGCACTTGCGTTCTCATTGTCGAGGCGAGACGAATCAGCGACGCCAATACCGGCAATGGCGTAGTGGTCCAAACGGTCCGCGACGACACCGGCGTGTTGCTGGAGAGAGGTGTTGAATGCGAAGCGTGTCGACGAGCAAGGCTTGCCGTTGCCTACGCACTTACTGTCGAAGTAGCTCGGAAAGAGAAGCCATGCAAAACGAACTGAAGACCTACGCCAAGATCACCTACGCGGACAGTGAATTGTGTGTGTGTGAGCCCGGCGCCGTTGCCAACATGACGACCGGCTGCGATGGCTTCACCGTGGCCGAGGTCCAGATGACTGAAGCCGAGTTCAACGCGTTGCCCGAGTTCAACGGCTGACGAGGAAGGAGTTATGCGTAGCCCCCTCCTCAGCAGAAGAGAGTTGCAGGCACTGGTCGCCGAGCTGTCTGCAACTGCCGGCATCCCCGCCTCAGCCATTGACTTAGCCGAGCGTGAGCCGGGCGTGTTCGATGCATATTTTCGCGGCGCCACAATGTCAGGCAGTTTCGATGCCGCGTGGTCGTGGCTTAAGGAACAGGTGAAGGCGTAGATCGGAAAGCACCGACGAACCGCCGCCCGAAAGTCTCGGCGGCCGGACGTGACCGCTGCATCGTGCCGATCAAGGCTCCGCACATTGACGCATGGCTGCGCCCGGACCGCGGCGACCTGGCCGCGCAGTACGCGATCCTGGATGACCGAGAGCGGCCATGCTACGAGCATAAGTTGGCAGCATACGAACGGACGCGCCCGTTCGGTGCCTCTGATGCTTGTAAATGTATCCATTGGATACTAAAATGCGCTCATTGCGGACTTTGCCCAAGAGGCCCGGATGTTGACCCAAGAAATCCCGCTGACGGGCCTGCAGGCCTTTGTCGCCGATTTGGCGAGGCGGCACGGTGTCACCTACGAACGGACACCCAGCAGCGCGTTGGCGCAAGTGATTACGCGCCTTTCCGACGACGATGTGAAGCCTGACGCGACGGAGCGATTGGTGATCGCCTTGAGGCGAGCCAAAGTCATCAACGGTGCAACGATGGTGACGATGCTGGGCCGCTACTTCGACGAGACGCGCAATGTTCGACCCGTTCGGTGACATCGAGACGGCGGGCTATCTTCGCAACGTCCGCAGAGACACAGACCCGAGGGACATCAAGCGCTTCGAGCACGATCTGTTCGAGGCAAACATCGATGAAGCGCTTGCGCATCTGGCAGCGGCCGAAGTGCTCGGGTACCAGGACTTCCTTGCTGTGCATCGAATCCTGTTCGAGGACTACTACCCTTGGGCAGGGCAAGACCGCTCGGAGACGATGCCCAACAATGCTGTCCATAAGGGCGCGGTCCTTTTCTCGCACCCAGGTTCGGCTCGGCTGGCTGTAGAGGAAGGCCTGCGACTCGGTCAGCAGCCGGTGACGATGGCACGCCGACCCGGCGAGGTCATGGGGTTATTCGCCTATGGCCATCCCTTCCTTGACGGCAACGGTCGGACCATGTTGTTGGTTCACATGGAGCTGTGCCACCGGGCGGGGTTCTCGATTGCCTGGGGGCGGACGGAGAAGACCGACTACCTTGCTGCACTGACCCAGGAGATCGACATGCCCGCCCAGGGGACGCTCGACGCCTACCTCCTGAGGTTCAAGGGGCCGCAGCAGGCCCGCGGAACCTGGGGCGCCGAGATCCTAGCCATGCGCGGCCTTGACGGGCTGGATGAAGGGAACGAGGTCGATGGCGATCTCTCCGATCCTGCTGTAGCCGAGAAGTACAGACTGCACGAACTGCGGCGCGGCTATGCCTACACCTCGTTGAAGACACTGGCCGAGGAATGGGCCGCTGTGCCTAGCAAGGGTCCATGCGTTGGCAAGATCGTTGCGGTGTCCGAGCTAGAGGTCATCCAGGATGCCGGGCGAGGCAAGTTCGTGGCTTGGGATCGTCGGCGGATCGATGGCGCGGCATTGGCTGTTGGCATGAGCGTAACGATCCACGGAAGCGGCAAGGTGGAGTTGCGGCAGCGCGCACGAGGCTCACTGGGTCGGTAGGGGACAAGAGGTGGACATGACAGGTGAACAGCTCGCCAGGCACAGGGCGGCTCTCGAATTGACTCAGGATGGCATGGCCAACCTGCTGGGTTGCTCGTTGATTGGCTACAAGCGCTTCGAGACGGACGCCAGGCCCATTCCTGCCTATATCGCTCATGCAGTGGTCGGGATTGCCGTGCTAGCAGAGCATGGGCTTGTGAAGGATTTCACGAAAGCAATCAGCAGGGCTTGACATGGTATCCATTGGATACCATACTAGAGACATCGAATCGCACCCGGGAGCCGAGATGATGAGTGCTGCAACCTACCAAACCGCCATTGACGACTTGCGCGGACTGCTCCGCAATATCGGCCGTGCCGAGCTCCGCGCCTACGGCTATGCGCCGCAGCTCCGCCAGTACCGCGCAGCGATGCGCGCCGCAGTCTGACCCAAGGAAACGAGCATGAGCGACGAGCAGTTCAAAGCGAAGTACGAGGCGGCCTTCAAGAACATGATGAAGTACGCCCCCGACCAGATCGGCTCGGGAGTGTTCGCGGATGAGCTGGCAGACTTGTCCGACGCGCATCCCGAGTTTGAGGCGCAAGTGCTGGCCGAAGCTGCCGCATCCTAACCACAAGGTAACGGGTCATGGACCACATCACCGGAGCCAGCATCGTCAAGCTCATGCGCAAGCATGGCAAGACGATCCGTGGCCTGGCGGCGTCCATGGGCATCACCCAGAAGCGGGTGCGCGATGTGCGTGAGCATGGCGTCGAAGGGATGGGTTTCGTCCAAGACTGGATGGAGGCCATCACCGGTGATTTCAAAGCTGGGTGGGCCGTCGTGGCTCGCGCCTACGTCTGAACAGGAAAGAGGTCCTATGGCTGTCTCGAAGACCAAACGAACAGGAGCCCGCGGAAAGAGAAGCATGAAAGACACTACGTACTTCTTGCCGAACGCTAACGGCTGGCATACCGTCATCTTCGGCCCTTCCGGTCGGCCGAAATCCATGCTGGACGATCTGACAGCAGACGAGAAGAGGGCTCTACTGGTTTGGTCAGAGCAGCAGCCCCGCAACTCCTCTGGCGCTATCGACATGATGGCTTGGCCAGGCTGGGAAGCTGCGATGGTTCGTCGCCTCAGCGACAACAAACAGCCCGCCGCCTAGTCACGGATAGAGACCATGGACCTCAGCACGTTTGAATCGATCGATAGTGCGCCCCGCGACGGCACGCCAGTGATCCTGGCTTGCGAAGCACATCCCGAGTACGGTGTCCACTTGATGGAGTGGTCGAAGCGCAATCGGCGCTGGGAAGGCTGGGCCTTTGCGGTGGTGCGCAAGGTACGCACGTGGTGGGATGAGGCTCAACCTCAGCCGACCCACTGGAAGCCCGCCAACTAGACAAGCGGCCGACCTCCCCGTAGCCTCCAGCACAAGTCGCCGAGAAGGAAAGAGACCATGACAAGCACACTCCACGGTCGATATGGCGCCTTCAAACCGCGGAATGACCGCGAGCGGGCCCAGGCCCGCCAGCAAGCCCTGCAACGGCGCGTGAAGGCTTCAGCGCTGGCAGCTTGGCTGCAGAAGCATCAGCAATGCGCGAACGGTTGCGGCAAGCCCGTCGCGTTCTATGACGAAATCAACTACGCGCTGCGCTTCAGCGGTTGCTGCTCGGCGGAATGCGAAGCCGCCCTGCAGGGCCGCGAGCGTTCCGCCTGAACATTGGAAAGCAATGAGCACGCTGGGCTACTGGCACGACGAGCCACTGAGCGACAAGACCGGCGCGGGCCTGACCTGGCAGGCGCCCGGTCCCCTCGGCCTTCAGGTCTGGATAGGTCTGCTCGACGGTAAGCCGGTAGCGCGCATCAGCCGCCAGCCTGGCCACGGCAAAGGCTGCTCCGCATCGCTCAGCGGCTGGCTGTGGACGGAACACATGCCGGGCTCGGGCGCAGCCCAGCTCTGTGTGAAGGAATCGCCCATGCGCGGCTTCAGCTCCGTGCCAGAGGCGAAGCGGGCTATCGAGGCGGCCCTAGCCGTCGAACACTGACCCGGAAAGCACCATGGTCAGCGGAGCAGTCCTGCAATTGTTCTCAGTCGCCGCGGCTCTTATTGGCGGGGTGGCCTTCATCTGGAGATCAAGTGATCCTGACCCGCGGTCTGGACGCATGCCTTTATCGCAGGCGGAGGAGACCCGCGCAACTGAGCGACTGTCGTGGGTCACCGCCACCATACGCCGAGTGGCCGGTCGCGAACTCTTCGCGCGGATGAGGCCCCCGGCATTTGCAAACCGAGGTGCAGCGTACTCTCCGCTGGAGGATCGAATCCGCGTTTCACGGGCGATCTGCGCACGAGTAGATGACGCCGACCTGGAGCTGATCCTGGCGCACGAAGTAGGGCATGCAGCGCGGCGCCGCAAAGTATGGTTCGCATGGACCGCGACGGCCACGTTGCGCGAGGAACTGCACGCAGACAACTTTGCCCTTCGGGCCACTGGAGCTGGCCCCGCCGCGTGGCTCCTCGCCGTGCGCGCAGCAGCTCGCGCCGAACCTGGCTGCGCTGATCGCACGCTCGTCGATCGCGCAACGGCACTTGGCGTCACGCTTGATCTTCACTGAATCGGAAAAAGGGGAGTTCGTCATGACGCTAGGGATCCCGCACAAGGTCCAGCCCCTCTGCCGATACGACCCAGCGTCGTATGTGCCACTGACCGCAGACGTGTTTCACTTCCTGCTGGCGGCGCTTGGTTCGCAAGGTATTGAAGATCTGGACTGGTCCGAGACGATCGAGCCACCATCGGACCCGCAGGACTTCGCGCGCGGGATCGTCTTCGTCATCTGCAACAGTGGGATGAAGAACACTGTCGCCAGAGTGATTTTCGAGAAGTGCATGGCGGCGCTGGAAGCGGGCTTAGATGTCCAGCGAGCCTTCAAGCATCCGGGCAAATCTGCCGCGATTGCGAAAGTTTGGGCCGAGCGCGAGCGCCTGTTCGAGGAATTCAAGCGGGCGCCCGACAAGCTGATGTTCTTGGCTGCAGTGCCCTGGATCGGCCCGATCACGAAGTACCACTTGGCCAAGCACTTCGGCCTCAACGTGGCCAAGCCCGATGTACACCTTCAACGGCTTGCTGGACGCGACGGCTCAACCGCGCAGGATCTGTGCGCGCGGCTCGCTGCCGAGACGGGGTTGCGAGTGTCGACCATCGATACGATCCTGTGGAGGGCATGCGCCAACGGTATCCTGGATTCCAGGACTGGCATGGTTCCATCAATTCAACACCTGAACGACATCCGTGCTCTGCAGGAGCGCGAGGCTCTTCGCGCGTGAATGGGAACCAGCCATGCAAACTGAAAGCAACATGAAGCGGAAGCCATCCCCGGGCCGACTCGCCAAGGGTCTTGAGCGTGCTGCACACGAGGCCGAACGCTACGCATCCAGGCTGCATGAACTGGGACTCGGTGACGCAGCTTGCGGCGTATCCGCGGCGGCGCGAGAGCTTGCTCATGCTTCCGATAGAGCGCAGAAGCTTGAATGCAACTGAGCACCGAAGGGAAAGAGCGCACCATGTTGAAAGCCTCAGACTTGGCAATGAAGGCGCTCATGAGCGTCGACGAGCACAAGCGAACCGCGACAACACTGCGCAGGCTGTCCGGTGGCATTGAGGCCCAGCGTGGCAACGTACTTGAACTGACCGCGAAGGAAAAGGCGGTCCTGACCGCGGCCATGCAGTTGCTCGACCGCATGGCCAACACAACGGCCCAGGCCGCCAAGTTGCGGGCAAAGGCAGATGAGGCTGCGGAGACAAGGCGCGCGGCGATTCGGGCTGCGACTGCCTCGACGTTTGGCCGTCTGTCCACAGTGGCCGACAAGGTGGCACTGATCGGGGCCGTGCAGAGTTACAGCTTGAGGGCCAACGCCGAGGCTTGGGCCACGAGCAAGCACATGCTCGCAGAGGTGTTCCGTGACGCCATGGACGGCTTGACGTGGAATCTGGCGGCATCGGATTCCGCCAAGCCTGTCGCCGAGGTTGTAGCCGAAGCATGGGAAAAATTTCAGCAGGGCCGGGCTGCGATCGAGGATCAGCATGCACGCTTGATCGTCGCGCAGCAGCGGCTACATGGCGAACAGCCTGCGGCCGTATGACCAAGGCAAGCAGTGACATGCGACAGGTTGGCAAACATCGTGAGCAGCCAATGACGGACGCGCCAAGTGGCGCAGCCTTGGCTTCGAACATAGCGTTCAGCGCAGACCTGGCCGCGCTGGCAGGAGGTCGAATCTTCTTCCCCAAGGGGGTGTTTCGCTACAAGTCGCACGATGAGGCAAACGCTCATCGGGAGGCCTGCTTGGCGGCAGGGATGACCCAGCTTGCCAAGGCGCGTCGCCATGGCTGAATTCGCCCGCGCTGCGACGCTTGAAGAGCTCAAGTAGCTGGTGACATCGTTGTACGCGGAGATCCACCTGTCCGAAGCAAGCAGGTACTCGGTACTGGCCGCGTGAGGTTCATGCCCTGAGCACGATGACGAAAACAATGACACAGCAGGAGTTCCTGAGGGCCGCTATGACGGAGCTTGGCATGACGCGCGATGCGTTCTGCGCACGCCTGGGCGCGGCCCGGCGCACGCTGGACAAGTGGTTGCTACCCGCCGAATCCAAGGACTTCCGCAACATGGACGAGACGATCTGGAATCTGGTGCGCGAGATCCTCGCTCACGAGATGCTGAAGACCAAGCACGAGAAGCTGTTGAAAAGGTCACGGCCCGCAGCTTGCAATATCCCCAATGGGGATATATAGTGAAGCCATCGAATCGCACCAGGGAAACGACATGAAGCCCAATACTTTGACCAAGGCCGAATGCGTGCGCCGCGCTCGCAATCTGAACCAACAGGCGGTTTCTTACCGCGAGAGCGGCCACAAGAAGTGGGCGCGTGAACTGGTGCAGAAACGCAAGCAGTACATGGCAGCGGCTCGCCTGTTTGCTTGAGCCCGAGGAAAGAGCCGATGAACACCTACCCATCCGCATGGAGCGCCGAACTGGTGCGGAACCCGTCGGGCCGGGCGTTCTGGTTCGTGTCCCGCTTCGTTTCCCGCACCCGCCTTGAGTATGTAGAAGACGTGGCCGGCCAGCCCAAGTGCTTCCGCCTGGAGCGCGAGGCTACTGCCGCTGTCGGCTCGCGAAACTCGCCTGCGATGGCCTAAATCAAGGAAATCAGCCATGTCCATCGAACAACTCCACGAATACGCGTCTCGGGCCTCGGCCGCCACCGGCAAGGGTGCGCAAGCCCTCGAGCGCCTGATTCGCTTGGCTGAGACGCGCCAGTCCGGGCAGATTGAACGCATCGCCAGTTTCCTGGGCGGCGTCTGGAACGGCAAGCGTCACTTCGACCTCTGCGACTTGCGCGCACTCGACGTCGAGATCGGCGACGACATGCTCGCCGTGCTGGACGCGCTGCGCTGGGCCAAGGTTGCCATCGGCGACATGGTGCCGAACGGCGACCGCCGCATCGAGGCGATCCTCACCGCCTGGGGACGCTAGATCCAAGGAAAGAGGCCTACAGCGAAGCCGCCATTTGGTCGCCCTGTGTGATCAAGTCCGTGACGCGTGGATACCTGCACACACGGTTCCGGCGTGTCCTAAACACAAAGCGAAGAGAGAGAACCATGAACGGGAAAACCAAAACGGTGCAGCCCAAGCTGACCAAATATGAACGTGCCGCGCTCGCGGCAGAACCTGGAGAACTCATGACAACCATGTCTCGTACTGCTGCAATGGCCGCCCTTGCCTCTGCCATGGCAGGTGCGGCCCCTATGTTGATGTCGCTGATCGACCCGAACCCGACGCCCCTGCTCCCGGCCTGGGCCAGCAAGGCGTTGTTCATCTTGGCCGCCCTCCTCGCTGGGTTCGCGTTCCGCACGCGTGGCCGGATCTAGTCGCTCGGAAAGCAGCGATGCCAGATCTCACCCCAGCAGACGCGCTGCGCCTTGCGATCAATGTCCTGAGGGACTCGGCGGAGTCGCGCAAGATGCCGTCCGGCATCCAGTTGGACCAGGCCACGGCAGACTTGCACGCGGATGCTGCTGAGACGCTGGAAACATCGCTGGCAGCGCTGCAGGCCCACGACTAGGAAAGAGCCCCATGCGCAACATGGGCTTCATGCTGACGACGGCCCAGGTGCTTGCACGAACCAAGACGGTGACGCGGCGAATGGGCTGGACGAACCTGCAACCGGGCCAGCCGCTGAGCGCATTGACTGACGATGTGGACTATGGCTTTGCCGAGTGCGAGCGTGAGGGTTTTGGCGACCATCCGAGCCTTCGGTGGCCAAGCCAGTTTGTCGAGTTCCAGTACGTCGATTGAATCAAGGAAACAGCAGGCGGAAGCGATGACACTGTTTGAGAAAATTGGGTCGGCAACGCTGGCCCGCATCGACGCACTGCACAAGCGGAAGCAGATCCTGGCCGTACATCACCAGGACGATGGAACCTGCCTGGTACTCCAGGACGCCTCCAAGGTGCTGCTGGAAGGCCTGCGCGCAGAGGATTCGCGACGTATGGTCGGCTATCTCGGCTTCTACGGCAGCGGCGAGCACGGGCTCGACACGCCAGCATTCTTGGTTGAGCCGCAAGGCAAAGCCTGACCCATCGGAAAAGACACATGAGCGAACAGAGCACATCCGGGTTCTTCTCCATCGTGCTCGGCGGCGTGGCGGTCGCGGCGGCCGTGCTGGCGCCTTTCTATTTGGTGTGGCGGTTTGGCCTTCGCTGGGTGATGGTCGGCATGGGTTTCATGTTCACTCTCCTGGCGCTCAACGCCGACAGCATCACGGCCGCCGTGCATGAGTGGGGAGAGTGTCAGACCCATGTTTGCATAAGGGACAGCTTAGGCGAGGTGCTGCTTCGCTATTCAAACGACGGCGGCTGGTGGACTCTCGCTGTTGCAAGCTGGATCGTCGTGGCCGGGATGGGCTTTATCGTGGACGTGGCGCCGAACCTGCGCCGCCTCATCAACGGCGCCGGCACGGAGCAATGAACTTGATGCTTCGCAACCATTTCCTGTTCACCCCTCTGTTGCTGGGCTTGGCGCTGCTGCAGCCCGTTTTCAATGTCGGCACTATTTGGTACGACAGCGCTGCAGGCCCACGACTAGGAAAGAGCATATGAAAGACACCCTGACCACCGACCAAATCAACCTGGAGTCGTTCTTCGGCGCGATGCTTGAAGACTTTAAGGTTGGGACGCTGACGAAGGACCAGGCGATCGGCGGCCTTGTGGCCTTCGCCGTTGCGCTGAATAAAGGCGACTTCGAGGGCGCCCGGCGCTGGGCCAACGAAGGGCGCAAGCTCGCTCGTGACCTGATCTCCCTCGATGACGCATCGATGCTGCTCGCACCGCCGCCGAATCAACTCGCGCACTGACCGTCGGAAAGCAGGGAGAGAAGAACATGCAGATGCAGGCTAAAGAGGCCGACCGGCTCGCGGAGCTTGCGGCGCGCATGGCCCAGGCGACTGCCAAAGCCGCCGAGGCGCGGGCCGAGATGAAGAAGGCTGAGCGGCGCGTGGATCGAGCCGACGAAATAGTCTCGGCGCTGCGCCACGAGTACGACCTTGAGCGCCTGCGCCTGTGGGGCGATTCGCCGGACGTGGCCGCGCTGCTGTCGACCGAGGGCAGCATGTGCCTGTACTACGCCGGCCAAGCGCTGGCAGAGGCCCATGGTCTTGGCTTCGGCATGCAGTGGGCTGACACCAAGCAGACCGTGCTGTATGTCAGGCTCAACCGTGGAGAAACTGGCGCCGTGGAGAGGACCGCAGCCGCCGTGCGGTACTTCGCGCCATTCGTCAAACCCAAACGGGGCATGACGCGCTTCGGCGTCCAACACCGTGAGAGCAGCGACTTTGCTTTGGAGTTGCACTGGTCTATGAAGTCCGGCGCCGCCAAGATCGTCCGCATGCACCACGGCTTCGAGGACAGCACTCAGCCCTTTCAATCACTAGAGGATGCGCTTCGACACATCGAGGCGCACCACTGGATCGAAGACATCATCGAAATGCCCACCAGGCAGGAATTGCTGGCCTGACCTGGCTCAACGGAAAGAGCAGGCATGAAGCAACACAGCTACCCATCGTTCCGTGTCCAGAGGACCAATGGACACTCCAGCTACTACCTGATCGCTTCGCCGACCAATTGTGTTGAGTTCGTCGAAGAGCGAAAGGCCGGGAACGAGTTCGGCTTCCTCATCCGAACTCTGAAGTCGCGGCCGGTTGTGAAGTCGCGTGAATTGTGGTCGAGCCCGTTAGACAAGGTGGCATGGTTCGCCGAGGTCAAGGCCTCAATGCTCGCGCACTTGGAGTGCGCCATGGAGATGGTCGAACTGTGCAACAGCGTGCGGGCGATCAAAGCGAAGCCTCGCCTGGCTGACTTCAGGGATGTGGCGTCAGAGGCAGAAGGTAAATTCGAATGGTCAAAGCGCGGCCTGGCTCGGACGATGCTTGTCGAGGCGGGGGCTGCTGACGACACAGCGCACGCCATGTTGCTGCTGGGCCAATAGCTAGGAAACAGGATGGGTCACCCGACTGAAAAAGCGCTCGACGTCCTGAGCGCTCCCTGCCCTACCTGTGCAGCGTTGCCGGGTCGGAGGTGCACCGCCGCGAATGGAGCGGAGCGCAGCGCCGTGCATCAGGAGCGCCTTGCCGCCCACCGCCGGGCGAACCCGCCTGAGCGCCTCTCAATGTGGAAGGCCGAGGTTGCCGCCTGGCGCGGGGCGTTCCCCGACTACCAGTACAACCCTGACAGCAAGTTGATCCAGCGAGACCCAAACTGGAAGGAGCGCGAACGGTGATTGCCACGACGCCAGGTGGCGCGGCGCCCGATCAAGCAGAGTGCACCTCGACCCCAGTCGCTACGTCGGAGCGGCCCTCGGCGGCACCCGCGTGGCGGCCGGAGGCTTTCGGGCATCGGTACGGCACAGCCGCGCAATGTGCCGCCGCGAGGGCGCTGATCTCACCCTTGCTTTTGAAGCAGGCCGAGGAAGTCCGGATGAACTTGTGGGACTGGCACCCCGAAGCATCACTGTCAGAGGCCTACCTGTTGGCAGCGTTCCCCGACGGCGTGTGGGTCATCGACGCAGACGCCAATCTCACCAGAGCCATTCGCCTCGCACGCGTTGGGAACGCGTGGACCTGAAAGAGAAACCGATGAAGCGCATGCTGCACCGCGTGCTCTTCTTTCAATGCGGTCAACCTGGCAAATCTTTGTTCATCGCAACCGTATTGAGCACACTCGGTGCAGGCCTGGCATTGCTGGTGCACTGGTCGATGCTGGGCATGTGGGTGCCGGCGCTCTGGGGAACGCTGAAGTGCGGCTGGATGTTGACCTTCACCCTGCTCTTCGCGACTGTGTGGCTGGCGACCACTGTCCCGTTGCCAACCAAGCTTCCCAAGTTCACCCTGTCGCCAGGGTTGCGTCCGTGGGCCAACGCACCAGCACTGCACCTGGTGGGGTCAGGATCGTCGCTTCGTGACTTTCACGCGCTGATGGAAAACCTGACGCAGGCGGTAGCCATCTTCGACGAACACGGTTTGCAGAAGGTGCGTCTCTTATCTGTGCTGCTCTGCGACGCAGGCTTCAGGCAGCAGATCGCAACCCGGCTTCGGATCAAGTTGGCGCAGGACCACCTGGATTGGGAGGTGCTCGACGGGGGTGTCAGGAAGAACGCCTTCTACGACGTCACCTACTGGCTGCGATTCGTTGCGTGGCCCAAGGGGCGCGTCGCACTGGGTAAGCACGCAGACAAACCGCTGGACCTGGATCGGTTCCGACAAGCCGGGGACAAGCTCATGAGTTGGGGCACGCTGTCTCTCAAACGGCGAGGATCGTCGCTCGACTCGCAGCCAACATTGGCGCACGAGCACCACGCGCGTTCAGACTGGCCCGCCCAGAACCGTGACGACGGATGACAGGGCAATCGCTTGATCGAACTGCCCGGCTGTCTGCGGACTCTTGCAAGGCGCCGGGCAGGCCCCTCTCATGGCATGGCCGCGCAATCACGATGCGCGCTTCGTTGTGTCTCCTCCCGCCGGTTCGCATGCATGATGTGGGCATGACCACCGAACCATGGGCCAATGCCGAGCTCTCCGCAGAGCTTCTTTCGTTTTGTCAGCGCGGCGAGAGCGAGACGGTGGAATTCAAACGAGAGCTGCCCAAACAGGTGCGTGACCTTGCCAAGGAGATCGCTGCCTTCTCGTCTACCAGAGGCGGCCGACTCCTGATCGGCGTGGCAGACGACGGCACCATCCCCGGGGTTTCCGGTGCGCATGAGCCTGCGGTTCGGGATGAACTCGAACGGAGGATCATCGGCGTTTGCCAGACCATCGATCCCCCCGTGCGCCCGCAGATCGCTTGGGCATCGGCAGATGGCGTAGGCGTTCTCATCGTCACCGTTGAGAAGGGTTCGGAACCGCTGTACTACGTTGATTCAAAGCCGTACCTCCGACATGGCACGGTTTCCAGGCCTGCGACGCCGGCGGAAGTTCGCGCGGCTGCATCGCAGGCAAGCAAAGAGACTGGTGAAAAGGCCTCGACTCACACTGAGCTCTCCGAGCTCGCGGTAGTGCTGACCAAAGTGCTGCGCTGGCGCGATACCGACGCCGAGATGAGGTGCCTGAAGCCGTGGGTCGACGAGTGGGAGGCCGAGGCCGAGAGCCATGCCGGTACGTTGCGCGAGATTGCCTCTACCGGCTGGGCCGTCACGAACCGCGCCGACGAACGACTGCTCGCCATGGCAGACAAGCTTGATGAAGTTGCCCACTTTCAGCACCGCCTCGGCGGCGGAGACAGCTTCGACGAGGTTTGCAGATCTGTGGGTTCAACTGCCGCAGAGTTGATGCGCGACCTGGTTGACCCCGTTCAGGTCAGCGAAGAGAGCCAGGCCGAGGTTCTGGCCGTGATTGCCCAACATTCACGCAAGCTGACCCAGATCTGGGCCCGTGCGGACAAGAACATCTTTGACGGTCGTGTGGAGCAGGCGCAGCAGGAGACCTACGCCATCGGTCAACAAATCGCGGACTGGACCTATTACAACCTCACGCGAGTGCCACAGACCACCTTGTCCGACGTGCGACGCATCGGTCTTGGCTTGGTCCAACTCGCTGCCATGCGGGTGTACATGGACGGTGGCGTGTCCCTGCAACGAGTTGTCGATGCCGCGCAGGTGCTGGTGAACGACCTGAACAGCAACGTGGCAGGCTTTCCGAAGCTCGACGGCTGAATCCGGCCCACTGCTGACGCTTGTGCGTGGCGGCTGCGGGGTATGTCTGCACACCGGGCCACCAGCGGGCCACCAGCGGTGACAGGCGAGTGCCCGAGGTGCCGCGGCGCCCGACTCGCGCTTGTGATGTGGCAAGTTGCCACATACAATGAGTGCATGGCCCATTCGATCCGAATCTCAGACGATCTCTACGCCCTTGCCCAGAAGGCAAGCCAGGCACTCAGCCGCCCGCTGGCGCAGCAAATGGAGTATTGGGCGAGGCTGGGAGCGGCCCTGGACGCCGCGGGCATTTCTGCTGCGACGGCCATGGACCTCCTGGGCAACGGCGCGTCCGCAGCTGCCTTTGTAGCGGCAGCCCTCGGTCGTGGCGCAGTGGCTGAACAAGGCCTGCCGTTGCTCAAGGAACGCCAGCGCCAGGATGCCGAGGACGTGTCGGCCGGGCGCCGGACGGCGCGCAGCCTCTGGGCAATCCAGAAGGGCGATCTGAAGGGCTACAGCTTCACGCCCAACAAGGCATCGGAGTTTGACAAAGCGGGCAACGGTTGGTGAAGCATCCCAAGACGGAGGCGGTGACGCCACGGGATGTCTTTGAACGGCTGGTCAGCGTCGCAGGCGAGGACGTGTTGATTGGTGGCCAGGCCCTTGCAGTCTGGGTCGAGCACTACGGCGTCGACGTCCCTGATGACGTGCCGGCCATATCGAGAGACATGGACTTCCTGACAAGGTCACCCACCGAACAACGAAGCCTGAAGCGCTACCGGGATGTGCTGGATGGTGAGGTCCACGTTTACGCCAAAGACCGAATCACCGCCTTGGTGGGTCAAGCCTACAAGCAAGTCTCCGACGACGAGGTCTTGAACGTTGACGTTCTGTGGACCGTGGTGGGGCTTGACCCGGCAGATGTGCGCGCCAACGCCGTGCGCGCGACGCGCGGAGATGTCTCGTTCCTCGTCATGCATCCGGTCGACGTGCTTCGAAGCCGCCTCGCGAATCTGCACAAGCTGCCCGAGAAGGCCGATGAGAAGGGCGTGATGCAACTCCAACTGGCTGTGGGCGTCGTTCGAGCCCATCTGCGCGCGCTCGCAACGCAGTACACGGCAGAAGAACTCGGGGCCGGCAGAAGTCCGCTCCAGCCGATGGTGTCCCTGATCGAGCGATTGGCGGTCGAGGACGCCGGGCGCAAGGTTGCGAAGCGATACGGCGTGCACGTGGCCGATGCCATCGACCCGAACCTGATCCCGGCCGGCCCGTTCTGGCAAAAGAAGTGGCCCCAGTTGAAGGCGTTGATGTCGCCCGAGCTCGCCGCGTCCATCACGCCACCGGCACCTGATGCTCATGCTCATGCTGGCCAGCTGCTGGCGCAGCAGTGGAACGCAACGCCTGCAAAGACGCAAGAGGTCGGGCGCATCGTTGCGCTGTCCGACACCGAAGTGATTCAAGATGCCGGGCGCGGCCGACATGTGGTGTGGGACCGCCGCGCTGTCCGTGACCCGGAGCTCAAGGTCGGCGAGAGTGTCACGATCCGGCCGGGCGGGGAAGTGACCCGGCAGCAGCCAGTCAAAGGACTGAAGCGATGATGGCCTCTGACAGTGGTGGCCAGCCTTGCACCTGGATTCAGGCGTCCGCGCAGTAAAGGGCGGACGGTTGCCGCACGTCAGCGGCTGACGCCCCCGCGGCCGGCCTGGCTCACCTCAATGGTCGCAGCGCCGCCTGTGTATCGCACTTCCACCACATCGCTGGCCTCGACCGTCGGCGCCTCTTGGTGGTGGACGGCGTAGTTGCCGCGGCCCACGTGCTGAGCAAACATGGGCACCTCCCCTCCGAGCGCAGCCGCAATGGGGCCGATGTAGCTGCGAGACGAGTCGCCCGTCGCGGCCAGCTCGAACTTCGCGCGTGGATCGATCGCGAGCACCAGCCCTCGCAGACGTTCTTCGGCGCTTTCTGGCGGTGTCGACTCGATGGGCAATGGCAATGGCAACATCTCACTGGGCGTCCCCACGCCGTGCGCATCCTTCGACATCGAGTTTCGGGGCACGACGTCGTTCTGCTCGACGTCAGATCGCGGCGCCGACTCGTCCGCACGAGCGCCCTGCTCCTGTGCAAAGTTCTGCACGAAGTCGCGACTTGCCGCCTTCGAAGCCGCGACCGCCCTAGCCTCGCGATTCGCGCGAACAACCAGTTGCAGCTCGGGATTGAGCACCCCGATTCCCATGTCATCAGCCAGGCGAGCCATGCGCTCGACGAAGACCGGCTCTTCGCCGGTCAGCGTGAGCTCACGGCCGAACTTCTCGCGCGCGTGGACCAGCGCAAGGCGGATCTCTTCGTCGGTGACGCGCATGCGATCAAACGTCAGCCGATTCCCTCGATCAGTGAACAGGTGCTGGCCATCGTTTCGGCTGTACGCCACATTGCCGTTGCCCGTCACACGCCACTGGATGCCGGCATAGGCAAGCACGAGGGCGTCGGCCTCGTGTGGGCGCATGGCGTGCACGCTCGCGGAGCGAATGGCCGCCTCCTTGCGTTCCTCCTCCAGCAGCCTGGCCATGAGGCGCTTGTATTGCGCCTCGCGTTGGTCAGCGGCAGAGATCGACAGGTCATCAATCTCCTCCTCGACGGCCGCAGGCAGCTTTGCGTCGCGCTTCGCCTGGTAGACGATGCCGCGCAGCGCCGACAACGCGGCCTTGTCACCGCGGTTGGCCTGCTCATACAGCCATTCCCGCCAGACAAGTGGTGGAACCCGCGCCACGCGCAGACCATCGGCGCGTTGCTCGAATCGCGCATTCACGGCCAGGCGCCGGCGCGTTGCCTCGTTGTCGATCGCGACGAGCGACACCAGCCGGATTTCGCGGTCGAGATCCTTCGAGACGCCGCCCTTGGCGCTGCGCACCTCATCACGGATCTCGCGCAGCTCGCGCGAGCGCTCTTCGCGCAACACCTTGAGGCGCGCGAAGTGCTCGGTGTCGCCGCCAGCGACGAACGAGCGGTACTGCACGAACCGCCGGCGCAAATCCAGCCTTTGGGCGGCGCGCTCAGCGCGACGTTGTGCGCGCTGCTCTGGGTCGCGTGCCCGCCTGCCTGTCACAGGATCTCGCATGACATCATCAGCGGCGCCACGCAGGCCCTCCCCTACTCGTCCCCCTCGCCCTCCTTCGCCAGCTGAAACGGAAGATCGCACGCCCGAATCTTGCCCGGCTTGGCCGTCTCCCAGACCACCCTGTGCAGCACCCGACAGTAGCAGCGAACGCTCATCGTCTCCAACTGCCATACCGCGACTGGGCAGTTCATGCAGGCCACCGCCTCCTTCGGGTACAAAGTCGACGGCACCCCCATCAAGACCTGGGACGTGGTCGGGAGGCGGGATTCTTCCGAAGGGGAGTTTTGCGAGGATTCCGTTGACACGGGCGATTCCTTTCTCGATTTGACTGCGGTTGATATTGGAAAAGTCAGGCACGGTCACCGGGTTGGTGAACGGAGCCCTGAAGTCACCCCAACGCTTCTCCAACTCGGAGCGCTTCAGGATTCGAAGTCCCTTGCTGGCAGGGACTTCCAGAATTTCGCCGGTGTCAGGGGACACGGCCCGCAGCCGCAGGCCTCCTCCGCCGGTGTCTTCGAGCGAGATGCCGAACTGTTCCAACCAGACGTGCAGCGCCTGCCAGCTGGTGAGGTCGGGAAGTTCTTCCTTCAGCGTCTTGGCGACGGAAGTCTTGAGCCAGGCACCGAGACTCTCCGGGTCATGCCAGGTCGGCTGTGCCTCGTCTCGTTCGAGTTCGGGGTGCGCGTGGCCGCCCTGCTCCTTGCTGGCCTCGGCGTGCTTGGTGTTGAGGACAATTTGCTTCTTGCCGTGGCCGTCGACCTGCACCACGAAGATGCCGTTGTCGTGCGACCAGCCGTGCTTGATCTCGCTCTCGCGCGCAGCGAAATGCAGCGTGCGCTTGGCCCACTCGATGTGGCGGCTCTTAAATGTCGTGGGGTGCACGCGGTTGACGGCGATGTGCGCATGGACGTTGTCGGTGTTCGCATGGATCGCGACCACGTACTGATGCGCCTCGAAGCCGAGCGCCGTGATCGCGTGTTCAGCGGCGTCGAAGATCGCCGAGTAAGCGGGCTTCTCATGCTCGGGCCAACTCAGAATGAAGTGATAGACGGGATCGAGCACGCGCGCGTTCTTGCGCGACACCGCGTTCATCTCAGCGCTGGCCGTCTCAATGCAACTGACCCCGTGCGTGCGGATGGCCACGCACTTCTCACCCTTCACTTTCGTGTCAACGGGCGCTGTAGCGTAGTCCAACAGATCGCTGAACTCGCTGGGCTGCGCAGCCCGGCCGCCATAGACCGACAGGGGCGAAGCCTCTAAGGCATCACGCAGCACCTCCTGCTCACCTTGCAGGTAATTGATCAGCCCGTCGAAGCGCTTCGACGCGTTGGACTTGTGTTGCCGCTGCTGCGGGATGATCGGGACCATCGGTCGGACTCAGGTCTGCCGGGCGATGCGGGTGACGTGCGTCATATTGAACCTGAGGAGCGCCGTCGCGAAGCTTCCGCCTTCGATGTTGTTGCTCATGGGGTACCTTTTTGTTCAGGCGCCACTGCCTGCAGCTGGTCAAGCTTGTCAAGGAATCTCTGAGCGGCCACCGATGGAGGCCAGGGCTCCCATGCGCTGCAACCGTAGATCTCGACCAAGGGGTCACGGTCCAGCGGCTTGAGCGCAATGTTCAGAAGGTCGGTGACTTCGTCCAACGACCAGCCCGCGACGTGGACGGCCTCAGAGGCCGCCGCGAGGCGGTCGGCTCGCTTGTGGAGCGCGTGATCGCTGGGCGACCACTCGGTGACACCGTATCGCTCGAACACGACGGCCACGAGCCGCTTCGACAAGCGTGCGTAGCCGCGACCGAGGATCGGTTTGATCGGGCTGATTGGATCGAAACCACCGATCAGCGCTTCGTCGGCGTCGTGCAGCAGCTCTCGCAACTGCTCTGCCGACGTCAGGGATTGATTGGCCTGTTGGGCGCGGATGGCGAGCACCGTCAGTGAGTGCTGTGCGACGGAGAGCGGCAACGGCCAGATCGAGTGGCCGCCCCAGCGATAGGTGCGCGACAGGCCGATCGCGAGATCGGCGTT
Organism: Ideonella sp. FW305-24; assembly: GCF_058788035.1. Classification (NCBI taxonomy): domain Bacteria; kingdom Pseudomonadati; phylum Pseudomonadota; class Betaproteobacteria; order Burkholderiales; family Sphaerotilaceae; genus Ideonella; species Ideonella sp. FW305-24. The sequence continues at coordinate 19,041 of NZ_JBYTAI010000018.1, read as the reverse complement.
TGCCCAGCCGTCTGGGTGCGGATTCAGCAAATCAAGATGTCGGCCAGAAGGCTGCCGAACGAACGCGCGAGGGAAATGGCGGCGACTATCGCCCTCGACGCCGCGCGCGGAGGGAGACGGCTTTTGCAGCAAAAGAACCACCCTTCCCGCCCCCATCACTTCGAAATGCGCAGCATCGCGGCGCGGCCTTCGACGATCAGCGAGAGCAGTTCCTCTGACGGTGGTGCAATCCCCCGCTCCAACATCGCAGCGTGAAGCTCGCGGACAGCCCTCGTGAGCTCGCTCACACTTAAAACGATGTCTGTTACGAAGTCCACGTCAGCGCGGCGCCCGAGGGAGGCCCGCCGCACGAACTCAGCCAATTCAAGGCTGCGCTGTTTTGCAGCGTCGCGCACCTTGAGCGCTTCGTCCGGGGTCCAACGGATCAGAGTCGGTACCGACCTCTTCTCGCCTTCCGAGCGCCTCTGAAATTGAGCTTTTGCCATTAATGCATTATTCCATGCTATTCGCCGTGCATCAAGGCTGTCCAGATGGATATCTCCTGTTCAGCCGCGCTGGCAGGGGATCTCTGGGTACTGAAAGCCCGGGCCTACGTTGTCCGGTGGGTCTGCTGCTTTCAAGCCAGCGCAAGGGCACGATCTGAAGGCTTAGACGGGCCAAAGGGCGCCTGCTCAAGCCATCACCAGCCCAACCCCCCCTCCTGCAGATGCGGCCTTTGAGGGCCCGCAGGCAGCGCTCGCTGGATGCCGCTCACAGCGGCAGCGCGGTCGACGCCGATGCGTCGTCGGCGCCGCCGCCCTTCCCTCGCCATCCGTGCGGCGCGGCAGTCATGCCTCCCACAGCGCCGAATGAACAGCGTTGAGCGGGAAGGCGTTCAGACCTGAACGGATTTCCGCACGCGCTCGTCAGAGCGCTCACTCCAAGGGGTGTCGGGGCGAAGCCCTGACTGTCTGCGACGGGCGCGAAGCGACCTAGCAGACCAGGACCGGGTAGAGAGCGTAGCTATCTACCTGGCATCCTGCCCTTATCGTTGTCCTCATCGATGCTGTAAATCTGAGGTGGAATTGCGGCGGAACCGAATCGCATCGCCGATTCCCTACCAGAGGTCTTGCAGCTCGTTCAAGGAGAAGACGCGAGTGCTCGTCGACGCATGAGGGCCAGATCGAACATCCCTGCGCACAAATCGTGGGGAGAAACGTTGAGCAATCGCATTGCTTAATGCACAATCGTTGCAATGAACAACGATGGCTTTGCGGCTGGTGAGATGCGGATCGTCACCAGAACCCACCCGGTGACGCGACGGACCATCAACACATCGGAGTGAATCTGTGACCGAGGTTGCGCTGAAGCAAGTCAGATCCCGGGCTGGGCCGCTGCAACGGGTCGGGGCATTTGACTTCTCGACCGCCGAGGAAGTCCTCAAGACGGCCGCGCTGCTGGTCGTCCCGGACGACCAAACGCAACGCAAGGCGTTTGAGCAGCTGGTGCCGCACTTGTACGTCTTGCGGAATAAGGGTTGCTCCTGGGCTCAACTGACGAAGCTGCTTGGAGAGTGCGGCTTCAAGTTGCAGCCGTCGACCGTGAGGTCGTACTTCACCGAGATGCTGGCCAGCCGCCTCGATGTCTGCCAATCGCGAATGAACGAGCAAATCGCGATCATGGCCGCAGTTCGCAACGAGACCGCTGGCGTCGACCTGGCGGCAATCACGAGCCGCGTGCAGTCGCACATGTTGCAGCTCAAGGAGTCGGCGCGCGCTCGCATCGACGCAGTTTTCGGGGAGGTGCCGACAGCAGTTGTCAACGCGCATCCAAGCCCCTCCGCCGCGCCCTCCCCTCCGCAGCGTCCCGCCTCTGACGTTCGGCGTCCGGTCCCAGCTACGCCCGCAACAGACGCGCCGCAAAACGACGAAAGGCCAGGCGACTACGGTCCGCTCGGACTGCCTGCGGCACCCGCCAAGCTCTCAGACCAGCCCGGCGGGCTCTCCAGCATGGTGGATGACACGACCTCATCCAAAGCGGCCCCGCAGACGCCGGCGACGCGCGCTGCGAAGCCTCGCCAGCCGCGAGCCGAGGCGCCGGCGCTGAACCCAGCCGCAGAAAGCACACCATCAGCCGCGTCAACGCTTGGCGCGGGGAGGAAAAAGGTCTGCTCGCTACACCGCGGCGTGCAGCCGCTGAAACGAAGGGAAGGCGTCCCCGCTGCCGTTTATGAAGAGGGCCAGCTGGAGCACCCGGCGATTCCTGGCCTGATGCTGACGCGTGAGCAACGTGTCTACGGCGTCGCGCTCGAATACGTGGAAGTTGACGGACCGGACCAAGGCGAGATCAAAACCGAGACGCCCGACGAAAAGCGCTTCCGCGTTGTCTGGCGGAAGACCGTGCCCATGGCTCGAACCCGGACTGCTGACTCGTTCACCAAGATGGACACATCGATCTTCAAGCAAGACTAGTTGGCACTTGCAGAATACGCACATGTGCGTATATAATCAAGTCATGGCGGCATTCAAACCATTGCGGCGCCGCCACGCAAATAGGAAGGATGAGAACGTGGGGAAATTCAAAATCCTGTTGACGGTGCGCACTTCATGCGGCTGCGTTGGTCAAGGCGTCCTCGGCACAGGCAAGTTACTGACCTGGGACGCCGATCCCGTCAACGAAACAGTGCAGGCGATCTTCAGTCGAATCGACGCCGAAACCCTCGATGTCGTGGAAATCGTCGACATGGATGGAGCCGACTGGCGCGACTTCGAAGACAGCAACGCCGAGACATCCCTCGTTGCGAATGTCGCAAATGGTCAAAACCTTGAATCTGCACTGAGTGGCGTTCCGGCCGACATCTAGGCCACAGCATGCGGAGAGAAACGATGCCCGGTCCAAAGCAGCAGGTTGCAGACTATGTCATCCCGTCGCGGCCCGATCTTGGCAGTTTTCCGTACAGCTATGCTCACGCCGTTCAGGCGCTTGCTAGGTGCCGCAACATCGACTTGGATGACGCAGAGGATACCCGCCTGATCGTTCGGGACAAAGTTCGCTGTGCAACCCACCATGGCAATGAACACTAGCCTGAGCGCTCAACAAGCCTCTCAGGCCCGCAAGGCCACAAGGCTCCTCAGCCAAGCAGTTGCGCTTTTGGAAGCATGCGGAGCAACTCTCGCCGTCGATCACATCCGAGTGGCCATGTCGGAGGCGGCTGCCGCCGCAGAGGGGCGTAAGGCTCAAGCCGCTGCGGCAAACGTGCGGAAGCGTGCCCCCCGATCGATGCCCTGCGATAGGGCCTCATTGATTCGTGAAGATGGGTCGCTGCGCCATGTGAGCTACTTGCGGCGGTCTGGCAAGCGTCCGGAGTTTGTCTCGGTCAGTTTCCGGGTGCCAGGCCTCCCTCCCCTCACGACTTCGTTCACGCTCCGCGGGCGGGACTTCAATGTCGTCTACGAAGCGGCCGTGCGCACCCTGACCGAACATCTCGGCGTGGCCGGCGACGTGGTGTTAGTCGAGGCCATGCTGTCGACCAGCACGGCGTTCAAGATCCGCTACGCACTTTGTTCTTCAGAGCAACTGCATCAACCAAGGGAGGGGCCATGAGCCGGAACACCCAGCCCGCCATCGTCGACCTCGTGAAGACAACCGCGACTCTCGCAGCATCGCACAGCCGGCTGATCGTGCAGCGGCCCAATGCGGGCGAGCCTGATGGCCTGTCCTTCTTGGTGGACTTCGGCCTACGTGGCTCCCTTGTGGTGAACGGCAAGAACTTCGACGCCTAGGCGCCTTCGATCTAACCCAGGAAAGCAAATGACCACGATCACTGTCCCATTTAGACTTTGGGCGCGGCTGTCGGACATCGTTCAGGACGTTGGCAACCACCATCCCCTGTTCGCTGGTACAGACACGGGGCGAGACCTTGACGTGCTTGGCGCTGCGATCAAGTACGGCGTCCCCATGAAGCCTGAAATGATGTTGGACTCTGTGCATGTGCGACTTCTTGATGCTGCCAAGGTGGTGATTGAGAAGCATGGCAAGGGCCGCCCAGAGCTTTCGATTGTGGAACAGAGTATCGAGACTGCAGAACATCTGTTTGGATTGTGGCGGTCGGACACAGCAATCAGCTAGGAAAAAGCTATGGACATTCAAATCGACCATTCCGAGCCGGCCTGCGGCGAGTATCTGGACCGCGCAGGGTTCATCGCCACGGAGGCCGGCGACAAGAACATGATGCGGCTGCTGGACGGAGACAGCGAGTACATCGCTACCGTGACCCGTACCGTTCTGGGCCGCGACGTTCAGGCAATGCTGAGCTATGGCAAAGAGGAGCGCGAGCTGGGCGAGAAGCTGGGCCGCGACCAGTTGCAGGAGCAGTTCCACGCCCTCCTGGCTACCCACCCCAACAGATGATGAACAACGGGAATCCGAGCGTGAGATGGTCGCGCATGCGGCGCTGGCTGGCTAGTGATTCTGCCGGACTCGTCTTTGTGGGATTGATCTGTAGCACCCTTGGCTACGCTAGCTTACGAATGGAATCAGGGGCCGGTGACCTACTTGCCTCCGCATGCGCATGCTTGACCGTGTTGGCCTTCGCCAGAGCAGCGCTGGATGCGATGTTCACCGGCGTTGAGATGCCTGTACCAGTGGATGGCGCCCCCTCCCCTGCTGGATCTGCCCTGCCGGCACCAGATCTTCAATCATCCCCGCACATAGATGACAAACCGTGAAAAGCTCAAGCAACTCCGGCAGCAACTGAACATCACCCAGACCGAGGTTGCCGAATTACTGGCCAAAATAACTCTCCGGCCGTGCACGCTTCGCACAGTGCAAGCCTGGGAAGCAGACCCGTCGCTCCCGAGCTCCCGTACGTGCCCTGATTGGGCCGTGACTATTCTCACGGATGCGGCGGGAAAGGTTGATAGCAACTCTAGATAATACGCACATGTGCGTATATCATGGGCCATATTGATTGGTGATCCATCAATCGACTCCTGAAGAAGGGAAAAGTAAAATGAAGTGCATCATCGCCATCGTCGCCACACTGGCGCTCGTCGCCTGCAACTCGTCAACTAGTCTGGACGGCATCTACAAGGCCGGAGACAGCAAAAGCACCCTCACATTCAGCGGCGACAAGGTTACGTTCAAGGACCTGCTGGGTACCAATACCCAGACGACGTATCACATCGACGGCAAGACCGTGAGCTTCCAGTTCCCCAACGGGGTGCCTGCCAGCTACACGATCAACAACGATGGATCGCTCTCGGCGCCGTTCTCCAGCGGCTACAAGAGGAACTGAAGGATGCGGCGAGCGGCGGATCACTGATCCGAGTCTTTCCTCTCCAAACATCAGGCTTCAGAAGATGGCACGACGGTTCCTCAAGTCCTGTCCGCGCGATCCCGCTGCGCACCTTCCCAGCCGCCGATTCGGCCAGCCACCAAAGTGTGATACCCAAGTCGCGCCGCGACTCTGGCGTGAGCTGCAGGCATTCTTCGTACGGCGCCAGGTCCGCCGCCTCCCGCCCTTCACCTGCATCACAGGGCCGAGTCTGTGTAGCAGCACAGGTAGGTCAGCTTTTCTGAAGAGGCTCAAAGCATCGATCTTCGAGCCTCTGTCAGATTGGCCCGCCCAACACCGTGGTGGTGGCAGACGTGGTCAACGCTTGCAAGGTGAATTTCTTCGGCGTCATTGAGTTGTTTCTGACCACCACGCTCAGTTGGCCTGCGTTGCAATCCAAGCTTCTATGAGCCGCTCCGCCGGCCGCTGAATTCATGACCGCCTGGGTTTGTGGCGAAGTTCCATAGTAGATGAGCTTGACTGATGCCGTGGCCATCTCCTGATAAGCCGAGGTCGAGGCCTGTGCACATGTGTTAGCCCAACCGGTGAAGGTCAGTGCCGTGTAGGGAGTCAGGGTGAAGTCGGCCCCAGATGAGCTCGGGCTCCCAATTGTCGCTACGGCGTCTGAATAGTTTTGCTTCCCCGACGGCATTGCCCAAACATACGAATAGACGTGTGACTCCGCACCGGCGCCCCAAAGGTCGCCTCCAACCACTGTTGCAGTGGCGTAGGAGTAGTCAATGATTGCCGTGTCCGACACCGGACCCGCAATGCCTACCCCCCAGGTGAAATTTCGGAGAGTCGATGAAGGGGATGTCTGTATGTACCGGGCGCTAGTGGAACTCCCCCGGTCCAAGACAAATGTGTATGTCAGCGCCGGCTCAATCCCGTCACCTGGGTTCAGGTCTTCCAGGATGAACTTCAGGTTCGTCAAGTCCGCTAGACCCCATGACGATTGCGCGTTCGCGATGCCCATGAAGCAGAACATGGCTCCTGCGAGAAATGTGCGATGCATCGATTGCTCCTACTTGAGTGAGTTGGGGTTCTCGATCATGCAATGCGCGTGTGGCGCCGGTTGCCTTACGACATCCTTCAGATCAATGACCAACTTGGATGGTCTGGCAGCTTGCTGTGCCTGAGCTCAGACCACATTGCATCTGCCTTGTCGTCGCCGACTTCAGGTGGTGTGTTGAGTTGGCGACCATCGAATCCATTCATCAAAAAGCGCCTCCCGGCGGGTGCACTGAGCGGAGATTTCGTGGCCGTCATTCTGGCGGGAGAGAAAGTCGACCGGGACGTAGCTCGGCCAGTTCGGCAGATGGTCCTGAAGAACACTACTTGCGCCCCGGTGCGGCTGGAGGTAGGCCTTGCGCCGAATGTGAGCTCTTTTGGGTGTGCCGAGTCCAGAGTGGCCGCTAGCCCCAAAATAGCTCACATGCTGCATCTGACTGATTGGCTACGAGCCCCCCTCACCCACGCTCTGCACGTAGCGCACTTTCAAGCAACCCCAAATCAGCTCACCTATCGAATCGAAGCTGCTTTGACTACAAAGCGGACCCGATGGGCCAATCTTTTTGCAGGGGGCTGAACGCATCCGACGTCACCGTGTCGTGCAGATTCGGCCGCATGGAAGAAGGCTACCGAAGTCACCCCCAATCTTCCTCACGGATACCCCGACACCCTTGACTTGAAGGCCTTAGTGGCGCTCTACGCTGTCTCGGAGGCAAGAAACTGCGAGATTAGCTTGATCAAGTCGTCATGTTTCGACGCATCGAGAACGCCCGGTTCAAATTCGATGACCGCCCTTCCCTTCGACCCGATCCGTAGCGCCGCAGCCTTCGCGCCGTTCGCCAGTATTGACACCCCGTCGTCTTGTTGGGCCGGTGACTTGCCAAGCAGCTGGTCCAGCACCTCGCCTGCAGAGAGCCTTCCTCGGTGAACGTGTAGAGCGCGCGCGCGCTCCAGTATTCCGTCAGGATCGCTTTGAAGCTTGTCCCCAAGGGGCTTCGCCATCCGTACCTGCAGGGACATCGGGGTTGGAAAGGCCCTAACGATGTCGTCGGGCAGCTTTGCGAGCGCGCACGCTCGTGAGATGTCAGCCTGGTTAACGCCAAGCTTTTCAGCCATCTGTCGCTGACTCGCGAAAAGCCCTTCTGAGAGACCCTTGTTGTAGTGTCGCCCTTGCTCCCATGCGCTGAGGTTCTGGCGGAGCCTGTTCTCACGGTCCATCTCAGCGAAGAGGGCCTCGTCGGTCATGCCGTCCTCTACCATCGCGAGGACAGGCAAGCCAAGTTCACTGCATCCGCGTAGGCGTCGGTGGCCAAACACCGCTTCGTATACCATGCCGCCGTCCCCGGCCGCCGCAATGCGCCGCACTTTAATCGGCTGAACATTCCCTCCGCTGCTGGCGAGTTCTGACTTGAAAGCCGCCCACGCCTCGCCGCTGAAATTCGCCTCGTCGCGGTTGGCCCACCTGCTCAAACGAATGGTGGCAGGGTCGAGTTTCTTGGTTGGCAAGTTGCCATCGTGCTCAGCTAGTGCTTGCCGAGCATCGGCGAGCTGCTGCTGAGCTTGACCTAGCCTGGCCTCCAACTCGCTGTTGCCGGCAATCGCCCCCATCACCAAGCCGACGCCGGTGCGGGGCGGAGCCGTATCGCCCGCCCCATGACGCGCCGGCGGAGTGAGCTGGGTTGGGTCAATGCTCCCTATCCGAGCTCCCAATCTGGGCCTTACGGTCTTCGCCATGTGTTCCTTACCTCTTGTGGGTGATTGACGGTCAATCACCATGGTTCGCTGGTTTGATCAAGAGTGATTGACGGTCAATCACCCCTTTGGGCCGAGCTACGCCACGCTTGACGTGTGACGAGCCCATGCGGCACGAAGGAGACCTTCCATGTGCTCTGCGAACTGATCGTACGCAGAGAGAGCCCGCTTGTAGGTTCGTGGGTCTATGGCCGTCCTCGCCGCAACGTCGTAGATCGTCCCGAAGTTCGCCGCGCTATCCTCCGCTGCTTTAGTCTCAGGAATCTCAACGGGCAACACTCTGGACTCATAGGTCTTGAGAATCCAATCCTTGATGGCCATCACCGTGTCGTCCACCGCACCCCGAGTCTTAGCACTGCCTCGCATCTTGACTTGAGTCAGCAAAACACGAATGAAGTCGAATTCCTTCGTAACTCCCCGACGTTCAACCAGGTCACCAGTCAGATCGGAAAAGAGCCGCCAGAATTGCGTCGCCGAAGCTGCGGCCAGAGCATTCGGGGGCAAGGGCATCAGAATCCCGTCTGCAGCCATGATGCTATTGATAGTCACGTATGAGAGGGAAGGCGGCGTGTCCAGCAAAATGACGTCGTACTCTTGCCGGGCACCGTCCAGCGCGACATTGAGCACATCCCAAAACTGAAACGACGGGTCGTCCTTCTGTCGCGACGGCAGGCTGAATTCCGCAGCAAAGAGAAGGGGGGCTGCCGCCACAATGTCGATACTGGACCAATAGGTGCTTCGGATCGCGGGCGAGATGCTCTGCTCGGTACCGAGGCACACCGCCAGGATCGTGTCCTCGGCACCAACCTCGGCAGTCGGGAGAACTCCGAACAGCGTGGTGAGCGATGCCTGGGGGTCGCAATCTACAACGAGCACCCGATGCCCTTTAAGCGACAGTCCCTGAGCCAGCGTCATGGTAGTAGTCGTCTTGCCTACACCTCCTTTGAAATTGGCAACGGCAATACATACTGCATCCGCACCCTCTGGCTTTAGGTACTGACTCCGGTACTCGCGGAGCCAAGCCTGTGCCTCCTCCAAGCTGAACTCGCGGCGATTGCCGCTCTCGTTGATTGAGCCCTTAGGCAGCTCATCGTCTTTCGTCAATCTGTACGAAATGGCGTTTCGGTCAACTTCGCACAGGGCTGCGAGCTGCGTGGCATTGAAGCGTGGAGCTTCCTTGCTGATGTCGGGGGCAAGCGTTTCTAGCCGCACGGCGGCCATCATGGCTTCTGCGCGATCCGCAAGGGCCATGATGTCGGAAAGAGACTCAGGCTGAAGAAGAAGTTCGCGTCGCATAGGAACTCGCGTGTGCGCCGTAATGTTGTGACGCGTCGATTGTCTTCCTAGTCCGCAGAAAAGTGCAAGGATCAGCGAAACGCTGATGAATCAAGCTCACCTGTTTGGCCGAAGCGGTGAACCGATCCCCGCTTTAGGCCTTTTTGATCTGACAAGACCAGCCCAAAGGGCTCTCTGGGGTTCTCAATCCTTTAATCCATTCAATACCTTTACGGGGCGAAAAACCCCTTTATATTCAACGAGATGGCGGCAAATGCGTGAGTGGTTTTGGGCCTACACGTGAGGAACAATGGGTGTTCTGGTGAGGTTTCTTGGGGCCATCGGTGAAGGCGCTTGGGGGCAAGCGTGAGTGCATATGGGCCGCTCAACAAGGAGCTGACCAACCCCAAAATGGCTCACGTTCCCGTCGTCCACCGAGGGAAGTCTGTTCGGAATGCACCCTCCATCGAGATTCGATGGTCGGCCTCCAACAATACGTGAGGCTGGTTGGGGTTGCTTCAACGCCACGGGGCCCGTGCCTCCCAGGTACGTGAGGCGGATTGACTCAACGTCTCTCACGTATCATTCGCAAATGCCACAGACAGACCTGTTCTCGGCCGATGCCGAGACGCGTGAACTTCGATTGCTCAAACATGTGAACGCTGTTGCGCTGATGCCCACAAAGGGCGGCGGCCGAATCACAGCTTCTGAGCGTCGACTGTTCAACGTCCTTCTGTATTGGGCACAGGACGAGGGCGAGCGGGGAGAATATTCTGCCAGGTTGCACGAGATCTTGAAGCTGGCGGAGTACAACAGCAACAACACCGCAGAGCTGAAGAAGGCGCTTAAGAACCTCATGAGAACCGTTGTCGAATGGCAAAGCCCGACAAGCGGTGAAATTGAGAACTGGGAGGCATGTGTGCTGCTCAGCGGTGCCTCGATCAAGAAGGACAAGAACACTGGCGCTGTGACGCTGCACTGGCGGTACGACAGCAAGATCCAGTCGCAACTGCTGGCACCGGACCGTTATGCGCGGCTCCTGCTTCAAGCAAGCATCCAGCTGCGAACGCACCCGGCAATGACGCTGTACGAGATCTGTGCGCGCTATGTCGACAACCCCGGACACAAGACGGCCAAGCAGCACTGGCGGTGGTGGCGGCCGGTTCTCGGCGGCGTCGCCTATGAGGAAAACTCAGGCGAATACCGTTACTGGAAGAGGGATACGTTGATCCCGGCTATTGCCGAGATCAACGCGAACACTGAGCTGGAGGTCACGGGTCCGATTGAGTACAAGGAACGTGACAACAAAACCATTTCCCTGATTCAGTTTGAGGTCAGGCTCAAAGCCCGCGCTAGACGGAATCTGGAATCCATCGAGAGATTGCCGCTTCAAAGGGTTGAGGCGCCGGATCTCCCGCTCATTGGCAAGGCCTTGGAGCTCGGCGTCGCACAGCAGGACGCCGAGCTGCTCTACGTACAACATGGGCGGGAATCCCTGACGCGCGGGATCAACGAGTTAGCAAAGCGCCTCGCTATGCCGAAAGACGTGGTCGGCGCGGTCGAGAGGCCGGGCTCTTGGTTGAAGACGATGATGAAAAATAGGGAAACTGAGCCGCAAGCGCACCTTGCTTCTCCCTCGCAGCCGTCCATTCGGCAGGGACGAGAGTTGGAGCGAAGCAAGGCTGCGCTGAAGGAAGAGTGGCTCCGCCGCAAGAAGGACGAGCTGCGCGCGCTGTTTCAGGAGCTGCCGAAGGATGAACAGTCCGTTCTGCTGCGCAACTTCCGAAACACGTTGACACTAGGGCCGCTCGTGAAGCGCTTCGATACTGCAGGATGGGACCACCGGATGGTCCGCGACACCTTCGCGAACTTTCTCGGTGAGACTTGGGAGGGCCCGTCCTGGACGGAGCCAAAAGGCGACGACATTCTGTCGCTTGCGCTCGAAGGGGCTGCGGCTGCGTGAGCTCGTCCAGGGAGCTTTTGCAGCAAAAGAGCAAAAAATGCCCGCGTGGGATTGCGAAGAGTACATTAGTCAATGTAGGATGACGGCGACCAACCATTTTCAGAGGAATCTCATGGCCGCCAAATCCAACTCGTCGCCTGTGGAGGTGAAGCTGCACACCTCCAAGTTCATCGTGGTCCATGGTGACAAGGGGGGCGTCGGCAAGTCGATGGTCGCCATGGCGATGGCGAGCTACTTGATGTCGTCTGGCGAAAAGGTCGCAATTGTTGAGGCGGACACGAGGAACCCTGACGTCGCGCGGATGTTCACAAGCAACCTGCCCGTAGCCCAGACCAACGTCCGCAGTGAGAACGGCTGGATGGACGTGATGGACTTCGTGATGAAGCATCCGGGCTACACCATCATCATGAATACGCCCGCCGGCGTCGGCGAGAACATGAAGGCCGACATGGCGTCGTTCGCCACTTTCCTGCAGAGCCAGGAGGCGGCGGTCGAAATGGAGCTCTGGTGGGTCATGAACCACCACCACGATTCGGTGAACCTGTTCAACGAGGCTTACAGGTCCTACGGGGAGCACTTCGCGAGACTTCGTGTCGTCTGCAACCTGCACTTCGGCGGAGGCGACAAGTCCGAGCATGGTCCCTTCGTCCTTTGGCACGAGAGCCCGCTGAAAGCTCAGATTGAAAAGAAGCAGGGGCTGACGGTCTACTTCCCGGGCCTTCACGTTCGCGTTGTCAGCAAGGTGCTCGATCCTCGCAAGATCATGCCCTTCCAGGACGCCGTGGATACCGTCGTCGGGGAAGTGATCGCGCTGGAGCATTCGGAGCGCTGGAAGCTGCAACAGTGGCTTGTGGACTGCCGAAAAGTCTTCGAGCCGGCGTTCGCGCAGGTCGAGAAGCTGGCCGCCTGACGAGCATGTCTCAGAAGACTGTCTGGATGGTGTCGGGCAACAAAGGGGGCGTGGGAAAGTCCCTTTTCTGCCTTGCCTTAGCGTCGGCCTTCCAGATGCGCGGCGAGCCGTTCGCTGTGTTCGACGGGGACGGCCGATCTGGCGACGTCTATTCGACTTTTCGGAGGAAGGCACCTGCGCGACAGGGGGACTTTCGAGCGCTGCGACCAGAGTCGCATCTGTGCAATCTCGACCTGGTGTACGAGAACCAGCTGCAACAGCTTTTGGCGGGAAGCCCGAACTTGATTGTCAACACACCGGACGGAGCCGACATCGTCCTGAAGAAGTGGTTCGACGCGACGCTCAGGCACACGGAGGCTGGGAACATCAATTTCCGCCTTGTCTATCTGATGTCTGACCGCCCAGACGGACTCGAAATGCTTGAAGAACTCGCTAAGAGCTTTCTGTTCCTCTATCCAGTTCGCAACCTTCATTTCGGACCCACGAAGGTTTTCGCGGCATTCAATCAGAAATACCTGCAGGGGTTCAGGGTAGTGCTCGACTTTCCGGCGCTTCGATCCGAGGAAGTGCGAATGCTATTCGACTTGCAAGCATCACCAGCACATGCCATGACCCTGAAGCGCACCAGCGGAACATACGCAATTCCGACGCTCTCCCGAGCGCGCCTGCACGCTTGGCAGCGGCGGGTCAATGAATCGATCTGGGACATGGTCGACAACCTTGACATGCCGAACCTTGAGGTCGACAGATGGTGACGGGGGCGCAAAACCACATCGCGAGGGTCATCTCGCATTACTGGGTTCGTCATGCCGACCAACCTGTCTTTCACGCATATGGCTCTGTGCGCCCAGGCGCGACGTCGTTCTGCGGCGAGGGCCGCCCGTTCGCCAGTGTTCGAGAAATGGACATCCCGGGCTATCGCTCGATTTGCTGTTCTCGGTGCTGCGAGTGGCTCTATGGGCCCGTCGTTGCCGGGCGTCGGCAGGAATAGGGGGAGCAGACATGGCGCTAAGCCTCATATCCGCCGTGGAGGCACTCAAGAAGTCTCCGCTGACCTCCGACGAGGTCGCGACTCTTCAGGGGTACCAGAAGCAATTCGACCTGGATGACGATGACCCGATTAACGTCGTCCTGGCGTTGATGGCACGCAGCCAGATGATCGTGGAAACGGCCCCTGGACTTTTGCAGCAAAAGGTGACCGAAACGATTGAGCTGCATCGCACCAATCTACGCGAGCAAGCGGTCCTGATCGCCAAAGATCTTGTCGGCGAAGTGTCGACGGCAATGGTGACCAAACAGAAGAGCCTGATGGACGTTTGGCGGCAGCGGACCCTTTGGTTCGCCGCGGGGTCGGTCACGACGCTCGTTCTGATGGCACTGATCCTCCTTGGACTCAAGCTGCTTCGCTGAGTCGATTTCACTTCAGATCGGATACACATGTCCAAACACGAGCATCCTTGGGTTCAGGACTTCGCTGCGTACGAGGCAGTTCTCTGCTGCACAAATGAAGTACACGCGTGGGATCAGCAGGCGACGCTGCGCGCGTTCCAGACCTATGGCTTCGACGACGCGAGCACGCCCGGAAACGACCAGTCCTTCAAGCACTACGACACCGGCGTGATGTTGCTGCACGACGGCGATGTTGTCGCGATCCAGTACGGCGGCGGCAACCTTACGTTAGCGCTCGCCGATCTTTTCATGGTCCTGCATGCGCTGGGATGGCAAAAGGCCGAAGTGTTCCATCCTGCCCTGACGATGGGCGCCCTCTTGACCGACATGGGGCGAGCGATCCCGGCCCATCTGGATTTCGATGTATTCCCCTCCAAGTCGGGGCCTGAGGCGAATAGGCTACCTGAGGCTGACGCGTTGATCGAGAAGGGCCGGGGGCTCCTCCAGGCGGTGGCAGGAAGTGACAGAGAGGTCGAAGAGTTCAACGAAATAGCCCTCGGTGAATTGGAGTCGATGGACCCCGACCAGGCTGAAGGTTCGTTCGGCGCGTTGCCATCGGGAGTCCCCGAACGATCGCAGGTGGCCGCGGTGGCACCCGTCCGCGCCCAGGCGCCCGTCTTCCTGGAGGACGAATTTGAACCGATGGTGCCCGTGCTGGGTGAGCGCGGCAGTGCGACCGATACCCAACCTAGCGTGCGATCGCCCTTCGATCGAGAGCGCGCGCCGATGGACTTGGCCGGTCAGGATCTGACCGAAGAATCGCCGGCAGGGGTGGACGTCGCGGCCGTGGTGCCCCCGGCAAGGGTCGGCGTTGCTCGCGATCAGCCCGTCTGGGCTTCATTGGTCGAGAGCGTGGCTGCGGCCGACCGAGTCGAGATGCCTGCGAGGGTCGCTGAGCCTGCGGTGCCACTCGACCCGTCACCCGACGAGTTGCCGTCGATCGCAATGCCGTCCCACGTCGTTTTGCGCATCGGACAGTCGGCGCTCATCTTTGACGAGCCCGGCAAGGCGATTGATCAACAACGTGTGCGGGAAGTGGCAACCGATCTCGGAGCCGCCGATGTTCTCGACATCTGGCCCGGCGCGATTCGGCAGGCGGCGCGATGGGATGTCCTCGGTGAGTTACACGTCGCTTCGCCGTGGTTCGCCGAACTGCTGGCTGACGCCATCCTGCCTGGGGATGCGGGTTTCGGCTCCTGTCTTGCCGCAGACATGACCAACATGGTTCGCATGGGCGGTTCGCGCCAACTCCGTGACTTGGTGGCTAACGTGTTGGAAGGGGAGGGCGCAGCAAGCCGATACCTGAGTCCTGGGATGGTTGCCGAGTATCGGGCCGCGGTCCTCAAGACCCTTGGCGGCGTCTTCCTTGCGAACAATGGCGACGGGTTCGTGGATCTACCGGTCCTCTCCGAAGAGCTTGATCAACTGCCGCACGGCGATCCGGTCGACGTGTTCAGCGTGCGGACGCTGAGTGAGTCCGCGGTGCCGAAGGTCTATGTCATTCATCGCGATGCTGTTGATGGGCGGTTCGTGTCGACGCTGGTAGCGTTGCTTCAACACGTTGCTGGTGTGTACGCGCGAAGCAACCGCGCGCAGAAGCAGGCCCAGGCGATCGAGGCAGAGCGCCTGCGACATAAGGAAGCCAAACGCGCAGCGCGGGAGCGCGAAGAGCAACGTCTCCGCGCCGCCGCGACCATCCGCGAAACGATGGCGGGCCTTGCCGGCCAGCTGCGCGATTTGGGCGTTGAAGTCGCGATCTCGGGCGCCTGATGTCTCATGGACGATATCGTCGAGGCGATTGATCTGTGCCTGTCGATCGCTCAGAAGCTGCTTGGCGGCCTGTCAGTCCAGGGCGACGGGTTGTCGGGGCCTGCGCCCGAAGCCTGCCAGCGATTCCAATGGGTTGAGAGGCAAGTTCTTTCGCTGCTGAATAAACTCGCGTCGTTGCAGGCCGACTTGGCCGCAGGCCTTGGCTTCACTGAGATGGGCTACAGCGATCCCCAGGAGCTGCAAGACATGCTGAACGACATGATGGCGCAGATCCAGCAGTTGAAGGCCCTGAGCGTTTCGGTGGCCTTGGACCTGAGTCGCTAATGCGGAATCGATTTCTATACGAACTCGATCGGCCGCGCATCAAAAAAGCCAGCGCTCCGGCGGTCACCCGTTTCCGGTTGGCCTGGTTCAACAATCAATCACTCACTCAAAGTGACCGAAACCGTCAGGCAGCGCCAATTCATCGTCGCGGTCAAAGGTGACGACCAGGACACGCTCGTCACGGAGAACATCTGGACGTGCATGGGATTTGCTGGTATCGACATCGAACGAAACATCGTGTTCCTGTGCCACCTGGATACCTTCGTCTGCTGCGGAGCTTTGCCCGACTTGGTCACTGAGATTCGCAAGCGAGGCGGTGACCCGGCGAAGTTTGACCTGTACACCATCGCCGGCGTCCATCCATTCTTCGGGTGGGGCTGCTTGGCGGCGGGCCTTGTGCTCGCCTTGGTGCCGCCTCACGAACTGTTCGCAGCGGCTCTTCTGACGTGTTTAGGAGGGTTCTTGAGTTCGACGCGACTCGCCTTCTGGTGGTGGATGCGCCGGATGGGCGTCTTCCCGCGGAAGCGCAAGGCTCTTTGGTCTTGGAAGGGCCTGAGCTTCTTCTTCCGAAGTGGCGTCACAGTGAGCGCAAACCCGGCTGGCATATCGAAGGTTCGGACGTACGTCCACCCGAAACCCCGCCCAGGCAATGGCCCGCTGCCCGGTATCGGCTTGCGCATGAGGAACGGCAGGGTCAAGTCATGACCCCCGCTCGGCCTGGCGCCTCGTACCTCATTGCGCGCCTCTTCGGGCTAATGGTCGCGCTGGGCTGCTCTTCTACGCCGGTCAGAGCTGCTTCGTATGCGCCGAAGCTGCTGCGCGCCACCGTCGTCTACGTCGATGACGGCGATACCGTGGTCATTCTCGACACCGAGCATGTCCATCACCGGGTGAGGCTCGCATCTATCGACGCACCCGAAGTCGCCCACACGAGCCACGAGACAGGGCGCATTGGCCAGCCGTTTGCCAGTCGCTCGAAGGAATTCCTGGCGCGGTTGGTGCGCGGCGCGATGGTGGTCGCAACCTGCCCGGACGTGGACCGGGATGGGAGGCTTGTCTGCGATCTCGCGATAGAGGGCGCGTCTGCCAATCGGGCAATGGTGCGAGCTGGCCTGGCCTGGGCGAATACGGCTGACCGTGGGCGCTACTTGCGCGACCTCTCAATGCTGCAGCTTCAATCCGAAGCGCGAGCCGCTCGCGCTGGACTCTGGAATGACCCAAATCCTGTAGCGCCGTGGGAATGGCGAAGGAGGTGCTGGAAAGAGGGGCAGTGCGATCCCAGCAGTATGAGCAGAAAGTAGCGTGAGCCAACGACTTGAAGAATTCGCCACCGTTGCCGACCACTCTTCGGGTCCCATGGTTCTGGCCAACCAGGTGCGCAGCTGCTCAAGTGCTCGTGTCCCGGCTATGCCGCACCACGTAGGGCGTGAGGGCGTAGTGCCCTTGGATCGTCTGGTCGCTGATGCCCAGGCCCGCCTTTGGGTTCAGCTGCAGGGTTGCAGACCTGCCCAAGGTCTCTATCCCAGAACTGGCTAGGAAAATCGAAAGCAATTAAATAAGAACTACGAGGTTTTGCAGCAAAAGGAGCTGGTCTCGAAGCCAGATCGCGTGACAACGATAGTTGGCGGACTACTACAGTAACAATTCATACCATGGCGGCCCCCACTCGGGCCGCTATGAAAAATGACCCCCTCAATTCAGTGTTCGGCGCAACGCTGGCACGTCTCCGTAAAGAGCGCGGCTGGACCCAGGAAGAATTCGGCTTCGAGTGCAGCCTTTCACGCCAATTTGTGTCTCAGCTTGAGAGGGGCATCAGTTCGCCATCGCTTTCGACGATCTCGCAGCTGGCCGGAGGGCTGAAGGTCACGGAAGAGCATCTGGTCAAGTTGGTGTTCGACAAAGTGCGCGCCAGCGCTGACGCTTCGCCAGGCGCCGGCGATTGAGCAATTGGTCACGTAGCTGAGCGAGCGGAGTCCGCCCGGCCGTGTAAAGTCTTTGTGGTCCGGGCGCGAGCTGCGCCTGTTAAAGCACTACGACCAACCATTTAATTGACATGCTTGACGATACGCACATGTGCGTATACGATGGAAGCATCGAACGGCGCAATCGGCTGCCGGCAAATTCAGCAACTGGAACCATGAAATCATGAGCATTCATCGTCTTGCCCTCATCGCCCCTTTGTTCGCCGTGGTTGCCGCCTGCGGCGGTGGAGGTGGTTCCGACACAGGGGCAGGCGCGCCCCCGGCTCCGCCGCCGCCCGCGCCGGCACCTGCACCGAGCGCACCGGAAGGCACCACACAAGCTACGCCGACCTATGCTTCGGGCAGCGTCCAGGATTCGATCCTGACCCAGGTCAACAGCCTGCGCACTCAATGCGGCTTCCCGGTGCTGTCGCAGAACACAATCCTCGACGCTGCGGCACAGGCCCATACGGACTACCAAGTCGCCAACGGATTCGCCATCACAGACGAGGAGGTCGCAGGGAATCCGGGTTTCACCGGCGTCACCGCCAATGATCGCGCGATCGCGAAGGGCTGGCCGAGCGGCCTGTACGCGGCGACGCAGAACGCAGGCATCATCAACGACAACCTCACCACGGGCGCCCAGTACGGCGCGGCGACAGTTCAGGCCTGGGTAACCGGCGTCTACCACCAAACGGCGGTGACTTGGCTGGCCAACGTTGTGGGCATCGGCAATAGCTCGGGCATCTACAGTGGATTCAAAACCGAAATTTCGGGCCTTGTCTTTTCCAGTGATGGCTCGGGTACCGACAAGCTCGCAGCGAGCCAGGTACCGGCAACCTTCCCATGTGAGGGGGTGACGGGCATTCCGTCCTTCGGTGCGGGCGAATCGCCGATGCCTCCGGTCTTCGAGACGGTGCATACCGTAAGCGGTGACATTCAACGCTGGGGCACCCCGGTCACCGTCCAAGGAAACGCCAGTGACGTCGTGCAGCTATCGACAGGCACCTACACGGCCCCCGACGGTACTGTGATCCAGCTCAACCAAGTCACTGCCGCCAATGACCCGAACAAGTTGACACCGGCTAGTAAGGTGGTCGCCTATCCGACGAACGCGCTTGCCGCTAACACGACGTACACCGTCGACCTGTCGGGCACCATCAACGGCACCGCGTTCGGCAAGCACTTCACCTTTACCACCGGAAACTGACTGAGACCGCCGACGTTTAAAGTAAGGTGGCCCTGGTGGGCCATTCTTATTTCGCCTCGCCCTGTCCGACTCCTGGGGTGAGTAGGAAAATCCGACGGCGGG
>NZ_JBYTAI010000017.1:0-138067 GCF_058788035.1 Ideonella sp. FW305-24 | reverse complement strand
CCGGCCAGCATTCGGGCAGGGTCGCCAGCGAAGCCACGGCCTGATTCAACTGCCTGATTCAAATACCTCTTCAATTCGCCAGATTGCCTCGTACCGAGTTCCAGCATGTCTCGGGCTGACTGAATCGCTTTTCAGTGCCTCGAACTGACGGCCAATTACCCCCTTGGGAGCTACCTTGTTCAACCAAATGAAGATTTCAACCCGCCTGGCACTGGGCTTCTGCACGGTGGTGGCCTTGATGCTGGTCCTGTCGTTGACCGCCATCGTGAAGATGGGCGGCATGCAGGATCTCACCACCCAGATCACGAACGACCGCTATCCCAAAGTGATGCTGGTCAACGACTCGATCAAGAACACGCTGGACAACGGCCGGCTGCTGCGCAACATGCTGCTGAGCAGCGATGACACGGAGATGGCCACCTACAAGAAGGCGGTCGGCGTCAACACCGACGAAATCAAGACCTCGCTCAGCAAGCTCGACGGCATGATCAACACCCCGAAGGGACGCCAGCTGTTCGACGCGATCCGGGTCAAGAGTGACGCGCTCGGAGAGCACTACAGCAAGCTCTATGAACTGATGAGCACCGACCGCAAGGCCGCGGTCACCTACCTCAAAAGCAGCTTCGGCCCCGCCAATACCGCGTATTGGGAAGCCCTGGAGGCCATGGGCGCGTTCCAGTCCTCGTTGATGGAGGACGCCGTCAAGGCATCCGCCGCAACCTACGACAGCACCCGCACGACCGTCATCGGCCTGTCCGCCCTCGCCATGGCGCTTGCCGCCGTGATCGCGACACTCATCGTGCGCAACCTGAGCAAGGTTCTGGGCGGCGAGCCGGCCTATGTGGCCGAGATTGCCAGCAAGGTCGCGGCAGGAGATCTGACGATGGACGTGGTGACGCGGCCGAATGACGGTGGCAGTGCGGTGCTCGCGATCAAGAGCATGGTGGACAAGCTCAAGCAGGTTGTCGACAGCCAGCGCCGCATGGTCGAGGCGGCCAACCGGGGTAGTTTTGAAGAACGCATGAGCCTGGATGGACTTCAAGGCTTTCAGAAGGACATCGCGCTGGGCCTGAACAGCTTGATGAGCACCACCGGCAGCAGCATCGACGACGTCGTCCGCGTGATGGCCGCGATTGCCAAGGGTGACTTGAGCCAAAACATCGACAAGGACTACGACGGCGCCTATGGCCGCATGAAGTCTTACGTCAACGACATGGCGAGCACCACAAGCGGCAGCATCGATGACGTGTCGCGGGTGATGCGCGCGATGGCCAACGGCGATCTGACCCAGCAGATCGAGGCCGAGTACCCCGGTGTCTACGCCGAGCTGACGCGCTATGTGAATGCCACCGTGGTCAAGATGGCCGAGGTGGTGGCAGAAGTCAATGCCAGCGCAGAGTCGCTGGCCGGTGCTTCGGAAGAGGTGAGCGCCACCGCGCAGTCGCTGTCGCAAGCCGCCAGCGAGCAGGCCGCCGGTGTCGAGGAAACCAGCGCCTCGATGGAGCAGATGACGGCTTCCATCTCGCAGAACACCGAAAACGCCAAGGTCACCGACGGCATGGCCTCCAAGGCCGCGACCGAAGCGGCCGAAGGCGGCGAAGCGGTCAAGGCCACGGTGGCGGCGATGAAGCAGATCGCGCAGAAGATCGTGATCATCGACGACATCGCCTACCAGACCAACCTGCTGGCGCTGAACGCGGCCATTGAAGCGGCCCGCGCCGGCGAGCATGGCAAGGGCTTCGCGGTGGTTGCAGCCGAAGTGCGCAAGCTTGCGGAGCGCAGCCAGATCGCGGCGCAGGAGATTGGCACCGTGGCGTCTTCCAGCGTCGAGCTGGCCGAGCGCGCCGGCAGCTTGCTGAGCCAGATCGTGCCCAACATCCGCCGCACCTCGGACCTGGTGCAGGAGATCACCGCCGCATCGGAAGAGCAGTCTTCCGGCGTGGGCCAGATCAACGGCGCCGTGACCCAGCTCAGCCAGACCACGCAGCAGAACGCTTCCAGCTCCGAAGAGCTGGCTGCCACGGCAGAAGAAATGAGCAGCCAGGCCGAGCAGCTGCAGCAGACCATGGCCTTCTTCAAGCTGAGCGGCGGCGGCCAGCGCCGCCTGCCTCCAGCCCCGATTCGCCCGAGTGGCAAGCCAGCAGCGCGCAGCAGCGGCCGTGCAGCCCAGGCCAGTGGTGTGCGACCGCCAGTTGCACGCCCGGTCGCCTTGGCCACAGCCGACAGCATCGACGAATCGCAGTTCGCCCGCTTTTGAGTGATCAGCAGCCCTCAAGCCCACAGGACATCCCCATGAGCGCACTGGTTCCCCACACCTCTTCCGCCGCCCTCGCCGCGCCCGCATCCTCAACTGCCGAGCCTGGCCAGTACCTGACCTTCATGCTGGCCGGCGAGGTCTTCGCGATCGGCATCCTGGCGATCAAGGAAATCATCGAGTACCACAGCCTGACCGAGGTGCCGATGATGCCGGCCTGCGTGCGCGGCGTGATCAACCTGCGCGGCGCGGTGGTGCCGGTCATGGACCCGCTGGCGCGCTTTGGCCGCAAGTCCAGCGATGTCACCAAGCGCACCTGCATCGTCATCGTCGAGACCGAGGTCGACAACGACGGCCGGCTGGAACGCCAGGTCATCGGCGTGGTGGTCGACGCGGTCAACGAAGTGCTGGAAATCGCATCGAGCGACATCGAGCCGGCACCGGCCTTCGGCGCCCGCATCCGCAGCGAGTTCATCCAGGGCGTGGGCAAGGTCAAGGGCAAGTTCGTGATCCTGCTGGACGTGAACCATGTGCTCACGATTGACGGGGTCGGCGAGACCGCGGCGGTCGCCCCCGCTGAGCTCGCCATCGCGAACTGAACACCTCACCTGAGCTTTGGCTGGTGAGCTTGACCGGAAGACCCTGAAGCAGTCCCCGCTACACGCGGCTTGTATTCGTCCACCTGAAAGATACCCGTGCCAAATCAAAAAAGCATTGCCATTCGACTGGCCGGCAGCTTTGCAGCCGTCATCGTCTCGTTGCTGGGAACCAGCCTCTGGCTGAGTGCCCACGCCTCGGCCGTCTCCGAGTCCGGCAGCCTGCTCGCCGTCGTGGCAGCACTGTGTGGCGTATTGGGATTCTGGGTGATACGCAGCGTGACGGTGCCGCTGGGGCTGGCGGTAAGCGCCGCTGAGCAGATCAGCCTGGGGCATCTCGACGTCACCGTGCCCAGCGGCCCGGCCGATGAAACCGGCCGCCTGCTGCAAGCACTGGGCACCACCGTGCACGGGCTCAAGCGCATGAATGGCGAACTCACCCGCATGTCCGCCGAACACGACGCCGGGGACATCGATGTGGTGATCGACACCGAGGCCCTGGTGGGCGATTTCCAAAGCATGGGCCAGGGTGTGAACCGGATGGTGGCGGGTCACATTGCAGTGAAGAAGAAGGCCATGGCCTGCATCGCTGAGTTTGGCCGCGGCAACTTCGAAGCCCCGCTGGACAAGTTCCCGGGCAAGAAGGCCTTCATCAACGAGACCATCGAGCAGGTGCGCAGCAACCTCAAGGGCCTGATCTCGGAACTCAACCGCATGTCGCGCGAACATGATGCGGGCGACATCGACGTGATCATCGAAGCGGCGCGCTTCGACGGTGAGTTCCGCACCATGGCGCAAGGCATCAACCAGATGGTCGGTGGCCACATCGCGGTCAAAAAGAAGGCCATGGCTTGCATTGCCGAGTTCGGGCGCGGCAACTTCGAAGCGCCGCTGGACAAGTTCCCAGGCAAGAAGGCCTTCATCAACGACACCATCGAGCAGGTGCGCCTGAACCTGAAGGCGCTGATTCGGGACACCGAAATCCTGGTCACCGCTGCCAACGCTGGGCGCCTCGAAGTGCGCGCAGACACTGACCTGCACCAAGGTGATTTCCGCAAGATCGTGGATGGCATCAACCGCACCCTGGATGCGGTGATCGAGCCCCTGAACGAGGCGAAGCGAGTGCTGCAGGCCATGGAAGGGGGCGACCTGACCCAGGTGGCCAAGGCCGACTACCAAGGGCAGCTCAAGGACTTGTGCGACTGTGTGAACAGCACGGTGGCCAAGCTCTCGCAGGTGGTGACCGAGGTCAACAGCGGTACCGATGCCTTGTCCAGCGCTTCCGAAGAGGTCAGCGCCACTGCGCAGGCCCTGTCGCAGGCGGCCAGCGAACAGGCTGCCGGCGTTGAAGAAACCAGCGCGTCAATGGAGCAGATGACCGCCTCCATCTCGCAGAACACCGAAAACGCCAAGGTCACCGATGGCATGGCCACCAAGGCTGCTGCAGAAGCCGCCGAAGGTGGCGAAGCCGTGAAGGCCACGGTGGCGGCGATGAAGCAGATCGCACAGAAGATCGTGATCATCGACGATATCGCCTACCAGACCAACCTGCTGGCGCTGAACGCGGCCATCGAGGCCGCACGTGCCGGCGAACACGGCAAGGGCTTTGCGGTCGTGGCCGCCGAGGTGCGCAAGCTGGCCGAACGCAGCCAGGTCGCGGCGCAGGAGATTGGCACCGTGGCCTCGTCCAGCGTGGAGCTGGCCGAGCGGGCCGGCCAGTTGCTGAGCCAGATCGTGCCGAACATCCGCAAGACTTCGGACCTGGTGCAGGAGATCACCGCCGCCTCGGAGGAGCAGTCTTCCGGCGTGGGCCAGATCAACAGCGCCGTGACCCAGCTCAGCCAGACCACGCAGCAGAACGCCTCCAGCTCCGAAGAGCTGGCCGCCACGGCAGAAGAAATGAGCAGCCAGGCCGAGCAGCTGCAGCAGACCATGGCCTTCTTCAAGCTGGCCAATGTGCAGCACCTTGCCCGCGCACCACAGCCGAGCCTGGTCGTCCGTGGTGGCCGCGGCCATGCCCCGCAGGCGTCACGCCGCCAGACCCGCAGCAACTCGCTGGTTTCCAGGAGCGGTGCCGTGACCCTTGGCGGACAGAGCAGCGCGCTCGGCTCGGCCGAAACCCTGGACGAGTCGCAGTTCGCCCGCTTCTGATCCCATGGTCATTTGAGTTGGGAATCAGGCACTGCGCCTGGCGGGAAAAGTGGGAAAAGTATTCGCCGGTGGTCGTGGACAGCGTTTCCAAAAAGCCGTCCGGGGGTGCTGGAAACTGAAATGGCCGCTTGTACGAAATCCATTGTCTGCAATGGACAATGCATCACAATCATTAACAACTTCATCGAAAATCGATCTCGGCGCAAATAACTGATCGCTTTGTCCCTTATCAGGGTTTCATCCCCCATTTGCGGGAGTGCGCCCCCGCCCGGGAAGCCTATGATCCGGCTCCTCCGGCGCTCAAAGGTTTGGCGACTGCCGAGCCGGAGATTTTTCTCCTGTCGCCAGGAGGCTCTCCCATGGAAGCAGTAACAGATCTTCGCTTTCACACGGTGAGCAGTGACCTTCGTTGCGCCGTGCCGGCAACGCGGCGTGTGCTGCTGATCGACGACCACGAACTGGTGCGCGCCGGCATCCGCACGCTGTACCGGCTGCTGGACGACCTCAGCATCGAGTGGCTGGAAGCCGCATCCTTGCAGGAAGGCCTGCAGGTCTACCGAGACAGCGGGCCGGTCGACGTGGTCTTGCTGGACCTGAACCTCAGCGACTGCAAAGGCCTGCAGGGCCTGCGCCAGTTCCTGCAGGCCTTCCCCGAGGCCAGGGTGGCCGTCTTCAGCGGCACGCAGGACGAGTTCGTCGTGCGGCAGGCCAGGGCGCTGGGGGCGGTGGGCTACGTGCCCAAGGGCGCGATGATGGTCGAGATGCGCAACACGCTGGCAGCGCTGGTGGGCGACGCGCGGCGCGGCCGGCCTGCATCGCCCGGCACCTTGTTCCCCCGCTTCCCGTCTTCTGCCATGTACGACCGCGTGGCCGAACTGGGTCCCCGCCACCTGGAGATCCTGGAACTGGTGCTGTCGGGCTGCAGCAACCAGGAGATCAGCAACTCGACCCAGCTCTCGCTGGGCACGGTGAAGAACTACGTTTCTTCGCTGTTGCTGGCATTGGATGTGAAGTCCCGTTCGCACATGATCAGCCTGTTCCGCTGACGGCCACCCCGGACCAAGGTGGCGTCACACGCGGCCGGTTTGCCAGCGCCATGGGCGGCGCATGTTGCAGTCGCCGGCCTCTCCCGTGGCGACGAGGACTCGCCGGCCGACGGCCGCTGGCACGAGCGCCGCGCGCGGGCCAGGCGCCTGAAGGACGCCGCCTTCGACGAGGCCTGGACTCCGGGCGCCTGCCTGCTGGCGGGCTTGGCCTTGCTGCTGCTCGTCTGCCTGCTGGTGCAGGCCTTCGGCCGCCCGCTGGAAGTCGTGCAGGGCCTGTGGCTGCTGGCGGTTGCAGGGTCGGCAGGCAGTTGCGTGTGGATGGCGGCGCGCTTGCGGCGGCGCAACCGGCGCAGCCTCGGCAACCCGCGCGCCACGCGCCGTTGGCTGACGGCACTGGCTGTGGCCTGCCTGCTGTTGCTGAGCCTCTACCCCTGGCTGGCCAGCACGCCAGTCCCGCGCCCGCCCTGGGCCGATGCCTTGCAGATCGTCCTGACGATGCTGCTGGCGCTGGCACTCGCCCCATTGCGCCATGTGGCGACCATGACCGCGCTGCTGCCCATGTCCGAAGGGCTGGCGGCGCTCGCCGAGGCCGCGGCCATGGGCACGTCCTGGCAGGAGGCGGCCGACCCCGTGCCATTCGGCCTGGCGTTCGGCGTCGTGGGCCTGGCCTGGTGGGGCCACCGCCGCTGGCGCCGCATGCGCGAAGCGCTGATGGCGCGGGACGACCAGGTCGAGGTGCTGGCGGGTGCGCGTGACGCCGCGCTGCGTGCCGACCAGGAGAAAAGCCGCTTCCTGGCGATTGCCAGCCACGACCTGCGCCAGCCGGTGCATGCGCTCGGGCTGTTCGCCGCCACGCTGGAGCAGCGGCTGCAGGGCAGCGCCGAAGAGCCGCTGGTGCGCAACGTGATGCGCTCGATCGAAGGGCTGGAGCAGTCGTTCAACGCAATGCTGGACATCTCGCGGCTGGACGCCGGCACCATCGAGCCCAACATCCAGCACTTCCCGCTGCGCGATGTGTTCCGCCGCCTGCACATGCACCACGCCGGCCAGGCCGAAGCCTCGGGCCTGGGGCTTCGGTTTTCGCCCGGCGGCAAGTCGGTCAGCAGCGACCCGCAACTGCTCGAACGCATCCTCGGCAACCTGGTGCAGAACGCGCTGAAGTACACCCGGCAGGGCGGCGTGGTGGTGGTGGCGCGATCCACGGCCACGCACACCAACGTGGAGGTGTGGGACACGGGTCCGGGCATGCGGGCTGCCGACCTGCCGCGCATCTTCGTCGAGTTCCTGCAACTGGGCGACGGCCAGCGCAGCCGCGCGCAAGGCCTGGGCATGGGCCTGGCCATCGTCAAGCGCTTGGCTCAGCTGCTGGGCTACCGGCTGGTCGTGGCCTCGCGGCCCGGCCGGGGCACGATGTTCCGCCTCAGCATTCCGCTGGGCGGCTTGCCCGAGATCCAGGATGCCACCGCTGCCGCCGACACCGTGCCGATGCCGGTCATGGAGCCGCGCTCGGTGCTGGTGATAGACGACGAGGAACCCATCCGCGAAGGCCTGCGCATCCTGCTGGAGGAATGGGGCTACGAGGCCACCGTGGCGGCCAACGCGATGGAGGCCGAGCAATCGGTACAGCTCCGCGGCCTGGCGCCCGACCTGATCCTGTCGGACCTGCACCTGGGTGCCGGCCGGGACGGCATTGCCGCCATCGAGGCGGTGCGCCGCCTGTGCGGCCAGGAGGTGCCGGCCATCCTGGTGACCGGCGACACCACGCGCGACGAGCTGCGCCGCGCCACCGAAAGCGGCCACACCGTGCTGTTCAAGCCACTGCAGCCGCGCCGCCTGTTCGACGCGATGCGCGGTATGGTGCCTTGAGGCGCAGGGGGCATGACTGAGGCGCTGCCCTGGGGGGCAGAAAATCTGCATTCCCGTCCGCCGACCGTGCTCAGCGCGCATCGGATGATCATGTCGAATCGGCGGGTCTTCATTCGTCGTGTTTCTACGGGGCGTGCCGAGCCGAGTGCGCCGACCGGTCAATCCAACAGGAGAGAAGCCATGGCCTACATTGACGGATTCGTGATCGCAGTGCCCACTGCCAACAAACAGAAGTTCATCGAGCACGCGCGACATTTCGATGCGATGTTCATCGAGCTGGGTGCGATCCGTGTGATCGAGGGGTGGGGTGACGACGTGCCCGACGGGAAGCTCACCGATTTCCGCCGCGCGGTCCAAGCGGCAGCCGAGGAAACGGTGGCGTTTTCGTGGGTCGAGTGGCCGGACAAGGCGACGCGTGACGCGGCCATGACGAAGATGAGGGAAGACCCCCGCATGGACCCGTCCACACCGGGCAATCCTCCGATACCGTTCGATGGCAAGCGCATGATCTTTGGCGGTTTCGAACAGGTGGTCGAAGTGAAGGCCTGAGCGCCGAGCTGGGGGCAGCGGGGTTGGGCTCGGACGCACCTGTCCTTGCCGGCCCTCCACAAGCAGTGGTCAAAGTGACTTTCGACCACTGCGCGGCGGCGGCCCGATCTCTAGAGTGCAGCCATCCCATTCCCATGGCCCGCACACGCGATGGCTGACCTGGACCTCGACTCGCTGCTCGCCCCGCTTCAGCATGACGCACCTTGCGGCGCGGACCTGGAGTACGACCCGGTTTTCCTCGCGCTGCAAACCGCAGGCGCCGGCCGGCCCGAGCAGCAGTACGGTGACACCGTCATCCCCGCTGAGGAGCCTGACTGGCCCAAGGTGCGCGAGTTGGCGCTGGCACTCGCGGCCCGCACCCGCGACCTGCGCGTGGCCATGTGGCTGCTGCGCAGCGGCGCGCGGCTGCAGGGCTGGCAGGGCGCATTGCAAGGCCTGCAGTTGCTGCAGGGCCTGCTGTTCCAGCACTGGCCGCAGGTTCACCCCCAGCTGGACGCGAGCGACGGCAACGATCCCACCGCGCGGCTCAACGCGCTGCAGCCGCTGGTCAGCCCATCCGAGGTGCTGGCCGACCTGCGCGCCGCCAGCCTCACCGGCCAGCGCGGCAGCCCGCGGGTACGCGAAGCCGAGCTGGCCGCAGGGTTGGCCGAAGCCGCTCCGGGTGAGGCCATGCCCTCGCCGCAAGGCCTGCATGACGCGCTGGCGAAACACGCCGCCGCGGTGCCGGTGCTGGCCCAGCAGCTGAGCGCCGGGCTGCCGGTGGTGCAAGGCATTGCCGCGGCCATCGAACAGCAGCTTGGTGCGGCCCACGGGCCGGACTTCGCGCCGCTGCTGCGCCTGCTGAAGCCGCTGGCCGCGCTCGGTGCGCAGCTGCAAGGGGCGGACGCACCGCGAGTGGCCGCCGGGGCAGACGACGGCGCCGCGGGGCCGGTTGCCGCGGCAGCGCCGGCAGCCAGCGGCGTCATCGCCTCCCGAGAGGACGCGATGCGTGCGCTGCAGCGTGCCTGCGAATGGATCGAACGCAACGAACCCAGCCACCCGGCGCCGCTGCTGATCCGCCGCGGCATGCGGCTGATGAGCAAGAACTTCATGGACATCGTGCGCGACCTGGTGCCCGACGGCGTGCGCGAGCTGGAAAAGCTCGCCGGCGCCAGTTCCGAGTGACAGCCATCGATTGAGAACCCTCTTTTCACACCGCCCACCCGAACCGCCAGCGATGGCGATGCCGCCAACCAAGGAGCCGCCATGGCCACCAGCAGCCAGAAGTTCATTGCCCGCAACCGCGCGCCGCGGGTGCAGATCGAATACGACGTGGAGCTGTACGGGGCCGAGAAGAAGGTCCAGCTGCCGTTCGTGATGGGCGTGCTGTCGGACCTCTCGGGAAAGCCGACCGAGCCGCTGCCGCCGGTATCGGACCGCAAGTTCCTGGACTTCGACGTCGACAACTTCGACGCCCGCATGAAGGCGATGAAGCCGCGCGCCGCGTTTGCGGTGCCCAACACGCTGACCGGCGAGGGCAACCTGATGGTCGACATCACCTTCGAGAGCCTGGACGATTTCTCGCCCGCCGCGGTCGCCGCGAAGGTCGACGGGCTGCGCCAGCTGCTCGAAGCGCGGCAGCAGTTGGCCAACCTCATCACCTACATGGACGGCAAGGCCGGCGCCGAGCAGCTGATCGCCAAGGTGGTCAAGGACGAGGCGCTGCTGAAGTCCCTGGCGTCCGCCCAAAACCCGGCCCAGAAACCGGCCGACGCCGCGCAGTGACCCCCCAAACCGCAGGAGCTCCCCATGGCTGAAGACACCCTCGTGCAAGCTGCCTCGGCGCTGCAGGGCATCGAATACGAAGGCGGCGAATTCGCGCAGCTGCTCGGCAAGGAATTCAAGCCCAAGACCGAGGACGCGAAGAGCGCCGTCGAGCAGGCCGTGCAGACGCTGGCGCAGCAGGCGCTGAGCCAGACGCAGCTGATCGGCAGCGACGTCATCATGTCGATCGAAGCCATGATCGCCGAGCTGGACAAGAAGCTCTCCGAGCAGGTCAACGCCATCCTGCACCACGCAGACTTCCAGCAGCTCGAGAGCGCCTGGCGCGGCCTTCACTACCTCGTCAACAACACCGAGACCGACGAGATGCTGAAGATCCGCGTGATGAACATCTCCAAGCTCGACCTGGGCAAGACGCTCAAGCGCTACAAGGGCACGGCCTGGGACCAGAGCCCCATCTTCAAGCGCGTCTACGAAGAGGAATACGGCCAGTTCGGCGGCGAGCCGTTTGGCGCGATGGTCGGCGACTACTACTTCGACCACAGCCCGCCGGACGTGGAGCTGTTGGGCGAGATGAGCAAGGTCGCCGCGTCGGCCCACGCGCCTTTCATCGCCGCGGTGAATCCGTCGCTGATGCAGATGGGCTCGTGGCAGGAGCTGGCCAACCCGCGCGACCTGACCAAGATCTTCACGACGCCGGAATACGCCGCCTGGAAGTCGCTGCGCGAGTCCGACGATGCGCGCTACCTGGGGCTGGCGATGCCGCGTTTCCTCGCCCGCCTGCCGTATGGCGCGAAGACCAGCCCGGTCGAGGAATTCAACTTCGAGGAAGAGACCGCCGGCGGCGACCATGCCAGCTACACCTGGGCCAACTCGGCGTATGCGATGGCGGTCAACATCAACCGCTCGTTCAAGCTCTACGGCTGGTGCACGCGCATCCGCGGCATCGAGTCCGGCGGCGCGGTCGAAGGCCTGCCGGCCCACACCTTCCCGACCGACGAAGGTGGCGTGGCGATGAAGTGCCCGACCGAGATCGCCATCAGCGACCGGCGCGAAGCCGAGCTGGCCAAGAACGGCTTCATGCCGCTGGTGCACCGCAAGAACTCCGACTTCGCCGCCTTCATCGGCGCCCAGTCGCTGCAAAAGCCTTTCGAGTACGACGACCCGGATGCAACCGCCAACGCCAACCTGGCCGCGCGCCTGCCGTACCTGTTCGCCTGCAACCGCTTCGCCCACTACCTCAAGTGCATCGTGCGCGACAAGGTGGGCTCGTTCAAGGAGCGGGCCGACATGGAGAAGTGGCTCAACAAATGGATCATGAACTACGTCGATGGCGACCCGGCGAATTCGTCCGAGGTCACCAAGGCGCAGAAGCCGCTGGCGGCCGCCGAGGTCACCGTCGAAGAGATCCCCGGCAACCCGGGCTACTACAGCTCCAAGTTCTTCCTGCGGCCGCACTACCAGCTCGAAGGGCTGACGGTGTCGCTGCGCCTGGTGTCCAAGCTGCCGTCGCAGAAGACGCAGTGAACCCGCGCCGGCGGCCTGACCGGCCGGCCGTGCAAACCATTCCCCCGCATCCACTCAGGAGAGACGCAACATGACCATCGACACCAACCTCAAGATCGCCGGCGTCGACGGCGAATCCGCCCACAAGGACCACAAGGGCGAGATCGACCTGCTCGCCTGGTCCTGGGACGTGCGCCAGGACAGCACCGCCGCCGCTGGCGGCGGCTCCGGCAAGGGCAAGGGCATTCCCGGCCAGCTGGTGTTCGCCCATTACTACGACAAGGCCTCGCCGGTGCTGGCCAAGAGCTGCGCCAGCGGCAAGCATTTCGACTCGGCCATCATTACCTGCCGCAAGGCCGGTGAAGGCCAGCTGGACTTCCTGAAGGTCACGCTCAAGCAGGTGCTGGTCACGTCGGTGGCGCCGTCGGCCAGCAGCGGCGGCGAGATCTCGGAAAGCGTCGCGCTGAGCTATGCCGACATCGAGTTCGAATACAAGCCGCAGGACGACAAGGGCGCGCTCGGCGGCTCGGTGAAATTCGGCTGGAACGTGGCCAGCACCGAAACGCGCTGAACCCCGGCCCCGCCCATGCCTGCCGGCAGCTTGCCGCTGGTGGTGGTCCCCACCAGCGCCGACATGTACCTGGACCTGACACTCAAGCGCGCCGGCAAGGCCAAGGGAGAGGCCGTTGCCGCCGGCCACCAGGACGACATCGTCGTCATCGGTTTCAGCTGGGGCGTGGGTGCGGTGGGCGACGCGGTGGCCGGCCTAGCCACCGGCCGGCGCAGCTACCGCCATTTGCTGATCACCAA
Source organism: Ideonella sp. FW305-24 (assembly GCF_058788035.1). Taxonomy (NCBI): domain Bacteria; kingdom Pseudomonadati; phylum Pseudomonadota; class Betaproteobacteria; order Burkholderiales; family Sphaerotilaceae; genus Ideonella; species Ideonella sp. FW305-24. The sequence continues at coordinate 125,528 of NZ_JBYTAI010000017.1, read as the reverse complement.
GCGGCTTGACAGTGCCAGCACCGCGCTGATGAGCGCTGTCGCCACCAATGACGAGGTGCGCAGCGCAGTGCTGCATTTGCGCAAGGCCGGCGGGGAGCAGGAAGACTTCTTCTCGCTCACGCTGGAGAAGGCCCGTGTGGCCAGCTACGACGTGGAGGCCGGCGCCGATGGTGCCACGGTCGAGAAGGTGGCGCTGAGCTTCCAGAAAGTGGCGATCGAATACCGGCCGCAAAGCGCCAGCGGCCAACTGGGCGCGAGCCACAGCTTCACCGACGATCTGAGCTGAAAGACCATGGACACGATCAAGGAACTGGTGGCGGCTGGCAGGCCCGGGGAGGCGCTGGCCCAGGCGCAGCAGCAGGTGCGTGCCAAGCCTGAGGACGCCAAGCTGCGTGTGCTGCTGTTCCAGCTGCTGGTCGTGACCGGCCAGTGGCAGCGCGCGAGCACGCAGCTGGAAGTCTGTGGCGAGCTGGACGCCGAAGCGCTGCCCATGGTCAACACCTACCGCGAGGCCTTGAAGTGCGAACTGGTGCGCGAAGCAGTTTTCGACGGCAAGACCACGCCGATGCTGTTCGGCCAGCCAGCCGAATGGGTGGCGCTGCTGGTGCAGGCGCTGCAGCAGCAGGCCGAGGGCAATGCCGGTGCCGCGCGATCGCTGCGCGAACAGGCGCTGGCGCAGGCCGAGACGGTGGCCGGCGCACTGGACGGCACGCCGTTCGAATGGGTGTGCGATGCCGATTCGCGCCTCGGCCCGGTGCTGGAAGCGGTGGTCAACGGGCGCTATGCCTGGGTGCCGTTCTCGGCGCTGAGCAAGGTCCAGATCGAGGCGCCGGGTGACCTGCGCGATCTGGTCTGGCTGCCGGCGCACCTGTGGTTCCCGAACGGCGGCGAGACCGTGGCGCTCATCCCCACGCGCTATCCGCGCAGCACGAGCTGGGACGACGAGCGGGTGTGGATGGCGCGGCGCACCGAATGGACGCCGCTGGACCCACCGAATGTCGAGCAGTACGCGGGCGTTGGCCAGCGCGTGTTCGCCACCGATGCGGGCGAACATTCGCTGCTGGATGTGCGTTGCATCGAGCTGGGTCAGTCGGGCGCCGAGGCATGAGGCATCCCGTTTCCGCCGGGCCGGGCGCCGGGCCGCTCCCAAGCCGGCCGGCATTCCCTCGGGAGATCGTCCGGCGTACCCGTCGGACGAGGGGCTGACGTGTCCACGAGCCCGCGTGACCGCCTGCAGCCGGCGCTGCTGGACCGGCTGACCGACGACGAGCCGCATCGCCGCGAGGAGGCCGAGCATCACCGCGTGATGAGCAAGTCGCAGCTGCGCCAGGCGGTGCTGCGCGATCTCGGTTGGCTGTTCAACGCCGTGCAGCCGCTGGGCAAGGAAGCCGAGGCCTGGCCCGGCCTGGCCGCCAGCGTGCTGAATTTCGGGCTGCCGGCGCTGTCGGGCCAGCTGGCCTCGAAGGTGGACGTGAGCCTGCTGGAAAAGGCGATCCGCAGCGCCATCCTGCGCTACGAGCCGCGCATCCTGCCCGAGAGCCTGGCGGTGCGCGCGCTGGAGGCCACCAGCGTGCTGGACACCCACAACATCATCGAATTCGAGATTCGCGGCCACCTCTGGTCGCAACCCGTCCCGCTGGAGATCCTGCTGCGCACGCAGCTGGATCTGGAGGCGGGGCAGGTGGAGGTGAGGGAAGCATAGCGTGACCTGTCCGGGTCCATTGATTCTTGAAGGAGCGTTCCATGGCCGACTTTGGCGACGACCGACCAGACCCATTTCAAAACCTGCCTAACGAGGTTTTGTTCCAGATATTCGGGTATCTCAATCCACAGGACTACCTTCGTGCAAGCCGTGTGAGCCAGGCCACACGTGGCTTTGCGGTGGCGAACCTTCCCAACGCGATCAACGCTTTTGCGAACGACCTTGCCGGCCTGAAAGACGCGGGAAGGAATTGGCTGCTGAGCACAGCGGAATTGATGCATGCAAACAATGCCAACGTGCTGCAAATCGATGCCTGTCTTGAAACAGGTAGAAGCTTGATCTCCCGGCTTGGTGGCTATCGGGACGCGACTGCCGCACCGCTTGTCGCTGGCATGAGGACGCTCTGCCAGCTCCTGGAGACGGCCAAGCAGGGCGTCGTGGCGAGATCCGACGCCTGATTGAACATGGACCCCCGACTCCTCCGCCACTACACCGACGAACTCGCGCATCTGCGCGAGGTCGGGGCCGAGTTCGCGCGGGACTTTCCGAAGATCGCGTCGCGGCTGGGCATGGAAGGCATCGCGGTCACCGACCCGTATGTCGAGCGGCTGCTGGAAGGCTTTGCCTTCCTCGCGGCCCGCGTGCAGCTGAAGCTGGACGCCGAGCACCCGCGGCTGATCGCCCACCTGCTGGAATCGATCTACCCGAACTTCCTCGCGCCGCTGCCGTCGATGATGGTGGCCCGCCTGGAGGCGGATCTGACCGACCCGAACCTGCTGGGCGGCTACCAGGTCCCACGCGCGAGCGCCATCGCGGCCGAGCTGGTTCGCGGGCAGGACACGCGCTGCGAATTCCGCACCGCGCAGGCGGTCACGCTGTGGCCGATAGCGATCGCTTCGGTTCAATATTTCACCCATGGCGCGGATCTGCCGCTCAAGCAGCTGCCGCCCGCGCTGGGCGCCAAGGGCGGGCTGCGCATCCGGCTGCGCTGTGGCGGTGGCGCCAGCTTCCGTCAGCTGCAGGGCCTGGATCGCCTGAGCCTGCACATCAGCGCGCCAGACGACGTGGCCCACCGGCTGCACGAGCTGGTCCAGAGCGCCGTGATGGGCAGCTGGGTGCACGTGCCGGGTGCGCCGGCCGCACAGGCCCTGGCCCAATGGTGCGACGCCGCCAGCGTCCGCATGCAAGGCTTTGGGCCGGACGAGGCCTTGCTGCCGGAGCTGCAGCGCGGCTTCTCCGGCCACCGGCTGCTGCAGGAATTCGCCGCGCTGCCGCAGCGGCTGCTGTTTTTCGAGGTGGGCGAGCTGGCCACGCGGCTGGCGCGTGTGCCGGGCGATGAGGCGGACCTGGTGCTGCTGTTCTCGCGCGGCGACGCTGCGCTGGAGCCGCTGGTGGACGCCGGCAGCCTGTCGCTGTTCTGCACCCCGGCGATCAACCTGTTCCGCAAGCGGCTGGACCGCATCCAGCTCGGCCCCGGCGCCTGGGAATACCACGTGGTGGCGGACCGCACGCGGCCGATGGACTTCGAGGTGCACAGCCTCGAATCGGTCGTCGGCTTCGGCACCGCGCGCGCCGGCCAGCAGGCCTTCCAGCCGCTGTACGCCAGCGCGCATGCCCAGGGGCAGGGCGAGGGCGCAGCGCCCTCGGGCTTCTACACGCTGCGCCGCGAGCCGCGCCTGATGTCCGAGCGGCAGAAGCAGCACGGCCCGCGCTCTGGCTACATCGGCGAGGAAGCATTCCTCTCGCTGGTCGACCCGCAGCACGCGCCGTACCGCGAAGACGTGCGCCAGCTCTCGGTCTCTGCCTGGGTCACCAACCGTGACCTGCCGACGCTGCTGCCCCCGGGCCAGGCGGGTGGCCCGTCGCTCTGGCGGCTGGACTCGCCCGGCCCGGTCAAGCGCGTGACGGCGCTGCGCGGGCCCACCCGCCCGCAGAGCCGCCGGCCGGTCGGCGAGCTGGGCTGGAGCCTGGTCAGCCTGTTGACGCAGCGCCAGTTGCCGCTGGCCGGCGACGACCCGGCCCAGGCCGCGGCGATGCTGCGCCGCCTGCTGGTGCTGCAGGGCCCGCCGGAAGACCCGGCCTGGCTGCGCATGGTGGACGGCGTGCGCACGCTGCGCGCCGGCACCGTGGTGCGCCGCCTGCCTGGTGGGGGCCGGCTGACCTTCGGCAGCGGCGCCGAGCTGGTGCTGGAACTCGACGAGCTGGCTTTCCAGGGCGGCAGCGCGGTGCTGTTCGGCAGCGTGCTGGAACACTATTTCGCGCGCTATGCGTCGATCAACACCTTCACCCAGCTGACGCTGCGCTCGGCCCAGCGCGGCGAGCTGATGCGCTGGCCGCCGCGCATGGCCAGCGAAGGCGCGCTGTGAACGGGTTCTGTTTGTCGTGAACCTGCCATGACAGCACGCGAATCAGCCGTGGAAAAGGCGGAGCAAGAGGCGGTGGAACAGGCTGCGGCGCTGCAGGCCTTGTTCAATTCGCTGGAGGTCGCACCCCACGCGCACGACTTCTTCGCGCTGCTGCGCCGCATCGAAGGCCTGTCGCCCAGCGCGCCGCGCTTTGGCCGCGCGCTGCGGCCGGGGCAGGAGCCGTTGCGCCTGGGCCAGGCGGCGGAGCTGCGCTTTCCGCCGGCCATGCTGGCCAGCTTCAGTCGCGAGGGCAGCATGCCGCGGCTGGCGGTGCATTTCTTTGGCCTGATGGGCCCGCAAGGCCCGCTGCCGCTGCACCTGACCGAATACGTGCGCGAGCGCCTGCACCAGCGCAGCGACCCCACGCTGCAGCGTTTCCTGGACGTGTTCCACCACCGCCTGCTGTCGCTGTTCTACCGCGCCTGGGCCCAGTCCCAGCCCTGCGTGCAGCTGGACCGCCCGGCCGACGACCGCTTCGCCACCTGGCTGGGCGCCAGCACCGGGCTGCACGAAAGCATCCGCCCGCAGGACAGCTTGCCGCATCACGCGCGGCTGTTCCATGCCGGGCTGCTGGGGGCGGCCAGCCGCTCGCCCGAAGGCCTGGTGAAGATCCTGCGGCAGCACTTCGGCGTGCCGGCGCGCATCGAGCAGCGCGTGCCGCACTGGCTGCCAATGGCGCCGGGCGAACGCACCCGCCTGGGCCATGCGCGCAACCGCAGCGAGCGTGTCGGCACCGTGCCGGCGGCGCTGGGCCGCAATGCCAACGCCGGCCACCAGGTCTGGGACCGGCAGTTCAAGTTCCGCGTGGTGCTGGGGCCGCTGACGCTGGCGCAGTACCAGGCCTTCCTGCCCGGCGGCAGCGCCTGGCGGCCGCTGGTGGACTGGGTGCGCGAATACGCCGGCCTGCACCTGCTGTGGGACCTGCAACTCACGCTGCAGCCGCGCGAGGCACCAGCGCCGCGGCTGGACCGCCGGCTGCGCCTGGGCCTGAGCAGCTGGATCGGCCGCTCCGGCACTTCCCCGCGCGCCGAGCTGCGCCTGCGGCCGCAAACCTCATTCGTTGCCAAAGCCCACGGAGGCCTTCCATGACCGAAATTTCCCGCGTTGCGCTGTTCGGCAAGCTGAACCCGCTGGCCTACAAGGCCATCGAGGGTGCCACGGTGTTCTGCAAGCTGCGTGGCAACCCGTTTGTCGAGCTGCAGCACTGGCTCTACCAGATCCTCAACACCCCCGATTCCGACCTGCATCGCATCGTCAAGCACCATGGCCTGGACGCCTCGCAACTGGCCGCGGACCTGACCGCCTCGCTGGACCGGCTGCCGCGCGGCGCCAGCTCGGTGACGGACCTATCGAGCTGGGTCGAAAACGCCGTCGAGCGCGGCTGGGTCTATGGCTCGCTGATGTTCGGCGACAGCCAGGTGCGCACCGGTCACCTGGTGATCGGCCTGTTGAAGACGCCGTCGCTGCGCAATGCGCTGCTGTCCATCTCCAAACAGTTCGAGCGAATCAAGCCGGACGAGCTGGCCGACAACTTCGCCCGCATCGTCGAAGGCTCGCCCGAGCAGCAGATGCGCGCGACCGACGGGGGAGCCGAACCCGGCGAAGCCAGCGGCGCGGTGGCGCCCGCGGCGATGGGCAAGCAGGAGGCGCTCAAGCGCTACGCGGTGGACCTGACCGAGCGCGCGCGCCAGGGCGAGATCGACCCGGTGGCCGGCCGCGACGAGGAGATCCGCCAGATCGTCGACATCCTGATGCGCAGGCGCCAGAACAACCCCATCCTCACCGGCGAGGCCGGCGTGGGCAAGACGGCGGTGGTCGAGGGCTTTGCGCTGCGCCTGGCGCAGGGCGATGTGCCGCCGCAGCTGAAAGAGGTGTCCCTTTATGCGCTGGACATCGGCCTGCTGCAGGCTGGCGCCAGCATGAAGGGCGAGTTCGAGAACCGGCTGCGTTCGGTGATCGACGAAGTGCAGGCCTCGCCCAAGCCCATCATCCTGTTCATCGACGAGGCCCACACGCTGATCGGTGCCGGCGGTGCGGCCGGCACCGGCGACGCGGCCAACCTGCTTAAGCCCGCGCTGGCCCGCGGCAAACTGCGCACCATTGCCGCCACCACCTGGGCCGAGTACAAGAAGCACATCGAGAAGGACCCGGCGCTGACGCGGCGCTTCCAGGTGGTGCAGGTGGGCGAGCCCAGCGAGGAGAAGGCGGTGCTGATGCTGCGTGGCGTGGCCAGCATCCTGGAGCAGCACCACCGGGTGGCGCTGCTGGACGAGGCGATCGACGCGGCGGTGCGGCTGTCGCACCGCTACATCCCGGCGCGGCAACTGCCCGACAAGGCCGTCAGCCTGCTGGACACCGCCTGCGCCCGCGTGGCCGTGAGCCAGCATGCCACGCCGCCGGCGCTGGAGGACAACCAGCGCCGCATCCAGGCGCTGGAGGTGGAGCAGGCCATCATCGGCCGCGAAGCGGCCATCGGCATCGAGGTGACCGAGCGCAAGCGCCGCGTGGCCGCTGCGCTGGACGAGGCGCACACCGAGAACGCGGTGCTGGCTGAGCGCTTTGGCAAGGAGAAGGCCGTGGTCGACCGCCTGCTGGCCTTGCGTGCCAAGCTGCGGGAGGATGGCGAAGGCGCACCCAGCGCCTCCGAGCGCGATGACCTGCTGGCGGAACTGCAAGGCCTGCAGCTGCAGCTGGGCGAGCTGCAGGGCGACGCACCGCTGATCCTGCCGACGGTCGACGAAGCGGCGGTCGCCAGCGTGCTGCAGGACTGGACCGGCATTCCGGTCGGCCGCATGGTCAAGAACGAGGTGCAGGCGGTCTTGCAGCTGGCCGACACGCTGAACCAGCGCGTGGTCGGCCAGCAGCATGCGCTGGAGATGATCGCCCGCCGCATCCAGACCTCGCGCGCCCGGCTGGACAATCCGAACAAGCCCATCGGCGTGTTCCTGCTCTGTGGCACTTCTGGCGTGGGCAAGACCGAAACCGCACTGGCGCTGGCCGAGTCCCTCTACGGCGGCGAACAGAACGTCATCACCATCAACATGAGCGAGTTCCAGGAGGCCCACACCGTCTCCACGCTGAAGGGCTCGCCCCCCGGCTATGTGGGCTACGGCGAAGGCGGGGTGCTGACCGAAGCCGTGCGCCGCCGGCCCTACAGCGTGGTGCTGCTGGACGAGGTGGAAAAAGCCCACCCCGACGTGCACGAGCTGTTCTTCCAGGTCTTCGACAAGGGCTGGATGGAAGACGGCGAGGGCCGTTACATCGACTTCAAGAACACCATCATCCTGCTGACCAGCAACGTGGGCAGCGAGCTGATCATGAAGCTCTGCGCCGACCCCGAGCTGATGCCCGAGCCCGAAGGCATTGCCAAGGCCTTGCGCGAGCCGCTGCTGAAGGTCTTCCCAGCCGCGCTGCTGGGTCGTGTGGTCACCATCCCGTATTACCCGCTGAGCGAAACCATGCTGGCGCAGATCGTCCGCCTGCAGCTCGGCCGCATCCAGCGCCGCGTGCAGGACCATCACGGCGTGCCCTTCAGCTTCGACGACGCGGTCGTCAAGCTGGTCATCAGCCGCTGCAGCGAGGTGGAAAGCGGCGGCCGCGTGATCGATGCCATCCTCACCAACACCGTGCTGCCGCGCATCAGCCGCGAGTACCTGACCCGCCTGTCGGAAGGGCAGGCGATCGGGCAGGTGGGCCTGAGCGTGCAGGACGGCGATTTCGCATATGCGTTCGATTGACCCCGAGCCCATGAACGGCTCTGCGGCTTGAGCAGAATCCCCTGATGGCAGGCCAGCGCATTCCCGGTGCCACCAGCCCCACGCTGCGCGAGCCGGTGGGCTGGGGTGAGCCGTTCGACCTTCGCTCGGCGCTGCCCGGGCCGACGGGCCTGGTGGCCACCGGCATCGGCGCCGGCCTCGAAGGCTTGCCGGACAAGCGCGGCCAGTCGCCGCGGCCCAGCGTGCAGCCGGTGCGCCGGCCCACACCCGAGGGCGAATGGCGCAGGCTGACGGTCAATGAGCGCGACATGGCGCGCACGCTGTTCGGCAACTCGGTCGACTACAACCGCGTGAAGGTGCACAACGAGGAGTACCTCTGGTTCGGCTTGCAGCCGGACGACACCGCGATGACGCCCAACGGCGAGATGTATTTCAACCCCAAGCGCTTCAAGGAAGACTTCGCGCTCGCCGGCTTCAGCGATTCGCTGTGGTTCATGCACGAGATGGTGCACGTCTGGCAGCATCAGCTGGGCTACCCGGTGATGCTGCGCGGCGCCATCCGCATCGGGCTGGGCTACGACTACACGCTGGATGCGAAGAAGACGCTGGGCGACTACAACATGGAGGCGCAAGGCGACCTGTTGTCCGACTATTGGGCCGTGAAGAACTTCAGCCGCCCGCCCGAGATGCACCAGACCAAACACATCAACGACCGCGCCTTGTTCGAGACCGTGCTGCGCCTGTTCATTGCCAACCCTTCGGACAAGCGCAACCTGCCATGAGGCTCGCCGGGCGCCCATTCGTCGCGTTACTGGCCGGCCTGTTGGTCTCGGCCGGCGGCCTGGCCGCTTCCAGCAAGGGCTCGGTCGAGGTCACGGCCGATGGGGGCTTGCCTTGCTTCGCGTTGTCGCAGCGCGAGCTGGCCGGCCCGATGCGCGTGTGGACGCTCAGCATCAGCCATGGTGAGCGCACCGACTGGCGCTCGCTGCCGCCCGAGGACTGGGGCTTCTCGTTCGGACCGCCCGGCGGCGCGGTCCAGCTTCGGCCGGAGGCCTGCCTGCGCTATGGCGCGCTGCCGCCAGGCGCCACCCAGCGCACCGCCGCCGCGCCGCTGCAGGCCGGCACGCTGTACCGCGTCGAACTCGGCGCGCAGCCCGAGGCTGGTGCCGATGGCACCGTGGCCTACGAGGCCCGGTTCTGCGTCAAGCCTGGCAAGGCCAGTGGCAGTGCGGTCCAGCCTGTGCTGTGGGACGAAGCCGCCCGGCGCTGGCGCACCGAGGACTGCGCTGCGCCTTGAAGGCAGCCGATGACTGAAGTGGCCGGGGTGACTTTGGTCGCTTTCGCGTGCGAAGCGGCCTGCGTACCGTAGGACCTCACTCGCGCCTGCGCCGCTTCATGCCGTCTGCCTCGATCACGCTCAGCTCCCCGCTGCCCCCTGACGACCTGCTCTTCGAATCGATGTTCGACGGCTGTGGGCTCAGTGTGCTGGGCGAGACGCAGCTGGGCCTGCTCAGCGAGAAGCCCGACATCCTGTCAACCGACCTGCTGGGCAAGACCGTGAGCGTGGCCGTCACGCTGCGCGATGGCGGCAAGCGCTACTTCCACGGCCATGTGACCCGCTTCGGCATCGGGCCGCACCGGGGGCGTTACCACGCCTACCAGGCGACCGTGCGCCCCTGGCTGTGGTTCCTCACCCGCACCACCGACTGCCGCATCTTCCAGGACCTGACGGTGCCGGACATCGTCAAGAAGGTCTTCGAAGATCACACCGCCATTGCCCATTTCGAGTTCAAGCTCTACCGCAGCTACCGGCCGTGGGTGTACTGCGTGCAGTACCGCGAAACCGACTACAACTTCATTGCCCGCCTGCTGGAGCACGAGGGCATCTACTGGTACTTCGAACACACGGCCACCGAACACAAGCTGGTGCTGGTGGACGCCTATTCCGCGCACGACCCTGCGCCTCACTGCGAGCGCCTGCCATACCACGAGAACACCGACCAGTTGCCGCCCGATGCCGACTACGTGTCGAACTGGTCGTTCAGCTGCGGCGTCAAGACCGGCCAGGCGGCGCTCACCAGCTACGACTTCGAGCGCCCGGCCACCAGCCTCGCGGTGAAGGCCACGCAGCCCCGCGGGCATGACCTCGACAAGCTGGAAGCCTTCGACTACCAGGGCGACTACCTGCAGGTGGCCGATGGCACCCAGTACAACGAAGACCGCCTGACCGAGCTGCAGAGCACCTATGTCAGCATGCGGGGTGCCTCCAATGCCCAAGGTCTCACCACCGGCCATGTGCTGACGCTGGAGAAGCACCCGCGCGAAGACCAGAACATCAAGTACCTGATTTCGGCGATGCGCACCAACGCCGTGGTCGACGGCTACGAGAGCCAGGGCGGCGCGCCCGGCGGCTACCAGTGCACCTTCGACGCCATCCCGGCCGACCAGCAGTTCCGGCCGCCCAGGCAGACGGCCAAGCCCTTTGTGCAAGGCCCGCAGACGGCAGTGGTGGTGGGCCCCTCTGGCGAAGAGATCTACACCGACAAGTACGGCCGGGTGAAAGTGCAGTTCCACTGGGACCGCTATGGCCAGCACAACGAGACCAGCTCGTGCTGGGTGCGTGTGAGCCACCCCTGGGCGGGCAAGAATTTCGGCGTGATGCACGTGCCGCGCATCGGCCAGGAGGTCGTGGTCGACTTCCTCGAAGGCGACCCCGACCAGCCGCTGGTCACCGGCCGCGTCTACAACGCGATGCAGATGCCCCCCTGGGACCTGCCCGCCAATGCCACCCAGTCCGGCATCCTGACCCGCTCCAGCAAGGGCGGCGCCTACGGCACCGCCAACGCCATCCGCTTCGAGGACAAGGCCGGCGCAGAGCAGCTGTGGATCCACGCCGAGAAGAACCAGGACATCGAGGTCGAGAACGACGAGACCCACTGGGTCGGCCACGACCGCACCAAGACCATCGACAACGACGAGACCGTGCATGTGAAGCACGACCGCACCGAGACGGTGGACAACAACGAGACGATCACCATCGGCGTGAACCGGACCGAGAAGGTGGGTAGCAACGAGAAGATCACGATTGGCGCGAATCGCACCGAGAACGTCGGTGCCAACGAGACCATCGGCATCGCCGCCAACCGCAGCGAAACCGTGGGCGGTAACGAAACGATCGCCATCACCGGCAACCGCTCGATCACCGTCAGCGCGAGCGAGACGGCGACGGTGGCACTGCAGCGCACCCACGCCGTGGGCATCAACGAAACCATCGCCATTGGCGCCGCACAGGAAATCGTGATCGGCGCCGCGCAGGTGGTGGCGGTGGGTGCAGCCCAGAGCATTACGGTCGGTTTGACCCAGTCCACCAGTGTGGGTGTCAATCAGAGCAATAACGTGGGCGCGAAGCAGGACACCTCGGTGGGCTCGGACCGGAGTGTGAGCGTGGGCGGTGCGCAGGCCACCACGGTAGGCAAGGGCCGTTCAGTCTCGGTGTCGGACGACGACGCATTGACGGTCGGCAAGAACCTGGTGATCGACGCCGGCGACTCCATCACGATCAAGACTGGCAGCGCCAGCATCGCGATGAAGAAGGACGGAACCATCGTCATCAAGGGCAAGGACATCACGATCGACGGCTCGGGGAAGATCAATGCCAAGGCTTCGAGCGACATCGTGATGAAGGGTTCGAAGATTCTTCAGAACTGAAGGGACCCAGTGAACATGAGTGCGAGAGAACACTTCGATGCATGGGCTGCGGGCGAAATCGCAACGGGGTTGTCCATGCAGATCAGCGAGCTGATCGCGATGACGGATGACGGCATGACGCCATTGGTGACCAATCCATTTGCAACGCCGGGCGAGGAACTTGGCTTGCTCCGAGCCCGCAGCAGCGTCGATCTGCATGCCGAACACATTGGCCGGCAGGTGCTGCTGGTCTTTGAGGGGGGGCACCCCGAAAAACCCATTGTCATTGGCGTGTTGCGCTGCGGTACCGGTTGGTCTTCTGCAGAAGAGCCAGTGCGGGTGCAGGTCGATGCAGATGGCGAACGCATGTTGATTAGCGCGCGGCATCAACTCGTTTTGAGGTGCGGCAAGGCAAGCATCACGTTGACGCGTGCTGGCAAGGTGGTGATCGAGGGTACCTATGTCATCAGCAAGTCTACGGGCTCCAATCGCATCAAGGGTGGCGCCATCGCACTGAACTGACGGCCTCCTTCACCATGTGGGCCGTCATCAACACGACACCGTACGCCGCCGACCGAACCTGGGTGCAGGATCGCGAGGGCAACAAGATCTGGCTGGTCGTCGTGAAGGCAACTTACGTCATCAAGGGAAACGGTGCTATCTGCCTAGCAGATGAGCAGCGACTGGTCTGCCGGATGGCCAGGTACGCCGGGAAAGTGGGCGAAAGCGGTCTGCTGGAGGAGTCCGATCTGCTGGGTGTTAAGCCTGGAACGGACCTGATCGTCAATGGCTGCGCTTGGACGCGGGAAGGGAGTCGCGCCTCTTGGGTCGACGTCCAGCTCGGCGTGGCCGGCACGAGGAAACGATTGAGGGTGTTTGGCGATCGTGTCTGGGAGCGCAGCCTGGTCGGGCTGCCATCAATGTCGGAACCTCGGCCCTTCGCGTCGATGCCCATTTGCTATGAGCGAGCATATGGTGGCTGGGATCGTCAGGCGCGTGATCCGGACGACCATCGGCTGGACATGCGCAACCCTGTGGGGACCGGATTTGCTACCCGCGCAGAGCATTGTTTTGGCCGGCATTTGCCGAACGTGGAAGACCCGAGGCAGCTGATCTCGTCGTGGAAAGACAACCCGACGCCTGCAGGACTGGGCAGCGTCTCCTGCGACTGGACCTCAAGGCGTGTCATGGCGGGCACTTACGACGCCAATTGGCAGGCCACGCGTGCGCCGCTTTGGGCAGCTGATTTCGACGCCCGATACCACCATTGCGCGCCCGTTGACCAGCAATTCCCTCAGCCTCTGCGGGGAGGTGAAGTTGTCGAGCTCGTGAACCTGTCACGTGAAGGCGTCCTGTCGATTCGATTGCCAAGGGTCTACCTCACTTTCGAAACTCGCTTTGGCAGCCGGTACGTGGAACATCGGGCCCAACTGTGCACCGTTCTCATCGAGCCCGACCTGAGTCGATTCACGATGGCTTGGCAGACCTCGATGGCATGCAATAGGCGAGTGGATGAACTCGACGCCACGATCGTCAAGGAAAAGCGCCTGCTATGACCGCCCAGATTCAGCCGCCTCAAGCGGTGCCCATTCCTTGCACGGCCTGGCGGGGGACTCCGGAACGAGAGGTCTGCCTTTGCGCCATCGGCGTGCACACTCCGCTTGGTCTCGATGTTCGCTCGTCCGCCGCGGCCGTCCGTGCCGGGATATCGGCCATCTCGCTGCATCCGAGCTTCGTGGACCGGTTCGGCGAACCCGTCGGCCTGGCCTGCGACGCCTTTCTTGCATGCGACCTGCCACTGGTCGAGCGGCTGGGGCGGATGCTAGCGTCGGCCTTGGATCAGGTGTGTCCCGTGCCCTGGCGTTCGACGATGCCCGTCGATCTATGGCTCGGCCTGCCAGAGCCCAGGCCTGGTATGACCGGGTCTGTCGCGGGAGACATGCGGAGTCGTGCCTGGCACTGGGCAAGCGCTCGCCTCCCGGTGTCCTCGATTCACGCACTGCCCACGGGGCATGCTGCCGGGCTGATGGCGCTCCAAGCTGCAGCGGGCCGGATCAGCAGTGGTGCCAGCGAGTGTTGTCTGGTCGCGGCTGTCGATTCGTACCACGATGGCGAGACCCTCAGCTGGCTCGACGAGCGTGGCCGCCTGATGTCCAGCGCCAACCGCAACGGTTTTCCGCCCGGCGAGGCCGCCGGAGCATGCCTGCTGGTCAGTCGCAGCGCCGCGACACAGTTGGGCTTGCCCATCCTCGGCAGGCTGGTTGCAGCCGCCACAGCGACCGAGCCCGTGCCACTTGACAGCGAAGAAGTGTGTGTGGGGCTGGGGTTGTCAACTGTGGTCGCACGTCTGGCCGAAGCATTGAGCCTGCCCCAATCGCCAATCACGGCCACCTACTGCGACTTGAATGGGGAACGGCATCGCAACGAGGAGTTCGGATACACCTTGCTGCGCCATCAGCTCGCATTCGTCGACGCACACGACTACCTTTGCCCGGCCGACTGTTGGGGCGATGTCGGGGCCGCCTCGGGCCTGCTCTACGCTGCGCTGGCGGCAGCGTCCGCGCAGCGCGGCGACCGGCGCGCTGGGTTGCCAATCCTGTGGGCGGGTTCGGACGGTGGCCTGCGGTCGGCAGCGCTGTTGTCATTGCACTCGGCGGTTTCCTCACCATGATCAGCGTGGGCGTCAATCCTCCCAAGACCCCGGTCACGGAGGGCAGCATGGACATGGCACCGGCCACGCTACCGAACGTCTGCAAGATGCCAGGGCCGCCAGCTCCTTTCGTTCCCACCCCACTGCCCAACCTCGGTCGTTCGGAAGACCGGCTCACGGACGCCACCACGACCGTCAAGATCGAAGGGAAGAAAGTCGCGATCAAGGGGGCCTACTACATGAGCCAGCCGTCGCCTGACGTGGCAAGCCAGGGAACAGGTGGCGGCATCGTTTCGTCCAAGACCCAGGGGAAGACCGAATTCGTCGCCCCGGGTTCAATGAATGTCAAGGCCGAGGGCAAGAACATCCAGTTGCTCGGGGATGCCATGACCAACAACGGTGGCAGCCCGTCGAACTCCGGCACGATGCCGGGCAATCAGCAACCACCGAGTGGCTTGGGCATCATCGTGCTGGAGTGCGATCCCACCTGGACCGATTGTCAGAAGAAGCAGATGAAAGCAAAGGCGGCGAAGATGGACGCTGCGGCAAAGCAGCGTGGCAACCTTCAATCCCGGTCCACGGCGGGGCGACTGCGCAAGAACGCCAACGGCTGGGCGGCGAAGTTTGCGAGGGACTGGAACAAGCCGAGTCCCAGCGGTTGGCCGCCAGCGTCCAACCCGTCCACTCAAACGAGTCATTTCTACGATGCTTGCGCGCAGACCGCGAACCCTCTTGCGGCTGGCATGGAGGCCGACCATGCGTTGGAGGTCCAGTTGGGCGGGCGTGTGGCAGGGCCTTTCCTGTGGCTGGACGGCGCGGTCAATGGGGCATCCGGTCGGCAGATCAAGGCCGCTCGCCAGCGAGGCACCACCAACCCCACCGGTTTCACCACCAAGAATTGCTGAGGAGCTGCAATGGATCCGCAGATGGTCGCTCGCCTGAGGCGGGCTGTGGACGACGGCATGACCGCCCGATCGCGCTACTACGCTGCGATTGACCTGCCCGACGGGCAGCAGTTGGGTGGACCGGCGCCAGCGTCGTTGATCGAGCAACTGGAGACCAAGTTCGGGAAGCCTTTGCCACCTTCTTACCGGGCGTTCCTGTCGTTCCACAACGGCTGGCAAATGGTGGACGGCATGACGGCGCTCCTGTCGGTCGAGGAGATGCTCGCCGGCGCCAAGGCTGCCAAGATCAAGCGCTGGCAGCGCGATGTGGGCCGCGATGGCGACGCAACGGCCGCCAATGGTCTGGTGATCGGCTGGTCGGACATCAATCCGATGCGCCTGATCCTGGATCCTTTAGACGTTGATCCAGATGGCGAGTGGCGTCTTGTGCAGCACTACAAGGACGAAGAAGCGGACTACCCCAGCTTTCTGGAATGGCTGGAGGAGTCGATCTCGGACTACGAGGCACTGGCGGACGATCCGGAAGGGGCTGGGGAAGACTCGGATCCATGAGGGCACGCCGGGGGCTGATATAGGCCAAACGAGGGTGACGGCGAGGCACCGCCCACCTCCTGCACCATGACTTTCGGACATTGCGCCCGCATCCCATCCGCGGAACCATGTCCGCATGTCTTCCGCTCCTCGCCATGACGATCAGGTCGGGCGTTCGCCTGGTTTGCCGGACGACGATTCGGCCACTGTCGACCCCGATGCCACCCGCATCGCGCCCGCTGCCGCGTCCTTGGCCCAGTTGCCCGAGCACACCGCAGCCAACAGCAAGTCCGTCGGCCGCAATACGGTTTATCCGCAGACCCAGCGTCTGTCCAGCGATACAGCGTCGCCGGCGCCCGTCACCGGCACCCTGCCAGGCGGTCGCATCGCACCCGGCAATGAGGCACCTGTCCGCCAGGTCGGTCGCTACGAGATCTCGGAGCGCCTGGGCCGTGGCGGCATGGCCAGCGTGTTCCGGGCGCATGACCCGGGCATCGCGCGGGATGTGGCGATCAAGTTCCTGCATGCGTCCTTGTGCGAGGACGAGGAGTACCGGGCGCGGTTCCTGAGGGAGGCGCGGGCTTCGGGGGGCTTGTCGCATCCGAACATCGTCACCGTGCACGATGTGGGCGAGATTGACGGGCGGCCTTACATGGCGATGGAGCTGCTGGACGGCGAGTCGCTGGCGGAGGTGCTGGCGCCGGGGCAGCCGCTGCCGGTGCGTGACGTGGTGATCATGGGCATGCAGCTGGCGCGGGCGCTGGACTATGCGCACAAGCGCGGCATCGTGCACCGCGACATCAAGCCAGGCAACATCGCCCGCGTGCGCAACACGCTGGACATCAAGGTGATGGACTTCGGCATTGCGCACATGGAGTCGACCAAGGGCGAGCAGCGCACCCGCGTGGGCGACGTGCTGGGCACGCCGCAGTACATGGCGCCCGAGCAGATGCAGGGCGAGAAGATCGATGGCCGCTCGGACCTGTTTTCGGCCGGCATCGTGCTCTACCAGATGCTCACCGGCCAGCGCCCCTTCCAGGGCGACAGCGTGGTCAACCTGGCGCTGAAGATCGCCAAGGAAGACCCGACGCCGATGGCCAAGCTGCGGCCCGGCCTGCCGGCCTCGCTGCGCCGGGTGGTGGACCGTTGCATGGCCAAGGCACCCGAGCATCGCTTCCAGACCGGCGCCGAATTGGCCGAGGCGCTGGGCCGGGTGCTGGCCGAGATCGACGAGGAAGCCGGTGCGGCGAACCGGCCGCGCATCGTGCCGCTGCGTGTGAAGTGGGCCGGCATGATGGCGCTGATCGTCGCGGTGGTGATGGCGCTCAGCGCCTCGCTGATCATCCAGCGCCAGTACGCCGCGATGATGGCGCAGGTGGCCGACTACGGCGCGGCGCTGGCGCGTTTCATCGCGGCGCAGAACGCGGTGGCGGCGCTCAGCGAGGATTGGGTGGCGGTGGACGTGTCGCTGCAGGAGGTGATGAAGACGCGCGACTTCCAGAGCGTGACCGTGGCCGACCGCGGCGGCGTGGTGCGCGCCTCCAGCCAGCCGGGCTTGCAGAACCTGCCTTACCAGCCGCCACCAGGCGAGTCGCTGGGCGAGCGTGGCGGCGTGAAGCTCTCGCGTTACCTGGCCGGCGGTGAGCCGGTGCTGGGTTTCGAATCCACCATCACCTTCCAGGGCAAGCCGGTGGGCCGGGTGGCGCTGGGGCTGCCGGAGCGGCCGCTGGAGCGCGTGGCACGGCTCTCGATCACGCTGATGATCGGGCTGGCGGTGGTCACGGTGCTGGCGGTGGCGGTGGCGATGTTCTTCGTGGCCAACTGGTTCGCGCGGCCGATCAAGCTGATGACCGAGGCGTTGGGCGAAATCTCGCGCGGCCGCTACGACTTCCGCATCCGCGAGCAGCGCAAGGACGAGTTCGGCCTGCTGTACGCCACCTTCGACCAGATGGCCCAGGCGCTGCAGGATCGGCACGCACCTGCAGCGGCAACGACGCTGGCGGCCGCCGAAGAAGTGGTCTCCGCCGAGGAGAAAAAACAGGCGGCCGACGCGGGCGGTTCGCCCACCGGCGCCACGGCGGACCTGCCGCTCTGAGCCTCGCGATGAACACCGTGGTGGCATGGCGCTGCAAGGCGCTCCTGGCAATGGCCTTTGTTCTGGCGAGCTGCACTTCGACGCCGCCCGCGCTGCAGAACCCTCCGCAAGTGGCGACCGAGCCAACGGCTGCGACCGGCGTGGTCGCGCGCAGCGAGCGCCTGCTGGTCTACCTGCCGGCGCCGGGCGACAGCCTGCGCAGCATCGCGGGCCGGTTGCTGGGCGACGAGGGGCGCGACTGGCAGATTGCCGAGGCCAACGCCGGCCTGGCCAAGCCCGAACCGGGCCGGCCGCTGGTGGTGCCGCTGCAGCCGCTGAACCCGCTGGGCGTGCATGCCGACAGCTACCAGACGGTGCCGGTGCTCTGTTACCACCGGCTGGGCACCGGGGGCGGCAAGATGAACGTCTCGCCGGCCCGCTTTGCCGCGCAGATGGAATGGCTGGTGCGCAACGACTACCGGGTGATCCGCCTGGGCCAGTTGGCCGACTACCTGGCGGGCCGCGAGGCGCTGCCGCCTCGCTCGGTGGTCATCACCTTCGACGATGGGTATGAGTCGACCTACCGCCATGCCTATCCGGTGCTGCGCCGGCTGGGGTTGCCGGCCACGCTGTTCGTCTACACCGACTGGATCGGGGCCGGCGAGGCGCTGAGCTGGGGCCAGCTGCAGGAGATGGCGTCTTCCGGCTTGGTGGACGTGCAGGCACATTCCAAGAGCCACCGCAACCTGATCGAGCGCACGGCTGGCGAGGCCGACGAGCGCTACCGGCAGAACCTGGACCTGGAGATTCGCGGCCCGCGCGAGCTGCTGGAAAAACGCCTGCCGGTGCAGGTGCAGCACTACGCGTACCCGTATGGCGATTCCAACGACCTGGTGCTGGACCTGCTGGCCCGCCAGCGCTACAGCCTGGCCGTGACGGTGAACCCCGGCGGCAACGCCTTCTTCGCGCAGCCGCTGATGCTGCGCCGGACCATGATCTTCGGCGACCACGACCTGGAAGCCTTCAAGGCCAGGCTGCAGACCAGTCGCCGCTTCGGGCCGGTGCCATGAGGTGCACCAGCGCTGGGTTTGCCGTGCTGCTGTTGCTGGCGGGTTGCGTCGGCACGCCGCCTGCAGTGCCGCCCGCGGAAGGCGGCGGCATCGCGGTCTTGCCGGACGCGCTGACCGTCTTCGAGTCGGCGCAGCGGCAACGCGCACAGGAGCTCGAGCGCAAGGAACAACTGGCCGACGCGGCCTGGGCCTGGGAAGTGCTGGCCACGCTGCGGCCGGGTGAAGCGGAGTACCGCGAGCGCGTTGCCGCGCTGCGCCGACGCATCGACACTGCGGTCGCCGAGCGGCTGCAGCGCGGCCAGCAGGCCCAGAAGCGGGGCGACCTGGAGGCCGCGAGCACGCAGTACCTGGCCGCGCTTGCATTGCAGCCGCAACCCGTCCAAGCGGCCCAAGCGGCCGACGCACTGCGTGCCATCGAGCGCGAGCGCAACCGCCGCAACTTCCTGGGCCAGCCCTCGCGCATCACCATCGCGCGGCGCAATCCGGCCGAGTTTCTCCAACCCGTGACGCCGGCCGCACCCGGCCGTGCGGACAACGCAGCACCGGACCGCAACGAGCTGGAACACATCACGATGCTGGCCGCGCAAGGCGAGCTGGACGAAGCGCTGGCGCTGGCCGAGCAACGTGTGGCGGCCGACAGGCGCGACGCCGCGGCGCGCCAGCTGCTGGCCGACCTGTATGTGCAGAAGGCCGAGCAACTGGCCGCACGAGAGCAGAAGCCCGAGGCCATTGCCTGGCTGCAGAAAAGCCTGAAGTTGCCGGGCAACCACGCGCGGGCCACGGCGCTGATGAAACAGCTCAAGCCAGCCGCGCCGGTGGCGGCCGGTGCCGTGCCGGCCAAGGCTGCGGATGCCGCCCGCTCCGCGGGCACCGCGGTTGGCACGGCCATCAGTTCGCCACCTGACGCTGCGCCGGTGGACCGCTGACGCAACCGACGCGCTCCCGCGCCCCGGCTGCAAGCCTCGCTTCAGCTCATTTCAGCTGATCGACCTTCAGCTTCAGCTGCACGGCTTTCTGGCGTTCCAGCTTGGCCAGCTCGTTGTTCGGGTCCAGCGCCAGCACGCTGTCCCAGCTGCGGATCGCACCGGCCAGGTCCTGCTTGGCAAAGGCCGTGCGTGCGGCCTGGGTGTTCTTGTCGACCAGGCGCTTGCGCACCGCTTCGGCCTTGGCCGTGGCGCCGGGTTGGTCCAGAGAAGCGGCGCGGCGGTATTCGTTCAGCGCCTGCTCCAGCTTGCCGGCGCGCTCGGCGGCCTCGCCGTTGCGCAGCGCGCGTTCGCCGGGCGAGGGTTCGGGCGGCGGGGCGGGGGCGGCAACCGGCGGTGGCGTGTCGGGCACGGCCGGCTTGCCCGCATCGCTGCCCTTGGTGCCTGGCGTGCCGCGGACCGGCTCTTTCGGTTCCAGCGAGCCCGGAGGAGGCGCCTTGCCGGGCACGCGGATCTGCTGGCCGCCGGCCACCTGCCTGGGCACCTTGATGTCGTTGTAGCGGGCCAGGATGTAGAAGGCGTAGATGTCGCCCATGAAGCGCCCGGCAATGCGCGAAAGCGAATCGTTGGGTCGCACGGTGTAGACCCAGGACTCGCGGCCCAGCGTGGCGACCGGGTCGGCGGTGATCTGGCGCATCAGGTTGTTGGCCAGCTTGTTCGCGTAGTCCAGGCCCAGGGCTTTCTGCAACTCGGCCCGCGCGTCGTCCTCGCGGCCGGCTTCCAGCAGGTCCACCGCGGCCAGCGCGATCTTCTGCGCCTGGGCCTGCGCGGCGGGGCCGGCGGGTGGTGGCGGCTCGGGCGGTGGCGGAGGCGGTGGTGCGGGTTGCGAGGCGGCCGAGGCCGCTGGAGCGGGTGCGGTGGCCGCCTGGCCCGCGGGCCGGCCGCCATCGGCGGCACAGGCGGCCAGCAGGGCCAGCAGCGTCAGCGCCGGCAGGGCGCGCGAAGAGGTGTGGAGCATGGGCATGGCGGCAGGCGCTGTGGCGGCCCTGCGTGTCCTCAGGAGACCAATGTGCAGTATGGAAGAAGCGCTGCGACTGCACAGGTGACTTTCGGACCTTGCAGCCACAGGCATGGGACAGGACCATCGGCCGCGATGCAAGCTGCACTTCCTTCCGCCACAGCCGCCGCCCCGCCGCGCCTGCTGCGTCCGCCCATCCCGGCCATCGTGCAGCAGCATGCCGACGACGCAGCCCACCTGCGCCACCTGCGCTCGGTGCTGGTGCGCGCACCGCATGTGAAGCTGCTGCAGCTGCAGCGGCTGGACGACCGCCTCGAAGCCCACCTGGACGGCCTGGCCGTGGCCGGTGCCTACGGCCTGGCGCGGGCACAGGAAGCGCTGGAGCGGCCGGGTTGCGGCGAGGTCTTCGCGGCGCTGGTCTGCGCGCTGCTGCTGCCGGACGAGCCTGCGGTGGATCGCCTGCTGAGCCTGGCGCCGGTGCTGCCGGAGGCCTGGCGCGGCGCGGTCTCGGCGCTGGGCTGGGTGTCACCTGCGCAGTTGCGCGAGCGGGTGCGCGGGCTGCTGGCGTCACCGCAGCCGTGGCGGCAGGCGCTGGGCATCGAAGCCTGCCGGCTGCACCGTGTGGACCCGGGGCCCGCGCTGGCCGCGGCGCTGCAGCAAGACGATGCGTTGCGCCGTGATGCAGCGCTGAGGGCCGCTGGCGAGCTGGGCCGGGTCGACCTGTTGCCTGGAGCGCTGGCCTTGCTGGACTTCGCGCCGGAAGCCGCGCGCGCCGCCTGCCTGCTCGGCGACCGGGCGTCTGCGCTGCGCGCCATCGAGCAGGCCGCTTTTGCCACGCCGGCGGCGCACCCCTTGCGCAGCCTGGCCGTGCAGGCGCTGGACTGGCCACAGGCTCGCGACGCGGTGCGCGCGCTGGCGCATGACCCGCGGGCGGTGCGCCAGCTGGTCCACGGCATCGGCTGGCTGGGCGACGTGCGGCTGGTGCCCTGGCTGATCGAGCGCATGGGCGAGCTGCCGCTGGCGCGCCTGGCCGGGGAGGCCTTCAGCTTCATCACCGGCGCGGACCTGGCGGCGCTGGACCTGGAGCGCAAGCCGCCGGAAGACTTTCAATCCGGCCCGACCGACAACCCCGAGGACGAAGACGTGGCGATGGACGAGGATGACAGCCTGCCATGGCCGGACGCGGACCGCGTGCAGCGCTGGTGGCAGGCCGAGGCGGCACGTTTTCCGGTCGCGCAGCGGGCGTTCGTGGGTGGACCGGTCACGCCGGCGCACTGCCTGCAGGTGCTGCAGGTCGGCACGCAGCGGCAGCGTGCATTGGCGGCGCAGCAGCTGGCGCTGCTGCAGCCCGGCCGGCCGCTGTTCCCGGTGGCCGCGCCGGTGTGGCGGCAGCGCCGGCTGCTGGGCCAGCCCGCACGGTGACTTTCGTTCATTGAAGCGCCCCGGATCAGCCGCGAACATGGCGGGCAAGGAGCACGTTCCACCATGACCCTCACGCTGCGCGCGGTGTCGCTGAACGACCTGCCCCTGACCCAGCCCATCACCGCGCAGTTCGACGCGCAGGGCGGCACCATCGGCCGGTCCGACCACAACACCATGGCGTTGCCGGACCCGGAGCGCCACATCTCGCGCCAGCAAGCCGAGATCCGCAGCAGTGCCGCGGGCTACCTGATCTGCAACGTCGGCAGCGCCAACCCGATCACCGTGCACGGCCAGCCGCTGGCGCAGGGCCAGTCGGCGCCGCTGGCGCACCACGACCGGGTGCGCATCGGCGGCTACCTGCTGGAGGTGATCGATGAATCGCTGGCGCCCGACGCGGGTGCCACGGTGATCCAGCGCTCACCCGACACGCCCACCCGAATGAACGGCCTGAGTCCGGCCACGCCGGTGCACATGGCGAACCACGCGCTGCAGGGCGCGCTGTCCAGCACCAACCCGTTCGCCGACCTGATGGACCGGCAGCAGGCCTCGCCTGCGCCTGCGCCCGCAGCGGCCGTGCCATCGCCTTCACCGGCCAGTGCACGCCTGCCGGATGATTTCGACCCGTTTGCCGCGCCCGTGGCCCAGCCCCCGCCGGCCCCTCGGCCAGGTTTTGGCGCCGACCCTGGCGGCGTCTTCGCGGACCTGATGCCCGACACCGGCCCGCGCTCCATCGACGACCTGCTGGGCCTGCAGCCCGGGGCCAGCAACGACCCGCTGGCCGCCTTCATGGCCGGCGCCGCGCCGGTGCCGCAGGCCGGCGGCAATGCGCCATTGCCGACCGATCCGCTGGCGCTGTTCGGTGGACCTTCGGTGGCCGACATGCAGGCGCCGGTGACCCCGGCACTGCCAGACCACACGCCGGCGCTGCAGACCGTTTTCCAGCCACCGCTGGCGGCCGCACCCCGGGCGCAGCCGGAGCCGGACACGCTGGCGCCGCAGCCGGTGGTGGCGCCTGCCGCGCCGGTGATGAGCGGCACCGGTGGCGACACGGTTGCGCTGTGGCGCGCGTTTTCCGAAGGTGCCGGCATTCGCCTGGACCCGCCGCAGGGGCTGAACCCGGAGCTGATGCGCGTGATCGGCCAGCTGCTGCGCTCGGCCGTGGAAGGCACGCTGCAGATGATGGCGGTGCGCGCCGCGACCAAGCAGGAACTGCGCGCCGAGGTCACGGTGATCCGCTCGCGCGACAACAACCCGCTGAAGTTCTCGCCGGGCGCGCAGTCGGCGCTGGAGCAGTTGCTGCAGCCGCCGGTGCGCGGCTTCCTGCCCGGCCCGGCGGCGATGACCGACGCGATGCGCGACCTGGTCGGCCACACCATCGGCACCATGGCCGGCACGCGCGCCGCGCTCGAGGGCGTGCTGGGCCGCTTCCGGCCCTCGGCGCTGGAGGCCAAGCTGGTCGGCCGCTCGGTGCTGGACAGCGTGCTGCCGCTGGGCCGCAAGGCCAAGCTCTGGGAGCTGTACCTGCAGCACTTCGAGGCCATCCGCGAAGAGGCCCAGGAGGACTTCCACACGCTGTTCGGCAAGGCCTTCCTCGAAGCCTACGAGGACCAGCTGGAACGCCTGGGCGAACTTGCGCGGGACAACGCCCGGTCCGCCGAAAAAGAGGTGTCTCAAGAGAGCGCCCGCGCAAGCTGACGCCGGGCCAGAGAAGTCCAGCCCATGTTGAACATCCGCATGGCCGCCTGCAGCGAGCCGGGCACGCGCAGCAGCAACGAAGACGCGCTGGCGACCGGCGACTGCGGCCCCGGTTGGTTCGCCGTGCTGGCCGACGGGGCGGGCGGCCACCGCCACGGCGCCGAAGCCGCGCGCCGCGCCGTCTACCGCCTGCAGACCTGCCTGGGCGACGCCACGCTGCCTTGGCGCCCTGAGCTGCTGACCGGCGCGGTGCTGGCCGCGCACGACGACGTGCGCCGCGGCCAGGACGGCGAAGGCCTGGCGCGCATGCACACCACGGTGGTGGCGCTGTGCGTGGATGCGCAGCGCGCTGTGGCGCTGTGGACTCACGTCGGCGACTCGCGGCTCTACCGCCTGCGTGATGGCGTGATCGACACCGTGACCCAGGACGACAGCCTGGTGCATTCGCTGCTGCAGGCCGGCCTGCTCACGCCAGACCAGGCCGAGACGCATCCGCACCGCAACCAGTTGCTCGCCGCGCTGGGCATCGAAGACGCGCTGGAGCCGCACACCACGGCGCTGCAGC
Source organism: Ideonella sp. FW305-24 (assembly GCF_058788035.1). NCBI lineage: Bacteria > Pseudomonadati > Pseudomonadota > Betaproteobacteria > Burkholderiales > Sphaerotilaceae > Ideonella > Ideonella sp. FW305-24. Next base: position 101,165 of record NZ_JBYTAI010000017.1, on the reverse strand, counting down.
CCTTGGTGGCGGGGGACGTGTTCCTGCTGTGCAGCGATGGGTGGTGGGGGAGCGTGGGCGATGCGTTGATCCCGGCGACCTTGGGCGAGGCCGCGTCACCGGACGAATGGCTGGCGGCGATGCGGCGAGCCATCGAACAGCGCGGGCTTGCGGACCAGGACAACTTCAGTGCGATTGCGGTGTGGGTGGATGCGGCGGCGGACGGGATTTGAGATTGGTTGCTGGATGCCGCGGCGAGGTGGAGTGAAAACAAATGGGGTCAGAGTCAATTTATCTTGAGATGCCTCAATTCATCGCGACCCATTCCGCCAGATAAATCGACTCTGACCCCATTTGTTTTTGGCACCGTGGGTGGCAGTGCGAGCCGGGAAAGTAGCAGGACGAGATCCTTCGGGCCGTCTGGCGAGTTTCTCAAGCCGCTCAGGTTTGCCCGTCCGCTTTCAGCAGCCCGGCAAAACCGGTCACCGTCGGCAGCCCCGGCCCCCAGCGCAGGTTCGCCGGTGCCGGCGCCGGCAGCGCTGGCGACCACAGCGTGCAGCCCGCCAGGCGTTCCAGCAGTTCGCCCGCGGCCAGCAGCGGTACCGCGTCACGCCAGCTGGACGACGAGGCGGTGAACTGCAGCCACGGGCCTTCGGCGATGGGCGCGGGCGGCGGCATGCCGGCCAACGGCCAAGCAGGCGCGCCGGCCAGGGCCTGCTCGAAGCCATCCACCGACGCACCATCGCCCAGCGTCTGCAGCGCAACCCGGGCGACGACCGTGTACCAGCGCTCCAGGTGATCGAGCGACTGCCGGTCGATCGGCGGGTGCATGCGGGACTGGGTGATGAGCAGCGGGAAGTAGCGGCCGACGTTGTCGCAGCTGGGCATCAGCACGCCGAACCACCAGCGCATGTCGACCACGCCCGGGGCCCAGGCGAAGCGCAGCACGGGCGCGGTGAGGTAGGTGTCCAGCCAGCGGGGCCCGAGTTCGTGCGGCAGTTCGCGCATCAGGCCGGCGAGCCAGGTGTCGCAGTGGCGCACCCAGTGCGGCGGCAGGCGGCGCTGCGCGAAGTCGCCCAGCGAGGCGAGCTTGCCGTACCAGCCGGGTGGGCCTTGGGCCGAGGTTTCGGTTTCGACGGCGGCCATCACAGCCCCGTCGGGCAGTTGAACTCGTTGAGCTCGCGCAGCTTGAAGGGGTTGCGCACGCTGCTGGTGGTGACGTCGAACACGGCCTTGCGGCCGTCGACCTCGAAGGTGGCGCGGAAGCGCTCGGGCGCGTTGCCGGGGTCGATGCGCACGCGGTCGAACATGCGGAACAGTGCCCACGGGCCATCGGTGACCGGGCCGGAGCCGCTGGCGCTGGGCGGGCTCATCTGCACCCGCACCTGCGAGCTGCCGCGCGGGCCCGGCCACTGCACCGACATCGGCAGTTGCGGGCCGTGGGCATAGCGCACGATCTGGCCATCCACGTCGAGGATGAACTGGGTGATGGACGGGTCCATCTCCACCGGCTTGAAGTCCAGCCGCAGCGAGGGCGTGTTGCTGCCGGGAAAGAGGGTTTCGCGGATCGCCGCGGCGCGCTGGAACTGCGGCAACGTGCCGGCGTCGCCGCCCAGCGGCGTGCCTTCCACCGGGCGGAAGCGCCAGGGTCGGCTGCTGGTGTCCACGTAGGGCGCGAGCTTCTGCTGGAACAGCTGGTCGATCTTGCCGCCGGGGGCGAACAGCATCGCGAAGTCGGCCTGCGTCGCGTCGCGCGTGGCATTGCGGTCCAGCGGGTAGCGGCCGGCCACGGCCTGCAGGCAGAACTCGCCCACCTGCGAGCGCACTTCCTGGCCGAGGGTCTGCCGCATCAGGCCTTGCGAGATGCGCGAGCTGCTTTGCGAGAGGTCGTCCAGCATCGCGCGCAGCGGCTGCGGCATGCGGGCAGCCTCGGCCTTGACGCGGTTGGGCACCGGCGAGGGCGGCGGCGCTGCGCCGCCTTGCAGCGCGGTCTCGGCCGAGTTCAGCAGCAGGTTGACCTCGGCGACCAGCGCCAGCGTGTCGTCCAGCGGCGCCTTGCCGCCGCCAGCCGGTGGCGTGACGAGCTGGCGCAGGCCGGCGAAACGGTCGTCGACGATGGCTTCGATGCGCGGGCCGTTGGGGGCAGCGCTGGCATCTCTGTTGCCGAGTGCGATGGCAAGCTTTTCGCGAGCGCCTTGCACCAGGTCGGTCGCGCGTTGCTCCGCGCTCTCCAGCGTGGAGCCACCGCTGGCCAGCGTGGTTTCGCGCGAGATGGCCTTCATCAGCGGCGGCAGCGGGCTGTCCGGGGCAGACAGCAGGCGCGAGCGTTCGACCGACTGGGACAGGCTGCCCATGGGCTGCAGCCGCAGGTCGGCAATGAAGCCTTCCCAGGCCGCCGCGTAGTCGTTCAGGTAGAGCCGGCGCACGTCGTCCACCAGTGGCGCGTTGGCGCGCACCTGGGCCGCCGCGTCCTTGGGCGCGTCGGCCACGCCCAGCACCCAGGGCTGCTCAGCGGCCAGTTCGTCGGCCGCCTTGCCGACCATGGGCTGGAAGCCGCGCAGGTAACCGTCGCGCGAGTACAGGCCGGGCACGCCTTGCGTGAGCGGCGCGCCGCTGGCGCGGGTGAAGACGAGTGCTGCGTTGTTGCCCGCCGCGCGGATCACCGTGAACTCGGGGAAGTCGTTGCCCAGTCCTTGCGCACGCAGCCGGTTGTAGATGCGTTGCGGCAGCGGCAGCGTGGCCAGCTGGGTGCGCGTGGCATCCAGCAGCGGCTTGTCTTCGGCCAGCGGCGAGGCCACGCCGCCCTGGGCCAGCAGCGCGTCCAGGTGACCGCTGAGCTGGCTGCGCTGCTCGGGTGTCAGCTCGCGGCGCGTGGCCTGCCAGTCGCCTTCGAAATGCTGCTTCAGCGCGGGCGGGTCGAAGTGCGTCGGGTCGTGCAGCATCACGTAGGCCTTCAGCGCTTCGTACAGCGTCTCGGGCGTGGCGGCGCCCTGGCGCAGCTGCTCCTCGATGCGCAGTGCCAGCCGCGGCAGCAGCGCGTCGCCCAGCATGCGCTGGTAGGCCGCGCGGGCGGCGCTGTCGAGCTTGCGGCCCTGGAACAGGCCCATGCGCAGCGACCACGGGATCGGGCCTTCGGTGGCGGCCAGCGCGCGCGTGGCCTCCAGCGCGGGCACGATGGGCAGGATGTCGGCGCTGGCGCGGTTGGGCGTGGCCTGCAGCAGCTGGCGCACCTGCTCGGCACGGGCCGAGACCTCGCCCACATAGCGCCGGTTCTGCACGTAGCTCAGGCCCCAGGCGCCCAGCAGGCCGATGCCGAGCACGCCGACCAGCGCGTAGCCGCCCACGGCCAGTGCGGTGCGCTGGCGCTCCCAGCGGCGATTGGTGCCGCCCAGGCCGGCCTCGGCGAACACGACCTCCTGCAGCAGGCGGTTCAGGAAGTAGGCCCGGCCACTGGTCTGGTTGGGCGGGATCAGCGCATGTTCCAGCCGGTAGCTGCGCGCCACCGCGCCCAGCACCCGGTCGATGGGCGTGCCCTCCTGGGTGCCGCTGACGAAATAAACGCCGCGCAGCTGGGCGCGCGTGGCCTCGAAGGAGGAGGGCGCGAATACGCCTTCGACAAACTCCTGCAGCACCTGGCGCAGGCCGGCGAACTGCTCGGGAAAGCCGTAGATGCGGGCGCGGCGCTGCGGGTCGCGCTCCAGCTGCAGGCGGTCGATCAAGCCGTCCAGCAGCCGCTGCTGCAGCGCCTCGAACTCGGGCCCGAAGGCGGCCAGTGGTGCAGTGCTTTCGCGGCCGAAGGTGAAGCCCCAGGGGGCCGCGCGCTGGTCCTTGTCCAGCGTGGCGAAGTAGTCCATGAAGCCGGCCAGCAGGTCGGCCTTGGTGACCAGCAGGTAGATCGGGAAGCGGATGTCCAGGTCCTTGTGCAGCTCCTGCAGCCGGGCGCGCACAGTGGCCGCGTGTTGCGCGCGCTCGCCCGGGCTGCGCGCCAGCAGGTCCGAGACCGACACGGTGACCAGCGCGCCGTTGAGCGGCTGGCGCGGCCGCGAGCGGCGCAGCATCTGCAGGAAGCCGCCCCAGGTGGCGCGGTCGGTGCCGGGGTCGCTGTCCTGCGTGGTGAAGCGGCCTGCGGTGTCGATCAGCACCGCCTGGTCGGTGAACCACCAGTCGCAGTGGCGCGTGCCGCCCACGCCGCGGATGGCCTGCTCGCCCATCTGCTCGGCCAGCGGAAACTTCAGCCCGCTGTGGCGCAGCGCGGTGGTCTTGCCCGAGCCGGGCGCGCCGATGATGAGGTACCACGGCAACTCGTAGAGGTAGCGCCCGCCGAGCTTGCCGGCCCAGCCCTTGAGGCGGCTGCTGCTGCCGAAGCGGGCACGCTGCAGCGTCAGCATGGCCTGGCGGAAACGCTCGCTGACGGCAGCCATGTCCGGGCTCTCGCGCTCGGCAGCCTGGGAGGGCGGCTGCATCAGCTGCTGCACCACGGCGGTGTTGCCACGCCTGGCGCGCCAGCGGCTCCAGGCGACCCAGATCACGACCAGCGCCACCAGCACGCCAATGGTGATCCAGCGCGAGGCTTCGGTTTCCAGCGGCCGCTTTTCGCCAATGGCCACCATCGGCCCGACGATCCAGACCAGCAGCGAGACCGCCAGCAGCAGCACCGCGAGCAGCACCCAGCGGTTGAAGATCCAGCCCAGCACGCGCTTCATTTGACGGCTCCATTGCCGGCCGATGCGGCCTGCGCAGCCGGTTCTGGGTTGCGGGCATTGACCATCAGGCTGATCTCCACGCGCCGGTTCATGGCCTTGTTGGCGGGGCTGTCGTTGGGGACCAGCGGCTCGGCGTCGGCCCGGCCTTCGGCGCGCACGCGCTCGGGCGCAACCTGGTGCGACACCAGCAGCTGGCGCACGGCCTGGGCACGTTCGTCAGACAGGTGCCAGTTGGACGGGAAGCGCGGCGTGCGGATGGGCGAGCTGTCGCTGTGGCCGGTGACCAGCACCGCGCCGGGCATTTGCGCCAGCGCGGCGGCAATGCGCAGCATCAGCGCCTCGCGCTCGGGTGCCAGCGTGGCACTGGCGGGTGGGAAGAGGCCGTCGCCGCGCAGCGTGATGACGCTGCGGTCCACCTCGTCGCGCACGACGACCTGGCCGCTCTTGATGTCCGGCTGCAGGAACTGCGCGAGCCGCGGCTTGGCGGGCGGCGGTGGCGGGGCAACGACGGGCGGCGTGAGCCGCAGCGACTGGATCTGGCCGAACACCGGGTCCGAACGCTCGGCCAATGACAGCGAAAGCGCGAGGTACACGCCGACCAGCAGCAGCGCCATGACCGCCGCGGAGGCGGCCAGCGGCAGCCAGCCCAGGTGGCGGCGCTGCCGGGTGGCCTCGACCTGCCAGTGCTGGGCCAGTGCCGGTGCATGGTCGCCACGCTGGGTCTTGAGGATCTGCGCCAGCCGGTCGCGCACGGCTTCGAGCTGCGCGCGGCCGTTGTCGATCACCCGGTAGCGGCCTTCGAAGCCCAGCGTGAGCACCGCGTAGATCAGCTCCAGCAGGTCGCGGTTGACGTCAGGCTTCTCGGCCAGCCGGGCCATCAACTGGAAGACCTTTTCACCGCCCCAGGTCTCGTTGTGGAACATGGACAGCAGGCTGTGGCTGGCCCACACGCCGGAGCCGCCCCAGGGCGTGTCGGCGGCGGCCTCGTCGATCATGGTGCACAGCACGTAGCGTGTGGCCATCACGCGTTCGGGCGCGATGCCGGCGGCCGCGGCTTGCGCCGCAAAGTCGCGGATGCCCTGGGCCAGCGCGTTGCGCAGCGCAGCAGGGTCGTCCACGCGGCGGGTGGCGCGCAGCTGCGGCACCAGCAGCAGCAGGCGGTTGGCCAGCGTGAGCAGCGGGTTCAGGCCGGGGGCGGTGCTGGCGGCCTCGTCGGCCGTGTCCTGCTGTGCTGGCGCGGCGGGTGAGTTGCGCAGCGCCGCAGCGGCACCGCCGGGGCGCGGCTTGATGAAGGTGCTCTGGTCGTCGAAACCGGCGAAGGGGTCATTCAAGGCGGAGGGGTCCATGGCGGTTCCCGTGGCCTACTGCCGAATGGCCCACAGCTCGAGTTCCAGGCCGGGGAAGTCACCGGCCACGTGCAGCGCCAGGCTGCCGGCGCGCTCCAGCTGCTTCCACAGCTCGCCGCCGCGGTCCAGCTCGAAGTAGTGGAACCCGGCATGGAAGGGCAGCTGGCGTGGCGCCACCGGCAGCGAGCGCAGGGCCACGCCCGGCAGCTGCAGGTTGACCAGGTCGCGGATGCGGTCCACCGGCCCGAGCTTGGACTGCGCCGGAAAGCGTTGGCGCAGCTGCTCGGCCTGCAGCTGCGCGTTCACCGCGAGCACGAAGTTGGCGCTGCGCAGCAGGCTGGCGTCCGGCACCACGGCCGTGCGCACGCCGTGCGAGCGGTCCACCAGCTCGATCTGCTGCGCATTGCGCTCCAGCACCACCGAGAGCATGCGGCGCAGCTCGTCCAGCAGCGGCGCGAAGCTGGCGCGCAGGTCGTCGTGCCGGTAGAGCGGGTACTCGGTGGCCAGGCGCGATTCGCTGACCAGCGTGGCCAGGTCGCCGGCGAGTTGCAGGCAGTCGCGGTGCAGGGTTTCGGGGTGCGCGCTGGGCGCCTGCGCATGCTGGCGGAACAGCGGCGCGGCGCGGTTCAGCGCCTGCAGCATCAGGAAGTCCGCCAGCTCGGAGACGCCGTTGCCGAGCTGGCCCATGCGCGAAGCCAGCAGCTGCGCGCGCTGCTGCACCAGCCCGTGCAGCAGCGAGGCCATGGCCGAGAGGTGGCCGCTGGCGTCGATGCGGGTCTGCGGCGCGATGTAGGCGCGGTCCAGCACCAGCTGCTGGTCGCTGCGGCGCTCCAGCACGCGGGCCACGCCGAGCGCGGCATGGCCGTCGCCCAGCTCGCGCGAGGGCATCAGCCGCAGGCACAGCGCGCCGGTCTGCACCGGCTCGGGTTCGTCGCTGGCGTTGGTGAGGTCGCGCAGCGTGTGGTCGGCCACGCGGTAGCGCAGCAGTTCGCCGGTGGGCTCGCCGTCGAACGCGACCTGGTTCACGCCTTCGCGGGCCATTGGCGCGGCCAGGCAGATGGTGTCGCCCTTCAGGTCGGCCGGCACGTCCAGCGGGGCGGGGGCGGCGTCGGCCTGCGGGATCAGGAAGGGCGTGCCGTCCGGCAGTACGCCGCTGGCGCGCAGCACGCCCAGCCGGCCGGTGGACAGCAGCGCCTCGTCCAGTACCAGCTCGGTGAAGCCCCAGCCGTGCGGCGCCAGCGCGCGCACGCGCAGGTCCACCAGGTGTTCGAGGTAGCGGGTTTCCTGCTGGAAGTGGTGCGGCAGCAGGAACATGCCCTGCGTCCAGACGACCTTGTTGCGGTGTGAACTCACGGTTGCACGACCGCGCTGACCGCCAGCTCGTCTGCCTGGATCAGCAACTGCTGCTGCTTGCCGGGGGTGACGGCAACGACGCTGCGCCACTTCGCGTGTTCGATGTCGCGGTAGGCCGCGAAGACGGCGATGAAGCGCGTCTCGGGGGCCAGCGTCTTGTTCAGCGCGCGGCGCTCGCCTGGCGCCAGCGTGAACTCCTCGCGTGCCACCACTTCCGTGCCCAGCTCGGCCTGGTCGCGCTGGTAGAGCGAGACGAAGTCGGCGGCATTGAAGGCGTTGGCGGTCTTCAGCTCATAGACCCGCAGCAGCAGCGGCGAGGGTCGCTGGCTGACACTGGGGTTGACCCGCGCCGAGGCCGCGATGCTGCCGGACACGACGGTCGGCTTGGGCGGCGGCGGGGCCGACGCGCAGGCCGCCATCAGCAGCGCCGCGGCGCAGGCGCTGCTTGCCGAACCCGCGAAGCCGTGACGCATGTTGACCATCTGGAATGCCTTTGGAGACCGGTGGCCAGAATAGCCAGCCGGGCAGGCCGCGCCGCGTGACCAAGGTCATCGGCCGGGTGCCTGCCTGAACGCACGGCTGAGCTTTCTTCCAGATGGCCAGCGGCGACGGCGGCTTCGCCCGTCGCAAGACATGCCGCTGGCGCTGCGCGCCTCGCCCGAATCTGCAGCGCTGTTGCAGATGCTCGACGAACAGCTGAACACGCTCGCCGTTGCGCGGTGACCCGTTCGACGGTCGCCTGGACTGCCCCCCAAGCCGGACTCAGGCGGGCAGCTCGAACTCGATGCCGATCTGGGAGCCGTAGATGGGGTAGCGGATCTTGCAGCGGTAGCCGCGCAGCCGCGCCGCGTCGATGCCGGCCACCGTGCACACGTGGCGAAGCAGCTCGCCATAGCGCGGGTATTCCGGCAGGCGGAAGGCGTCCGGGCCCGTGCCCAGGGACTGCACGGTCTCGACCATGTCCAGCCGGTCGTTGCGCCGTGCAGCGTCGTTGGGATGGGCGGCCCCCCGCACGACGGTGTCGAAGATGTGAACCTCGGCCCGCGAGTCAGGCCAGACCTCATCGTGCAGCCAGACGTCCACGATGAAGTACTCGCACGGCGGCTCCGCGTGCCCGCCGATGCCAGCGGTGGACGAATCGCTGGTTCTGCGCCTGCGATTGAAGTTGGACAGCAATTGGCCGCAGACGTAGTCGACGCCGGGTGCGTCGTCGCTTCGGCCCAGCGGCAGACCGGAAATCGTCGTTTCGACGAACACGCTGCTGTGCTGGACGGTTTCGACAAGATCTGGCGTGACGGTCGAGAAGCCGGCCAGCAACATGTCGCTGGCCTTGGCAATGGGCCGACCTTCGAGCGAAGTCACGGTGTGATGCGCGCCGGGGGGCACGAACCACGATCCGACGTTGCGCAGCAGCCCCGAAGGGCGCGTGCGGCGGCAGCCCAGCAGCGCATCGATGCCCACGGAGCTGAAGTTTTCGGCGCCGGGGGTCGGGAAGATGATGCCCGCGCTCAGCACCACGTCCGCCTGCACGCCGCGCAACGCGCTCATGGCCTTGAAGGCGGCGGCCTTGTGGCGTGCCTCGAATGCCGCGCGCGACTCCACGACCCAGTCGCTCAACACGGCGTCGAAGGCGGCACGGTCGCCGAAATCGGTATCGATGAAGTGCCCCAATTCGTCCACCGCGGCCGCCACCTTGGTGATGCAGTCGCGGTCGACATCGGCAGCGGACGCGCCCCGGAGCATCTGGCGCAGCGCCTCCTGGCCGGGGATCGAGTTCAGCGTCGTGAGCGGGTCGCCGCCACGCACCGAGGTCAGCAGCCGGCTGACCACCGGCTGGCTGAGCTGCAGCACCTCGCGAATCGAGCGCTGGTCGCGCATCCCGCGCCGCCCCAGCTCGGAGACGAGGGTCGAGAGGACATCCTGCAACTTGCGGCCCAGCAGTTCGGCGCGCTGACGCAGCGCGGTGTCGCGGCTTTCGGAAATCATGAGCATGTCGGCCATGGCGAAAGCATAGCAGCTACGCGTTAGGGATATTCTGAGAATGTTCCAGGAAAATCCTTGCAAAGAATCGAGGCTGGTCCTATCCTGACCTGACACGCGATTTGAGACACGGCCGACGACCCTCAGGGCGGCGCCGATGCCCATCGCGCCCGCCGTTGTTTCCGAGGAGAGAGTCCGATGTCACGTTTTTCTCTGCACGTCCTTGCCAGACGCCTGATCGTCCTTTCTGCGCTGGTGAGCCCGCTCGCCTGGGCTGGCATCAAGGACGTGGAGCCCAACAACAGCTGCGCTGCGCCGCAGAACCTGGGCCAGACCAGCAAGGTCAAGCTGTCCGGCACCATCGACGCGTCGGACGTCGACTTCTACACGCTGACCGCCAAGCCCGGCCAATTGCTCCAGATCGACATGCGCGGCGCGCCATCGGGCGCCGGCACGCTGGGCAACATGCTGATGGGCCTGCTGGATGCCGACTGCAGCGTCGTGCAGTACAGCGACAACTCCGAGAACGGCCTGGAGGCACGACTGGTCTTCATGGCGCCCGCTGACGGCGTGGTCCGCATCGCCGCCGCGGGCGATCCGGATTTCGGCTTCACCGGCGCCAATACCTCGACCGGGACCTACAAGCTGACCATCGGCCCGCCCACGGTGCCGGTGATCGCCTTCAGCGGCAACCTTACGGATGCGGTCACGGGCCTGCCGTTGACCAAGGCCGACTTTGCCGTCGTGAACCTGATGTCCTGCCCTTCGGCGGATTACCAGATCTGCACGACCTACAGCGCACAGGGCATCCCCGACGCGAATGGCCACTACGCGATCGCCCAGGCCTTGCCGCCCGGCGTGTACCAGATCCGCGTGCTTGCCGACAACCACGCCAGCAAGAACCTGGCGCCGGTCACCGTCACCGGCTTCGAGGGCAAGTCGACCAAGAACTACGCGCTGGCGCCGCTGCCCATGGTGGTGTCGGACATGACCCCGTGCCAGACCATCGCGGCCGGCGGGAGCTGCAAGTACTCCTATGTGTTGACGAACACGACGAGCAAGACCCTGAAGACCAGCGTCTGGTCGCAGACCGAACAAGGTCCCAACGGCTCGCCGATGTTCCGCACCAACTACACGATGGGCAAGTCGACCAGCGCCCCGATGGCGATCAAGCTCGCGCCGGGTGAATCCAAGAAGGTCACGCAGTCGATGTCCTTGAGCGACATGCTGTCGGGCAGCACGGGCGCCTTGTACGTCTACGCCTCCACCGCCGACGACCAGACCAACACCATCGGCTACGGCTACGGCTTCAACTACACCGTGACGGCACCCGACAAGGCTGTTTCGACCGTGCGCTCGGCCCAGGCCATGAAGCCCCTGATGGCCCGGCAGCTGCAAGCCACGGCGCGCAGCGGGCCCGCTGCGTCGGCAGCGAGCGACGTCATCAGCGGCGTGGCGCTGGATCCGGTGACGAATCAACCGATCACGGACGGCAGCGTGGCGGTGCAGCTTCAGGGCTGCCAGGACCCGAGCCTCGACCTCTGCATGGGCACCAAAGCGCTGTTCACCGTGGACGCCAACGGCAAGTATTCGTACAACGCGCGCCGCCTGGCGCCGGGGCACTACCAGCTCTGGGCATTCCGCCAGGACGGCACGACCTACGGCCTGAACTACTCGCAGGCCTTCGACTACGCAGGCGGCGCCGCCACCGTCGACATCACGGCCGCGAAGGCGCCGGTCAAGTACGGCCCGGTCACGGCGTGTGCAGGTGCCGACGCGCTGCCTGTCGGCACGCCTTGCAAGGCCACCTATGACCTGACCAATGTCACCTCGGCGCCGCTGACGGTGGACCTGTGGGCCGTGGTCTCGACCTACGAGACCGGCTCGGTCCAGGGCTACAGCCAGTACAGCGTGGGGGTGGATGGCAGCAGCACCTTGAGCAGCGTCACGATCGCCCCCGGCGCCACGCTGACCGTCTCGCACAGCCTTCCACTGGCCAAGCAGCTGCCTTCGGGCACCTATGCCAGCACGGAGTTCTTTGCCAGCGTGCCGGGCAAGCAGGCGATGACCCTGGGCAACGCATCCGGCTTCTACGTCAACATCGTGCCCTGATGGCATGCACGCCCGTTGGCGTGCATGCCCCGGGGCTGGCCGGTCCGGCTGGAACAGGAATCCGTGCCGCGGGGAGCGCCCCCACCATCTCGAAGCCTGGCCGCGACCCTGCCAGGCGCGGAATCACCTCACGCGCAGCTCCCGCGCTGCGGCCACCATGTGGCGCAGCGCGGCCTCGGTTTCGGGCCAGCCGCGGGTCTTCAGGCCGCAGTCGGGGTTGACCCAGAGCTGCTCGGGCGGGATGACTTCGGCGGCCTTGTGCAGCAGGCGCAGCATTTCGGCTGTGGTCGGCACGCGCGGTGAGTGGATGTCGTAGACGCCGGGGCCGATCTCATTGGGGTAGCGGAAATCGCCGAAGCCGCGCAGCAGTGCCATGTCGGAGCGGCTGGTTTCGATGGTGATCACGTCGGCATCCATCGCGGCGATGTCCGGCAGGATGTCGTTGAATTCGGAGTAGCACATGTGGGTGTGGATCTGCGTGGCGTCCGCCACGCCGCTGGCCGAAACACGGAAGGCACGCGCGGCCCACTTCAGGTAGGCCGGCTGCTGTGCGCGACGCAGCGGCAGGCCTTCGCGGATGGCCGGCTCGTCGATCTGGATCACCGCGATGCCGGCGGCTTCGAGGTCGGCCGCCTCGTCGCGCATGGCCAGCGCGATCTGCAGCGCGGTGTCGGCGCGTGGCTGGTCGTCGCGCACGAAGGACCATTGCAGGATCGTGACCGGGCCGGTCAGCATGCCTTTCATCGGCTTTTTCGTCAGGCTTTGCGCATAGGTCGTCCAGCCGACCGTCATCGCCTGCGGGCGGGCCACGTCGCCGAACAGCACCGGCGGCTTCACGCAGCGTGAGCCGTAGCTCTGCACCCAGCCGTTGGCGGTGAAGGCAAAGCCGTGCAACTGCTCGCCGAAGTACTCGACCATGTCGTTGCGCTCGGCCTCGCCGTGCACCAACACGTCCAGCCCCAGCGCCTCCTGGCGCGCCACGGCCAGCGCAATCTCCTGCTGCATTGCCGCCTCGTAGGCCGGCTGGTCGAGCTGGCCGCGCTTGAAGGCCGCGCGCGCCGCGCGGATCTCGGCCGTCTGCGGGAAGGAGCCGATGGTGGTTGTGGGGAAGGGCGGCAGGCGCAGGCGCTCGCGTTGCAAGGGCTGGCGCTGCGCGAAGGCGCTGGCGCGGCGGTCGGCATGGGCCGGCAGTTGCGCCAGGCGCTCGGCCACGGCCGGGCGGCGCACACGCGGGCTGGCCGCGCGCGAAGCCACCGCGGCGCGGGCGGCAAACAGCTCGGCGCGCACGGCGGTTTCGCCTTCGTTCAGCGCACGCTGGATCACGCGCAGCTCGGCCAGCTTCTCGGTCGCGCCGGCCAGCCAGCTGCGCAGCTCGGCGTCCAGCGCGGCGTCATGGGCCAGGCTGACGGGCACGTGCAGCAGCGAGCATGAAGGCGCGATCCACAGCTCGCCGCCGCGCCGGGCCAGCGCCGGGCGCAGCAGGGCAAAGGCCCGATCCAGGTCGGTGCGCCAGATGTTGCGGCCGTCCACGATGCCGATGGACAGCACGCGCTGCGGCGGCAGCCAGTCCAGCACCGCCTGCAGCTCGTGGCCGGCGCGCACGGCGTCCACATGCAGGCCGGCGACCGGCAGCTTGCAGGCCAGGCTGAGGTGGTCCTCCAGTGGCGAGAAGTAGGTGGCCAGCAGCAGCGAGACGCCACAGTTGTGCAGCGCGTTGTAGCTGCGCTCGAAGGCCAGCGCCCACGCGCCGGGCAGGTCCAGCCCGAGGATGGGCTCGTCGACCTGCACCCATTGCACGCCCGCAGCCGCCAGCTGGACCAGCAGCTCGCGGTAGACCGGCAGCAGGTCGTCCAGCAGATCCAGCTTGTCCAGGCCCTCGGCCTTGGCCTTGCCCAGCCACAGGAAGCTCAGCGGGCCGATCAGTACCGGCCTGGCCTCGTGGCCCAGCGCCTGCGCTTCGGCCACCTCGGCCAGCAGGCGACCGGCGTTCAGGCGGAAACGGGTCCGCGCGTCGAACTCGGGCACCAGGTAGTGGTAGTTGGTGTCGAACCATTTGGTCATTTCCAGCGCCGGCTGGCCCGCCGCTGGCGAAGCGGCGCCGCAGTTGCAGGCTTCGTCGTGGGCATGCGCCGCGGCCACGCCGCGCGCCATCGCGAAGTAGCGCGCGAGCTCGGGCTCGTCGCCGCTGAAGCCAAAGCGCGCCGGCTCGCAGCCCAGCAGCTGGATGTGGTTGGCCACCTGGTCGTAGAAGGCGAAGTCGCCCACCGCCACGCTGGCCAGCCCATGGTCGCGCTGCAGCTCCCAATGGCGCACGCGCAGGCGCTGGCCCTGCGTTTCCAGCTCTGCCGGGCTCAGCTCGCCGCGCCAGTGGCGCTCCAGCGCTTGCTTGAGTTCGCGCTGCGCGCCCATGCGCGGAAAGCCCAATGTATGAGTACGGATCATGTTCAAGCCAGATGTGTATGAATTCAGCTTGAATGATCGGCGGCCGCTCACTATGATTCAACCGAAACTTTCTTCTGATCATCCTGAGTCTGGCTCATGACCGTTTCGCACGTCTCCGCCCAATCCCCGCTGGAGCTTCGGCACCTGAAGACCCTGCTGGCCTTGCGCGAAGCGGGCAACCTCTCACGTGCGGCGCAACTGCTCAACCTCACGCAGTCCGCGCTGTCGCACCAGCTCAAGGGGCTGGAGGCGCACTACGGCGTGACGCTGTTCGAGCGCAAGGCCAACCCGGCCAGCTTCGGCGCCGCCGGCCAGCGCCTGCTGCGCCTGGCAGACGCCGTGCTGCCGCTGTTCGACGAAGCCGAGCGCGACGTGCGCCGGCTGGTCCAGGGCTCGGCCGGCCAGCTGCGCATCGCCGTCGAGTGCCATACCTGCTTCGACTGGCTGATGCCGGCGATGGACGCCTTCCGCAGCCGCTGGCCCGAGGTGGAGCTGGACATCGTCTCCGGCTTCCATGCAGACCCGATCGGCCTGCTGCACCAGGACCGCGCCGAGTTGGCCATCGTCTCCGAGGTGGACGAAGACGAAGCCGGCGTGGCCGTGCACCCGCTGTTCAGCTTCGAGATCGTGGCGCTGCTGCCCAAGGGCCACCCGCTGCTCGCCAAGCCCTGGCTGGAAGCGGCAGACTTTGCCGACCACACGCTGATCACCTATCCGGTGCCAGACGAAATGCTGGACCTCGTGCGCCGCGTGCTGCAGCCCGCCGGCATCACCCCGCCACGCCGCACCAGCGAACTGACCATCGCGATGCTGCAACTCGTCGCCAGCGGCCGCGGCCTGGCCGCGCTCCCCCTCTGGGCCGTCGAAAGCTACCTCGCCCGCGGCTACGTCGCCCGCCAGCGCATCGGCGAGCCCGGCCTCACCGGCCGCCTCTACGCCACCAGCACCACAGCCATGGCCGAAAAGCCCTTCATCGCCGACTTCGTGAGCATCATGCGGGAGACATCGCTGCTGAACCTGCCGGGGGTGAACCTGCTGCCGCCCGCTTTCCACCTTGCCTTGCCTGCCCCATGAACCACTGGTGGCCGCCGTCGTGCCCGCGCTGGGCCGTCGAAAGCGAGCTCGCTGCCGAAGCCTGTTGGCGCTCGGCAAGGCATGCTGGCAGGGAGAGAATCACGGTCTGGACTGCCCCTGGTCGGCTGGGCAGCCAGTCCCTTCTCTACGGCTGGTGCCGTCAAACCCCTCATGACCGACGCTCAATACACGACATTGCCTCAGTGGCCCAACGCTTATCCGGCCAGCGGCGCCAGCGCCACCCTGAAACGCCTCAACGAGGATTTCATCGTGACCGAGTTGCCGCTGCAGCTGCCCTCCGGTGAGGGCGAACACATCTGGCTGGACATCGAAAAGAACGGTGCCAACACCGCCTTCGTCGCCCAGCAGCTGGCCGAGGCCGCCGGCGTGCAGGAAAGGGACGTGGGTTATGCCGGGCTCAAGGACCGCTACGCCATCACCCGCCAGTGGTTCAGCATCTACCTGCCGATTGGGAAAGGGAAAGGCGAGACGCCCGACCTAACCCAGCTTCAGCACCCGGAATTCAAGGTACTGGGCCAGAGCCGCCACGTGAAAAAGCTGCGCCCCGGTGATCTGCAGGGCAACCGGTTCCGCATCGTGCTGCGTGACCTGACCGGTGACCGCGACGCCTTGGAGACCAGTCTCAAGGCCGTTGCGTCGCATGGCGTGCCCAATTACTTCGGCGCTCAGCGTTTCGGCTTCGAGGGCGGCAATGTCGAGCAGGGACGGGCCATGCTGGCGCGCGAGATCCGCGTGCGCAATCCGAAGAAGAAGGGCATCTACCTGTCGGCGGTGCGCTCCTTTGTCTTCAATGAAGTGCTGGCGCTGCGCATTCGGCAGGGACTCTGGGGCAAGACCCTGCCCGGTGACGTGATGGACGAGGCGGGCGGGCCCACCGGACCGCTCTGGGGACGGGGCCGCGTGAGCACCGCCGATCAGGCGCAGGCCCTGGAAATGGGCGTGGCCGAACGTCACGCCACTTTGTGCGACGGCATGGAACACGCCGGCCTGGATCAGGCGCGCCGCGCGCTGGTGGCCAGGCCGGTGGACATGTCATGGGAATGGCCGCAAGCCGGTCAACTGGTGCTCACGTTCTCCTTGCCCGCCGGCAACTACGCCACGTCCGTTCTGGACGAAATCCTTCGCACCACGGAGCCTGAGCGGCACACGGAGAACGAGTCTGCGGCTGTCGAATGACGGTGTCCTCCTCTCGGGTTGAAGGGGTTTGGCGACGATCACGCTGTGCCAGCGGTCGTTCTGTCATGCCGCCGGGCGCCGACGCAGTGGATGGATTGAAGCGTGAGCAGAGCGGGGCGGATGCTCGACGTAACATGCCGGCTCGCCGGGCAAGCGGTCCGGCGGGATTTGAATCCGTGCGTCGCTCATCGAGCGACGCGACACCACTTCCAGGGGAAATGGCATGGCACTGAAGTTGGGCCTGGTGGGCATTGGCAAGATCGCCCGCGATCAACACATTCCGGCGCTGGCCGCCGACCCGCGCTTTGAACTGGTGGCTTGTGCCAGCCGCAATGCGCGGGTGGACGGCGTGGCGAACTTCGCCGACGTCGAGACCATGCTGGCGGAGGTGAAGGACCTCGATGCGATCTCGATCTGCACGCCGCCCCAGGCTCACTTCGAGGCCGCGCTCGCCGCGCTGCGGGCCGGCAAGCACGTGATGCTGGAGAAGCCACCCGCGGCGACGACCCGGCACATTGCGCTGCTGCAGGCCGAGGCGCAGCGGCAGGGCCGCACCCTGTTCCAGACCTGGCACTCGCGCTTTGCGGCGGGCGTGGACGCGGCGCGCGAATGGCTGAGCAGCCGCACGCTGACCGGCGGCACCATCACCTGGAAGGAAGACGTGCATCACTGGCATCCCGGCCAGCAATGGATCTTCGAGCCGGGCGGGCTGGGGGTGTTCGACCCGGGCATCAATGCGCTGTCGGTGCTGACCGAGGTGCTGCCGGGCGAAGCCGTCGTGCACGAGGCCACGCTCGATTTCCCGGAAAACCAGCAGGCGCCCATTGCGGCCCAGCTGGCGCTGCGCACGGAGGCCGGTGTCATGGTGAACGCGGAATTCGACTTCCGCCAGAAGGGCGAGCAGACCTGGGACATCGAGCTCGTGACCACGACCGGCCGCCTGAAGCTGACCCACGGCGGCGGCGCGTTGCAGATCGACGGCCAGCCGCTGGCGGCCGACGCAGCCCTGGCGGGCGAGTACCCCCGGCTGTACGCGCGTTTTGCCGAGCTGTGCATGGCTGGCGAGTCGGAGGTCGACTGGCGGCCGTTCCAGCTGGTGGCCGATGCCTTCCTGGTGGGACGGCGGCGAATCGTCGCGGCGCATCAGGTCTGAGCGCCTGAGCAGCGAGCGGCGAAAACGATCGGCTACTTCTTCGCCGGCTTGCGCTTGGCGGCCCTGGCCGCAGTGTTGGCCGCCACGCCGGCCCGGATCAAGGCCTTGAGCGCGGCCTCGTCCGGCTTTTCGCCTTCGCGGATGTCGATGGCGCGGCGCACGTTGCCTTCGTGGCTGGCATTGAAGAGCCGGTGCGGGTCGGGCAGGGCAGCGCCTTTGGCGAAGGTGAGCTTGACGACCTGCTTGTAGGTCTCGCCGGTGCAGACGATGCCGTCATGCGAGAAGACCGGCGTGCCGGGCGAGGTGGGCTTGGCCCATTTCCATTCTTCTTCGATTTCGGGATCGGCCTCGTGGATGAGCTGGCGGACCCAGGCCAGCGTTTCGCCTCGCCAGTCGCCGAGCGCCTGGATCTTCTGGGTGATGTTCTCTGTCGCCGTCATTTCTGTCTCTCCTTCTCGGGTGCCGATGGCACGCCGTGGCGCTGCGGCTTGTTCGCTGACCTGCGGGATCAGTCGGCCGCGGGCGAAGCGGTGCTGGTGGTTTGTGGGTCGAACAAGGCCATGGCCTGCTTGGCGACCTGCCGGGTGTCGTGCCAGGCATAGGCGCCCACGCCGACTGCGCCGGCCACCGGCACCCAGCGGCTCACGCCGTGGCCCAGCGCACGCTGGCTGAGGTGCAGGCCGATGGCACCGGCCACGCTTTGCAGCACCTGCGCGCCGGCTTCCTTGACCAGCACGCGCTGGCCCATGCGCACGGCGAGGTCACGCACCGCCTGCGCAGCCGTGTGGCGGAACAGGCAGTACAGCATCTGTTCGCGTGTCGGCGCATGTTGGGTGCCGTAGATCGCGGCAATGTCGGCCACCATCTGCGCCTGGATGCGCCAGACCGCCACCAGCTCCGGCAGGATGGTCAGCCAGCCCAGCGGACCCGGTGGCAGCGCCAGCGTGCCGGCCGCCACGCCGGCCTTGCGGGCGGCACGCTGGGCCAGCTGCCAGGCGGCGTCTGCCGGCTGCGAGCTGGCGAGCTCCCGGGCCGGCGGCACGCTGCTGACCAGGTTCAGCACGGCTTCACCGAGCCGGACGGCGACAGAGGACGAATCGCTGCTCATTTGGCGTCAACTGGGGGCGTTCGGGGCGACTGCAAGCATCGCGCAACGATTCTTGACATCCCGGCAGCCTTGCTCAGCGCGGCGGCAACCGGGCAACAGCGGGGCTGCGGTATCGTCCCCAGGCTGATGAATGCAAGCCTCATGCCTCCCGAAACGTCCCCGGAACCTGCCGTTGCCACCCGCCCGCGCGGCGAGCGCTTTGACCGCCTGGATGCCTTGCGTGGCGTCGCCATCCTGTGGATGGCCTCCTTCCACTTCTGTTTCGACCTGAACCACTACAACCTGCTGACACCGCACCAGCGCTTCCTGTCCGACCCGTTCTGGACCACCCAGCGCACGCTGATCGTCACGCTGTTCCTCAGCTGCGCGGGCCTGGGCCAGGCGGTGGCGCTGGCGGCCGGGCAGGGCTGGCCGCGCTTCTGGCGGCGCTGGGCCCAGGTGGCCGGCTGCGCGGTGCTGGTGTCGGCCGGCTCGGCGCTGATGTTCCCGCACAGCTGGATCAGCTTTGGCGTGCTGCACGGCATTGCGGCGATGCTGCTGCTCACGCGCTTGCTGGTGCCCGCGCTGATGCAGCGCGGTGCGGCCGGGCTGTGGGCCTTGGCCGGCCTGGGCATGGTGGCGCTGGCCTTGCCGCGGGTGTGGCAGTCGCCGCTGTTGAATGGCCGCTGGCTGAACTGGACCGGGCTGGTCAGCGAGCTGCCCTTCACCGAGGACTATGTGCCGGTGCTGCCGTGGCTGGGCGTGATGCTGATCGGCGTGGCCGCCGGCCTGTGGCTGCTGGCGCACCGGCGGCACTGGCTCTCGGGCGCGGTGCCGCCGCTGCTGCAGCCGCTGGCGGTGCTGGGCCGCTGGTCGCTCAGCTTCTACATGGTGCACCAGCCGGTGTTGATCGGCGGCGTCATGGCCTGGGTGGCGTTCAGCCAGTGGTAGGCTAGAAGGTTGGCGGGCGCGTTGGCGCCCGTCCCAGCCTGCTGCCTCCACCGGGGCCTTCCGAGCCCATTTCCCCATGTCCACCAGCTTTCTCTACGGCTTCCATGCCGTCACCGTGCGCCTGAAAACGGCGCCGGAATCCATCCTCGAGATTCACCTTGATGCCAGCCGGCGCGACGCGCGCATGCGCGGCTTCGCAGACCGCGCCCGCGAGGCGGGCATCAAGCTGGTGGACAGCGACGATGACCGGCTGAGCAAGATGTCCGGCGGGCCGCGCCACCAGGGCGTGGTCGCGCGGGTCAACCCGGTCAAGCAGCGGCATTCGCTGGACGAGGTGCTGGAAGAGGTGGAAGCCGCGAAGCTCGACACTGCGCTGGTGCTGGTGCTGGACGGCGTGACCGACCCCCACAACCTCGGCGCCTGCCTGCGCGTGGCCGATGGAGCCGGCGCCCAGGCCGTGATCGCACCGACCGACCATGCCGTGGGCCTGAACGCCACGGTGGCCAAGGTGGCCTCGGGCGCGGCCGAGTCGGTGCCCTACCTGATGGTGACCAACCTGGCGCGTGCGCTCAACGAGATGAAGGAGCGCGGCGTGCGCATCATCGGCGCCAGCGACGACGCAACGCAGACGCTGTACGACGTGGACCTGACCGGCCCGGTGGCCATCGTGCTGGGCGCCGAAGGCCCGGGCATGCGCCAGCTCACGCGCAAGACCTGCGATGAGCTGGTCAGCATTCCGATGGCCGGTGCGGTGGAGAGCCTGAACGTGTCGGTGGCGGCAGCGGTGCTGCTGTACGAAGCGCGCCGGCAGCGCATGAAGGCCAAGCCGGCCTGATCAGTCCAGCGAGGGCATGATGACCGCGCCGTCCGCTGCCCATTCCACCAGCGTGATGCCCGGTTCCAGTGCCTCCAGGCGGCGGCGCTCCAGCTCCTGCGGCGAGAGCTGGCCCTGGCTGGAAGCCCAGGCATCGGCCGCATCGCGCTGGGTGCGCAGGCTGTCCGCATGCGCCAGCGCAGCCCGCATGTGCAGTCCCAGGTCGTCTTCCTGCCAGGGCTTGGTCAGGTAGCGGAACACGCCGATCTCGTTGACCGCCCGCTGCGCGGTGCCGAAGTCCGCCGAGCCTGTGAGCATCATGCGGGTGGAGTGCGGCTGCAGCTTGGCGAAGCGGCACAGGAAGTCCAGGCCGTCCATGCCAGGCATGCGGAGGTCGGAAATGACGATGTCGTAGCGCCGCTCCAGGCCCATGGACAGCGCCTGCGCGCCGCCCAGCCCGGTGTCCAGGCGCAGCTGCTTGCCGAACTGCTGGCGCAGCGCGCGCTGCAGTGCATTGAGGATCGCGGGTTCGTCGTCGACCAGCAGGACGTTGTGCATGGTGGGTTGCTCCGGGGGCGGGTGCGGATGAGGGTCAGGCTGGGGTGACGGCGGGTTCGCTGGCGCCGCCGGGTTGCTGCAGCGGAATGCTGAGCTGGAAGCAGGTGCGGCCGGGCACGCTCTGCACCTCGATGCGTCCACCGTGTTTCTGCACGATGCCGTAGGACAGCGACAGGCCCAGCCCGGTGCCCTTGCCAACCGGCTTGGTGGTGAAGAAGGGGTCGAAGATGCGGCCCAGGTGCTCGTGCGGGATGCCGGCGCCGTTGTCCTCGATCTGCACCCAGACCTGCTGCGCGTCGCAGCCGGTGCGGATGATGATCAGGCCACGTTCCTGCTGGATGGCCTGCGCGGCGTTCACCAGCAGGTTCATGAAGACCTGGTTCAACTCCGAGGGCAGGCACTGAACCTCGGGCAGCACGCTGTATTCGCGGTGCACGTCGGCCTTGTACTTGATCTCGTTGTTGACGATGTTCAGCGTCGACTCCAGGCCCTTGTGCAGGTCGCACCATTCCCATTCCTGCCGGTTGTCCACGCGGGAGAAGTCCTTCAGGTCCTGCACGATCTTGCGCACCCGGCCGATGCCCTCGCGCGACTCGGCCATCAGGCTGGGAATGTCCTGCTTCAGGTAGTCCAGCTCGATCTCCTCGCGCAGCGCGCGCAGCTCGGTGGCCAGCGCCGGGTCGACGATGCCGGCTTCGGCCCGCTCATAGGCTTCGAGCATGCGGAACAGGTCGGCCAGGTAGCGCTCAAGGGTGCCGAAGTTCGAGAACACATAGCCCACCGGGTTGTTGATCTCGTGGGCCACGCCGGCCGCCAGCTGGCCAATGGAGGCCAGCTTCTCTGACTGCATCAGCTTGTCCTGCGCCTGCGCCAGCCGCTGGTTGAGCTTGCTGAGCTGCTCGTTGGCCAGCAGCAGCGCGCGCACCTTCTCGGGCGTGAGCATGGCTTCATCGTCAGCCATGGTGGGTGGGAGGGCTTGCGTGTTCATGGTGGGGTCGAAGAGCCTGCTGGCGGTCGCACGGGACCGGGCCTCACAGCGAGAGCGCGGCGCACATGTCGCGCACGCCGCCTTCGACGCTGGCAAACAGCCGCATGGCGCGGGCTTCGTCCAGCCGCAGCCGGGTCCAGACGGAAAGGTCGATCTCCGGTACTGCTTCTTCGGCCAGGCCGGCGAGGTCCAGCGCATGCGCCACCGCGTCGCAGGCATGCACCAGGCCGGTCAGGTCCAGTGCGGCTGGGGCCGAGGCCGCCGCGGGCGGCGGCGCATGGTGCTGCGCAATGGCCTCGACGATGGGCGCCGGAAAGCGCCAGTGCACGGCCAGCAGCGCGCCCACCTGGCAATGGTCCTGCCCGAGCAGGGTTTGCTCGGCGCGCACACGTGGCACGTCCGTGCTGGTCATCAGCGCCTGCACCGCGTTGCCGGCGGCCGGGAAGTGGGCGGCCAGCACCAGCTGGCCGATGTCATGCATCAGGCCGGCCAGGAAGGCCTGCTCCGGGTCCAGGCCGCAATGCGATGCCAGCGAGCGGGCGCTCATGGCCACCGCGAGGCCGTGACGCCAGTAGGCGGCGAAGTCGAAGCCGGCGCAGGCGCTGGCCGGGAAGGCCTGGGTCAGCGCCGCTGCGGCCAGCACGCCCGAGACGGTGCGCAGGCCCAGCATGCTGACGGCATCCGCGATGCGCGCCACGCGGCCCGGGGCGCCGTAGAAGGCCGAGTTGGCCAGGCGCAGGGTGCGCGCGGCCAATGCCGGGTCCTTCTCGATCAGCTGGATGCAGTGCTCCGCGGACAGGTTGTCGTTGCGCAGCACCTGCAGCACTTCCAGCACCGCCTGGGGCAGCACCGGCAGGTCCTTGACCTTGTGCGGCAGCTGCGACAGGCCGTAGGTGTCAAGCATGCCGAGTCTCTTCGTCGGAGTTGGGTGCGGCCAGCGTGCGCAGGCTGCGGTAGCGGCGCAGCAACGGTGCCAGCGGGTGGATGCGGCTTTCGCGCAGGGTGTGGCGGAACAGCTGCTGTTGCCGCGCGTCTGCGGGGGCGACCGCGGCCTGCGGTTCGGACGCGGGAGGCGGCGAGGCGGGGCGGGGCAAGGTGGGATCGGTCATCGGGCGGTCTCGGAAACGGTGGCCTGCAGCAGCGGCTCGGCGGTGAAAGGGGCTGGCATCGGTGGACACATCAGCACCAGCATTTCGCCGCGCGGGCGGCCGTCGGGCGTGTAGACGCTGCGCTTCCAGGCCCGGCAGCGCTGGCCATGCACCAGCAGGGTGCCGGTGCCGCCCGGTGGCAGGGCCAGCGCCGGTGCCAGCAAGGGCCCGGGGGCCATGCCCAGCGGCAGTTGTTCGGCCGGCAGCCACTGGCGAGCGGTCTCGTTGACATAGGCCAGCAAGCCATCCGGGTCCAGACCCAGCACCGCTTGCGGCAGGCTGTCCAGCAATTCATGGGCGCCGCCGGCGCTGGTCTGCAGCAGGGCGGCCTGTTCGCGCTGCTGGCCGAGCAGGCGCTCCAGGCGGGCATTCAGCTCGGCCATCTCGCGGTTGGCACCGGTGACCTCGAGGTCCAGCCGGCGGTTCTCGTCGGCCAGCTCCTTGCGGCGGAAGGCTTCGACCACGTGGGCGCGCAGGCGCTCGTCGTCCCAGGGCTTGGTGAGGAACTTGTAGACCGCGCCTTCGTTGACTGCATCGATGATGGACTGCAGGTCGGTGAAGCCCGAGAGCGTCATGCGCACCGTGTCCGGGTACAACGCCTTGGCTTGGCGCAGGAACTCGACGCCGGTCATGCCTGGCATGCGCTGGTCGGAAATGATCACGTCGACCTCGGTTTCGGCCAGGCGCTGCAGGCCCTCGGCGGCGCTGCAGGCGGTGATGACGCGGTAGCCGTCGCGCCGGAACAGGCGCTTCAGGGCCGAGACGATGTTTTCCTCGTCGTCCACCAGCAGCAAGGTGCGCGGGCGGCTGCGGCGGGTGGTCAGGTGTTCGGGCAGGCAGCGGTGCTCGGCCAGCATGCGGGCCACCTCATCGGCCGGCACCGGCGGGCTGAACCAGTAGCCCTGGATCTGGTCGCAGCCCTTGGCCAGCAGCAGGCTGAGCTGGGCCTCGGTTTCGACGCCTTCGGCAATCACCCGCATCTGCAGGCCATGTGCCATGGTGATGATGGAACGGGTGACCGAGGCGCTTTCCGGGCCGGCGGTCACGTCGTTGACAAACGAGCGGTCGACCTTGACCACGTCGATGGGCAGGCTGCGCAGGCAGCTGAGGCTGGAGTAGCCGGTGCCGAAGTCGTCCAGCGAGATCTCGATGCCGATGGACTTCAGCTCGCACAGCATCGCGGCGGCCCGCACCGGGTCGTCCATCAGCGTGCTTTCGGTCAGCTCCACGCCCAGGCAGGCCGGGTCGGCACCGGTGTCCAGCAAGGCTTTTTGCACCTGCTGGGCCACGTCGCCCTGCTGGAACTGCAGCGGCGAAAAATTGACGCCGATGCGCACCAGCGGCAGGCCTTGGCGCTGCCAGGCCAGCGACTGGGCACAGGCCTGGCGCAGCACCCAGTCGTCGATCGCACCGATCAGGCCGGCGCGCTCGGCGACCGGGATGAATTCCGTCGGCGGGACCTGGCCCCAATCCGGCGAGTGCCAGCGCAGCAGCGCCTCGGCGCCAATGATCTGGCCGCTGGCCAGGCTGACCTGCGGCTGGTAGAGCACCGTGAGCTCGTTGCGCTCGATGGCGTGGCGCAGCGCGGCGGCCAACTGCAGCTCGCGCACCGCCTGGGCATTCGATTCGGGCCGGAAGAAGGCCACGCCGCCGGTGGCCGCGGCGCCCAGCCTGGCGGTCTGTGCGGCCTCCAGCAGTTCCTCGGCGCTGGCGCCGTCGGCCGGAAAGGCGGCAATGCCGATCAGGCACAGCGGAAAGACATCGGTCGCACCCAGCAGCACGGGCTGCTGCAGGCAGGTCTGCAGCGCCTGCGCACGGGCCCGGGCGGCTTCCACGTCATGCGGCCCCTCGTGCCGCTGCAGCAGCGCGAACTCGCTGTCGCCCAGGTGGGCCACGGCCTCGCGCTCGTCGGAAAACTGGCGCAGCCGTGCGGCGATGGCCATGGCCAGCGTGTCGCCTGCGCCAAAGCCCATGCTGGCCTTCAGCTCGACGATGCGCGGGACCTCGATCACATGCAGCGTGAGGCCGCATTCCTCGCGAAGTGCGGCCTGGGCATGGGCATCGATCTGGCCGAGGAAATTTGTGCGGTTCGGCAGGCCGGTGACTTCGTCGAAGTTGGCCAGCTCGTGGATGCGGTGCTCGGCCTGGCGCTGCTGCGTGATGTCCTGCAGGATGGCGATGCCGCGCTGGCCCACATGCCCGTCCTTGGCCCGGTGCAGCACCCCGCGGTGCAGCACGGTCAGCAACTGGCCGTCTGCGCACAGCACGCGGTGCTGGAATTCGAACGGTTCATCGAGCACTGCATGGCGCCAGATCGTGGCCACCAGGCTGCGCTCGTCGGCGGGCACCCAGGGCAGGGCGTCGATCAACTCCGGCCCGGCCGCGGGCGTGGCCTCGCCGACCAGCATGCGCAAGCCGCTGGAGCTGATCACCTGGCCGCTGGGCCATGCCAGCTCGAACGAGCCGCTGCGGCACAAGGCCTCGCTGCGGGCCAGCATCTCGGCATGCCATTCGGCTCGCCGCAGCGCCGCCTTCTGCTCGCTGACGTCGAACAAGGTCAGCAGGTTGGCCGGCCGGCCGTCGATGTCGACCAGCTGGCCGCACACCCTGCCGTCGAACTCGCTGCCGTCCAGGCGCACGCAACGCACGTCGTAGGGCTTGCCGGGCTCGCCTTCCAGGCGGCGTTGCCTTTGCGCCAGCACCTGCAGGTGGTCGGCCTTGGCAATGAAGCGCAGCCAGGGCTGGCCGATGAGCCGTTGCGGTTCACAACCGAACATTTGCGCCGCCGCGGGATTGGCCAGCCGCACGTTGCCGCCGTCAAGCAGCACCAGCCCGGCCTGGGCCTGGGTCAGCAACTGCACCGCATGCCGCGGCACGAGCTCGCTGGCGGCGGACAGACCGAGGCCCGGTGGCGACGGTGCGGGCAGGGAGGTTTGCGGTGCGCGCATCAGAAGCTTCCTGGCGGGGTCAGCAGGCCGCCTTCGGCAGCGGGGCCGGCCACCGGGATCCAGACCCGGAAGGCACTGCCCTGGCCGGGGGCCGATTGCAGGCGGATCGAGCCGCCATGCCGCTGCACGATGGAGAACGACAGCGACAGGCCCAGGCCGGTGCCCTTGCCCACCGGCTTGGTGGTGAAGAAGGGCTCGAAGATGCGCCGCTGCACCTCTTCGTTCATGCCGCAGCCGCTGTCGCGCACCTCGACCCAGACCCAGTCGTCCTGGGTGCCGCTGGACAGCGTGATGGTGCCGCGGTCTTGAATGGCGTGCGAGGCATTGACGATCAGGTTCATGAAGACCTGGTTGAGCTGTGCGGCCAGGCAGCGCACCAGTGGCAGCGGCGTGAGCTGCTTGATCACCTCGGCCTTGTACTTGACCTCGTGCATGACCACGTTGAGCGTCGACTCCAGGCCGGTGTTGAGGTCGGCCTCCTGCCAATCGGCCTGGTCCACGCGCGAGAAGTCCTTCAGGTCCTGCACGATCTTCTTGACCCGCGCCAGCCCGTCCTCGCTTTCGCTGAGCAACTGCGGCAGGTCCTCGCGCAGGTAGTCCATCTCCACGCTTTTCTTGATGTCGGCCAGGGTCGCGCGAGTCTCGGTGCCAAAGCCTTGCGACTCGGCCTGCTGGTAGCCGTCGATCAAGCGCATCAGGTCCTGCACATAGGTCTTGAGCGAGTTCAGGTTCGAGCCGACGAAGCCGATCGGGTTGTTGATCTCGTGCGCCACGCCGGCCGCGAGCTGGCCGATCGAGGCCATCTTGTCGGACTGCAGCAGCTGGTTCTGCGCTTCTTCGAGCTTGCGGTTGGTTTCCTGGATGCGGGCGAAGTTGCTTTGCAGTTCGTCTTGTGCGCGGCGGAATTCGGTGCGGTCCTGCACCAGCCACCAGGCGCCGGCGCTGAGGTCCTGGATGTCGGCCACGTAGGCGATCATCTGCACCCACAGTGCCGAGCCGCTGCTGTGGCGCAGCCACATTTCGTGCTGCACCGGCAGGCCCTGGGCCAGGCGCGGCTTGGCCAGCTGGGTCAGGGCGTCGTGGTCCTCGGCGCTGAGGAAGAAGTCGGCCCCGGCCATGCCGACGGCCGAGCCGCCCGGCAGGCCGAAGATCGCGGCCAGGGTCTGGTTGTTGTGCACCACCCGGCCGTCCATGGTGTGCAGGATGCCGATGGGCGAGTTCTCCATGAAGGCGGCCAGCTGGCGCACCGTGCCACCGAGCTCGGCCGAGCGCTCCTCCACCAACTGTTCGAGCTGGTTGCGGTGGCGCGTCAGCTCTTCCTCGGCCTTGCGCCGCTGGGTCACGTCCTGCAGCGTTTCGATCGCACCGATCAGCTCGCCCTGCGGATCGCGCAGCGGTGCCGCGGTGAAGAACAGCCAGCGGCCTTCTTCGCCTTCCTTGAGCGCAGGGAAAAAGGTTTCGCCTTCGTAGGCATCCTGCAGTTCCTGCGAAGGCTTGACGGCGTCCTGGTAGTGGTTCTTGAGTTCGTTCAGCTTGACGCCGTCGACGATCATGTCGGCCAGCAGCGGGCGTTCATGGTTGTAGAAGGCGCGCCAGTACTCGGTGCGGCCCAGCATCTCCCACGCCAGGCGGCCGGTCAGCCGCTCGCAGGCCTTGTTCCAGTGGGTGACGCGGTGGTCCCGGTCGACCACGAAGGTCGCGACCGGGCCGCCGTTGATGATCTGGTTCAGCAACTGGCTGACTTGCAGCAGGCTGCTCTGCACGTGCTGGATGTCGCTGAGGTCCTGGCAGGTGACGATCACGCAAGGCTGGCCGTCGAACATCACGCGGCGACCGTTGATCTCGACCTGGCGCGTCGCGCCGTGGGCAGTGATCAACTGCAGCTCCATGGCCGGCGGATCGCCTGCCGGGCTCAGGCAGGCCTCGCCATAGGCCTGCAGGCCCGGCTGGCCGGCTTCGTCGCAGAGTGCTGAATGGTGAAAGCGGCGCAGCGCGTCCAGTTCATGGCCGGCCAGCCGCAGCATCGCCGGGTTGGCGTGCAGGATGGGGCCGCCGGCATGCACATAGGTGGGCACGGTGACGGCGTCCAGCAACAGCGGCAGCAGGCTGTGCAGGCCGTTGGAGGGCAGGGCGCGGGGCGTGACCGGGCGCAGATCGTCACGCATGTTGTTTGTCCTGGGGGGCCGCGCCGCTGGCGCTGTTGCCGGTCAACGCGCGCGCGCTGGGCAGCGAGTCCTTGCGGATGCGCAGTGCGAGCTTCAGGCCCTCGCTGCTGACGAAGTCGCGCACCTGGCGGATGACCCGGGCGTCAAACACATAGCCGGCGGCCAGCAGCAGCGAGCCCTTGGGCGACAGCAGGTCGCGCGCCAGCACCATGCCGGGCTTGAGGTCCGGGGCTTCGACCGCGATGTCGTTGCTTTCGGATGCATCGGGGGTCTGCAGTGCCAGCTCCAGCGCTGCCACCACGCGAGGGTCGTAGCGGGTGCCGGCGCCGTTGGCCAGGGCTCGCAGCGCGGACTCCGGGCTGAAGCACTTTTCTGCCAGTCCGCCGTGCACCATGCCGTCGTAGTCGCTGGCGGCCGAGACGATGCGCGCGCCGATCAGGATTTCGTCGCCGGCCAGGCCGTCAGGAAAACCGTTGCCGTCCAGCCGCTCATGGTGCTGGCGCACGATGCGGCCCACCGTCTGCAACTGGGCCAGCGGCATCAGCGCGGCTTCACCGTCCCGCGGATGCTTGCGGTAGCGCGCCATCTCGTCTGGCGAGTAGGTCGAGACCGGTTTGCCCAGCATCTTGTCCGGAAAGCCGATCTTGCCGATGTCGTGCAGCAGCGCTGCGAGGTAGATGTCCTGCTGGGAACGCTCGTCGAGCTTCAGGGCGGCAGCGGTGCGGCGCGCCAGCGAGGCGACCCGGCGCGAGTGGCCGGCAATGCCGTCCTGGCGCATTTCCATCAGGCCGCTGAAGACGGTGACCGCGACCATGAAGTTCTGGTTCAGTTCTTCATAGGCCTTGTTCAGCATCGCATTGATCTGCTCGATCTCGGCGGTGCGGGACTTGACGCGGTTTTCCAGCCCCTGGTTGAGTTCGGCCAGGGCCTGGTTCTGGCTTTGCGTGAGGGCCAGCAGGCGGTTGTTCTGCTGTTCCAGGTCACGCCGGGTCAGGGCCTCGCGCACCACGAGCAGCAGGTCCTGGTCTTCCCAGGGCTTGGCGATGTAGCGGTGGATCTCGCCGCAGTTGATCGCGGCAATCGTGGCGCTGATGTCGGCATAGCCGGTCAGCAGGATGCGCACCGTGCCGGGGCAGCGGGCGCGCACCTTCTCCAGGAACTGGGCGCCGTCCATCTCTGGCATGCGCATGTCGGAGATCACCAGGTCCACGGTTTCCTGCTGCAGCAGTGCCAGGCCGTCTGCCCCGCTGGTGGCTTGCAGGATGCGGTAGCCCTGGGTGCGGAAGAGGCGCCGCAGGGCGCTCAGCACCGAGGCTTCATCGTCCACCAGCATCAGGGTGACCGGTGGCGCGTCGAGCGCGGGGCCGGCTGGTACGGGGGTCAGAGCATCGGACATGCGCAAGCGTCACGGCAGGAACAGTGCAGGGCGACGCGTGGCGCGTCGAGCGGGTTCGGGTGCGGCCAGACTTCGCCGCCTGAGTTGCTTATCGGCCTGCGGCGCTGCGGCATGCGTTGGCGGTGCGTGAATTTGTGCCGGCTTGATGTGGGGGACTACCCGCGGGTGCCGCCACTACACTCCGGGCATCCCTCGTTGCTGCGCCGTCGCATCGCCACCATGCCCGTCATCGCCGTTCCCCACCCGTTGGTCCGCCACAAGGTTGGCCTGCTGCGCGAATCCGACATCTCGACCAAGAAGTTCCGCGAGATCACCGGCGAGCTGGCGCGCCTGCTGGCCTACGAGGCCACGGCCGACTTCCCGCTCGAAAACGTGATGATCGACTGCTGGAGCGGCCCGACGCAGGTCGAGCAGATTGCGGGGCGCAAGGTCACGGTGGTGCCCATCCTGCGGGCCGGCCTGGGCATGCTGGACGGCGTGCTGGACATGGTGCCGAACGCCAAGATCAGCGTGGTTGGCCTGGCGCGGGACCACGAAACGCTGCAGCCGGTGCACTATTTCGAGAAGTTCGTCGGTGCGCTGGACCAGCGTACTGCGCTGATCGTCGACCCGATGCTGGCGACGGCCGGCTCGATGATCGCCACCATCGACCTGCTCAAGCGCCGCGGCTGCAAGGACATCCGCGCGCTGGTGCTGGTGGCCGCGCCCGAGGGCATCAAGGCGCTGGAGGCGGCCCACCCGGACGTGCGCTGCTGGACGGCCGCCATCGACAGCCACCTCAACGAGCAGGGCTACATCATTCCCGGCCTGGGCGACGCGGGCGACAAGATCTTCGGCACCAAGGACGAAGGCACGCGCTGAGCCGTGCCAGGCCCGCTCTCAGCGCAGGACCTTCAGCGCGTCCGGGTTGACGATGTTGGACGGCGTGCCGCCGACGAAGTTGACGACGTTGTCGAACGCGGCGGTGAAATAGAGCTCGTAGCTGTCCTGCTCCACGTAGCCGATGTGCGGCGTGCAGACGGCGTTTTCCAGCCGCAGCAGCGGATGGCCCTGCAGGATGGGCTCGGACTCGAACACGTCCACCGCGGCCATGCCGGGCCGGCCGCGGTTCAGCGCCGAGACCAGCGCGGCGTCTTCGACCAGCTCGGCGCGCGAGGTGTTGACGAACAGCGAGGTCGGTTTCATCTTCGCCAGATCGGCATGCGTGACGCCGTGGCGGTTGCGGTCAGACAGGCGCAGGTGCACGCTGAGCACATCGCTCTGCTCGAACAATGCGTCTCGGCTGTCGAACGTGGCCCAGCCGTCGGCCTGGGCACGCTCGCGGCTGGCTTCGCTGGCCCAGATGCGCACGTCCATGCCAAAGGCCTTGCCGTAGCCGGCCACCAGCGCGCCGATCTTGCCGTAGCCCCACACGCCAAGGATGCGGCCGCGCAGCTGCAGGCCCAGGCCGAAGTTGGGCGGCATCGAGGCCGACTTCAGGCCGGATTGTTGCCAGGCGCCGTGCTTGAGGTTGCCGATGTACTGCGGCAGCCTGCGCATGGCGGCCATGATCAGCGCCCAGGTCAGCTCGGCCGGCGCATGCGGCGAGCCGACGCCTTCTGCCACCGCAATGCCCAGCCGGGTGCAGGCGTCCACGTCGATGTGCGGGCCCACGCGGCCGGTCTGCGAGATCAGCCTCAGCTTGGGCAGCTTCTCCAGCAGGGCGCGGTTGAACTGCGTGCGTTCGCGGATGGCCACCAGCACCTCCGCATCGCGCAGGCGCACCGACAACTGGCCTTGGCCCTTGACGGTGTTGGTGAAGACCTTGGCCTGCAGATGATTCAGTGCCGATGCGCAGTTGAGCTTGCGCACGGCGTCCTGGTAGTCGTCGAGGATGATGATGTTCACCCCGCGATTTTGCACCGTGATGCAGCCTCCGCCCGGGCCGTGGGGCCTCAGGACGTTACTTCAGCAGCCGGAAGCCATACCAGCTGTGTCAGGTGTATCGGCTGGAGGGTTGAACGGCGGCTTCAGCTTCAGCGGCGCGCGGCCTTCTGGTGCTCGGCCAGGCTGCGCATCGCGTCCATGGCCTGGATCGCCCAGGGTTCGGGCAGGTTCAGCGGCGGCAGCGTGACCGGGCCACCGATGGCCGCTGCAGCGGATGTGCCGTGGCCGTGGGCGTGCGGGAACAGGCTGTCCAGCCCGCGGTAGAGCTCGGCGCGCAGGCCGCGGGTTTCGCCGTCGGTCTGGCGCAGGGCGGCCAGCACCGGGCCGCGCAGCAGCCACAGGTCCAGCGGTTCGTTGGCCAGCCGCACCTGGTTGCGCAGCCATTCGCCCTTGCGGTCCTTCATGGTGGCCACGGCGCGCATGAAGATGTGTTTCATCTCGACGAAGGCGCGTCGGGCGGCAATGCGGGCAGCGCGTTCGGCCGGCAGGCCGGCGGCCGCCAGTTCGGCGTCGAAGGCGCTGGGCATCACGCTGTCCAGCTCGCTCAGCAGCGAGGACCCGGGCAAGGTGTTGGCAAATGCCGGTGCGCGGCGCTCAGGAATTGTGGCGTTGGGCATGGCGATCAGTCGACTGCAGGACATTCGTGGCCGTGCCCGCGGCGCGGGCCGGGAAATGGCGGTTCACCTGCGCCAGCCGGCGGTCGGCCTCGGTCTGGTTCAGGTGGAAAGCGATCAGGTTGTAGAGCTCGGCGCGCAGGTGCCACAGCTCGCGCAGCGAGCGGGCATGGCAGGCGCGGCGCGACAGGTCGTGCGTGGCCTCGCCGTGCAGGTCGCCCAGCGCGGCGCAGAAGTCCTGCCTGGCCTTGTCCAGCACGGTGGGTCGGGCACCGCCGGTGGCCGGCGACTGGCGCATCCAGCTCCACACCGACTGCCAGACCGGCTCGGCCTGGCCCCACAGCGCGGGCGGCCGGATTTCAATGCGGCTGGGCGGCACCGTCGCCGAGGGGCGGCGGCGCAGCAGGCGTTGAAGCAGGCGTGTGGGGCTCATGCGAGCTTCATCGGTCAAAGGCAGTGAGAACATGAGGGGATTGTTGAGATTCCCTTTCGTGTCCAAAGCCCGGAAAAGACCGGGAAACGGCCCCAGCCGCTCAGCGTGTGGCTGTCTTGGGCTGGAACTGGCAGTCCACTGCCACCTGGCAGGCCGCGCAGCGTGGCAGCCGGGCCTGGCAGACGTAGCGGCCGTGCAGGATCAGCCAGTGGTGGGCGTCCACCCGGTAGGCCGGCGGCACGCGGCGCAGCAGCACCTGCTCGACCGCCAGCGGGTTCTTGCCCAGCGCCAGGCCGGTGCGGTTGCCCACACGGAAGATGTGCGTGTCGACCGCCATCGTCGGCTCGCCGAAGGCCACGTTCAGCACCACGTTGGCGGTCTTGCGGCCCACGCCGGGCAAGGCCTCCAGCGCCTCGCGCTCGCGCGGCACCCGGCCGCCATGTTGCTCGACCAGCATGCGGCAGGTCTGCAGCAAATGCTTGGCCTTGGTGCGGTAGAGGCCAATGGTCTTGATCTGTGCTTCCAGGCCTTCGAGGCCCAGCGCCAGCATGCGTTGCGGCGTGGGCGCCAGCGCGAACAGCTTGCGGGTGGCCTTGTTGACGCCCACGTCGGTCGCTTGGGCCGACAGCAGCACGGCGGCCAGCAGCTCGAACACATTGGTGAACTGCAGTTCGGTTTCGGGGTGCGGGTTGGCGGCGCGCAGCGTGGCGAAGAAGTGTTCGACCTGGGCGTCCGTCATTGGGGCCGAGCTGCCGGGCGTGGCCAGGGCTTCGGGAGCGGCTGCAGGCGGGACAGGGTTGCGGCGGGTGGCGTTCATCGGGCCTTGTCGTCAGGAGGGGCGGGCTGGCGCTGGGCGCGGGCACGGGCCATCGCGGCTTCGACGATGGCGCGCTTGCGGTCCAGTGCGGCCGGGTCGGTGAGCTGGCTGGCGGCGGCCAGGTCGGCCAGCTTGTGGGCAGCCTTGGCGGCCAGGCGCTCGTCGTTCTCGCGCTTGTCGCGTGTGGTGCGGAACTGGTGGAAGGCGTAGCGCTGGCGGGCCTCGTCGGCCAGCTGGCTCTCCCATGCAGCCCAGCCAGTGGCCTGGCCGCTGACCGGCAGCATGGCGATGCAGTCCACCGGGCAGGCCGGCACGCACAGCTCGCAGCCGGTGCACTGGGCTTCGATGACGGTGTGCATGCGCTTGGCTGCGCCGCTGATGCAGTCCACCGGGCAGGCCTTGATGCACAACGTGCAGCCGATGCACCAGGCTTCGTCGATGACGGCCACCGCACGCGGGCCTTCGTGGCCGTGCTCGGGGTTCAGCGGCAGGACGGGTAGGCCAGTCAATGCCGCGAGGCGGGCCACGCCTTCCGCGCCGCCGGGCGGGCATTGGTTGATGCCGGCCTCGCCCGCGGCGATGGCCTGGGCATAGCTGCGGCAGTCCGGATAGCCGCAGCGGGTGCACTGGGTCTGCGGCAGCGCCGCGTCAATGCGGACGGCCAGCGTGGGCAAAGGGGATGCGGGAGGCGGGAAGGGCGCGAGCGTCACCCTCGGATTATCCCGCTGGCGGGCTTCGCTCCCTCAGGCCTGTGACTTCTTGCGCGGCGTCGCGCTGCGCTTGGCAGCGGCTTTCACCGGCGCCTTGGCGGCCAGCTTGACCGCAGCCTTGGCTTCGGTCTTGGCCGGCACCTTCGCAGCGGCGCGAGCGGCCACCTTGCGGGCTGGCTTGGGGGCGGCAGCAGGTTCGTCTGCCGGGATGGCTTCCGGCGCAACAGGCACCGCGCTGGGCAGCGATTCGGCCGGGTTGAAGCGGCGGATGAACTCGCACACTTCCGGGTAGACCTTCTCGCGCCAGCGGCGGCCGGAGAAGATGCCGTAATGGCCTGCACCGACCACGTCGTAGTGCTGCTGGTGCTCCGGCGGGATGCCGGTGCACAACTGGTGCGCGGCGCGCGTCTGGCCAGCGCCGGAGATGTCGTCCAGCTCGCCTTCGATGGTCAGCAGCGCGGTGTTGCGGATGTCCTGCGGCCGGACCTGGGTGCCATCGACTTCCCAGGTGCCATGGACCAGCGCGAACTCCTGGAACACGGTCTTGATGGTGTCCAGGTAATACTCGGCCGGCATGTCCAGCACGGCGTTGTATTCGTCGTAGAACTGGCGATGGGTTTCGGCGCTGTCGTCGTCACCCCGCACCAGGTCCAGGAAGTAGTCGTAGTGCGAGCTGACGTGGCGGTCCGGGTTCATCGCAACGAAGCCGGTGTGCTGCAGGAAGCCGGGATAGACCGCGCGGCCCGCGCCGGGGAAGTTCTGCGGCACGCGGTAGATCACGTTGTTCTCGAACCACTCGAAGCTCTTGTTCATCGCCAGGTTGTTCACCGCGGTGGGCGATTTGCGGGCGTCGATCGGGCCGCCCATCATGATCATCGTGCGTGGCGTGAATTCCTTGTGCGTGGCCATCAGCGAGATGGCAGCCAGCACCGGCACCGTGGGCTGGCAGACCGAGATCACATTGACCTCGGGGCCGATGTGGCGGATGAATTCCTGGATGTAGGCGATGTAGTCGGCCAGGTGGAACGGGCCGGCTTCCAGCGGCACCATGCGGGCGTCGGTCCAGTCGGTGATGTAGACCTTGTGGCCCTGCAGCAGGCTCTTGATGGTGTCGCGCAGCAATGTGGCATGGTGGCCGGACAAGGGGGCCACGACCAGCACCACCGGCTGCGCCTTCATGTCGCCCAGCGCGGTGGCATCGTCCGAGAAGCGCTTGAAGCGCACCAGTCGGCAGAAAGGCTTTTCCACCGCGACCTGTTCCTGCACGGCGACGTCCACGCCGTCCACGCGCACGGTCTGGATGTTGAAGGTGGGCTTTTCGTAGTCCTTGGCCAGCCGGTGCATCAGGTCCAGGCCGGCGGCCACGCGCTGGGCCATGGGCGTGTGCGTGAACGGCGACAGCGGATGGCTGTACAGCTTGGCCGAGGCACTGGCGAATTCGGCAAACGGCGCCATCAGCGCGCGTTGGGTTTCATAGAGCTGGTAGAGCATGCGGGCTCCTGTTGGGGTGGCCCGGCGAGGTGAGCCGGCGGCTGGCTTTGGCAGCGCGCCAGCGTCCTCCATGGACCGAATTCTGCAATTGTGCACTGCAGCAAAAGTTTGCGCATCGGTAGTGCCACGATCAGCACTTGCACCGATTGGCAGCGACTTGGCACCCATTGGGCAGCAGTTGCCTGCATGCTGCAGCGCGAAAAAGCGGCGCCGCGACGGGCCAGTTCAGCCGCTTGCTCAGGCCATCCAGAACATGACCACACTCATGCGCTTGGTCTCCGGCGTGTTGCCCCAGTAGGCGGTGGCGCTGTGAATCAGGTCGGCCTTGTAGACCAGCATCCGGTTGAAGCGGTGGTCAATCGCGACGTCCTCGACGAACAGGTCGGGCGGCACGAAGCGGGTGTCCAGCGCCTCGACCAGATTGGCGAAACGGGCGGGCAAGGTGTTGCCACCCAGCGAACCGTCCGGCAGGCGAACGCGGTAGAGCGCGGTGCCGCAATGGTCAGGCACGTCCGGGTTCAGGTACAGCACCGCGGCGTATTTGCACAGGCGGCGCGAGTCGGTGTGCGGCTTGGCGCCGCTCTCGCCTGCGCCCACCAACTGCACGCAGTTGTGGTTGAACTGCGGGCCAGTCTTGCCCGGCAGGCTCACGGCAAACAGCTTCTTCTGGCCCGTCTGCTGGCGCGCCCAGGCTTCCAGCGGGGCCAACTCATCTGGCGCCAGCGCCGGTTGGGCGCGCATGCCGGGCCAGGCCTCCGGGCGATGCGGCGCGCCTAACACCCAGTCCTCACGCTGCAGCAGGCGCTGGCGCACGGCCAGCGGGTCGGGCAGGGCGTTGTCGAGGATCCAATAGTCCCGGCCGAGCAGCGGCGGGCGGTAGATCAGCCGGTGGGCCTTGGGCACGCCGGGCGCGGGAGAGAGCACAGCCATGCGGCGATTGTGCCCTTTCGCCCGCGCCTGCTCGGGGGTCAGAGCACCTTGGCGATGGCCTGGGTGACGTAGCCGATGTTGTGCTCGTTCAGCGCAGCCACGCAGATGCGGCCGGAGTCCACGCCGTAGACGCCGAACTCGTTGCGCAGGCGTTCCATCTGGGGCTTGGTCAGGCCGGAGTAGCTGAACATGCCGCGCTGGGTGGTGATGAAGCTGAAGTCTCGGGTCACGCCTGCCGCCTTCAGTTGCTCGACAAACGCACCGCGCATCTTCTTGATGCGGTTGCGCATGCCGGCCAGTTCTTCTTCCCACTGGGCGCGCAGCGCGGGTGTGGTCAGCACGGTGGCGACGATTTGCGCGCCGTGCGTGGGCGGGTTGGAGTAGTTGGTGCGGATGGTGATCTTCAGCTGGGACAGCACGCGCGCCGTTTCCTCCTTGCTGGCGCAGACGACCGACAGGCCGCCGACACGTTCGCCGTAGAGCGAGAAGCTCTTGGAGAAGGAGGTGGAGACGAAGAAGTCGATGCCGGCGGCAACGAACTGGCCGATCACGGCGCCGTCTTCCTGGATGCCGTCGCCAAAGCCCTGGTAGGCCATGTCGAGGAAGGCGACCAGGCCGCGCACCTTGACCGCGGCGATGACCTGCTCCCACTGGGCCGGCAGGATGTCGTAGCCGGTCGGGTTGTGGCAGCAGGCGTGCAGCACGACGACGGTGCCGGCGGCGGCGCTGTTCAGCGCGGCCAGCATGCCGTCGAAGTTCACGCCTTGTTTGTCGGCGTCGTAGTAGGGGTAGGTGTCGACCGTGAAGCCGGCGTTGGTGAACAGCGCGCGGTGGTTTTCCCAGCTCGGGTCGCTGATCAGCACCTTGGCGGTGGGGTTCAGCTTCTTCAGGAAGTCGGCACCCAGCTTCAGGCCGCCGGTGCCGCCAATGGCCTGCACGGTGGCCACGCGGCCTTCGGCCAGCAGCGGGCTGCCTTCGCCGAAGACCAGGGCCTGCACGGCCTTGTCATACGCGGCAATGCCATCAATTGGCAGGTAGCCGCGGGCGCGGGCGGCTTCGACCAGTTGGGCCTCGGCGGCTTTCACGCAGGCCAGCAGCGGCAGCTTGCCGTTGGCATCGGTGTAGACGCCGACGCCGAGGTTGACCTTGGCGGGATTGGTGTCGGCGTTGAACTGTTCGTTGAGGCCGAGGATCGGATCGCGAGGCGCCATTTCAACGGCGGCGAACAGCGACGAGGCGGAGGAAGACATGGAAGCAGTCCTGTGGATCGGAGGAGGCGCCGGGGCGGCAAAGGCATCGACAGTCGGCGCGGCCGTTTGGGATGCGCTACGCTGTCAGGTTGGCCCGGCGTGCAACTCGCGCCGAGCTTGCGGATTTTAAGCGTTGAAGGGGGAAAGACCCGATGTCGGAACTCACGGGCCTGGGAACGGGCGCTGGAATGGATGCAGGTGCAGGTGTGGGTGCGGGCACTGGCGCGAAGGCAGTCTCGCTGGATGCCGAAGGCTTCCCCGAGGGCGAGTTCGTCAGTTTCCCGGATTCGCCGTTCCAGCTGTACCAGCCCTACCCGCCGGCGGGGGATCAGCCAACGGCGATTGCGCAGCTGGTCGAAGGCATACAGGACGGGCTGGCCTACCAGACGCTGCTGGGCGTGACCGGCTCGGGCAAGACCTTCACGATGGCCAACGTGATCGCCCGCATGGGCCGGCCGGCCATCGTGTTTGCGCCGAACAAGACGCTGGCGGCGCAGCTGTACAGCGAGTTCCGCGAGTTCTTCCCGAAGAACGCGGTCGAGTACTTCGTCAGCTACTACGACTACTACCAGCCCGAGGCCTATGTGCCGCAGCGCGACCTTTTCATCGAGAAGGACTCGGCGATCAACGAGCACATCGAGCAGATGCGGCTGTCGGCCACCAAGAGCGTGCTGGAGCGGCGCGACACCATCGTCGTCGCCTCGGTCAGCGCGATCTACGGCATTGGCAAGCCGGAGGATTACACGCAGATGCGCTTCATCCTGCGCAACGGCGACAAGATGGGTCAGCGCGACGTGATCGCCCAGCTGATCCGCATGCAGTACACCCGCAACGAGACCGATTTCTCGCGCGGCAGCTTCCGCGTGCGCGGCGACACGATCGACGTCTTCCCGGCCGAGCATTCGGAGCTGGCGGTGCGCATCGAGCTGTTCGACGACGAGGTCGAAGCGCTGTCGCTGCTGGATCCGCTGACTGGCAGGGTCCAGCAGAAAGTGCCGCGTTTCACCATCTACCCGTCCAGCCACTACGTGACGCCGCGTGACCGGGTGCTGGCGGCCATCGACGCCATCAAGACCGAGCTGCGCGAGCGGCTGGCGTTTTTCGTCAAGGAAGGCAAGCTGGTGGAGGCGCAGCGCGTGGAGCAGCGCACCCGCTTCGACCTGGAGATGCTGCAGGAGGTTGGCCACTGCAAGGGCATCGAGAACTACAGCCGCCATCTTTCGGGCGCTGCACCCGGCGACCCTCCGCCGACGATGGTGGACTACATGCCCAAGGACGCGCTGATGTTCCTGGACGAGAGCCATGTGCTGATCGGCCAGTTCAGCGGCATGTACAACGGCGACCGGGCACGCAAGACCACGCTGGTGGAATATGGCTTTCGCCTGCCCAGCGCGCTGGACAACCGGCCACTGAAGTTCGCCGAGTTCGAGACCAAGATGCGGCAGTGCGTGTTCGTCTCGGCCACGCCGGCGGACTACGAGAAGCAGCACGCCGGCCAGGTGGTCGAGCAGCTTGTGCGGCCCACCGGGCTGGTGGATCCCATCGTGGAAGTGCGGCCGGCGCAGCAGCAGGTCGACGACGTGCTGCAGGAGATCCGCGAGACGGTGGAGAAGGGCGAGCGGGTGCTGATCACCACGCTGACCAAGCGCATGGCCGAGCAACTGACCGACTACCTGACCGACAACGGCGTGAAGGTGCGCTACCTGCACTCGGACATCGACACCGTGGAACGCGTCGAGATCCTGCGCGACCTGCGGCTGGGTGTGTTCGATGTGCTGGTGGGTATCAACCTGCTGCGCGAAGGGCTGGACATCCCCGAGGTCAGCCTGGTGGCCATCCTGGACGCCGACAAGGAAGGCTTTCTGCGCGCCGAGCGCAGCCTGGTGCAGACGATTGGCCGGGCGGCGCGCAATGTGAATGGCCGCGCCATCCTCTACGCCGACCGCATCACCGACTCGATGCGTCGTGCGATGGACGAAACCGAGCGCCGCCGCGCCAAGCAGGTCGCGTTCAACGAGGCCAATGGCATCGTGCCGCGCGGCATCCGCAAGCAGGTGCGCGAGATGATCGACGGCGTGGTGGCGGAAAAGTCGGGCAAGGACGACCTGCGCTTCGCGCAACAGGCGGCCGAGGTCGAGGCGATGAGCGAGAAGGACCTCAGCAAGCGCATCAAGCTGCTGGAAAAGCAGATGCTGGAGCATGCAAAGAGCCTGGAGTTCGAGAAGGCGGCCCGCATTCGCGACCAATTGGCCCTGTTGCGAGAACAGGCTTTTGGCGGCGGCAGCACGCACGACAGCAGTGCCGTGAGCCTGGTCGCCGCCAGCCGCTGAGCCTGGTTTCCCTGGGAGCGCGCCATTTCCGTTGCTTTTCCGGGGCCTGCATGACCGGACGCCGGGTAAGGAAATTTCCCGCCAGACCACGGAACCTTTGACCGGGATACACGACTAAAAGACTCGGCTTCGCCTATAATCGAGCAAATCACTCGGGATCTTCCGAGGGTTAACCCGGCGCGAAAGCGGTCATCCGCCCAGCCCACCGGGAGCCGGTGAGGAAGCCGGCCGCGGGACCAGATGTTCCGCTGGCATGTGTCGCCAACCGAGTAGACAGGAGAGTCTCATGCGTCTGACCACCAAAGGCCGCTTTGCGGTAACCGCCATGATCGATCTGGCGCTGCGTTCGAACAACGGGCCCGTGGCCCTGGCAGCCATCAGCCAACGTCAGCAAATCTCCTTGTCGTATCTGGAGCAACTGTTCGGCAAGCTGCGTCGCCACGAACTGGTCGAAAGCACCCGCGGCCCTGGCGGCGGCTATTCGCTGGGCCGCAAGGCCGAGGAAATCAGCGTTGCCGACATCATCGTCGCGGTCGATGAACCCATCGACGCGACCGGCTGCGCCGGCAAGGAAAATTGCATGGGCGAGGATGCCGGCCGCTGCATGACCCACGAACTGTGGGCCAATCTGAACGCGAAGATGATCGAGTACCTTGACTCCATCAGCCTGCGCAAGCTGGTTGATGATCAACTGGACAAGGGCCTGTCGATCGAGGAGGCGCCAATCAAGCGTGCCATCTCGACCGTGCCTGTGGTCAAGCCGATCAAGGTCACCGCGCCGAACTCCGTGTTCGCGCTGGGCAACGCCTTTTCCAAGTAAGCCAGGCGCCAGCCTGCATCACGCCGGCCGCTGGGCGGCTCGGCCGGCGTGGTGAATGGTGCTGCCCTGCGGCGCCAACTGTTTCCCTTACTGCCGTGCATTTGAAGCGCAAGAAGAACCGATCATGGACATGACCCCGCACTTCCCAATCTACATGGACTACGGCGCGACCACCCCGGTGGATCCGCGTGTTGTGGACGTGATGGTGCCGTGGTTGCGCGAGCATTTCGGCAACCCGGCGTCCCGCAGCCATGCCTGGGGCTGGGAAGCGGAAGAGGCGGTCGAAAAGGCCCGTGTGCAGGTGGCCGACCTGATCGGCGCCGACCCGCGCGAGATCGTCTGGACCTCCGGTGCCACCGAGTCGAACAACTTGGCGCTGAAGGGCGCGGCCCACTTCTACCAGAGCAAGGGCAAGCACCTGATCACGGTGAAGACCGAGCACAAGGCCGTGCTGGACACCATGCGCGAGCTGGAGCGGCAAGGCTTCGAGGTGACCTACCTCGACGTGAAGGAAGACGGACTGCTGGACTTCGACGCCTTCAAGGCTGCGATCCGCCCGGACACCATCGTTGCCTCGGTCATGTTCGTGAACAACGAGATTGGCGTGATCCAGGACATCACGGCGCTGGGCAACTTGTGCCGCGAGCGCGGCGTGATCTTCCACGTCGACGCGGCCCAGGCCACCGGCAAGGTCGAGATCGACATGAAGACGCTGCCGGTCGACCTGATGAGCCTGGCCTCGCACAAGACCTATGGCCCCAAGGGCATTGGCGCGCTGTACGTGCGCCGCAAGCCGCGT
The DNA here is from genome assembly GCF_058788035.1 of Ideonella sp. FW305-24. Classification (NCBI taxonomy): domain Bacteria; kingdom Pseudomonadati; phylum Pseudomonadota; class Betaproteobacteria; order Burkholderiales; family Sphaerotilaceae; genus Ideonella; species Ideonella sp. FW305-24. The sequence goes on along the minus strand of NZ_JBYTAI010000017.1, from coordinate 59,651 downwards.
GTGCGCCTGGAAGCGCAGATGCACGGCGGTGGCCATGAGCGCGGCCTGCGTTCGGGCACGCTGCCCACGCACCAGATCATCGGCATGGGCGAGGCCTTCCGCATCGCCAAGGAAGAGATGGCGAGCGAACACGCGCGCATCTCGGCGCTGCACCAGCGCCTGCTGAAGGGCCTGTCGGAGATCGACCAGACCTTCATCAACGGCGACCTGACGCGCCGCGTGCCGCACAACCTGAACATCTCGTTCAACTACGTCGAAGGCGAGTCGCTGATCATGGGTGTCAAGGGCCTGGCGGTGTCGTCCGGCTCGGCCTGCACCTCGGCCAGCCTGGAGCCCAGCTACGTGCTGCGCGCCCTGGGCCGCAGCGACGAACTGGCGCACTCCAGCCTGCGCATGACCATCGGCCGTTTCACGACAGAAGAAGAGATCGACTACGCGATCAGCGTGCTGAAGGATCGCGTGGCCAAGCTGCGCGAGCTGTCGCCGCTGTGGGACATGTACCGCGACGGCATCGACATCTCCAGCATCCAGTGGAGTGCGCATTGACGGCATGACGACCCCCGGCTGCGGGCCTACCGCAGCCACCCCCCGCGGGGGAGCGGGGCCGCTTGGGAGCGGCCCGGCGCTGGCCCCGCGGCAGTGATCAAGAGACAGACAGGAGTTCGAAATGGCATACAGCGACAAGGTCATCGACCACTACGAAAACCCGCGCAATGTGGGCGCCTTCGACAAGGGCGACGAAACCGTTGGCACCGGCATGGTCGGCGCACCGGCGTGCGGCGACGTGATGAAGCTGCAGATCAAGGTCAACCCGGTGTCGGGCCTGATCGAAGACGCGCGCTTCAAGACTTACGGCTGCGGCTCGGCCATTGCCTCGTCGTCGCTGGTCACCGAATGGGTGAAGGGCAAGACGCTGGACCAGGCGCTGACCATCAAGAACACCCACATCGCCGAAGAACTGGCGCTGCCGCCGGTGAAGATCCATTGTTCCATCCTGGCCGAAGACGCGATCAAGGCCGCGGTGGACGACTACAAGGCTCGCCACGCCGCGGCTTCGGCCCCGCAGGTCGCCACGGAAGCGAACTGACATGGCGGTGACCCTCAGCGAGGCCGCAGCGCGCCATGTGACGCGCTACCTGGCGCGCCGTGGCAAGGGCGTGGGTGTGCGCCTGGGCGTGAAGACCACCGGCTGCTCCGGCCTGGCCTACAAGCTGGAATACGCCGACGACATCACGCCTGACGATGTGATCTTCGAAGACCACGGCGTGAAGGTGCTGATCGACCCGAAGAGCCTGCCGTACCTGGATGGCACTGAGCTGGATTTCGTGCGCGAAGGCCTGAACGAAGGCTTCAAGTTCCACAACCCGCGCGAGAAAGACCGCTGCGGCTGCGGAGAGTCCTTCCGGGTTTGAAGTGCACGCGGGCCCATCGGCCTGCGTTGCGGCGAAAATCTGCTGGTTTTTCTGAAAACCGGCAATCCTGAGCGCGGAGCCCCTGGCCGCGCTCTTGGTTTTTTGAAGCGCCTCTTTCGCGCGTTCCTCTACTTCCGCTGTTTGACATGACCCACGCCTCGCCCGTGAGCATTCGCCCCGAGCGCGCCGATCATCCCCAGGTCGGCCCGTTGCTGGCGGCGCTGGACGACTACCTGGCCACGCTGTATGCGCCCGAGGACAACTACATCCTGGACATCAGCGCACTGCTGCAGCCCGAGGTCGACTTCCTCGTTGCCACGCAGGGCGACAGGCTGGTGGGTTGCGGCGCCACGCGCCGCATGCCGGGGGAAGCTGACACGGCGGGCCAGGCCTATGGCGAGATCAAGCGCATGTACGTGGCGCCCGAGATGCGCGGCCAGCGCATTGCCGAGCAACTGCTGGCGCAGTTGGAGGCCCGGCTGCTGGCCGATGGCCTGACGCTGGCGACACTGGAGACCGGCCGCGACCAGTTGCAAGCGGTGCGCCTGTACGAGCGTTGTGGCTACCAGCGCCGCGCGCCCTTCGGTGGCTACCCGGACAACGGCCTGTCGCTGTTCTACGAAAAGCGGCTGGCGCTTTCGGCACCGGTTCCGGCATGAACCTGCAGGTCGACGACTTCACGCTGTTCGGTCTGCCGGCCCGCTTCGCGTTGGACCGTGCCGCGCTGGACCAGCGCTGGCGCGAGTTGCAGGGCCGTGTGCACCCGGATCGTTTCGCTGCCGAAGGCGCGGCGGCGCAGCGCATTGCGATGCAATGGTCGGTGCGCATCAATGAAGCCTACCGTCGCCTGAAGGATCCTCTGGCACGTGCGCAGTACCTGTGCGAGTTGCGTGGCGCGGCCATCGAGGCAGAAAGCAACACCGCGATGCCGACCGGTTTCCTGATGCAGCAGATGGCCTGGCGCGAAGCGCTGGACGATGCGCCAGATGCCGCGGCCGTGCAGTCGCTGGACGACGAGGTTGCTGCCGACGAGCGCCGCCTGCAGGCCGACATCGGTCGCCTGCTGGACGAGGCCAATGACGCCCCCGAAGCCGCCCGCCAGGTGCGTGCGCTGATGTTCGTGAACCGCTTCCGTGCCGACCTGGCGCGCCGGCTGGACGCGGACGACCGTTGAATTCAAGAACCCGGACTTTCGCTGTACCGATCCATGGCCCTGCTCCAGATTTCCGAACCCGGCCAGGCGCCGGACCCGCACCAGCGCCGCATCGCGGTGGGCATTGACCTGGGCACCACCAATTCACTGGTCGCCGCGCTGCGTCATGGCGTGGCCGAGTGTCTGCCGGACGGGCAGGGCCGCACCATGCTGCCGTCTGTCGTGCGCTACCTGGAGGGCAATGGCCGCCAGATCGGCGTGGACGCCGCAGCCGCCTCGGCCGAGGACCCGGAAAACACCATCGTCTCGGTCAAGCGCCTGATGGGCCGCAAGCTGGCCGACGTGACCGGTCATGAGCGGCTGCCCTACAAGTTCATCGACCAGCCTGGCATGGTGGCGATCCAGACGCGGCAGGGCGCGAAGACGCCGGTCGAGGTGTCGGCCGAGATCCTGGCCACGCTGCGTTTCCGCGCCGAAGACACCTTCAATGACGATGTGTTCGGCGCCGTGATCACCGTGCCGGCGTATTTCGACGACGCGCAGCGCCAGGCCACCAAGGACGCGGCCCAGCTCGCGGGCCTGAACGTGCTGCGGCTGATCAACGAGCCCACCGCTGCCGTGGTCGCGTACGGGTTGGACCACGGCAGCGAAGGCCTCTACGCCGTCTACGACCTGGGCGGCGGCACCTTCGACATCTCGCTGCTGCGCCTGACGCGCGGCGTGTTCGAGGTGGTTGGCACCGGGGGGGACGCTGCGCTGGGCGGCGACGACTTCGACCACGCGATTGCCGACTGGGCCGTGGCCCAGGCCGGCCTGACGCTCGCCAGCGCGCATGACAAACGCAGCCTGCTGGTCGCCAGCCGCGCTGCCAAGGAAGCGCTGACCGATGCGGCTGAGACCACACTGCGGGTCGTGCTGTCTGGCACCGAGCTGACGCTGCCGCTGAGCCGCGAGCAGTTCGAGGCACTGACCAGGCCGCTGCTGGACCGCACGCTGTCTGCGGTGCGCAAGGTGCTGCGCGATGCCAAGCTGAGCCGGGACGAGGTGCAGGGCGTCGTGCTGGTGGGCGGTGCCACGCGCATGCCGGCGGTACGCGAGGCCGTGGGCGCGCATTTCGGCCGCCCGCCGCTGATCGACCTGAACCCTGACGAAGTGGTCGCGCTGGGCGCTGCGATCCAGGCCAATGCGCTGGCCGGCAATGCGCGTGACGGCGACGAGTTGCTGCTGCTGGACGTGATCCCGCTGTCGCTGGGCCTGGAAACCATGGGTGGCCTGGCCGAGCGCATCATCGAGCGCAACACGACCATCCCAGTGGCCAAGGCACAGGACTTCACCACCTTCAAGGATGGCCAGACCGCGATGGCGCTGCACGTGGTGCAGGGTGAGCGTGAGCTGGTCTCGGAATGCCGTTCGCTGGCCCGCTTCGAGTTGCGCGGCATCCCGCCCATGGTGGCCGGCGCGGCGCGCATCCGCGTGACTTTCCAGGTCGATGCGGACGGGCTGCTGGGTGTCAGCGCGAAGGAGCTGATCTCCGGCGTCGAAGCGGCCGTGCAGGTCAAGCCCAGCTACGGCCTGGCCGACGACCAGATCGCGAAGATGTTGCAGGACGGTTTTGCCAGCGCCGAGACCGACATGCGCGCCCGTGCGCTGCGCGAGGCCAAGGTCGAGGCCGAGCGCATGCGCCTGGCCACGCTGGCCGCGATGGCGGCCGATGGCGACCTGCTGAGCCAGGCAGAAGGCGCCGAACTGCAGCGGCTGCTGGCTGCCTTGGCCGAAATCGCCGCTGGCGACGATGCCGACCGCATCACCCAGGCCGTCGAGGCGCTGGCCGAAGGCACCGAGGCATTTGCCGCTGCGCGCATGAACCGCGGCATCCAGGCCGCGTTGACTGGCCGCAGCCTGGACACGCTCTGAACACCGCGCAGCACCGCCGGCTGAACACTTTCAAGACACCATGCCCATCATCCGCATCCTTCCCCACGCCGAGCTGTGCCCGCAGGGCGCCGAGATCACCGCGCCCGAAGGTACCTCGATCTGCGAAGCCTTGCTGGACCATGACATCGAGATCGAGCATGCCTGCGAGATGAGTGCCGCCTGCACCACCTGCCACGTGGTCGTGAAACAGGGCTTCAACTCGCTGGGCGAGATCGACGAGATCGAGGAGGACCTGCTGGACAAGGCCTGGGGCCTGCAGCCGACCTCGCGACTCTCCTGTCAGGCGATGCTGGCCAAGGAAGACGTGACGATCGAGATTCCGAAGTACACGATCAACCATGCACGCGAACGGCACTGAGCCGACAGGCGTGATGGCGGCGCTTGAGTCGCCGCGAACGCCGGCATTGCGCCAGCGCGGCGACTGAGCGGTTCGGATCAAGAAGGACGCAGGCCGGGCAGGGCGTCATGCCCTTCGGCGAAAGTCCTCAGCTGACGCGGCTGTGCCCGATGTGGAAGGGCCAGCTCACTTTCCAGCGGCTGGGCTTGGGCGGCTCGGCTTCCCGGTCTTCCAGCAATTCGCGGGATTGCAGGTACTGCAGCAGGTTTCGCACTTCCGTGGTCGACACGCCGCTGCACTTCTGCAGGTGCGGCTCGGTCACATGGCGCTGCGACAGCTCGCTCACCATGCGGCGGTAAGCGGTGCGACGAAATTCGGCCGGAAGATCCGGCCAAGCAACAAGCTTGTATTCCTTCATGGCCCCAACAACCTTTGTTTTTGAATCTGCAACGACGTGCGCACTTATGGTGCGGCGCTGACCATTCTCTACAAACTTCGTGAAAATGCACAGTCCCGCGCCAGATCATCTGAAAAATATTTCTGTCTCGACTGAGGCTTGCCGTGTCCATCACCATCCTGGGTTTTGAATCCTCCTGCGACGAAACCGGTGTCGCCTTGGTGACTTGTTCGCCAGGGCAGGTGCCGGTGCTGCGGGCCCACGCCTTGTACAGCCAGGTGCAAATGCATCAGGCTTATGGCGGCGTGGTTCCGGAACTGGCGTCGCGCGACCATGTGCGGCGTGCATTGCCACTGGCGCGCGAAGTGCTGGCCAAGGCCGGGGCCGAGCTGGCTGAGGTGGACATCGTGGCCTACACGCAAGGGCCAGGCTTGGCGGGGGCTTTGCTGGTGGGTGCTGGCGTGGCCAGCGCGCTGGGCGCGGCGCTGGGCAAGCCGACGCTGGGTGTGCACCATCTGGAAGGCCACCTGTTGTCGCCCTTCCTGTCGGCCGATCCGCCGGAATTTCCCTTTGTGGCCTTGCTGGTTTCAGGTGGCCACACGCAACTGATGCGGGTCGATGGCGTCGGTCAATATGGCTTGCTGGGCGAAACCATTGACGACGCGGCCGGCGAGGCCTTCGACAAATCCGCCAAGCTGCTGGGCCTGGGTTACCCCGGGGGGCCCGCCTTGTCCCGGCTGGCACAGCAAGGCGATGACCAGGCCTTTGACCTGCCGCGGCCTTTGCTGCATCAGCCCAACCTGGACTTTTCGTTTGCCGGGCTGAAGACGGCGGTGATGATCGCGCTGCGCAAGCTCGGGCCAGCACCCAGCGAACAGCAAAAGGCGGATCTGGCGGCCAGCACCGAGGCAGCCATCGTCGAGGTGCTGGTGCGCAAGTCGCTGCGGGCGCTGAAGGAAAGCGGGCTACAGCGGCTGGTGGTGGCAGGTGGCGTGGGCGCCAATTCGCGCTTGCGGCGCGATCTGAACGCCGTGGCCATGCGCCGCGGGCTGCGCGTGCACTATCCGGAACTGGAACTGTGCACAGACAACGGCGCGATGATCGCAATGGCCGCGGCGATGCGCCTGCAGGCCGGGCTGGCCCAGCCCACCTGCGACTATCGCTTCGAGGTCAGGCCGCGCTGGGAGCTGGGTGCAGCCTGAGGTTCCTCAAATTCAGCTGACGGTCAACTGCGAGGCTTCCGTCGGCTGGCGCTTTTGCAGCGTCAGGGTCAACACGCCGGCTTCCAGCTTGGCTTGCGAGCTGGTCTGGTCGATCTCGACCGGCAGCACGAAGCTGCGCGCAAAGTTGGCCAGGGTGCGCTCACGGTAGATCACGCGCACACCTTCTTCGGCCGCAGGCGCGGCCGGCAGCGGCGCTTCGATGCGCACGCGGCGGCCTTCGACGGCGATCTTGATGTCTTCCTTGCGCACGCCGGGCAGGTCCAGCTGCACGCTGTAGGCCTTGTCGGATTCGCTCACGTCCAGCGCGGGGCTGAGGGTGTTGTCCTGGTTTTGTGTCGTCACGCCCAGCAGGCGGTTCAAGGTGTCATCGACCACGCGGTCAATGCCGCGGCTCAGCGGCGAGGTGCGAGCGGTGGTGCGGGTCAGCGGAACGAGCAGCATGTGAAACTCCTGAAAGATCAATGAAATTCGGGCTGTCTGGCTGCGCCGGGAATCGGCGGGCTCACGTCCCTTGTGGCTGCAGTTGGCAGCGGCCGAATGCATTTCAAGGGCTTGCACGGCGCGGCAAAAATATGCCGCCAACCGGCTTGAAACAAGGCCTTGCGCCGCCATGGCGAGCCGATCGGGGCGCCCTGGACGCCAGGTGCCCGGCTGGCAAGTCCGGACACGCTTGCGGTGTCCCATCGGGCGGGAAATCGTTTCGGGCTATAATCTTTGGCTTCCGCCTTTTGTGGCGACTGACGTGCAAAGCTTTGGGGCTGAAGTCGTTGGTTGCCGGAAGATGCGGATGCATCGCACGGCGTGGGTCGGTTTCACCCGCGACCGCAAGTTAAAACCGGAAACCGTTGATCTGCTTCGCGATTGATCGAAGGCAGCGGCGGCATTCCAAAACAAAGGAAATCGCCATGTCCGTGGTTGAAATGAAGAAGTCTGACATCGTCCAGGCCCATGCTCGCGGCCCAGCCGACACCGGCTCGCCCGAAGTCCAGGTGGCCCTGCTGACTGCTCGCATCAACGAGCTGACCCCCCACTTCAAGACCCACGCGAAAGACCATCATGGCCGCCGTGGCCTGCTGAAGATGGTCAATTCGCGCAAGAGCCTGCTGGCCTACCTGAAGGCCAAGGACGCCGACCGTTACACCGCGCTGATCCAGAAGCTGGGCCTGCGCAAGTAATCTCCCATCAGTGACCAAGAGCCTGTCTGGAACCATCGCCAGCACAGGCTCTTTGTTTTTGGAGCCAACCGGAATCGGGGCATTGCTGTGTCATTCCAACAGGCGGCTGGAGTCCGCCGCCCGTTGGAATGGCATCCCGCCCGACGCCGTCTGACTCCCGGTCCAAAAGCGCCACCGAAAGCGTGCTAGTCCCTCTCAAGGAGACCAATAACATGAGTCTGTTCAACAAAGTCACCAAGACCTTCCAGTGGGGCCAACACCAGGTCATCATGGAAACCGGTGAGGTCGCGCGCCAATCCACCGGCGCTGTGCTGGTCAACATCGAAGACACCGTGGTGCTCGCCACCGTGGTCGCCAAGAACGACCCGAAGCCGGGCCAGGATTTCTTCCCGCTGACCGTCGACTACATCGAGAAGACCTACGCTGCCGGCAAGATCCCGGGCAGCTTCTTCAAGCGTGAAGGCCGTCCGAGCGAACTCGAGACCCTGACCAGCCGCCTGATCGACCGTCCGATCCGCCCGCTGTTCCCGGAAGGCTTCTTCAACGAAGTCCAGGTCGTCATCCATGTGCTGAGCCTGAACCCTGAAGTCCAGGCCGACATCGCCGCACTGATCGCGACCAGCGCCGCACTGTCGATCTCCGGCATTCCGTTCAATGGCCCAATCGGCGCTGCACGCGTGGGCTACATCAACGGCGAATACGTGCTGAACCCGGGGCAGACCCAGCTGACCGAGTCCAAGATGGACCTTGTCGTGGCCGGCACCGAAGCCGCCGTGCTGATGGTCGAATCCGAAGCCGATCAGCTGGCCGAGGACGTGATGCTGGGCGCCGTGGTGTTCGGCCACGAGCAAAGCCAGGTCGCGATCAATGCGATCCATGCGCTGGTGCGCGAAGCCGGCAAGCCGGTGTGGAACTGGCAAGCCCCGGCGAAGAACGAGCCGTTCATCGCCAAGATCAACGAACTGGCCGAAGGCCCGCTGCGCGCCGCCTACCAGATCCGCTCCAAGCAGGCCCGCACCCAGGCTTGCCGCGACGTCACCAGCAACGTGCTGGCTTCGCTGAAGGCCGATGGCCTGGAGTTCGACAAGGTCGAAGTCGAAGGCCTGCTGTTCGAGATCGAGGCCCGCATCGTGCGCGGCCAGATCCTGGCCGGCGAGCCGCGCATCGACGGCCGCGACACCCGCACCGTGCGCGCCATCGAGATCCGCAACAGCGTGCTGCCGCGCGTGCACGGCTCTGCGCTGTTCACCCGTGGTGAAACCCAGGCGCTGGTCGCGGCCACGCTCGGCACCGAGCGTGATTCGCAGACCATCGACGCGCTGGCTGGCGAGTACAGCGAACGCTTCATGCTGCACTACAACATGCCCCCGTTCGCCACCGGCGAAACCGGCCGCGTGGGCAGCCCGAAGCGCCGCGAAATCGGCCACGGTCGCCTGGCCAAGCGCGCGCTGGTCGCCGTGCTGCCGAACAAGGAAGACTTCCCGTACACCATTCGCGTGGTCTCGGAAATCACCGAGTCCAACGGCTCCTCGTCGATGGCTTCGGTCTGCGGCGGCTGCCTGTCGATGATGGATGCGGGTGTGCCGCTGAAGGCGCACGTGGCTGGCATCGCCATGGGCCTGATCAAGGACGGCAGCCGCTTCGCGGTGCTGACCGACATCCTGGGCGATGAAGATCACCTCGGCGACATGGACTTCAAGGTGGCCGGCACGACCACTGGTGTCACTGCGCTGCAGATGGACATCAAGATCCAGGGCATCACCAAGGAAATCATGCAGGTTGCATTGGCCCAGGCCAAGGAAGCCCGCATGCACATCCTCGGCAAGATGGTCGAGGCCATGGGCACCGCCAAGACCGAGCTGTCGGAATTCGCACCGCGCCTGTACACGATGAAGATCAATCCGGAGAAGATCCGTGACGTGATCGGCAAGGGCGGCGCCACCATCCGTGCGCTGACCGAAGAGACCGGCTGCCAGATCAGCATCGAGGAAGATGGCACCATCACCATCGCCTCGACCGATGGCGACAAGGCGGCCCACGCCAAGAAGCGCATCGAAGAGATCACGGCCGAAGCCGAAATCGGCAAGGTCTACGAAGGCGCGGTCACCAAGATCCTGGACTTCGGCGCGCTGATCAACATCCTGCCTGGCAAGGACGGCCTGCTGCACATCAGCCAGATCGCGCACCAGCGCGTGGAGAAGGTCACCGACTTCCTGACCGAAGGCCAGGTGGTCAAGGTCAAGGTGCTGGAGACTGACGAGAAGGGCCGCATCAAGCTGTCGATGAAGGCGCTGCAGGAACGTCCGGAAGGCATGGAAGAGGAGCGCTTCGAACGTGCGCCTCGCCGTGAATACGGTGACCGCCCGCCGCGCAGCGACCGTGGCGACCGGCCTGACCGTCCGCGCCGCGAGCGCGCCGAGCAGCGCCCGGATGCTGTGCCCGCCGAAGGTGGCGAGGGCGAAGCCCAGCAACAACAGCAGCAACAGCAGTAGGCCAAGGCCGATGCGCGCCATCGCGATCCAAGGCTTCGGCGGCCCGGAAGTGCTGGTCGAGACCACGCGTCCCGATCCGCAACCGGCGGCCGGTGAGTTGCTGCTGCGCGTCAGCGCATCCGGCATCAACCGACCGGACGTGCTGCAGCGCAAGGGCGCTTATGCGCCACCTGCGGGCGCGTCCGACCTGCCTGGCTTGGAGGTCGCAGGCAGCATCGTCGGCGGCGACGCGGCCGAGCTGGCTGCCGCTGGCTGGCGTCTGGGTGATCGGGTTTGCGCGCTGGTGGCGGGTGGTGGTTATGCCGAGCTGTGCGTCGTGCCCATCGCGCAGTGCCTGCCGGTCCCGGCGGGCCTGAGCGACATCGAGGCGGCCACGCTGCCCGAGACCTTCTTCACCGTCTGGTCCAACGTGTTCGACCGGGCCGGCCTGCAGCCGGGCGAAAGCCTGCTGGTACAGGGCGGCACGAGCGGCATTGGCGTGACGGCGATCCAGCTGGCCAAAGCCCTGGGGGCGAAGGTGCTGGTGACGGCGGGCAGCGACGACAAGTGCGCCGCCTGCCTGAAGCTGGGTGCTGACCATGCGATCAACTACCGCACTTCCGACTTTGCAGCTGAAGCGCGGCGCCTGACCGATGGCCGTGGCGTGGACGTGGTGCTGGACATGGTGGCGGGCGACTACGTCGCGCGCGAGATCTCCTGCCTGGCCGACGATGGTCGCATTGCGATCATCGCGGTGCAGGGTGGCGTGAAGGCCGAGTTCAACGCCGGCGCCTTGCTGAGCCGGCGCCTGACCATCACCGGCTCGACGCTGCGGCCACGCTCGGTGGCCTTCAAGGGCCGCATTGCCGCGGCGCTGCGCGAACGGGTTTGGCCTCTGATCGAGGCGGGGCATGTTCGACCCGTGATCGAGAAGGTGTTCCCGGCAGCCCAGGCGGCTGCGGCGCACGCGCTGATGGAGTCTGGTCAGCACGTGGGCAAGATCGTGTTGGACTGGTCGGCCTGAGGGCCGCCTTTCCTTGAGCAACAGAGAGACGAACACACAATGCGACGCAAACTCGTGGTGGGCAACTGGAAGATGCACGGCAGCCATCAGGCCAATGCCGAACTGCTGGCCGGCATCCGTGCTGCCGGGCCGTTCGGCTGCGACCTGGCGGTCTGCGTGCCGTTTCCGTACCTGTCCGAAACCGCGGTGACGCTGGCCGCCAGCGACCTTCGCTGGGGCGCGCAGGATTGCTCGGCGCATGCGCAGGGTGCCTACACCGGCGAAGTGTCTGCGGCCATGCTGCACGAGTTCGGTTGCCGCTACGTGATCGTTGGCCACTCCGAGCGCCGCGGCTATCACGCCGAGGGCGACCAACTTGTGGCCGACAAAGCCAAGGCAGCGCTGGCGCATGGCATCACGCCCATCGTCTGCGTGGGCGAGACCCTGGCGCAGCGCGAGGCTGGCGAAACCGATGCGGTGGTCAAGCGCCAGCTGTCGGCCGTGATCCACACGCTGGGCCACTGCGCTGGCGAGATGGTCGTGGCTTACGAGCCGGTCTGGGCGATCGGCACCGGCCGCACCGCCACGCCGGAACAGGCCCAGGCGGTGCATGCGCTGCTACGCACCCAGTTGCAGGCTGCCACTGCGCATGCCGACACGATGACGCTGCTGTACGGCGGCAGCGTCAAGCCTGACAACGCCAGCACGCTGTTCGGCCAGCCGGACATCGACGGCGGGCTGATCGGCGGCGCTGCGCTGAAGGCTGCCGACTTTGTCGCCATCTGCCGTGCGGCGGGCTGACCCGGCACAAGCCCGGCCCACGCTGAAGAAGAATCAAGTCATTCCTGGAGTTTTTCCCAAATGCATATCTGGTTGAACCTGTTGGTGGTGTTGCAGATGGTTGCCGCCATCGTGATGATCGGTCTGGTGCTGGTGCAGCACGGCAAGGGTGCCGACATGGGCGCATCGTTCGGCTCCGGCGCGTCCGGCAGCCTGTTTGGTGCGACCGGCAGTGCGAACTTCCTGTCGCGCACCACGGCCGTCTGCGCCTCGGTCTTCTTTGTCGCCACGCTTGGCCTGGCCTTCATGTCCAACAGCGTGGGCCGTGCCACCCCGGTGGAAGGTGCCAGCGTACTGGAGCGTGCTGCGCCCGCCGCACCGAGCGCGCCGCAGATCCCGACGGGCGAGTCTTCGGCCAGCGTGCCTGCTGCGGCAGCACCGGCCAGCGTGGCTGCCAGCGGCGCGAACTGAGTTGGTGCGAAGCAGGCAAAAACCCTAGGAAGCCCTTTTATTTCGGGCTAGAATCTGAGGCTGGTCAAGGCGCTATTCCTTACGCGCATTGATCAATGAATCAGGCTTTGGGCATTCGTTCTCGGGCTGGGGTTCAGAAGAAGTTTCAGGGCTGCAGGGCCAGCAGCACTTGGCCTGAAAGGGCCGGGTGAGCAAGTCCGAAAGCTGCCGGTGGTGCGCAACAGACAGTTGACTGGCTGTTGAGCGCCGCGGTGACGAACAAGATGTGCCGACGTGGTGAAATTGGTAGACACGCTATCTTGAGGGGGTAGTGGCGAAAGCTGTGCGAGTTCGAGTCTCGCCGTCGGCACCAAGAAGTTTTTCGGCAAGGCCTTCATCCGGCGCCTTGCCGGGCGCCCTGGTAAAACAGGGGACAAACTGGGCGCGCTAGGTTCTGCTTTTCTGGTTCTTGCCAGAGGGCGAGAGCGGCGCGCTTTTTTGTTGCCGGATGAGACTTTTGATGACTGCTGGGAACCCGCCGACCATGGACCTGCAACCGTATTTGCCCGTCATCCTTTTCATTCTGGTCGGAGTCGGCGTCGGCGTTGCGCCGCAGCTGCTCGGCTTCCTGCTCGGGCCCAACCGCCCGGACGCGGAGAAAAACTCGCCCTACGAGTGCGGCTTCGAGGCCTTCGAAGACGCCCGCATGAAGTTCGACGTGCGCTACTACCTGGTGGCCATCCTCTTCATCCTGTTTGACCTGGAAATTGCCTTCCTGTTCCCGTGGGCGGTGTCGCTGCGCGACATCGGCGCGTCAGGCTTCTGGGCCATGATGGTCTTCCTGACCATCCTGGTCGTGGGCTTTGCCTACGAATGGAAAAAAGGCGCCCTCGATTGGGAATGAGGGGCACCACCCCTGGCCAGTTTTTTGGGGCAGGGCGCGTGGCGCCGCTGACCTCGCTGCGAGAGGCACACAAGCATGGGTATTGAAGGCGTTTTCAAAGAGGGCTTTGTCACCACCTCGGTGGACACCCTCGTCAACTGGTCCAAGACCGGTTCCTTGTGGCCGATGACCTTTGGTCTGGCCTGCTGCGCCGTGGAAATGATGCACGCCGGTGCGGCGCGCTACGACATCGACCGCTTCGGCATGCTGTTCCGGCCCAGCCCGCGGCAGTCCGACCTGATGATCGTCGCCGGCACGCTGTGCAACAAGATGGCACCGGCGCTGCGCAAGGTCTATGACCAGATGGCCGAGCCGCGCTGGGTGCTCTCGATGGGTTCCTGCGCCAACGGCGGCGGCTACTACCACTACAGCTACTCGGTCGTGCGCGGCTGCGATCGCATCGTGCCGGTCGACGTCTACGTGCCGGGCTGCCCGCCCACGGCCGAGGCACTGCTCTACGGCATCCTGCAACTGCAGGCCAAGATCCGCCGCGAAAACACCATCGCCCGCTGAAGTCAGCAGGCAAGGCATCCCATGACGCAGAAACTCGATACCCTGCAAGCGGCGCTCGAATCGGTGCTGGGCGGGCGCATTGCGCGCCTCCAGCGCGAGCGCGGCGAGCTGACCCTCACCGTCAAGGCGGCGGACTACGTCGACGTGGCCACCACGCTGCGCGACCATCCGCAACTGAAGTTCGAACAACTGATCGACCTGTGCGGCCTGGACATGTCCTCGTACAAGGACCTGCCCTGGGACGGCCTGCGCTACTGCACCGTCTCGCACCTGCTGTCGGTCACGCTGAACTGGCGCCTGCGCCTGAAGGTTTACGCGCCTGACGACGACGTGCCGGTGGTGGCTTCGCTGACGCCGGTCTGGAACTCGGCGAACTGGTTCGAGCGCGAGTCCTTCGACATGTACGGGATCATCTACGAAGGTCACAACGACCTGCGTCGCATCCTGACCGACTATGGCTTCATCGGCCACCCGATGCGCAAGGACTTCCCGGTGTCGGGCCATGTCGAGATGCGCTACGACGCCGAGAGCCGCCGCGTGATCTACCAGCCGGTCACGATCGAGCCGCGCGAGATCACGCCCCGCGTGATCCGTGAAGACAACTACGGCGGCCTGCACTGAGTCCGGGAACGTCATGGCAGAAATCAAGAACTACACCCTGAACTTCGGTCCGCAGCATCCATCCGCACACGGCGTGTTGCGCCTGGTGCTGGAGCTGGACGGCGAAGTCATCCAGCGCGCCGACCCGCACATCGGCCTGCTGCACCGCGCCACCGAGAAGCTGGCCGAGACCAAGACCTTCATCCAGTCCTTGCCCTACATGGACCGGCTGGACTACGTCTCGATGATGTGCAACGAGCACTCGTATTGCCTGGCGATCGAGAAGCTGATGGGCATTGATGTGCCGATCCGTGCGCAGTACATCCGCGTGATGTTCGACGAGATCACGCGGCTGCTGAACCACCTGATGTGGCTGGGCGCGCACGGCATGGACTGCGGTGCGATGAACATGCTGATCTACTGCTTCCGCGAGCGGGAAGACCTGTTCGACATGTACGAAGCCGTCTCCGGCGCGCGCATGCACGCGGCCTATTACCGGCCGGGTGGCGTCTACCGCGACCTGCCGGACAGCATGCCGCAGTACAAGGTCAGCAAGATCAAGAACGAGCGCGCCATCAAGGCGCTGAACGAGAACCGCCAAGGCTCTCTGCTCGACTTCATCGACGACTTTTGCAAGCGGTTCCCGAAGAACGTCGACGACTACGAAACCCTGCTGACCGACAACCGCATCTGGAAGCAGCGCACGGTTGGCATCGGCATCGTCACGCCCGAGCGCGCGATGAACCTGGGCTTCTCCGGCCCGATGCTGCGTGGCTCCGGCATCGCCTGGGACCTGCGCAAGAAGCAGCCGTACGACGCCTACGCCAAGATGGATTTCGACATTCCCGTCGGCGTCAACGGCGACACCTACGACCGCTACCTGGTGCGCGTGGCCGAGATGCGCCAATCCAATCGCATCATCCAGCAGTGCGTGGAATGGCTGCGCAAGAACCCTGGTCCTGTCATCACCGACAACCACAAGGTCGCGCCGCCTTCGCGCCTGGACATGAAGTCCAGCATGGAAGAGCTGATCCACCACTTCAAGCTCTTCACCGAAGGCTTCCATGTGCCCGAAGGCGAGGCCTACGCCGCGGTCGAACATCCGAAGGGCGAGTTCGGCATCTACCTGGTGAGCGACGGCGCGAACAAGCCCTACCGCCTGAAGATTCGCGCGCCCGGCTTCCCGCACCTGGCGGCACTGGACGAAATGGCCCGTGGCCACATGATTGCCGACGCTGTTGCGGTGATCGGCACCATGGACATCGTGTTTGGCGAGATCGATCGATGATGACTGACACCGTCACCCACCAGACGCCGCCCGTGGCGTCGCTGAGCGAAGCGACGCAGGCGCGATTCGCGCGTGAAGTCGCGAAGTACCCGAAAGATCAGGCGCAGTCGGCCGTGATGGCCTGCCTGTCCATCGTGCAGCAGGAACAGGGCTGGGTTTCGACCGAGGCCGAGGCGGCCATCGCCGCCTACCTGGGCATGCCCGCGATGGCCGTGCATGAGGTCACGACCTTCTACAACATGTACAACCAGCAACCGGTGGGGAAGTTCAAGCTGAACGTCTGCACCAACCTGCCGTGCCAGCTGCGCAACGGCCAGGGCGCGCTGGAGCACCTGTGCAAGTCGCTGAACGTCGAGGACGGTGGCACCACCGCCGACGGCCTGTTCACCGTGGCCAAGTGCGAATGCCTGGGCGCCTGCGCCGACGCGCCGGTGATGCTCGTCAACGACCGCCAGATGCTGAGCTACATGAGCAACGACAAGCTCGACGAAATGCTGGCGCTGATGCGCGCCGAAGCTGGAAAGGCGGCCTGAACCATGGCACTCGATCTTTCCCGTTTCCAGACCACTGGCAGCGCCACCTGCTTCCATGACCGCCACATCGGCGCCCAGATCTATGCCGGCCTGAACGGCAACAACTGGGGCCTGGCCGATTACCAGGCGCGCGGTGGTTACCAGGCCCTGCGCAAGATCCTCGGCGTGGACGGCGGTGAGCCGATGACCCAGGACCAGGTGATCGCCGAGGTCAAGGGTTCCGGCCTGCGGGGCCGCGGCGGCGCCGGTTTCCCGACCGGCCTGAAGTGGAGCTTCATGCCCCGCGCATTCCCGGGCCAGAAGTACCTGGTCTGCAACTCCGACGAAGGCGAGCCGGGGACCTGCAAGGACCGCGACATCCTGATGTACAACCCCCACATCGTCATCGAAGGCATGGCGATTGCCGCCTACGCGATGGGCATCTCGGTGGGCTACAACTACATCCACGGCGAGATCTTCGAGGTCTACGACCGCTTCGAAGCCGCGCTGGAAGAAGCTCGCGCCGCTGGGCTGCTGGGCGACAACATCCTGGGCAGCAAGCACAGCTTCCAGCTGCATGCCTTCCACGGCTTTGGTGCCTACATCTGCGGCGAGGAAACTGCGCTGCTGGAGTCGCTCGAAGGCAAGAAGGGCCAGCCGCGCTTCAAGCCGCCGTTCCCGGCCAGCTTCGGCCTGTACGGCAAGCCGACCACGATCAACAACACCGAGACCTTCGCAGCGGTGCCCTGGATCATCCGCAATGGCGGCCAGGCCTACCTCGAATGCGGCAAGCCGAACAACGGCGGCACCAAGATCTACTCGATGGTCGGCGACGTTGAACGTCCCGGCAACTACGAGATCCCGATGGGCACGCCGTTCTCCAAGCTGCTGGAGCTGGCGGGTGGTGTCAAGGGTGGCAAGAAGCTGAAGGCCGTGATCCCCGGTGGATCTTCGGCCCCGGTGCTGCCGGCCCACATCATGATGGAGTGCACGATGGACTATGACTCCATCGCCAAGGCCGGTTCGATGCTGGGCTCGGGGGCAGTCATCGTGATGGACGAGACCCGCTGCATGGTCAAGAGCCTGGAGCGCCTGGCCTACTTCTACGCGCACGAATCGTGCGGCCAGTGCACGCCGTGCCGCGAAGGCACCGGTTGGCTGCACCGCCTGGTCCACCGCGTGGAACATGGCGAGGGCAGGGCCGATGACCTGGCGCTGCTGGACAACGTGGCCGAGAACATCATGGGCCGCACCATCTGCGCGCTCGGTGATGCGGCTGCCATGCCGGTGCGCGGCATGCTCAAGCACTTCCGGGACGAATTCGTCCACCACGTCGACCACAAGACCTGCACGGTCCCGTCCTACGTCTGACCGGGGCAAACCCAACATGCTCGAAATCGAACTCGACGGCAAGAAGGTCTCGGTGCCGGAAGGCAGCATGGTGATGCATGCAGCCGACGCTGCCGGCACCTACATCCCGCACTTCTGCTACCACAAGAAACTGTCCATCGCGGCCAACTGCCGCATGTGCCTGGTGGACGTGGAGAAGGCGCCCAAGCCGATGCCGGCCTGCGCCACGCCGGTCACGCAAGGCATGATCGTCCGCACCAAGAGCGACAAGGCCCTGAAGGCCCAGCGCTCGGTGATGGAGTTCCTGCTGATCAACCATCCGCTGGACTGCCCCATCTGCGACCAGGGTGGCGAATGCCAGCTGCAGGACCTGGCCGTCGGCTACGGCGGTTCGTCCTCTCGCTACGAGGAAGAGAAGCGCGTCGTCTTCCCCAAGGACGTCGGCCCGCTGATCTCGATGGCCGAGATGAGCCGCTGCATCCACTGCACCCGCTGCGTGCGCTTTGGCCAGGAGATGGCCGGCGTGATGGAGCTGGGCATGCAGCATCGCGGCGAGCACTCGGAAATCACGACCTTCGTCGGCCAGACGATCGACTCCGAGCTGTCGGGCAACATGATCGACATCTGCCCGGTCGGCGCGCTGACCAGCAAGCCTTTCCGCTACAGCGCCCGGACCTGGGAACTGTCGCGCCGCAAGAGCGTCAGCCCACATGACTCCACCGGTGCCAACCTGATCGTCCAGGTCAAGAACCACCAGGTGCTGCGCGTCGTGCCGCTGGAGAACGACGACGTCAACGAATGCTGGATCGCCGACCGCGACCGCTTCAGCTACGAGGCTGTCAACAGCCCGTCGCGCCTGACCACGCCGATGATCAAGCAAGGCGGCGAGTGGGTCAGCGTTGACTGGAACACCGCGCTGGGTTATGTCGCTGACGGCCTGAAGCGCGTGAAGGGTGAATTTGGCGTGTCCGGCATCGGCGCGCTGGGCTCGGCCCACAGCACCGTCGAAGAGCTGCATCTGCTGGCCAAACTGGTCCGCGGCCTGGGCAGCGACAACATCGACCACCGCCTGCGCCATGCCGACTTCACGGCGGGCGAGGGCGCGCGCTGGCTCGGCGCCTCGATTGCCTCGCTGTCGTCGCTGGACCGCGTGCTGGTCGTCGGCTCCTTCCTGCGCAAGGACCATCCGCTGTTCGCGCAGCGCATCCGCCAGGCCGCGCGCCGCGGCGCGCAGGTCTTCAGCCTGAATGCCGCGCAGGACGACTGGGCGCTGACGCTGGCCGGCCGCCTGGCCGCCGCGCCGGACGCCTGGGCCCAGTCGCTGGCCGACATTGCCGGCTACATCGCCAGCGCCAATGGCGTGGCGGCTCCGGCCAACGCAATGGTCTCGGCCGAAGCCGAAGCGATTGCGCAGGCCTTGCTGACCGGGTCGCAAAAAGCCATTTTGCTGGGCAACGCCGCCGCGCAGCACCCGCAAGCGGCCACGCTGCTGTCGCTGGCCAACTGGATTGCCGCGCAAACCGGCGCCAGCGTCGGCTACCTGGGCGAGGCCGCGAACAGTGTCGGCGCGCAGCTGGTGGGCGCACAGCCGCGCAACGGCGGCCTGAACGCCGGCCAGATGCTGTCGCAACCGATGAAGGCGCTGCTGCTGCTGAACGTCGAGCCGGTGCTGGACGCGGCCGATGCAGCCGCTGCCCGTGCCGCGATGCAGGCCTCCGGCCTGGTCGTGGCACTGACGCCGTTCAAGGACGCCGCGGTCGACAACGCCGACGTGCTGCTGCCGATCTCGCCGTTCACCGAAACCGCCGGCAGCTACGTCAACGCCGAAGGACGCCTGCAGGCCTTCCACGGCGTCGTCAAATCGCTGGGCGACAGCCGGCCGGGCTGGAAGGTCCTGCGCGTGCTGGGCAACCTGCTGGGGCTGGAAGGTTTCTCCCAGGAGACGGTCGAGGAAGTGCGCCACGAAGCGCTGGGCAATGTGGCCTCGCTGGCTGAGCGCCTGTCCAACGCCAGCAAGGCATCTGCCACGCCGGTCGCGCCTGTCACCGCTGGCCTGCAGCGCCTGGCCGACGTGCCGATCTACAGCACCGACAGCCTGGTCCGCCGTGCCACCTCACTGCAGCTGACGGCTGACGCCAAGCCGCCGGTTGCCAGCCTGCCCTCCGCGCTGTGGGCCGAGCTCGGCCTGAGCGAAGGCGCCAAGGTGCGCGTGACGCAAGGCAGCGCCTCTGTGCTGCTGCCGGCCAGGCTGGACGCCAGCCTCGCCGCAGGCACGGTGCGCGTGCCGGCAGGCCATCCGGACACGGCCGGCCTCGGCGCGATGTTCGGCTCCCTCACGGTCGCCGCGGCCTGAAAGCCACGCAGGAACCAACGCTCATGATCGACAACTTCAACCAAGCCGGACTGGCGCTGATGGGCGGCGTGCTCTGGCCCATCGTCTGGTCCCTGATCAAGATCATCGTGGTGATGCTGCCGCTGCTCGGCTGCGTCGCCTACCTGACGCTGTGGGAGCGCAAGGCCATTGGCTGGACGCAGATCCGTCCGGGCCCGAACCGGGTGGGCCCGTTCGGCCTGCTGACGCCGATTGCCGACGCGGTCAAGCTGATCTTCAAGGAAATCATCCGCCCGACGGCGGCCAGCAAGGGCCTGTTCTTCATCGGCCCCATCATGACCATCATGCCGGCGCTGGCCGCGTGGGCCGTGGTGCCGTTCGGCCCCGAGGTGGTGCTGGCAGATGTCAACGCCGGCCTGCTGTTCCTGATGGCCATCACCTCGATGGAAGTCTATGGCGTGATCATCGCCGGCTGGGCCTCGAACTCGAAGTACGCCTTCCTCGGCGCGCTGCGCGCTTCGGCGCAGATGGTGTCCTATGAAATCGCGATGGGCTTCGCGCTGGTCATCGTGCTGATGGTCTCGGGCAGCCTGAACATGACCGACATCGTGATGCAGCAGGGCCGCGGCCGCATGGCGGACGTTGGCTGGGGAGTGCTGTCGTGGAACTGGCTGCCGCTGCTGCCGGTGTTCTTCGTGTACTTCATCTCCGGCCTGGCCGAGACCAACCGCCACCCGTTCGACGTGGTGGAAGGCGAGTCGGAAATCGTCGCCGGTCACATGATCGAGTACTCCGGCATGTCGTTCGCGATGTTCTTCCTGGCGGAATACGCGAACATGATCCTGGTCTCGATGCTGACCGTGCTGCTGTTCCTCGGCGGCTGGCTCAGCCCGTTCGGTTTCCTTCCCGATGGTTGGGGTTGGCTCATCCTGAAGGTCTTCGTGGTCGTCACGATGTTCCTCTGGGTCCGCTCCACCTTCCCGCGCTTCCGCTACGACCAGATCATGCGTCTGGGCTGGAAGATCTTCATCCCTGTCACGCTGGTGTGGCTGGTCGTCGTGGGTCTGTGGATCCAGTCGCCGCTGAACATCTGGCCATAAAGGGAGCGAGCACACATGTCTACTTTTGCCGCCATCAAGGACCTCTTCACCAGCTTCCTGCTGCTGGAGTTGTGGAAAGGCCTGGCCGTCACCGGCCGGCACTTCTTCTCGCGCAACATCACGGTGCAGTTTCCCGAGGAAAGGACCCCGGCCTCGCCACGTTTCCGCGGCCTGCATGCGCTGCGCCGCTATGAGAACGGCGAAGAGCGCTGCATTGCCTGCAAGCTCTGCGAAGCCGTTTGCCCGGCGATGGCCATCACCATCGAGTCCGACGTGCGCGCCGACGGCAGCCGCCGCACCACGCGCTACGACATCGACCTGACCAAGTGCATCTTCTGCGGCTTCTGCGAAGAGAGCTGCCCGGTGGACTCCATCGTCGAGACGCACATCTTCGAATACCACGGCGAAAAGCGCGGCGACCTGTACTTCACCAAGGACATGCTGCTGGCCGTGGGCGACCGCTACGAAAAAGAGATCGCCGCCAACAAGGAGGCCGACGCCAAGTACCGCTGAGCCCGGCAGCCGGTTTCGTCCGGCCTGCGGGTTCGGCGTGCCCTCACGGCGCGCAACAACATGAACACCACCTCCGCCCTGTTCTACCTCTTCTCAGCCGTGCTGCTGGTGTCGGCCTTCATGGTCATCACCGCACGCAGCACCGTGCATTCGGCCCTCTACCTGGTGCTCGCCTTCTTCAACGCTTCGTGCGTGTGGATGCTGCTGCGCGCCGAGTTCCTGGCCATCACGCTGGTGCTGGTCTACGTCGGTGCCGTGATGGTGCTGTTCCTCTTCGTCGTGATGATGCTGGACATCAGCACCGACAAGCTGCGTGAGGGCTTCTGGAGCCATTTCCCGCTGGCCGGGTTCATCGGCGTGCTGATTGCGCTCGAGATGTACCTGGTGATGAAGAGCGGCTTCAACCTGCCGGCCGCCAAGGCCATGCCGGAAGCCGTGATGAAGCTGGGCAATACCCGCGCGCTGGGTGTCGAGATCTACACCCAGTACCTGTACCCGCTGCAGGTCGCCGCAGTGCTGCTGCTGGTGGCCATGATCGCCGCCATCGCGCTGACCATGCGCCAGCGCAAGGACAGCCGCTCGCAGAACCCGTCGGAGCAGGTGCGCGTCAAGGCCGCAGACCGCTTCCGAATTGTCAAGATGGACGCGGTCATCGAAGCACCGTCGGTTCCCAAGACGCCCGAAGGAGACAAGGCATGAGCGCCGGCATCACGCTGTACCACTACCTGACGCTGGGCGGCTTCCTGTTCGCGCTGTCGGTCGTGGGCATCTTCATGAACCGCCGCAACCTGATCGTGCTGCTGATGGCCATCGAGTTGATGCTGCTGGCGGTGAACATGAACTTCGTCGCCTTCTCGCACTACCTTGGCAACATGGACGGCCAGGTCTTCGTGTTCTTCATCCTCACCGTCGCGGCGGCCGAGTCGGCCATCGGCCTGGCCATCCTCGTCGTGCTGTTCCGCAACCGCTCCACCATCGCGGTGGACGAACTGGACACCCTGAAGGGTTGAGTCGCACCACGGAGTCCAGAAGAACATGTCAACACAACTCTCACAGAACCTGCTGCTGGCGGTGCCACTGGCGCCGCTGGTCGGCTCCATCATTGCCGGCCTGTTCGGCAAGGCCGTCGGCCGGCGTGGCTCGCACGTCCTGACCATCCTCGGCGTGCTGGTCGCTTTCCTGATCTCGGCCAGCGTGCTGAAGTCGGTGGCGATCGACGGTGCCCGCTTCAACGCGACGATCTACGAGTGGATGAACGTCGGCGGCCTGAAGATGGAAGTCGGCTTCCTGATCGACGGCCTGACCGCGATGATGATGTGCGTGGTGACCTTCGTGTCGCTGATGGTGCACATCTACACCATCGGCTACATGGAAGAGGATCCGGGCTACCAGCGCTTCTTCTCGTACATCTCGCTGTTCACCTTCTCGATGCTCATGCTGGTGATGAGCAACAACTTCCTGCAGCTGTTCTTC
This sequence comes from Ideonella sp. FW305-24, assembly GCF_058788035.1. Lineage (NCBI taxonomy): Bacteria > Pseudomonadati > Pseudomonadota > Betaproteobacteria > Burkholderiales > Sphaerotilaceae > Ideonella > Ideonella sp. FW305-24. Next base: position 36,691 of record NZ_JBYTAI010000017.1, on the reverse strand, counting down.
GGCTGGGAAGCGGTGGGCCTGGTGTCGTACCTGCTGATCGGCTTCTGGTTCAAGAAGCCCACGGCCGTGTTCGCCAACATGAAGGCCTTCCTGGTCAACCGCGTGGGCGACTTCGGCTTCATCCTGGGCATTGGCCTGCTGCTGACCTATGGCGGCTCGCTGAACTATGCCGAGGTGTTCGCCAAGTCCGGCGAGCTGGCCAAGCTGGGCTTCCCCGGCACCGACTGGGGCATGCTGACGGTCGCCTGCATCTGCCTGTTCATCGGCGCGATGGGCAAGTCTGCGCAGTTCCCGCTGCACGTCTGGTTGCCGGACTCGATGGAAGGTCCGACCCCGATCTCGGCGCTGATCCACGCCGCCACGATGGTGACCGCCGGCATCTTCATGGTCACGCGCATGTCGCCGCTGTTCGAGCTGTCGGATACCGCGCTGAACTTCGTGCTGGTCATCGGCTCGATCACCGCGCTGTTCATGGGCTTCCTGGGCATCATCCAGACCGACATCAAGCGCGTCGTTGCGTACTCCACGCTGTCGCAGCTGGGCTACATGACGGTGGCGCTGGGCGTCTCGGCCTACAACGTGGCGGTCTTCCACCTGATGACGCATGCCTTCTTCAAGGCACTGCTGTTCCTCGGCGCCGGTTCGGTGATCATCGGCATGCACCATGACCAGGACATCCGCAACATGGGCGGCCTGCGCAAGTACATGCCCATCACCTGGATCACCTCGCTGCTGGGTTCGCTGGCGCTGATCGGCACGCCGTTCTTCGCCGGCTTCTACTCGAAGGATTCGATCATCGAGGCGGTGGCCGCGAGCCACCTGCCCGGTGCGGGCTTCGCGCAGTTCGCCGTGACTGCCGGTGTGTTCGTCACCGCCTTCTACAGCTTCCGGATGTACTTCCTGGTCTTCCACGGCAAGGAACACTTCCACCACAAGCCGTTCCCCGGCGAACACGATCACCACGACGAGCACGACGACCATGGCCACGGCCATGCGCACACGCCGCACGAATCGCCGTGGGTCGTCACTGCGCCGCTGGTGCTGCTGGCCATTCCGTCGGTGGTGATCGGGTGGATGACCATCCAGCCGATGCTGTATGGCGACTTCCTGAAGGATGCGATCTTCGTGAATCCCGAGGCGCACCATGCGATGGAGTCGCTGGCCGAGGAATTCCACGGCGCAGCTGCGATGGGCGTGCATGCCTTCACCTCGCTGCCGTTCTGGCTGGCGCTGGCCGGTGTGGTCACGGCCTATGTGTTCTACATGGTCAGCCCGGCCATTCCGGCGGCGATTGGCCGGGCACTGTCGCCGGTCATCCGCGTGCTGGAGAACAAGTACTACATGGACTGGTTCAACGAGAACGTGCTGGCCGCGGGTGCCCGCCTGCTGGGCGTGGGCCTGTGGAAGGGCGGCGACATCGCGCTGATCGATGGCGTGCTGGTCAACGGCTCGGCGCGTGCGGTGGGCGGTTTCGCCTCCATCGTGCGCACGGTGCAAACGGGCTACCTTTCCTGGTATGCCCTGGTGATGGTCCTGGGCGTCTTCGGTCTGATGACCTGGCAGCTGTGGCCCTATCTGATGAGCCTGATCGGCCATTGAACGAGGGCGGAGAACAAGAATGGGTCTTTTGAGCGTTGCCATCTGGCTGCCGATTGTTTTCGGCGCCTTGTTGTTGGCTGTGGGGCGGGAGCAGAACGCGAATGCGGCGCGTTGGATCGCGCTGGTCGGTGCGATCCTGAGCTTCCTGGTCACGCTGCCGCTGATCACCGGCTTCGACACCGGCACTGCAGCGATGCAGTTCGTCGAGAACGCCGGCTGGATCGAGCGTTTCCACGTTCGCTACCACCTGGGCGTGGACGGCCTGTCGGTCTGGTTCGTGCTGCTGACGGCTTTCATCACCATCATCGTGGTGATCGCCGCCTGGGAGGTCATCACCGAGCGGGCGCACCAGTACCTGGGCGCCTTCCTGATCCTGTCCGGTCTGATGGTCGGCGTGTTCAGCGCGATGGACGGCCTGCTGTTCTACGTGTTCTTCGAGGCCACGCTGATCCCGATGTACATCATCATCGGCATCTGGGGCGGCCCGCGGCGCGTCTATGCGGCCTTCAAGTTCTTCCTCTACACGCTGCTCGGTTCGCTGCTGATGCTGATCGCGCTGACCTACTTGTACTTCCAGTCGGGTGGCAGCTTCGAGATCCAGCAATGGCACAAGCTGCCGCTGCCGATGGACGCGCAGACGCTGCTGTTCTTCGCCTTCTTCGCCGCCTTCTCGGTCAAGGTGCCGATGTGGCCGGTGCACACCTGGCTGCCGGACGCCCACGTGGAGGCGCCGACCGGTGGCTCTGTCGTACTGGCTGCGATCATGCTGAAGCTGGGTGCCTATGGCTTCCTGCGCTTCTCGCTGCCCATCGCCTCTGACGCCGCGCATCACTACGCCTGGCTGATGATCGCGCTGTCGCTGATCGCGGTGATTTACATCGGCCTGGTGGCGATGGTCCAGCAGGACATGAAGAAGCTGGTCGCCTATTCGTCCATCGCCCACATGGGCTTCGTCACGCTGGGCTTCTTCATCTTCAACGAGCTGGGCGTCTCCGGCGCCATCGTGCAGATGATCTCGCACGGCTTCGTCTCCGGCGCGATGTTCCTGTGCATTGGCGTTTTGTACGACCGTGTGCACTCGCGGGAGATCGCCGCTTACGGCGGCGTGGTCAACACGATGCCGAAGTTCGCGGCCTTTGCGCTGCTGTTTGCCATGGCCAACTGCGGGCTGCCAGGCACGGCTGGCTTCATCGGCGAGTGGATGGTGATCCTGGGCGCTGTCGGCTTCAACTTCTGGATCGGCGCGCTGTCCGCCACGGCGCTGATCTTCGGTGCGGCCTACACGCTGTGGATGTACAAGCGCGTCTACTTCGGCGAAGTGGCCAACGACCATGTTCGCGAACTGACCGACATCAATGCCCGCGAATTCCTGATGCTGGCGCTGCTGGCTGTGGCCGTGCTGGCCATGGGCCTGTACCCCAAGCCCTTCACCGACGTGATGCATGTCTCCGTGACCGAGCTGCTCAAGCACGTGGCTGTCTCCAAACTGCCTTGATGCGCCGGGAATGCACACCATGACTCAAATGAACTGGCTCGTCGTCTACCCTGAAATCCTGCTGCTGATCGCGGCTTGCGTGGTCGCGCTGGTGGACCTCGGCGTCACCGAGCCGCGCCGGCGGCTGACCTTCTGGCTGACCCAGGCCTCGCTGGCCGGCGTGGCCGTGATGCACGCGGTGGCCCTGAAGAACGGCCTGGGCACCGAAGGTGCCGCGGCTTCGGTCTACGCGATGCAAGGCCTGGTCGTGTCCGACCCGATGGGCCATTTGCTGGCCCTGTGCGCGGCGCTGGCGATGATGCTGACCATTGCCTACGCCCAGCCCTACAACGGCTCGCGCGAACTGCAGAAGGGCGAGTTCTTCTCGCTGTCGATGTTCGTGCTGCTGGGCATCTCGGTGATGATCTCGGCCAACAACTTCCTGGTCATCTACGTGGGCCTGGAACTGATGAGCCTGTCGTTGTATGCGCTGGCCGCCTTGCGGCGTGACCACGGCGTGTCCACCGAAGCCGCAATGAAGTACTTCGTGCTCGGCGCGCTGGCCAGCGGTTTCCTGCTGTACGGCATGTCGATGATGTACGGCGCCACCGGCTCGCTGCAGATCGACGAAGTCTTCGACGTCATCAGCAAGGGTGGCGTCAACAGCACCGTGCTGACCTTCGGTGTGGTGTTCATCGTTGCCGGCCTGGCCTTCAAGCTGGGTGTGGTGCCGTTCCACATGTGGGTGCCGGACGTTTACCAGGGTACGCCGACTTCGGTCACGCTGCTGATCAGCGGCGCGCCCAAGCTGGCCGCCTTCGCGATCACGCTGCGCGTGCTGGTCGAAGGCCTGAGCGGCCTGGCGCAGGACTGGCAGGAAATGCTGATCGTGCTGTCGGTGCTGTCGATGGCGCTGGGCAACCTGGCCGCCGTGGCGCAGACCAACCTGAAGCGCATGCTGGCCTACTCGGCCATCGCGCAGCTGGGCTTCATGCTGCTGGGCTTCACGCCCACGGTGATCCAGGGCGACACCGCCTCCGCTGCCAACGGCTACAGCTCGGCGCTGTTCTACATCATCACCTACGTGATGACGACGCTGGCCACCTTCGGCCTGATCATGTTCCTGAGCCGTGAAGGCTTCGAGAGCGAAGAGGTCAACGACCTGGCAGGCCTGGCCAGGCGCAAGCCCTGGCTGGCCGGCGTGATGACTGTGCTGATGTTCTCGCTGGCAGGCGTGCCGCCGATGGTGGGCTTCTACGCCAAGTTCGCGGTGGTGCAGGCCCTGGTCAGCACCAATGTGCATGGCTACATCGTGCTGGCCATCGTCGCGGTGCTGCTGTCGCTGATCGGCGCGTTCTACTACCTGCGCATTGTCAAAGTCATGTACTTCGACCCGCCCAAGGATGCGACGCCTGTCGCATCGCAAGGCGGTGTGGGCGTGCTGCTGGCCTGCAATGGTGCTGCTGCGCTGGTGCTGGGCCTGCTGCCGGACGGCCTGATGGGCCTGTGCCGCGACGTGATCCTGGCCGCGCTGGCCGGGTGAGCCTCAACAGCCGCACCCGATGACGCAGACAGCAGCCGTCTGGCTGGTGCTGGTGGTGGCGATCATCGCCGCCAACCTGCCATTTTTCAGCGAGCGCATGCTGGTCGTGGGCCCGCGGCTCGCGCCCAAGGCTTTTGCCTGGCGCCTGCTGGAGCTGCTGATCCTGTGGGGCCTGACGCTGGCGTTGGGATTTACGCTGGAAGCGCAGCTCGGGCAGCGTTCTCCGCAGCAATGGGAGTTTTTCGTTGCCACCGGCTGCCTGTTCCTGACGCTGGCCTCGCCGGGCTTTGTCTGGCGCCAGCTGCGCAAACCGGCCAAGCCCGCCTCCTTGACCGCCAAGGAACTGCACGATGGCGTTGCCTGACGGGACCGAGGATTCGCAGCACGCCGCACCCGAGGCGCACCTGGTCGAACGCACGCTGTCGAGTGAGCAGGCCTACCGCGGCCATTTCCTGGACGTGCGTGCCGACAAGATCGCGCTGCCCGATGGCGGCGAGGCTTCACGCGAATACATCGTGCACCCTGGTGCCGTGGTCATCGTGCCGATGCTGGACGATGGCCGGCTGGTGCTGGAGCGTCAGTACCGCTACCCGCTGCAGCAGGTGCTGCTGGAATTCCCGGCCGGCAAGCTGGACCCGGGCGAGTCGCGTGTTGTCGCTGCGATGCGCGAGCTGGCCGAGGAAACCGGTTACCGCGCGGCCGAATGGGCTTGCGCTGGCGTGCTGCACAACGCGGCCGCCTATTCCAACGAGTTCATCGAGATCTGGTTCGCCCGCGGCCTGACGCTGGGCGAGCGCCAGCTGGACCACGGCGAGCTGATCGACCTGTGCCTGATGCAGGAGTCCGAGTTGGACGCACTGGCTGCCCGAGGCGAACTGACCGACGCCAAGACGCTGATTTGCCTGTTGTGGTTGCAAAAGTGGCGTTCCAGCCAATGGACTTTGGACTGGCAACCCACTGCGAAGCTGGCCAGCTGCCCATAATGCGCAGATGAAGGTGTGGAACCTCCGCTGCGCAAGCGGACATGGATTTGAGGGCTGGTTCGGTTCGGAGCAGGATTTCGTCGACCAGCAGCAAAATGGTCTGCTGAGCTGTCCGATGTGTGGCGATGCCCAGGTCGAACGGCTGCCCAGCGCGCCGCGCCTGAACCTGTCCGGCGCCAAGCCACCCAAGCCCTCCCGGGCGGTCACCGAGAAGACCCAGCCGTTACCCGAAGCCACGCCTGAAGCGTCCGGTGGGGGCATGGCGCAGCAGCAGCTGACGATGTCCCCCGAAGGCTTGGCAGCACTGCAAACTGCCTGGATGGGCATGGTGCAGCAGGTGCTGAGCAAGACCGAAGATGTCGGCGAGCGTTTCCCGGAAGAAGCCAGGCGCATGCACTACGGCGAGACCGAAAGCCGCGGCATCCGCGGCCAGGCCACGGCGGAACAGCGTGCCGAGCTGAGCGAAGAAGGCATCGAGGTGCTGGCGCTGCCGGTGCCTGAAGGTTTGGCCGGCCCGCGTCACTGAGCGCCAACCGGGGCTGCGCTACAGCATGCGCCCCGGGTTCAGCCGCCCGTGCGGGTCCAGCGCCTGTTTGATCGCCCGCATCAGCCCCAGCGCCACCGGCGACTTGTAAAGCGGCAAGGTGTCGCGCTTGAGCGCGCCAATGCCGTGTTCGGCGGAGATCGAGCCGCCGTGGCGCTTCACCGCGTCGTACACCAGCGTGTTGACCGCCGGCTCGTGCGTGGCCAGGAACGCTGCAGCCGAGTCGCCCTCGGGGGCCTGCACGTTGTAATGCAGGTTGCCGTCGCCCAGGTGGCCGAAGTTGACCAGCCGCGCACCGGGCACCAGCCGGGCCAGCGCGGCGTCGGTCTCGGCCACGAAACCAGGAATCGCCGAGACGGGCAGGGCGATGTCGTGCTTGATGTTCAGGCCTTCCTCGGCCTGCGCCAGCGGAATGGATTCGCGCAGGTGCCACAGCGCCGAGGACTGGGCGAGGCTTTCGGCCACCACCGCGTCATCCACCAGGCCCTGTTCCATCGCCTCGCCCAGCAGTGCTTCCAGCGCTTCGCGGGCCTGGCCTTCGTCCTGGCCGGAAAGCTCCAGCAGCACGGCCCAGGCGGCGTTCGGCAACGGCCGTGGCAGCTGCGGGAAATGCGTCGCCACGAGTTGCAGCGCAAATGCCGACATCAGCTCGAAGCCCGTGAGCCCGGCGTCCAGCCGCTGGCGGGCCAGCGTCAGCAAGCCCACCGCAGCCGGCACGTCGGCACAGGCGGCCAGCGCCGTCATGCGCGCTGCAGGCTTGGGAAACAGCTTCAGCGTGGCGCCGGTGATGATGCCCAGCGTGCCTTCGCTGCCAATGAACATGTCACGCAAGTCGTAGCCGGTGTTGTCCTTGCGCAGGCCGGACAGCCCGTCCCATATGTCGCCTTCCGCGGTGACCACTTCCAGCCCCAGGCACAGCTCGCGTGCATTGCCGTAGCGAAGCACCTGGGTGCCACCGGCGTTGGTCGCCAGGTTGCCGCCAATCGTGCAGCTGCCTTCGGCCGCGAGGCTGAGCGGGAACAGCAGGCCGGCGGCGTCCGCTGCCTGTTGCACCGCCTGCAGCACGCAGCCAGCGTCCACGGTCATCGTCAGGTTCGCGCTGTCCAGCTGGCGTACACGCTGCATGCGGCCCAGGCTCAGCAGCACCTGCGTGCCACTGTCGTCCGGCACACCGCCACCGACCAGGCCGGTGTTGCCGCCTTGCGGCACCAGCGCAGCGCCATGTGCCGCACAGGCCTTCACGACTGCGGCGACCTGGGCGGTGTCCACCGGCCGCACCACCGCCAGCGCCTTGCCGCGGTAGCGCTTGCGCCAGTCCAGTTCCCAGGCGCTCAGGTCGCCCTCGAACAGCACGTGACTGCTGCCGACGATCTCGGCCAGTTGTGCGAGCAAGGCTTCCTGTTTCATGCGGCTTGCTCGCTGGCAAGGTTCTTCAGCCTGGCCTGGTTCAGCCGCCAGCGCACCTGCAGTGCACAGGCCACAAACAGCAGCAGGCACAACAGCACTTCCAGCGTGGCCAGCCACTGGCCGATGCCGTGTTCGCTGGTCGCGCGCACCAGGCCTTCGGTGCAATACAGCCAGACCAAGAGGCTCAGCCAGCGGTAGGTGTAGAGCCGGTGGCGCAGCAGGCCGGGCAGCGGCACCAGCAGCGGCAGCACCTTCAGCGCCAGCAAGCCGCTGCCGGTGCGGGCCAGCCACAGCTCCCAGGCCAGGCCCAGCACGATCAGTCCCAGCAGGCTGCCCAGGGCCAGCGCGCGGCTCGCGCGCACCACCTGATCGGGCGCCTGTGGCGCGGAGGAAAACGACGCATCGGACATGGCTGGCATCATAGTCGCCATGATTTCCAAAACTGCCCTGCGCGGGCACTGGCAGGCCGGCGTGGCGGCCACGCTGGAGGCGCTTCGCACGTGGCCCTGGTACGACACCTTGCGCACGCTGCGCGAGCGTTTCCGCGAGGACCGCCTGGGCCTGAGCGCCGGCAGCCTGACCTTCACGACACTGATCGCGCTGGTGCCGCTGGTCACGGTGATGCTGGCCTTGTTTACCGCCTTCCCGATGTTCGGCAAGTTCCAGGACTCGCTGCAGAAGTACTTCCTGCAGACCCTCGTGCCGGACGCGATCGCCAAGCCGGTGCTGGGTGCGCTGACGCAGTTCGCCGCCAAGGCCAACCGCCTGGGCAGCGCCAGCCTGGCGGTGCTGCTGTTCAGCGCCTTGTCGCTGATGCTGACCATCGACCGCACACTCAACGGCATCTGGCGCGTGCGCAAGCCGCGGCCCATCGCGCAGCGGGTGCTGGTCTACTGGGCCGCCATCACGCTGGGCCCGCTGATGCTGGGCATCAGCCTGAGCCTGACCTCGTATGCGCTGACCGAGTCCCGCGGCATGGTCAGCGCCATCCCGGGCGGTCTGAAGTTGGTGCTGGACATCATCGAGTTCTGCCTGCTGGCGATGGCGATGGCCGCACTGTTCCGCTACGTGCCCAACACGGAGGTGAGGTGGCGGCATGCGATGTCGGGGGGCCTGTTCGTCGCCATCGGCTTTGAGGTCGCCAAGCGGGCGATGGCCTGGTATGTAGGCTCCGTGGCAACTTTCTCGGCGATCTACGGCGCGTTCGCCACTGCGCCGATCTTCCTTCTCTGGCTTTACCTCGGCTGGGTCATCGTGCTGATGGGCGCGGTGATCGCAGCCTACGCGCCCAGCTTGCAGATGCGCCTGGTACACACGCCACGCCGGCCTGGCCGCATGTTCGCGCTGGCCATGCGGGTGTTGCAGACCCTGTTGGACGCGCGAGCAGGGCAGGGCCACGGTGTGTCGTTGGCTGCACTGGCCGAAAGCCTGAAGACCGACCCTCTGCAGATCGAACCGGTGCTGGAAACCTTGATCTCGCTGGATGTGATTGCGCGGCTGGATGAGCAAAACCCGCCTCAGGGCGCGCGCTACGTGCTGCTGTGCGACCCGGAGCGCACCTCCGCCAGCGGCATGATCAACGAGCTGCTGCTCGGGCCTGCCGACAGCGTGCAGGCCTTCCGCGAGAAGGCCGGGTTGGACCGGCTCAAGGTGGCCGACCTGCTGCGGCGCTAGGCGGGGCCGTGCCGGGCCGCCCCCAAGCGCTCCCGCCAACCCGCTTGGCGGGTGGTCTTGCGTACTCGCAAGGCCGGGTGCACTGGTTCAGGCCGGGTGAAGCACGACCAGCAGGCCCAGTGCCGGCGAATCCCCTGGATTGCGAATCGCATGCGGCTGGTCCACCGCGTAGCGCGCCGTCTCGCCCTCGGCCAGCTCGGCCCGGCTGTCGCCGGCTTCCACCGTCAGGCTGCCTGACAGCACCGTCAAGTGCTCGCGCGAGCCTGGCTCATGCGGCTCGGAAGCCAGTGCGCCGCCGGGCTGCACGGTGAGGTGGTACCACTCGAACTGGCCGGCCAGCTCGATCGGCCCGAGGATGCGCAGCTCGCAGGAGCCATCCGGGCTGCGCATGGCCGGTGTGGAATGCGCCGGCATGGTGACGATGCTGGGCGTTTCCGGCTTGTCGCCGCTCAGCAGCTCGGCCATGGTCACGCCCAGCGCGTTGGCCAGCCGCCAGACCACGGCCACCGTGGGGTTGGCCTGGTTGCGCTCGATCTGTGACAGCATCGATTTGGACACGCCCGCCTGGCGTGACAGCTCGTCCAGCGACAGCGCGCGCGCCTGGCGCAGGCCGGCCAGCGTGGCGCCCACGCGGGGCGGTTCCGGGGGCAGGCGAGGGGACATGCGGCGGGGCTTTCGGCGGGATTTTTGGACTAAGAGCGCCCCCAGACCTGCCGCGTTGCGTCAGGCCCCCGGGGGACGAGAAAACTTGGGACGGCCCGGCGTTTCCTCATGAGGTCTTGACGCCATCCACTGGTGTACGAGATACTGCATTTTTGTTCGATATATCGAACATGGAATTTCGCAGTGAACACGCATTGTGCTGCAAGACAAGGACATGACCATGGCCAGCGCCACCGATTTCTACGCCCACCTGCGCACCGAGCTGCAAGGCATCCGGGAAGCCGGCCTGTACAAGGCCGAGCGCATCATCGCCACGCCGCAGGGCGCCGAAGTGCGCACGACCGATGGCCGCGAGGTCATCAACCTCTGCGCCAACAACTACCTGGGCCTGTCCAGCCATCCGCAGGTCATTGAAGCCGCGCACGAGGCGCTGCGCACCCACGGCTACGGCCTGTCCTCGGTGCGTTTCATCTGCGGCACGCAGGATCTGCACAAGACGTTGGAAGCACGCCTGGCGCGCTTCCTGGGCACCGAAGACACCATCCTCTACGCTGCAGCGTTTGATGCCAACGGCGGCCTGTTCGAGCCGCTGCTGGGCGAAGACGACGCCATCATCAGCGACGAACTGAACCACGCCTCCATCATCGACGGCATCCGCCTGTGCAAGGCCAAGCGCTTCCGCTACAAGCACAACGACATGGCCGACCTGGCGCGCTGCCTGCAGGAAGCCGAAGCGGCAGGCGCCCGCTTCAAGCTGGTCTTCACCGACGGCGTGTTCTCGATGGACGGCACCGTCGCGAAGCTAGCCGAGATGCGCGAGCTGTGCGACCAGCACGGTGCGCTGCTGGGCATCGACGAATGCCATGCCAGCGGCTTCATGGGCGCGACCGGCCGCGGCACGCACGAACACCGCGGTGTGTTCGGCAAGGTCGACATCATCACCGGCACGCTGGGCAAGGCGTTGGGTGGTGCCTCCGGCGGCTTCACCACCGGCAAGAAGGAAGTCATCGAACTGCTGCGCCAGCGCTCGCGGCCTTACCTGTTCTCCAACACCGTGGCGCCCAGCATCGTCGGCGCGTCCATCGCGGTGCTGGACCTGCTGGAAGCGTCCACCGCGCTGCGCGACAAGCTGGCCGACAACACCGCGTATTTCCGTGAAGCCATCCAGGCCGCGGGCTTCGAGATCAAGCCGGGCGACCACGCCATCGTGCCCATCATGGTCTACGACGCGGTCGTGGCGCAGAAGCTGGCGGCGCGGCTGCTGGAACTGGGCGTCTACGTCGTCGGCTTCTTCTTCCCGGTCGTGCCCAAGGGCCAGGCGCGCATCCGCGTGCAGATGAGCGCCGCGCATGACCGCCACCACCTGGAGCGCGCTGTGGCCGCTTTCGCCCAAGCGGGCCGTGAACTGGGACTGGTGAAATGAGCGTGACTCCAAAGATCCTGATCATCGGCGCCAACGGCCAGATCGGCACCGAGCTGGCCGAAGCGCTGGCCGCACGCCACGGCAATGGCGCGGTGATCACCAGCGACCTGTCGCCCAAGGGCCGCGTGCCTGGCTTGACGCACGAGGCGCTGGACGTGACCGACGCCGCGGCGCTGACGCAGATCGCCGAGCGCCACGGCATCACCCAGGTCTACCACCTGGCTGCTGCCCTCTCGGCTCGCGGCGAGCAGCATCCGATGTGGGCCTGGGACCTGAACATGAAGGGCCTGCTGAACGTGCTGGAACTCGCCCGCACGCACAAGCTGGACAAGGTCTTCTGGCCCAGCTCCATCGCCGCGTTTGGCCCGACCACGCCGCGCGACCACACGCCGCAGAAGACCGTGATGGAGCCGACGACGGTCTACGGCATTTCCAAGCTGGCCGGCGAAGGCTGGTGCGCCTGGTACCACCGCATGCACGGCGTGGACGTGCGCAGCATCCGCTATCCCGGCCTGATCAGCTGGAAGACCCCGCCCGGGGGCGGCACCACCGACTACGCAGTGGAGATCTTCCACGAGGCCTTGAAGGCAAACCGCTACACCAGTTTCCTCGGCGCCGAAACCGCTCTGCCGATGATGTACATGGACGACGCGATCCGCGCCACGCTGGAGCTGATGGATGCGCCGGCAGAGCAGGTCAAGGAGCGCCACGCCTACAACCTGGGCGGCATCAGCTTCACGCCAGCCCAGATCGCCGAAGCCATCCGCGCCGAACTGCCGGGCTTCGAGATCGGCTACGCGCCGGACTTCCGCCAGGCGATCGCCGACAGCTGGCCACGCTCCATCGACGACAGCACCGCGCAGGCCGACTGGGGCTGGCAGGCCGAGTTCGACCTGAGGGCGATGGTCAAGGAAATGCTGACCCAGCTGCGCCCGCTGCTGGCGGCCTGAAGCCGCCGCAGGCAAAACGACAGAGCCGCTCTCGGGGAGCGGTTTTCTTCATTTCAGAGCGAGACTTTTCCGCGCCAGATGTCGAAGTACATCCGCCAGTCGCCCATGAAGCTGTAGAGCGGGCGTTTGAAGCTGGCCGGTTTGTTCTTCTCGAACACGAAGTGGCCGATCCAGGCGCAGCCGTAGCCGCACAGCAGGCCAAAGAACAGCCAGCGCAGCTGACCCGTCATCAGCAGGCCGTAGAGGCAGCCCAGGCCCAGCGTGGAACCAATGAAATGCAGCTGCCGGCAGGTCCGGTTGCTGTGCTCGCTCAGGTAGAAAGGGTAGAACTCGCCGAAGCTGTGGAAGCTGGCCGGGTTGACGGCGTCGCCGCCAGTCGGCGGATGGGCGGAGGCCTGGGACATCGCATGCTCCTTCAGCGCAAGGCGCTGCGAAGCACATTCAACACCCCATCGGGCTGCTCCTGCATCAGGGAATGTCCGCCGGGCAGCCGGTGCACATGCGCCTTCAGCGCAGCGGCCAACTCGCGCGTGGCCCTGGGCGGCGTCATCTGGTCGGCATCACCCAGGATGAAGTCCACCGGGCAACGCACCTCGGCCGCCGCTTCCAGCCCGCGCCGGTAGGCGTTGCAGCACTGGAAGTCGTGCAGGAAGACGTTGGCCTCGGGCTGGCTGGCCTGCACCCGAGCCATCAGCGCCAGGCCCGCGCCGTGCAGCCAACTGCCGGGACCGGGGTAGCTCGGCTTGGCGGCGAGCTGGGACAGCGCGAAGGCGTTGACCATCGCCATGCCCTTGGCCGGCGTGTCGCGTGCGGCACTCAGCAGCGCGTCCGAGACCTGCATCGGGTACGCGGTGGCCATCATCGCCAGCCGGCCGATGCGGTCGGCGCCGCGCGCTGCGGTTTCCAGCGCGATCAGCGAGCCCATGCTGTGGCCCGTGACCAGCGTGTCCTCTCGCCTGGCGCCAGCGGCGTCCAGCAGCGCGAGCGTCCAGTCCGCCATCGTCTCCACGCTGTCCAGCAGCGGGCCTTCGGAGCGGCAGTGGCCGGGCAGGTCCGGCGCCAGCACGCTGTGGCCATGGTGTGCGAACCAGCGCGCCAGCAGCGTCCACACGCTGTGGTCGTTCAGCGCGCCGTGCAGGAAGACCACGCAGGGCAGGGTGGGGTCGAAGGGCTTGCCGCCGGTGTAGGCATAGGCGCGGCGGCCCTGGACGGTGAGTTCCATCAGGCGCCTGCCTTTTCTGCAGCTTTCAGTGCACGCTTCAGGTCGTCGATCAGGTCGGCCGCGTCTTCCAGGCCGATGGACAGCCGGATCGTGCCGGCCGTGATGCCGGCCTTGGCCAGTGCGGCGTCGTCCATGCGGAAATGGGTGGTCGAGGCCGGGTGGATCACCAGCGAGCGGCAGTCGCCCACGTTGGCCAAGTGGGAAAACAGCTTCAGCGCCTCGATGAAGGCGATGCCTTGGTTGCGCGTGCCTTTCAGGTCGAAGCTGAACACCGCGCCGCAGCCGCGTGGCAGCAGCTGTTTCGCCAGCGCCTGGCTGGGATGGCCGTCCAGCTCTGGGTAGCCCACGTGTTCGACCATCGGGTGCGCCGCGAGGAACTGCACGACGGCGCGGGTGTTTTCGACGTGCCGCGCCATGCGCAGCGGCAGCGTCTCCAGCCCCTGCAGCAGCAGCCACGCGGTGTGCGGGCTCATGCAGGCGCCGAAGTCGCGCAGGCCTTCGCGGCGTGCGCGCAGCAGGAAAGCGCCCACGGTGCTTTCCTCTGCGAACACCACGTCGTGAAAGCCGTGGTACGGCTCGCACAGCGTGTCGAACAGGCCGTGCTTCGCATGCGCCGCGACCCAGTCGAAGCGACCTGAATCGACCAGCACGCCGCCGACCACCGTGCCGTGCCCGCCAATGAACTTGGTGGCCGAGTGAAACAGCAGGTCAGCGCCGTGTGCAAAGGGCTTCAGCAACCATGGCGGCGTGAAGGTCGAGTCGACCAGCAACGGCAGGCCGGCGGCGTGCGCAATGCCGCTCACAGCCGGAATGTCAAGCACGTCCAGCCCCGGGTTGCCAAGCGTCTCGCCGAACAGCAGCCGGGTGTTGGGGCGGATGGCAGCCTGCCAGCCGGCCAGGTCGCCGGGCTGCACGAAGGTGGTCGCTATGCCGAAGCGGCGCAGCGTGTAGTCCAGCAGGTTGTGCGAGCCGCCATACAGCGCGGCGCTGGCCACCAGGTGCGAGCCGGTGCCGCACAGGGTCATGATGGCCAGGCTCAAGGCGGCCTGGCCGCTGGCGGTGGCAATGGCGCCCACGCCGCCTTCCAGCGCCGCCATGCGCTCCTCGAAGACGGCGGTGGTCGGATTCGAGATGCGGCTGTAGACGTGGCCGGAGCGCTCCATGTTGAACAGCGAGGCCGCGTGCTCGCTGGACTCGAAGACAAACGAGGTGCTGAGGTGCAGCGGCACCGCGCGAGCGCCTGTTGCCGGGTCCGGCTGAGCGCCTGCGTGCACCGCGAGCGTGTCGAATCCGGGGTCTGAGATGCCTGGCGGCATAGGTTCTTTCGCCATGTAGGATGGCGCCGGATTGTGTGCTATGTTGGTTACCTCAAGGTCAGAGGAAGTACCAGCGGAGCGAGAGGAGCCAAATGAAAGTCACTGACATCCTGCGTGTGAAGGGCAACACCCTGTTCACGATTTCGCCCGACCAGCCGCTGGCCCAGGCCGTGCAGACCATGGCCGAACACGACATTGGCTCGCTGGTCGTCATGGACCATGGTGACCTGATCGGCATGCTGACTTTCCGTGAGGTGATCGCTGCCATTGTTTCCAACGACATGGCCATCGGCACGCGCCTGGTACGCAGCGTGATGGACGACGCGCCGCTGACCTGCACGCCCGAGACCGAGATCGACGAGGTTCGCCGCATGATGCTGGGCCGCCATGCCCGCTACATGCCGGTGCTCAATGGCAAGACGCTGATGGGCGTGGTTTCGTTCTACGACGTGGCCAAGAGCGTGGTGGACGCGCAGGACTTCGAGAACCGCATGCTCAAGGCCTACATCCGCGACTGGCCCGTCGAGGAAGAGGCCGCACCCGGCACCCAACCGAGCTGAAGCAGCAGTCGCCTCCAGCCACCAGCCAACGGCGGGCGCTCAGCCCGCAAACGTGGTGTCGGTGATCGCCGGCAGCGGGCTTGTTGCCGGCTTGTCGGCGCTTTCCCCTGCCCGCTGGCGCTGCCCATGGATCCATGCCAGCGCATCTGCCGGCGGTTGCGGCCGGCAGTAGCGATAGCCCTGCACCATGTCGCAGCCGTGGGCACGCAGGAAATCAGCCTGGGCATCGGTTTCCACGCCTTCGGCAATCGTCGTCAGCCGCAGCGCATGGGCCATCTGGATGATGGCCTGCACGATGGCGCGGTCGTCGGCATCGGTGGTGATGTCGCGCACAAAGGACTGGTCGATCTTCAGCGTGTGGATGGGGAAGCGCTTGAGGTGGTTCAGCGACGAGAAGCCGGTGCCGAAGTCGTCGATCGACAGGCGCACGCCTAGTGCATGCAGCCGGTCCATCATCGCGCAGGCGGCCTGCGGGTTGCCGGCGGCCACGCTTTCGGTCAGTTCCAGTTCCAGGTACTCGGGCGGCAGTCCGGCTTCCTCCAGCACCGCCTGTACCAGCTCGGGCAGGCCAGGGTCGCGGAACTGCAGCGCTGACAGGTTCACCGCCACCACACAGGGCGCCAGGCCCTCGCGCACCCAGTCTGCCATCTGTCGCACGGCCGTGCGCAGCACCCAGGTGCCGATGGCCAGGATCTGCCCGCTGCTCTCGGCCAGCGGAATGAATTCGCCGGGCGAGACCATGCCCAGCTCCGGGTGCTGCCAGCGGATCAGCGCCTCGACGCCGATCACCTGGCCGGCAATCTCGCCACTGCGGGTGACCGCCAACTGCGGCTGGTAGTGCAGGCGCAGTTCGTCGCGCTCTTCGGCGCGGCGCAGGGCCGCTTCCAGCTGCATCTGCCGCACCGAGCGCTGCTGCATTTCGGTCGTGTAGAAACACCACTGGCCGCGGCCCTCTTGCTTGGCGCGGTACATCGCCGTATCGGCGCAGCGCATCAAGGCCTCGGCGCCTTCGGCATCGTTCGGGTAGACCGCCACGCCCATGGAGAGCGTGAGGCTCAGCTCCTGGCCGACCGACTCGCCTGCGGCATTGCGCAGGTCGCCCACGTGGCAAGGCTGGGCCAGCCGCTCGACCAGCTTGGTCGCCACCTGTTGCGCGCCATCTGCCGGCGTGCCGGGCAGCAGCACCGCGAACTGGTCGCCGCCGAGGCGGGCCACGGTGTCCACGTCGCGCAGGCTGTCGCGCAGCCGGCAGGCCACTTCCAGCAGCACTGCGTCGCCGGCGCTGTGGCCGAAATGGTCGTTGATGTCGCGCAGCCGGTTCAGGTCCAGGAACAGCAGCGACAGCGTGTCGCCGTTGCGCTTGGCGGTATGCAGCGCCTGCACCAAGCGGTCGGTCAGCAGGTGGCGGTTTGGCAGGTCGGTCAGCGTGTCGAAATGCACCTGGCGCAGCAGCTTCTGCTCCGTCTGCTGGCTCTGCGTGATGTCGTTGACGATGGCGATCAGGTGGCTGGTGCGACCGCTGGGGTCCAGCCGATGGGCCAGCGAAACCCAGGCTGCCAATGGGGTGCCGTCCTTGCGCAAGGTGCGCAACTCGCCGCGCCAGTGGCCGCACCTGGCCAGGCTGCGGTGCATGCGCGCGGCCAGCCGTGGGTCGTCCATGCCGGCTTTCAGCGCGGCCGGGAACTGGCCCTGGATCTCCTCGGCACCGTAGCCGGTGATCTTGCAGAACGCCGGGTTGACTGACAACACGACGCCGTGCGCGTCGGTGATCAGGATGCCTTCGTGGGTCTGCTCCAGCACCGAGCCGGCCAGCATCAGCTTGTCCTCGGCCTGGCGGCGCACCGTCACGTCGCGTGCTTCCAGCAGCAGATGGCGGGCGCTGCCATTGGGGCCTGTGGGCACCTGGCGCAGAGAAAGATCGGCCAGCCGGGTGCCGGCAGCGCCGTGGTCCAGGCGCAGCTCGAGCCGACAGGTGGCGCCTGCTGCGGCCTGGGCCACAGCCTGGCGCAGCCGCTCGGCCTGCCCGGGCTCGGCGCCCCAGGCCGGATGCAGCCAGATCGGTGCACGGGTCAGCGTTTCGGCGCTGTCGCCCATCCACTGATGGGCGACCTGGTTCATGCGGCGCACGCGGCCGTCTGCGGTCATCAAGGCGATCAGCTGCGGGCTGTGGTCCAGCATCGCGCGGCTCAGCGTGTCTTCCTGTTCGTGCCGGCGTGCCAGGCTGCACATGCGCCAGGCCAGCGCCAGCAGGCCCAGCAGCACGGCGGCCTGCACCAGCGCCCAGAGCGGGAGCGGCTGCGGCACCGCCTGCGCCCCGTTGCGGAGGGCCGGGGCTGCCCACGCGCAGGCACTGCCGAAGACCGCGGCAACGCTCCCGGCGGCGGCCAGCAGGCGGCGCAAAAGGAGGTAGGGCAGGGCGGAAACAGGCATGAGCAAGGACGGACGCACGCGAAGCATCGGGATGGCAACACTTTCGCCGAGTTCGGTCCAGGGCAATGGGCCGAGCCGGCGGCGAAAACCGGTGCTGTTTCACGCTGAAGCCGGCTGCAGGCGGGCCTGGCCCGTAAAATCGAGGCCTTTTCCCACCTTGCATCGTGTGCGGGCCTGCTGGCCGGCCACGACCTTCGCATGTCTGGCAGCACCCTCGGCGAACTCTTCCGTGTCACCAATTTCGGCGAAAGCCACGGCCCGGCCATTGGCTGCGTGATCGACGGCTGCCCGCCTGGCATGCTGCTGTCCGAGGCCGACATCCAGCCCGAGCTGGATCGCCGCCGCCCGGGCACCTCGCGCCACGTCACCCAGCGCAACGAGGCCGATGCGGTGGAAATCCTGTCCGGCGTCTACGAAGGCCGGACCACCGGCACGCCGATCTGCCTGTTGATCCGCAACACAGACCAGCGCAGCAAGGACTACGGCAACATTGCCCAGACCTTCCGCCCCGGCCACGCCGACTACACCTATTGGCACAAGTACGGCATCCGCGATCCGCGGGGCGGTGGCCGCAGTTCGGCCCGCTTGACGGCACCGACCGTGGCCGCCGGCGCGGTGGCCCGCAAATGGCTGGCCGAGCAGCATGGTGTGTCGCTGCGCGGCTGCATGACGGCGATTGGCGAGATCGACATTCCGCGCGACGACTGGACCCAGGTCGACCAGAACCCGTTTTTCGCTGCCACCGCGAGCAAGACGGCCGAGCTGGAGGCCTACATGGACGCGCTGCGCAAGTCCGGCGACTCGGTCGGCGCGCGGCTGTATGTGGAAGCCAGCGGCGTGCCGGTGGGCCTGGGCGAGCCGCTGTATGACCGGCTGGACGCCGACATTGCCCACGCGATGATGGGCCTGAATGCCGTCAAGGGCGTGGAGATCGGTGCTGGTTTCGACAGCGTGCGCCAGCGTGGCAGCGAGCATGGCGACGAGCTGACGCCCGAAGGCTTTGCCAGCAACCACGCCGGCGGCGTGCTGGGCGGCATCTCCACCGGGCAGGACATCACGGTGAACCTGGCGATCAAGCCGACCAGTTCGATCCGCACCCCGCGCCGCTCCATCGACCTGGCCGGCACGCCGGCCACTGTCGAGACCTTCGGCCGCCACGATCCTTGCGTCGGCATCCGCGCCACGCCGATTGCCGAGGCGCTGCTGGCGCTGGTGCTGATCGACCACGTCATGCGCCACCGCGCGCAGTGTGGCGACGTGCACGTCGCCACACCGGACATCGCCCGCGGCTGAACTCGGGGGCGACCGGCCAGAAAAAACGGCGCCTGATCCAGGCGCCGTTTTGCGTTTGGAGGGCAGGCCGCCATGGCCTGCGTGCTTCAGACCGGTTGGCGGTAGTCGACCGTCTTCGGCCCGGTGATGCGATGGAACACCCACACCAGGCAGCGCCAGCTGAAGCGCAGCCAGGTCAGGGTCGCCAGAGTCTCCAGGAAGGTCACGATGCCGGCAAAGATGACCGGCCAGCGAGCCGCCCGCGCATGGAACTTCAGTCCGGCGTTGGCCGTCTTCAGCTCGATGGTGTCGTACAGGCAGGGCACGACCAGCAGCGTCAGGAAGGTCGAGGTGATGGTGCCGCCGATGATGGCCACGGCCATCGGCCGGTAGAACTCGCCGCCTTCGCCGACCCCGATGGCCACCGGCAGCATGCCGGCGATCAGCGCGAAAGTGGTCATCAGGATGGGCCGCAGCCGCCGCTGGCCGGCAATGTGCAGTGCATCCTCGCGGGCCATGCCTTCGGCTTCGCGCGCCCGCGCGGCGTCCAGCAGCAGGATGGCATTTTTCGCCACCAGGCCGACCAGCATGATGATGCCGATGAAGCTCATCAGGTTCAGCGTGCTGTGCGACAGCAGCAGTGCCAGCACCACGCCGATGGAGGTGCCCGGCAGCGACAGCATCACCGGGATCGGCGCGGTGAACGAACCGAACTGGATCACCAGCACCAGGTACATCAGCGCAATGCCCATGATCAGCGCGAACAGCATGCGCGAGAACACTTCCTGCTGGTCCTTGGAGGCACCGGCCAGTTCCAGGCCGTAGCCATTGGGGAAGGTGATGGACTTGGCCAGCTTCAACGCGTCGGCCGTGACTTCGCCGGACGAACGGCCTTGTGCATTGGCCGTGACGGCCATCATGCGCTTGGTGTCCGAGTGCTGGATCTGCGACGGGCCCTTGCCGGTCGAGATGGTCGCGATCTGGTCCAGCGGCACCACCATGCTGCTGTTGCCCACGGCCACCGGCAGGCGCTCGATGTTGCTGGCGTCCACCCGGTCGTTGGGGTGCAGGCGCACCGCGACATCGCGGGTTTCGCCTGTCGGGTCCACCCAGTCGCCCACCTCCACACCGGCAAACGCGACCCGCAGCGCCTGCGCCGCGTCGTTGACCGAAATGCCCAGCTGGTTGGCCAGACCACGGTCCAGCTCGATCTTCAGTTCGTTCTGCGGATCCTGCTCCGACAGCCCGATGTCCACTGCGCCGGGCACGCCGTGCAGCTTGTCCATGAAGTCGCTGGTGATGCTTTGCAGCGTGCGCGAATCGGCGCCATGGAAGCGGATCTGCACCGGCTTTTGCGCGCCGTTGTTCAGGTCTTCCAGCACCACGTATTCAGCACCGACCAGGCGCGCCACCTTCTTGCGCAGTTCCTCGGCAACCTCGACGCCCGAGCGCTTGCGCTCGGTGCTCTTGCCGATGTCCACGTAGATGCGGCCGCCATTGACGTTGATGTAGCTGTTGGTCGCCTTGGTCTCCGGCATGCTGCGCGCCAGCTCGGCTGCAGCCTCCAGCTTCAGCCGCGAGTATTCGAGGCTGCTGCTGGGGGGCGTGCGCACCTGGATGGCGAGCGTGCCCCA
Source organism: Ideonella sp. FW305-24 (assembly GCF_058788035.1). NCBI lineage: Bacteria > Pseudomonadati > Pseudomonadota > Betaproteobacteria > Burkholderiales > Sphaerotilaceae > Ideonella > Ideonella sp. FW305-24. Next base: position 15,997 of record NZ_JBYTAI010000017.1, on the reverse strand, counting down.
GTCGCCCGTGGGCAGGAAGCTGGAGCCGCCGAACTTGCTGAAAAGCCCCAGCGACGCCACCAGGGTCAGCAGCGCCAGGAAATAGATCCACGCGCGGTGGTGCAAGGCCCAGTCGATGACCTTGCCGTAGCGGCTGGCCTGGTGGTCGAACCAGTGGTTGAAGCTGGCCAACACCTTGCTGATGCCACGCTTGGGCGCGTCATGGTGTCCGGGCGGGTCGCCCCAGAAGGCCGACAGCATCGGGTCCAGCGTGAACGAGATGAACAGGCTGACGATCACCGAGGCGACGACCGTCAAGCCGAACGGGCGGAACCACTGGCCCGAGATGCCCGGCATGAAAGCCACCGGCACGAAGACGGCGACGATGGAGAACGTGGTCGCGGCGACCGCCAGGCCGATCTCGGCCGTGCCGTTCAGCGCCGCGGTGCGCCTGTCCTCGCCCATTTCCATGTGGCGCACGATGTTCTCGCGCACCACGATCGCATCATCGATCAACACCCCGATGGCCAGCGACAGGCCCAGCAGGCTCATGAAGTTCAGCGTGAAGCCGCACAGCCAGACGGCGATGAAGGCGGCGATCACCGAGGTCGGCAGGCTGAGCGCGGTGATCAGCGTCGAGCGCCAGGAGTTCAGGAACATGTAGACCACGAAGATGGTCAGGCCGGCGCCGAAGATCAGCGCGTGAACGACGTTGTTCAGGCTGTTCTCCGCGTCCTTGCCGCCGTCCTGTGTCACTTCGAGCTTGGTGCCTTCGGGCAGGGTCTTGTTGATCTCGCCCACCAGCTTGCGCACTTCGTTGGCCACGCCCACGGTGCTCGAGTCCCGTGCGCGGGTGACCGAGATGCCGACGTTGTTGCGGCCGTTTCGCATTGAGTGGGTCACCAGCTCGGCAAAGCCGTCGTTGATCTCGGCCACCTGGCCCAGGCGCACCGTCTGGTCCGCGCTGCGCTTGATGACGACCTGCTCGAAGCCGGCCGGTGACTCGATGCGGCCGACCAGCCGGATGCTCTGGTCTTCCAGCGTGCCGCGCACCTTGCCGACCGGCGCGGTGGCGTTCTGCACCCGCAGCGCGTTGACGACGTCGGCCACCGAGACATTGAACTCGCGCAGCTTCTCGGCATGCAGCAGCACCGACAGCTCGCGCTGCAGCCCGCCATTGATCTCCACCACCGCCACGCCGGACACGCCGCGGAAGCGGTCCGCCAGGTCGTCGTCCGCCAGCTGCGAGATCTGGGCATGCGTCATCGTGGATGACGACAGGGCCATCTGCATGATGGGCTGGGCGCCGGGGTCCACCCGCTCCAGCACCGGCTCGCGCATTTCGGAGGGCAGCTTGTAGCGCACCGTGGCAATCGCGTTGCGCACCTCGTCGGAGGCTTCGATCAGGTTCTTGGTGAACTCGAATTCGATGACGATCTGCGCCGAACTCTCATTCGCCGTGGAGCGAACTTCCTTGACGCCGCTGATGCTTTGCAGCGCCTTCTCGATGCGGTTGATGATTTCGCGCTCTACCGTGTCCGGCGAGGCGCCGGGGTAGTCGATGCTGATCACCAGCACCGGCGGCTCCACGTCCGGCATCTGGTTGACGCGCAGTTGCTTCAGGGCCATCAGCCCCATCGCCATCAGGCTGATGATGATGACGATGGTCGCGATCGGCCGCTTGATGCTGAAGTCGGAAAGAAACATCGGTCACCCCTTGCTGGGTTGCGAAGCGGTGGACGCGGCCGCCGCCGCACGCTCCACCTTCTGGCCGTTGACCAGCGTAGAGCCGGGGTGGCGCAGGACCTCGTCGCCGTCGGCAAGGCCGGAAGCCACCGGGTATTCGCCGCTGCGCACGTCGCGCTGGCCAACCTTCACCGGCACCTTGGCCAGCGTGTTGTTGCGCACACGCCAGACGCTGGTGGCATCGCCTTCGCGCACCAGCGAGGCTTCCGGCAGCATCAACGCGGCACTTTCGCCGGTCAGCACCCGACCCTCGGCATACAGCCCGGCCACACGCGGCTGCTTGTCGCCGGTGAGTGCCACCAGCACCTCCACCTGGCGGGTGGTGGCATTGGCCGAGGCGTCCACGCGGCGCACCTTGCCCTGGAAGTCCACGCCCGGGTAGCCGTTGATGCGGAAGACGACCTGCTGGCCGGGCTGCAGTTCGTGCACCCGGTCGGCCGAGACCAGGCCCTCGAAGCGCATGCTCGCCGGGTCGATCACCTTGATCAGCTCCTTGCCGATCTGGGCCGTGTCGCCGGCCGAGACCTTGCGGTCGCTGACCACGCCGTCGAACGGCGCCCGCACCTCGGTGCGCTGCAACTGCTGGCGGGCGGTGACCACACGGGCGTTGGCCGCCACGCGGTCGCTCTGCGAGTTGTTGCGGCGAATCTCGGCGTCCTCTGCCGCCTGGATCGAGCTCATGCCCTGGGCCTGCAGCGTCTTGAGGCGTTGGTACTGGCGCTCGGCCTGCTCGAAGCTCTGGTTGGCGGCGCGCTCGGCTTCTTCGGCCGAACGCAGGCTGTCGCGGATGGAGGTGTCGTCCAGCCGCACCAGCAGGTCGCCGCGCTTGACCTGCTCGCCGTTGTCACGCACCACCTGCAGCACCACGGCGGCCACTTCGGCACGCAGGTCGGCCTTGCGTTCGGGCTCGACCGAGCCTGTGATGACCGCGCCGGAGGCCTGGGTGCCGGTGCGGATGGGCCGCAGGTCTTCCGGCGCCAGCAGCAGCACCGGGCTGGACGCCGCGCCGGCCGCAGCGGTGGCCGAAGCCGGGCTTGCCGGGGCGGCCGGGCCGCTGCCTTTGTTGCAGGCGGCCAGCAGGCTGGTGGCAATCACCACGGGCAGGACGATGAGACGCATCGGTCGACTCCTCAGGATCTGTTCTGTAGGCGGGCCACGCTTCGTGGGCGGGCACCGCAAGGTGCGAAAAAAGTGGCGCGAGCTTATCTCGACCATGAAGTTTTGCAGCCCCCTCTTGCGACAAATCGACGCCAGGCGGTGATGAAGCGCAGATGGCACGCGTGGACGGCAGCCGGCCTTGATGCGCTGCAGCATGTTCGCCAACGCTTTGGCGTTCGGCGGCGCCCGGTGCATGGGCTCGCGCAGGGCACCGCCGTTCGTCCGTCACCGCTGCAGTTCGTCAGCCGGCGCAACGGCTCGTCGCGCCGCCACTTGAAGCCGCGAACCCCAGACCTACACTGCGGCCGCTCCAGCACAGGGCTGGTCCAAACAAGCAGGTGACGACATGGAAAAGCGCAGGGTGGTGATAGGGGGTGTGGTGGCCGTGTTGGTGCTGGGCTCGGTGGGCGGCGTGGTCGCCATGCGCAAGGGTGGCGGGCATGGCGACAGCGCCAAGGCGCCGGAAAAGCCGCTGGCCTTCACAGCGCGCGAGGTGGTGCGCCCGCAGGCGCTGGCGCTGCCGGCCAATGTCAGCTTCTCCGGCCCGCTGGTGGCGCCGAACACGGTGGTGGTGCGCGCCAAGGCGGCCGGCACGCTGGTCAACCTGCAGGTGGCCGAAGGCAGCCGGGTGACGGCCGGCCAGCGCCTGGGGGTGATCGACCTGGCCGAGCTGAATGCCCGCATGAACGAGCGCGAGGCCAACGCCGAAGCGGCGCGCGCCACCATGGTCCAGGCCGAGCGTACGCACACCTCCAACCTGCGCCTGGCCGAGCAGCACTTCATCTCGCCCAACGCGGCTGACGCCTCCAAGGCCGCACTGGACACCGCTCGCGCCCAGTACACCGCTGCGCAGGCCCAGGTCGAGACGGTGCACATCCTGCAGCGCGACGCGGCGCTGGTGGCGCCGATCTCCGGCATCGTCGCCAAGCGGCATGCGCTGCCGGGCGAAAAGGTGGCGGCCGAGCAGCAGTTGCTGACCATCGTCGACCTGCGCACGCTGGAAATGGCGGGCAGCGTCGGCACGCATGAGGTGTCGCAGCTGCGGCCCGGCATGCAGGTGACGCTGCAGGTCGAAGGCCTGGCCGAGCCGATGCAGGGCACGCTGGCGCGCATTGCGCCTGCCGCCGAGGTCGGCACGCGCTCGATTGGCGTCACGGTCACGCTGGCCAACCCCAAGGAAGTGCTGCGGGCAGGGCAGTTCGCCAGCGCCCGGGTGATGCTGCCGGCTGGCGAACCGAAGCTGACGGTGCCGGTCACCGCCATTGCCTCTGCTTCCGGGCAGGACTACGTCTGGACGCTGGAGGCCGGCAAGCTGATGCGCCGCACCATCGTCACCGGCCGGCGGGATGCCGAGCGCGGCCTGGTCGAGGTGGCAGAAGGCCTGCCGGCCGGCGCGCAGGTGCTGGGCGCCCGCTTCGACAACCTGCGCGAAGGCGCGGCAGCGGTGATTGCCAGCGACCCGGCGAGCGCCACCGCGACGCGGGCAGCCCTGGCGGCGCCGGCCGCTTCGGCACCGCGCGCACTCTGAACATCCCCTGAAGGACCTGCATCATGTGGATGACCCGCGTCGCCATCACCAACCCCGTGTTTGCTGCCATGGTCATGGTGGCGCTGTGTGTGCTGGGGCTGTTTTCCTACCAGCGGCTGGGCGTGGAGCAGATGCCCGACGTTGCCCCGCCGGTGGTCTTCATCCAGATCGCCTACCCAGGTGCTTCGCCGGCCGCGGTCGAGACCGAGATCACCAAACCGGTGGAGTCGGCCGTGAACGCCATTGCCGGCGTCAAGATGATCCGCTCCAACAGCCTGGAAGGCCGCAGCGAGACGGTGATCGAGTTCAGCCTGGACGCCGACATCAACCAGGCCACGCAGGACGTGCGCGACAAGATGTCCGCCGTACAAGCCGGCCTGCCCAAGGACGCCAAGCCCCCGTTCATCGGCCATTTCGACAACGACAACGCCCAGCCCACCGTGGTGCTGGCGCTCATCGCCCATGACCGCAGCGAACGCGAGCTGTCGCTGATTGCCGACCAGACGGTGGTCAAGCGCCTGGAGCGCAGCGAAGGCGTGGCCCGCGTCGTGGCCAACGGCCTGAACGTGCGCCAGGTGCGCATCGACCTGGATGCCGCCCGCCTGCGCGCCGCCGGCCTGACACCGGCCGACGTGGCCACTGCGCTGCAGCGCGCCAATGCCGACGAACCGGTCGGTCTGGTGACCAACGGCACGGCAGACGCCATCGTGCGCGTCGAAGGCCGGGTGCGGGACCCGAAGGACTTCGCCCACATCGTCGTCTCTCGCAACACCAGCAACGGCGTGACCACGCTGGGCGACCTGGGGCAGCTGGTGGAGGCCGACCGCGAGCCGGACGCGATCTCGCGCCTGAACGGCAAGCCAGCCATCAACATCCAGGTCTTCAAGCAGAAGGACGCCAACATCGTGCGCGCCGGCGACGCGATCAAGGAAGCCGTGGCCGACATGCAGCCCGGCCTGCCGCCCGGCGTGGAGCTGAAGGTGGTCTATGCCAACAGCGACTGGGTCAAGAACTCGCTGACCGGCGTGCAGCACACGCTGATCGAAGGTGCGCTGCTCACGGTGGGCATCGTCTTCCTGTTCCTGCACAGCTGGCGCTCGACCATCATCACCGGGCTGACGCTGCCGATCTCGGTGATTGCCAGCTTCATCGCGGTCTACATGTTTGGCTTCACGCTGAACTTCATGACCATGATGGCGCTGAGCCTGTGCATCGGCCTGCTGATCGACGACGCCATCGTCGTGCGCGAGAACATCGTGCGCCATGTGGCGATGGGGCGGGACCACCACAGCGCAGCCCGCATCGGCACCGACGAGATCGGCCTGGCGGTGATGGCGACGACCTTCGCGATCTGCGCGGTGTTCGTGCCGGTGGCCTTCATGAAAGGCATCGTCGGCAAGTTCTTCTTTCCGTTTGGCATCACCGTCACGGTGGCGGTGCTGGTCAGCCTGTTCGTCAGCTTCACGCTGGACCCAATGCTGTCCTCCGTCTGGCCGGACCCACCCGGCGACCGCATCCGCAAGCTGCCGGTGATCCGCCAGCTGATCGGCGGGCTGGACTGGGCGATGGACCACCTGCACGCAATCTACGACCGCCTGATCGTCTGGTCCTTCAGCGGCCGGCGCTACCGGCTGATGCTGCCGCCGGTGCCCGCCTTCGGCCGTCCGTTCGATGCGGCAGGCCAGCGTGACAAGACACTGCCACGCCGGCTACGCTGGGCCACGCTGACGCCGCGCGGCATCGTGGTCGGCCTGGCCGCGTTGAGCTTCGTCGGTGCGATCTTCCTGGTGCCCTTCATCGGCGCCGAGACCATTCCGCAGAACGACCAGGGCTACACGCAGATCCAGGTCAAGCTGCCGGTGGGCAGCAGCCTGGCCCGCTCGGACGACAAGATCCGCCAAGTGGAGGACATCGTGCGCCGCTTCCCGGAGATCGACACGATGAGCACGACCGTGGGTGGCGAAGCCGGGCGCAATGCCGCTGAGATCGGCCTGGGCCTGAAGCCGCGCAAGGAGCGCAAGCGCAGCCAGCAGGAGATCGAGGACGCGATACGCGAGGCGCTGAAGGAGGTGCCGGGCATCGACATCTCGCTGGGCTGGAACCGGCCGATCTTCATCGCCGTGCTGGGCCCGGACCCGACCGTGCTGGACCAGATCACCAACGACCTGTCGACCAAGATCAAGCAGATCAAGGGCGTGACCGACCTGGAAACTTCGGTCAAGCCGGGTGTGCCGGCCTTTGCGGTGCGCATCAAGCCGGACGCCGTGCGCGAACTCGGCCTGTCCACCACCGACCTGGCTGCTTCGCTGCGCACCTTCGTCAACGGCGACGTGGCGACCTACTGGACCACGCCGGACGGCCAGCAGGTGGAGGTGCAGTTGCGCCTGGGCAGCGAATACCGCCAGCAGGTCGCCCAGCTGCGCCAGCTGCCGGTGGCCTATGCCAAGGACGGCACGCCGATCCCGCTGGAGCGCGTGGTCACCATCGAGCCAGTCGAAAACCCGGTGGTCATCAAGCGCCAGAACCTGGAGCGCCGGCAGGCCATCTATGCCGGTGTGGACAAGGCTTCAGGCCGCGCGGTGGGTGACGTGGGTTCGGACGTGCAGAAGCTGGTCAAGGCCACGGTGCTGCCGCCGGGCTACCGCTTCGACGTGGGCGGCCAGACCAAGGAGCAGGGCGAGATTTTCGGCAACATCCTGGCCGCGCTGGGCCTGGCCGTGGTCTTCATCTACATCGTGCTGGCCAGCCAGTTCGGCAGCTTCCTGCAGCCGATCGCCATCATGGCTTCGCTGCCGCTGTCATTGATAGGCGTGATGCTGGCGCTGCTGCTCACCGGCTCGACCATCAACCTGTTTTCTATGATCGGCTTCATCATGCTGATGGGCCTGGTGACCAAAAACGCGATCCTGCTGGTCGACTTTGCCAACCATGCGGTGCGCGCCGGCAAGAGCGTGGCCGAGGCCATCCGCGAAGCCGGCTCCATCCGCCTGCGCCCCATCATCATGACGACGGCCGCGATGGTGTTCGGCATGCTGCCGCTGGCGCTGGCCTTCAACGAAGGCGGCGAACTGCAAGCCCCGATGGGCCGCGCCATCATCGGCGGCGTCATCACCTCCACGCTGCTGACGCTGCTGGTGGTGCCGGTGATCTACAGCTACCTGGTGCGGCCGGAGAAACTGCGGGCTGCGGCTCGGCGGGCGGCTGGCGACCCTGCGATGGCAACGCAAGCGCAGGTCAAGCTGCCCCTGGATGCCGCGGCACCAGAGCTCTGAGATTGGTGCGTGGCCCGGGCGAAGGCGCTCAGTGCCCCTTGACCCGGTACACGCCGCAGCCCAGCAGCAGCTTGGCGTCGATGGCCTGCACGAAGCTGGCTTTGGGCATCACGCTGCCGGTTTCAGGGTTGACGATGTCGTATTCCACCCAGTGGCTGCCTTCGCTGGCTTGCCATGCCTCGCGGGTGAAGCGGTCACCGTCGATGCCCGGCACGTCATGCACCCGCTTGCCATTCATGGCCGGCTTGGCGCCGTGGGTGCGGTAGCGGCCTTCGCGGTCCACGATGAAGACATAGAGGTCGCGGTCCAGGAAGCCGCCGTCCGGCTGGCAGAAGACCTTGGACGCGGCATCCAGGCCGCGCGAATCGATCAGTTTCATGGCCTTGGTGACCATGGCATAGGCTTCGTCCGCGCTGCCTTGCCGCAGCCGGATGGCTGCGACAGCCTCGCCAAGTGCTCCGGCCCTGGACACCAGTTCGGTCGATGCGGTTGCAGACTCCACCACCATCTCTGCGTTCTGGCGGGTGATCTCTTCCATACCGGCAACACTGGCGCTGACCTGGACCAGCCCCTCGCTCTGCACTGCACTTGCCTGTGCGATGGAGCGCAGGCGATGGGAGACGTCGCGTACACCGGCCACGACCGTCTGCAGCGTGCCGCTGACCGACTGGATGCTGGCGACCGAGCTGCCGACCTGGGTGGTGGAGCTGCCGATCAGCTGGCGGATTTCACCGGCCGCTGAAGCGCTGCGCTGCGCCAGCTGGCGGACTTCGGTGGCCACGACGGCAAAGCCACGGCCGGCCTCGCCGGCGCGCGCGGCTTCGACGGCGGCGTTCAGCGCGAGGATGTTGGTCTGGAACGCAATGCCGTCGATCACGCCGATGATTTCGGCCATTCGGCGGGAGCTCGCTTCCAGCTGACCCATGGCCTCCACCGAACTGCGCATCGCATCGCCGCCGGCCTCGGTCTGGTCACGCAGGCGGTCGGTCAGGTGGTCCAGTTCGCGCGAGGCTTCGGCATTGCTGCTCACCGCCTTGCTCAGTTCGCTGACCGTGGCCATGGTCTGCTGCAGGCCGGCGGCCTGTGCATCGGTGCGGGTGGACAGGGCGTCGCTGCTGGCGACTAGCTGCTGGCCCGCCAGGCCGACGCGCACGGCGCTGCTGCGGATCTCCGCCACCATGGACGAGAGCTGGTGGCTCATTTTTTCGACCAGTGCACCGATCTCGGCCACCTCGTCATGCCCTTCGATCCGCACCGAGTGGGCCATGTCGCCGCGCTCCATGGCCGCCACGCCCAGGCGCAAGGCATTCAGGCCGCTGATGAAGCTGGCATACAGCGAAGAGGCCAGGTAGATCCACAGCAACATGCCGAGCGCGCAGGCACCGAGCTGCAGCCAGAGGCTGTACCGCACTGCGTCGATGCGCGCGACCAGCGACGCATCGAGCTTCTCGCTGATCTCATGCTGCAGGGCGACGACTTGTTCGATCGCCTCGGTGCCGGCGGCAAAGTAGGCACCGGGGTCGCCTTCAATCGCGTCGCCAGAGAAAATCTGCTTGACCTGGCTGGCATAGGCATTCGAGCGTTGCTTGGCGGCTTCCCAGTGGCTGGGCATGGGGGCACCGGCGCGTTGCAATGCATCGACTCGAAACTGCATGTCGGCATCGATCGTTGCCAGCGCAGCCGCCCGGCCCAGCACGCGCGCCCTGTCGGCGCCGGTGGCTTCGCCGCGCTTGATCAACGCCGCGCCTTCGCCACGCATCACGCCCAGGTTCTCGGTCCAGGGAATGGTGCGCTCGACGACGATGTCCATCAGGAAGAAGGTCTGGGCCTCGGGGTCGAGCAGCAATGTGGAGCGTTCCCCCGTCAACAGCACCAACTGGCGCAGTGCATCGACGCTGGCGCTGTGCTCGGCGAACAAGGCGGCCCGGTTGGCGCCTGCCGGTGCCGGCTGCGCGAGGGTCTGCAGTGGCTGGCGCAGTGCGTCCCACTCGGTGCGCAACGAGAAAGCGTGCAATTCGCTGACGACGGCATCCACCTCGGTCAGGCCCTGCTGCAAGCGGCCGTGGCTCTCCAGCAGCGCGGCCCGGGCGCCCTCATCGCCACTGAGCACCCGGTTGCTCAGGCCGCGATGGGCCTGGGTTTCGGCCACCAGGTCCGACAGTGCGCGCACCACGCGCACACCTTCACGCTCGGTGTTGGCAAGCTCGACCTCGGCCAGCTTCTGGCGGGCCTGGTTCACCATCACCAGCACCATGGGCACCAGCAACATGGCCGCCATCAGCCCCAGCTTGGTCGGCATGCGCAGTCGGCGCATCAGTCCAATGCCGGGCTGCAGCAGGCGTTTCATGGGCTTCATCATGGTTCTTCTCTCCTGGGCGACGGCGCGAGAGCCGATTCGGGGCTCGCGAATCTTGCCGCGGCCAGCCCCGGTGCAATGCCGGAAAAGAAGGCAGGCAAACGCCTTGCTCGCCGCATTCAGCGGCCCAGGAAGAGCCCGCCAGGGCCGCGCCATGACGTATGCGGAAGCAGACTTCCGCGCGGTGATTTGACGCGGGCTCAGCGCACCAGCGCGTCCAGCACCTCGTGGCAGGCGCCCATGTTGTGATAGTCGACCTTGCCCGCGGGGCTCTTGTCGTCGTTGATCTTGCGGTTCTCGGCGCTCAGGATGCGGAACCAGGCGCCGTGCGTGTGGTCCACGAAATTGGCCCAGGCGTGGCCCCACAGCCGGTCGTACCAGTCCCAGTAGGCACCGTCATGGGTGCGCTGGGCCAGCACCGCAGCAGCGGCCAGCGATTCGGCCTGCACCCAGTGGTATTTCTCGGCGTCACAGACCAGCAGGTGCCGGTCGGTGGAGGGGTTGCCGGCCGGCGCCAGGCCGTAGACCAGGCCGCCGTGGGCACGGTCCCAGCCCTGCAGCGTGGCCACGCCAAACAGCTCCTTGGCCCGTTGCAGCATCCAGCTGCTGTCGTCTTCCGGTTCGCCGAGGTTGCGCTCCAGTTGAAGCAACAGCTTGGCCCATTCGGTCTGGTGGCCGACCTGGAAGCCCCAGGGCCGGAAGATGTTGGTCTTGTCGTGGCGGTTGTATTCCCAGTCGGGCGACCAGTCGGCGTGGTAATGCTCCCAGATCAGGCCGCCGGCATGTTCGGCCAGACGCTGGGTGACCGACTGGGCCAGCTCGGCGGCACGCAGCAGGAACTGCGGCGCCTCGGTTGCCTCGTAGGCGGCCAGCATGGCTTCGCAGGCATGCATGTTGGCGTTCTGGCCCCGGTAGGGCGAAAGCACCCAGTCCGGCGTGGCTTCGTCGGCATACAGCTTGGCGGCAGGCTCCCAGAAGCGCCTTTCCATCAGCTCCGCGGTCTCGAACAGGCCGGTGCGGGCCTCTTCGATGCCGGCGCGCAGCGCCTGTGCATGCGCCAGCAGCACAAAGGCCAGGCCGTAGCAATGGTTGGTCGCGTCCAGCACCTTCTTCTGGCCGCTGTCCCAGTGCAGCAGCCAGGCGTAGCCGCCGGTGGTGGGGTCGCGGTGCACGTCCTGCACGAAGCGCAGCGCGTGGCGGGCGTTGGCCAGCCATTCGGCGGCGCGCGCATGCCCGGGGAAGCGCCTGGCCATGGTCGCATGCGTGATGACGAAGCGCGTGCTGCTGACCAGGTGGCGGGTGTACGGGTCATAGACCCGGCCGTCGTCCTTGTAGAACTGGTACAGGCCGCCGCTGGGGTCCACACAGCGGTCGTCATAGAAGGCCTGCGTCTGCAGCAGGTGTTCCTCCAGGAACTCGGCGCGACGGAAGTCGGGATCTTGCTTCATGGGGTGATGCTAAGTCGGCAAAGGGTGCCAAGCCAAGCCCGTTCCCATGTCCTCGGCACCCCCAGGACGTGGGGCGCAGGGCCACGTCGTTGGCGAGCTCAGGCCAGCCGTTGTTCGCTCTTGGCGTCGAACAGATGGGCGGACAGCGGGGACCATTGCAGCGCAACGGCGTCGCCGACGCGCTGCACCACCTTGCCCGGCACGCGAGCGGTCAACACGCCCAGTGCGGTCTCGACCAGCGCATAGGTTTCCGGGCCGGTGGGCTCCAGCATGCTGATGCGGCCGGGCAGGGCGCCGGTTTGATCGGCGCTGACCAGCGCGATGTCTTCCGGGCGGATGCCGTAGCTGACTTCGTTGGCCGCGCCGGCCGAGATCGAGGCGCGCTGCACCTCGGCCAGCGGCAGGGCCACGCCGCTGGCGGCCAGGCCGGCGGCCGCGCGCTGGGCCGTCATCAGGTTCATGGCCGGGGAGCCGATGAACTCGGCGACGAAGCGGGTCGCCGGGCGGCTGTAGATGTCGTCCGGGGTGCCGAACTGCTGCACCTGGCCGTCCTTCATCACCGCGATGCGGTCGCCCAGCGTCATGGCCTCGACCTGGTCGTGGGTCACGTACACGGTGGTGGTCTGGGTCTTCTGATGCAGGCGCTTGATCTCGGCGCGCATTTCCACACGCAGCTTGGCGTCCAGGTTGGAGAGTGGTTCGTCGAACAGGAACAGCTTGGGGTTGCGTGCCAGGGCGCGGCCCATCGCCACGCGCTGGCGCTGGCCGCCGGAGAGTTGGCCGGGCTTGCGGTCCAGCAGGTGGCCGATCTGCAGCATGCTCGCCACGCGTTGCACCGCGGCTTCGCGTTCGGCCTTGGGCACCTTGCGCATCTCCAGCGCGAAGGCGATGTTCTGCGCCACGCTCATGTTCGGGTAGAGCGCGTAGCTCTGGAACACCATCGCGATGTCGCGGTCCTTGCTGGGCAGGTGGGTGATGTCGCGGTCGCCCAGCAGGATCTTGCCGGTGGTCGGCACGTCCAGGCCGGCGATCATGTTCAGCAGCGTGGATTTCCCGCAGCCCGAGGGGCCGACGAGGATCAGGAATTCGCCGGCTTCGATGTCGATGTCGATGCCCTTGAGGATCTCGACGTTGCCGAAGGTCTTGCGGACCTGTTCAATGGTGAGTGCGCCCATGATGTGCTCTTTTCCTTCTTAGCCTTTGACGGCGCCAGCCGTCAGGCCACGCACGAAATACTTGCCCGCCACGACGTAGACGAACAGCGTGGGCAGCGCAGCAATCAGCGCGGCAGCCATGTCGACGTTGTATTCCTTGACGGAACTGGTGGTGTTGGCGAGGTTGTTCAGACCCACGGTGATGGGCTTGCTGTCCGCGCCGGAGAAGACGACGCCGTACAGGAAGTCGTTCCAGATGTTGGTGAACTGCCAGATCAGCGTCACGACCAGGATGGGCGTGGACAGTGGCAGCACGATGCGCCAGAAGATCTGCCAGAAGTTCGCACCGTCCAGCATCGCGGCCTTGACTAGCTCATCGGGCAGGCCCACGTAATAGTTGCGGAAGAACAGCGTGGTCGACGGGATGCCGGCCAGCACGTGGATCAGCACCAGGCCCCAGATCGAGCTGGCAATGCCCAGCCAGCCCAGGATCTGGCTCATCGGGAGCAGCACGACCTGCATCGGCATGAACACGCCGAACAGCATCAGCGCGAACATCAGTTCGCTGCCGCGGAAACGCCATTTGGACAGCACGTAGCCATTCAGCGACCCAATCAAGGTGGAAACGCCGACAGCCGGCACGACCATCATCACCGAGTTCATGAAAAACGGCTTCAGGCCGCCGCAATCGGTGCCGGTGCATGCGCCGGACCAGGCCTTGGCCCAGGCATCCAGTGTGGGCGACAGGGGCAGCGACAGCAGCGTGCCGTTGCGGATCTCGTCCATGCTCTTCAGCGCGGTCGAGAGCATCACGTACAGGGGGGTCAGGAAGAACAGGGCGAACAGCCCGAGCGCCGTGAAGAGCGCGATGCGGCCCCACGACAGGCGCGGGGCGAGAGAGGACGGCGCGCTCATTTCTTGGTACGGAGTTCAGAGTACAGGTAAGGCACGACGATGGCGGCCACCGTCGCGAGCATGATGGTTGCGCTGGCGGCGCCCAGGCCGATCTGGCCGCGCGAGAAAGCCATCGTGTACATGAAGGTCGCCGGCAGGTCGGTGGCGTAGCCGGGGCCGCCAGCGGTCAGCGCCATCACCAGGTCGAAGCTCTTGATCGCGAGGTGGCTGACCACCATCAACGTGGAGAAGAAGACCGGACGCAGGGTCGGGATGATGATGCGCCAGTAGATGCGCGGCAGGCTCGCACCGTCGACCTGCGCAGCCTTGATGATGGAGTCGTCGATGCTGCGCAGGCCGGCGAGGAAGAGCGCCATCACGAAGCCTGCCGATTGCCAGATGCCGGCAATGGCGACGCAGTAGATGGCCTTGTCCGGGTCGACCAGCCAGCCGAATTCGAAGTTGGTGAAGCCCCATTCGCGCATCAGGTGCTCGATGCCGAGGCCGGGATTCAGGATCCACTTCCACGCGGTGCCGGTGACGATGAAGGACAGCGCCATCGGGTACAGGTAGATGGTGCGCAGCACGCCTTCGGCACGCACCTTCTGGTCCAGCAGGATGGCCAGCAGCAGGCCCAGGGCCATGCCGCCGAAGATGAACAGGCCGCCGAAGATGCCCAGGTTCTTCAGCGCCACCCACCATCGGTCGTTGTCGAACAGCTTGACGTACTGCTCCAGGCCAACGAAGTCGTAATTGGGCAGCAGGCGGGAAGCGGAAAGCGAGAGGTAACCGTTCCAGGCGATCAGCCCATAGATGAAGAAAAACGACAGCACAAACGACGGTGCGATGACCAGTTTGGGCAGCCAGGGTGTGCGCAGGGCGGATGGGGCTGACATGGAGACGGACAGTAGGTCAGAAAAACGACCGCGCCAATGGCGCGGTCGAAACGGCTTGGAAGAACTTCAGCTGACCAAGCCGCCCGGAGACCGGCGAGCGCCATCGCCGGCGCTCACCGCATCACGCTTACTTGGTCTTGGCAGCGCTGGCGATCTTGTCCATCGCTTCCTTGGCGGTCATCTTGTCGGTGTTCCAGAACTGGCTCACGGCGTCCTTGATGGCACCTTCGGCAGCCGACGGCACGGCCATGCCGTGGGCAATCGACGGCACCAGCGCGCCGGTCTTGGCGGTGGAGACGAAGTCAGCCGACGAGGTCTTGGCGCACTCGTCGAACTTGTCCATCTTCACGCCCAGGCGAACCGGGATCGAGCCCTTGTTCAGGCTGAAGGTTTCCTGGAATTCGGGCGACATGATGGCCACGGCCAGGTCCTTCTGGGCCTTGATGTTGGCTTCGTTCTTCAGCTTGAACATCGCGAAGGAGTCGATGTTGAAGGTGTAGGACTTGGCGGTGCCAGGGGCTGCGCTGCAGGAGAAGTCCTTGCCCGGCACCTTGCCGGCTGCCAGGAATTCGCCCTTGGCCCAGTCGCCCATGATCTGCATGCCGGCTTCGCCCTTGATGACCATCGCAGTCGCCAGGTTCCAGTCACGACCCGGGGCGTTCTTGTCGGTGTAGTCCTTGACCTTCTTGAAGGTCGTCAGGACCTTTTCCATGGTCGGGCTGCTCAGCGTCTTCGGATCCAGTTGCACCAGCGCCTTCTTGTAGAAGTCCACGCCGCCGACGCCCAGGGCGACCGCTTCGAAGGTGGTGAAGTCCTGCCAGTTCTGGCCACCGTGCGCGACCGGGATCACGCCAGCCTTCTTCAGGCCTTCGGCGGCGACGAAGAACTCGTCCCAGGTGGTCGGCACTTTGACGCCGGCCTTCTTGAAGACTTCAGGGTTGGACCACAGCCAGTTCACGCGGTGCACGTTGACCGGGGCGGCAATGTAGTGGCCCTGGTACTTCATGACGTCGCTGACGACCTTGGGCAGCACGGCGTCCCAGTTCTCGGCCTTGGCGACGTCGTCCATGTTGGCCAGCACGCCTTCAGCGGCCCACTCCTGCAGCGACGGGCCCTTGATCTGGGCGGCAGCCGGGGCATTGCCCGAAACCACGCGCGACTTCAGCACCGTCATGGCCGAATCGCCACCGCCACCGGCGACTGCGAAGTCCTTCCAGGTGTCGCCCTTGGCTTGCAGCGTGGCCTTCAGCGAGGACACGGCCTTGGCTTCGCCGCCACTGGTCCACCAGTGCAGCACTTCAACTTCACCCGCTTGAGCGGCGGTGGCCACGACGCAGGCGCAGGCCAGCACGACGGCGCTCAGGGGCATTGCACGAAAGCTATTCATCAGACTCTCCAATTTGCGAAGGGCCCGTGCTGCATCCTCACTCAGCAGCACGGGCCTGGAAACAGGGTTCACGCGAGGTTCAGCACGGCCTCGAAACCCGTGTCAGAACCACCATTCGATCTGGGCGCCGAAGCTGTTGCCCGAGGTCTTGTCGTCGAAGGCGGTCTGGCCGGTGACGT
>NZ_JBYTAI010000016.1:0-146783 GCF_058788035.1 Ideonella sp. FW305-24 | reverse complement strand
TGGCCAGCCTGCTGCGTCACCCGCGCTCTGGCTTCGATGCCCCGTCTGCAACGTGACCGCTGCGGCTCAAGGAATCACATGACTGCTGTCGCTGCGCTTGAAATGGATTTTGCAGGGCCGACTCAAGAAGGGCGAAGAGGGCTCCAGAACGGCTGGCGCAACCACGTCTACAACAGCAGTTCACGTCCTTCCTCCTGCGGCTTGCCATCGTAGGGATTTGCGTCCGCGCGCAAAACCCTGACACTGCTCTGCACCCATCGCTCGCAGGCTAGGCGCATCCGGGGCTTTGGTTTGTCCGGCCGCCACATTGGTTGGCGTGAGCGGCGGGTGACCTACCTCATCCTACGGAGTTGTATTTGATGTTGTTTGCTGCTGTCTGGCGCGCCGTGCTGGTGCTGGGAATTTCTTCTTCGGCGCTGGGTGCGTCGGCTGCCATCGCCGCGCCCTTGTGGCGTGACGTGCCGCCCGCGCAGGCGGCCCAGGCCTTTTCGGTGCAGGCTGCCCTGGCTGCGCCCAAGGCGCGCTGGGTGCAGTGGGACAGCGCTTCGCTGCAGGCGCTGGTCGAGCGTGTGCCGGCCGCCAGCAGTGCCGAGGCCTTGCGTCCGCTGCTGGACCTGCCGATGCCCGATGGCAGCATGCTGACTTTCCGCCTCTCGCCGGTGGACGTGATGGCACCCGGCCTTGCCGCGCGCTACCCGCAGATCCACAGCCTGCTTGGCACAGCGGTCGACCAGCCTGGCGTGACGGCCCGCATCGACTTCAGCCCGCACGGCTTCAAGGCCATGGTGTTCACGCCGCAGGGCCGGGTCTTCATCGACCCGGGCCGCGATGCGAATGCCGGCCTGCACCAGGTCTACCTGCGCCAGGACCTGCCGCTGCGCCACCGCGACGCAGACCAGGTGCTCACGCCGCCGGGCGGCAAGGCCTCGTCTGCCCGCGCGACTGCAGGCCTGGCGGGCGCCACCACCGGCACCGAGCTGCTGACCTACCGGCTGGCGCTGGCCACCACCGGTGAATACGCCAAGTTCCAGGATCCGGACGCCTCGCCCACCAACAAGGCCGGCGTGCTGGCTGAACTGGTCAGCCTGACCAACCGCGTCACCGGCGTCTACGAGCGCGAGATGGGCATTCGCCTGCAACTGATCGAAGGCGAAGACGCCATCATCTACACCGATGCCGGCACCGATCCGTATGCCAACAACAATGGCAGCTCGATGCTGGGCCAGAACATCCGCACGCTGCGCACGGTGCTGGGCAACGACGCCTTCGACATCGGCCATGTGGTGAGCACCGGCGGCGGCGGCGTGGCCTACCTGGGCGTGATCTGCGGCAGCAACAAGGCCGGCGGCGTGACCGGCCTCGGCTCGCCGGTGGGCGACGGCTTCTACATCGACTACGTGGCGCACGAGATGGGCCACCAGTTCGGTGCCAACCACACCTTCAACAGCGTGACCGGCTCCTGCGGCGGCGGCAACCGCGCTGCCAGCGCGGCCTACGAGCCGGGCAGCGGCACCACCATCATGGGCTATGCCGGCATCTGCGGCGCGGACGACATCCAGCCGCACAGCGACGCCCAGTTCCACAGCGCCAGCTACGACGAGATCGTGGCCTACACCCGCAGCGGCGGCGGCGCGAGCTGCGCCGCGGTGACCGCTTCGGGCAACACACCGCCCACCGCCACGGCGCCAGCCGGTGGCTTCACCATCCCGGCCAACACGCCTTTTGAGCTCACCGGCAAGGGCAAGGACGCGGATGGCAAGAAGACGCTGAGCTACCAGTGGGAAGAGCGCGACCTGGGGCCCGGCGGCTCGCCTGACGCGCCCACCGGCACCGCGCCGCTGTTCCGCGCCTTCCCGCCGGTGGCCTCGACCACGCGCACCTTCCCGCAGTTGAGCGACCTGCTGGGCAACACCCACACGCTGGGCGAACTGCTGCCCACCGAGACCCGCCCGCTGAACTTCCGCTTCATCGTGCGTGACAACCAGGCGGCGCCGTCTGCCGGTGGCCTGGCCAGCGCCGACCTGAGCTTCAACGTGACGGCAGACGCCGGCCCGTTCAAGGTCACCACGCCGAACACCAACGTGCAGGCCACGGCTGGCGGCACGCTGAAGGTCAAGTGGGACGTGGCCAAGACCGACGTGGCGCCTGTGTCCTGCGCGGCCGTGGAGATCTGGCTGTCCACTGACGGCGGCCAGACGATGGGCTACCAGCTGAAGGCCAAGGCTGCCAACACCGGCTCGGCGAAGGTCACGCTGCCGGCGGTGAGCACCTCGCAGGCACGCATCAAGGTCAAGTGCCACGGCAACGTGTTCTTCGACATCTCGGACGTGGACTTCCGCATCGGCGGATGAAGCCGCTCGGGATTCGCCCATGAAAAAACGCGGCCTCGGCCGCGTTTTGCGTTGCGTTGCCGCCGAGGCGGCCTGGCAGATCAGCGTTCTTCGCCGGCAATCGTGCGGTAGGCGAAGGCGCCGAGCAGGGCACCGGCAATCGGTGCCACCCAGAACAGCCACAGCTGGCCGAGCGCCCAGTCGCCGACGAACACCGCGACGCCGGTGCTGCGCGCCGGATTGACCGAGGTGTTGGTCACCGGGATGCTGATCAGGTGGATCAGCGTCAGCGCCAGGCCGATGGCGATGGGGGCGAAGCCGGCCGGCGCACGCTTGTCGGTCGCGCCCAGGATCACCAGCAGGAAGAACATCGTCATCACCACCTCGGTGACCAGCGCGGCCAGCAAGGAGTAGCCGCCAGGCGAATGCGCGCCGTAGCCGTTGGAGGCAAAGCCCTTGCTGACGTCAAAGCCGGGCGCGCCGCTGGCAATCACGTACAGCACCGCGCCGGCCGCCAGGCCGCCCAGCACCTGGGCCACGATGTAGGGCAGCAACTGGTTGGCCGGAAAGCGGCCGCCCGCCCACAGGCCGACTGACACGGCCGGATTCAGGTGGCAGCCGGAGATGTGGCCGATGGCAAACGCCATCGTCAGCACTGTCAGGCCGAAAGCCAGTGACACGCCATGCAGGCCGATGCCCACATTCGGAAAGGCGGCCGCCAGCACCGCGCTGCCACAGCCCCCCAGCACCAGCCAGAATGTTCCCAGAAACTCCGCGCCGTATTGCCGCATGTTGTTTTCCCGTTTGAATTGATCGAGCCAAGGTTTCAAAAGCCGGCGCAGCTTGCCACAAGCTGCTGGCCCGAAGGGTCAGGCGGCGTCATTCAAATTGGGGATGCTGGACGAGGCTGGCGGCAGCCTGCTGCGCCACCCGCGCGTGGGCCAGGCGGCTGAGGGCGGAGGGCGGAGGGCTGCAGCCGGTTCAGGCCTTGCGGGTCATAGCGGGCGACCAGTTCAAGGTCGCTGCAATCGGCGAGCAGCTCGAAGCCCAGCGCCGCCAGGTCCAGCCTGTCACCCCAGGGGTCCCGAGGTTGGCATCGCCGCCGCTTGCCAGGCCCTGAGAGAAGCGGCGGTTGCTCGCGGGGCCGTAGCATCGCGCAAAAGCGGCCGCCGCCGCAACGCTCTCCCCAAGCCCCTGCAGCGCGCGTTCAGGCGCGGCTCAGCACCCGGCTCACCGGCGCGTCAGCGCGCAGCCGCATGGCCAGCGCATGCAGCACCTGCGGGAAGTCCTCGGTCACAGCCTTGCCGATCATCTCGGCTTCGGGCCCATGCACGGTTGCAGCGTAGGTGATGCGCACGCAGCCGTTGTCGGTCCGCTCGATGCGGTGGTCCACCAGCACGCGCACATCGTCGATGACGGTTTCGTCGGTGAAGCCGAGGTTCTCCTGCACCGCCAGCAAGCGGCTGGTGAAAGCCGGCTGGCCGGGTGTCTTCATGACGAACTGGGTGCCGCTGGCAAAGGGCCCTTCGAGCGTGATGTGTTCAATGCCGGCGTTCCAGCGCGGCCAGCCGGCCACGTCTGAGAACAGCCGCCAGACGGCGGCGGGAGAGGCGGCTGCCAGGATGCTGAATTCGCTTTGCCACATGGTGTTGTCTGCCTGTTGAGTGGGTCAATCTGGCAGCCAGTGTCGGGGGGGCCTGCTGACAGCGTGATGGCAGCAGGCCGTGGCAAAGCAGCTTCGCGGGCATCGCCGTGATGACCCGGGTGCCGGGTCATCCGGTGCCTGGCCTGGCTTACTTGCCGAGGCGGCCGCGCGGGCTGCCCACGCCGGTGCATTGGTCCCAGCCCACGGTGGCTGCAGCGCCGTTGTTGCCGGTGGTCACGTCATAGAAGTTGGTGCCGTATTCCTTGGCGGTGTGCAGCTGCGCGTACAACAGGTTGTTCTCCATGTTGCCGTAGTAGCCGCCGGCCGAGGGCGCCACGCCCAGGCGGTTGCCTGCGCCGTTGACCAGGCCAGCCACCAACGGTGCAGACAGGCTGGTACCGCCGACGACGTACCAGGCGCCAGCGCTGTAGACGTATGCGCCGCTGGCCGGGTCGGCTGCGTACGAGATGTCGGGCGTGTGGCGGGCCGAGGGGCCGAACTGCGCGTACTGGAAGCCGGTCCATGGGCCGGTGCCGGTGCCGAAGGTGGTGCTCCAGGTCTCGTAGGCGCTGGTGCCGCCGCCCGAGCCAGCCCAGCAGCTTTCGCTCAGGAAGGCGTTGGTGGTGGCGTCGCGGTTGATGGTGGTACCGCCCACCGAGGTCACCCACGGCGAGGAGCTGGGCCACTGGGCGCCCAGGCCGGCGTCACCGGCCGAGAAGAAGAAGCTCACGGTCTTGCCTTCGAGCCAGTTCGAGCGGAAGACCCAATCCCAGTCCGAGGACTCGGTGCTCCACTCGGCGCCGCCCCAGCTGTTGGAGATCTGGCCGCCGCCGTAGGAATTGGCCTGCTGGATGGCGATCTGCTCGGCGTACATCATGTCGGCCCAGCTGTTGGAGCAGGCTTCGACCAGCACGATGTGGGCGCCAGGCGCCATCGCGTGGGCATATTGCAGGTCCAGCGCGGTTTCGAGCGCCCAGCCGGAGTTGGTGGGCGGGGTGACGCAGGCGCCGTTGCCGTTGGCGATCACCTTCTTGAACTTTGCCGCGGGCAGGCCGAAGTAGGTGCTGAAGTAGGCCAGGTCGGCTGCCGCCGTGGGGGTGTCGTACGCGTCGACGATGACGATCACGCGGCTGCCGCCGGTGGCGTTGTAGGCCGCGTTGTTGACTGGCTTGCAGCCGCTGTAGGCGGGGCCGGCCTTGGCGATGCAGGCCAGCGATGCCGGGTATTCGGTGCCCGAGGCATTCGGGCCCGGGTTGGCTTCGGGTTCCGGCACGGCCAGGTCTTCCAGCCGGTTGACCTGGACGCCGTGGCGGTTGTGCACCACGAAGTTGGTGTGCACCCGCAGGCCGCGGTCCGCGGCGCGGCGCACGCTGCTTTCCGGGCGGAACACGGTGGCCGGCAGCACGTAGCGGCCCACGGCCTCGGGCTGGGGGGCGGCCAGGGCTTCGGCGCCCGGGGTCATCGGGCTGTCGGAAGCGGCGGCGGCCATGGCGAGGCCGGGCAGGACCGCAACGGCGGCCGCCAGCAGGCAACGTGTCAGGTGGACAGAGGTGTCTCTCATGTATCTCTCCGAATGGAATGAATGCAAAGGCAGTGCGCACGGGCAGGCGGATGCATGCCTGCCGGCCGGCCGGCGTGTCAGACCTGGTGCCGGGCGAACGCGAGCGCAGTCTGTGCGTTTGCAAGCGGCTCCGCATCCTCTTTTTCGGGCTGCGTGAACCGTGTCCCACACTCCTGGGCAATCTGCTTCCGGAAGGGTGAGGCGGTGGCACTTCCGGGCCGGATTTCACGTTCAAGGCGCGTAGGTGACCACGCCTCGTCCACCGGCAGTTGCCGCTTCGGAACCGCGGAGTGCCGCCCACGAAAAAGCGGACCTGCAGGCGGGAAGGCCGTGGCCTTTGCCTTGCAGGTCCGCTGGAAGGCCTGGTGCCAGGCCGTCAGGAGGAGGGAGATGGACGCTGGCTTACTTGCCGACGCGGCCGCGCGGGCTGCCCACGCCGGTGCACTGGTCCCAGCCCACGGCGGCTGCGGCGCCGTTGTTGCCGGTGGTCACGTCATAGAAATTGACGCCGTAGTCCTTGTTCGTCAGCAACTCGGCGTACAGCAGGTTGTTCTGCGCGTTCGTGTAGTAGCCGCCAGCCTTGGGCGCCATGCCCAGGCGGTTGTTGGACGTGTTGGTAATGCCGGCCACCAGCGGTGCGGCCAGGCTGGTGCCGCCGACCACGTACCAGTTGCCGGCGTTGTAGACCCAGGCGCCGCTGGCCGGGTCGGCGTCAAACGAGATGTCCGGCGAATGGCGTGCGGCCTGGCCGAACAGCGGGTACTGGTAGTTGGTCCACGGGCCGGTGCCGCTGCCGAACGTGGTGCTGTAGGTTTCGTAGGCGCTGGTGCCGCCGCCCGAACCCGCCCAGCAGCTTTCGCTCAGGAAGGCCTGGGTGGTCGGGTCACGGTTGATGGTGGTGCCGCCCACCGAGGTCACCCACGGCGAAGCGCTGGGGAACTGTGCGCCCAGGCCCGAGTCACCCGCCGAGAAGAAGAAGTTGACCGGCTTGTTCGCGACCCAGTTGGAACGGAAGACCCAGTCCCAGTCGGTGGACTCAGTGCTCCATTCGGCACCGCCCCAGCTGTTCGAGATTTCCCCGCCACCGGCGGCATTCGCCTGCTGGATGGCGATCTGCTCGGCGTACATCATGTCGGCCCAGCTGTTGGAGCAGGCCTCGACCAGGATGATCTTGGCCTTGGGCGCCATCGCGTGGGCCCACTGCACGTCCAGTGCGGCTTCCAGCGCCCAGCCCGAGTTGTAGGGCGGGGTGACGCAGGCGCCGTTGCCGTTGGCGATCACCTTGGTGAAGTTGGCCGCCGGCAGGCCGAAGAACGAGCTGAAGGTGGCCAGGTCGGCCGCAGCGGTGGGGTAGTCGTAGGCATCGACGATGACGATCGCACGGCCGCCGCCGGTGGCGTTGTAGGCCGCGTTGTTGGTCGGCACGCAGCCGCTGTAGGCGGGACCGACCTTGGCAATGCAGGCCAGCGAAGCCGGGTACTCGGCGAACGTGGCGTTGGGGGCGGGATTGGCCTCGGGGGCTGGCAGGGCAAGGTCTTCCAGGCGGTTGACCTTGACCCCGTTGCGGTTGTGCATCACGTAGTTGGTGTGGACACGCTGGCCGCGGTCTTCGGCGCGGCGCACGCTGCTGTCCGGGCGGAACACGTTGGGCGGCAGGACATAGCGGCCCACCGCGTCAGGTTCGGGTGCGGCCAGCGCGTCTGCACCGGGGGTCATCGCGCTGTCGGTGGCTGCGGCCATGCTCAGGCCGGGCAGGGTGGCAACGGCGGCTGCGAGCAGGCAGCGCTTGAAGTGAGTAGAGGCGTCTCTCATGTTGTTCTCCAGAAGGAATGGATGCAGTCATCAGCGCCCCGGCGGCCGGTGCATTCCGGCCTGTGAGTCAGCCTTGTGAAGGCTTGGAGCGCGACCGCAGTCTGTGCTTCTGGCAGGAGAGCGACACCCCTCTTGCAGGGGGTGTCGTGCACGTCGTCCCCTCTTTGAGCGTCCCCCAAAACGGAGATGGTGCCGCAGCACCGGTGCGTCACACCTGCATGTTCATGATGTCGGTGTAGGCCTGCACCAGCCGGTTGCGCACCGACAGCGTGGCCTGGAAACCGAGCTGCGACTTCTGCATCGCGATCATGGTGTCTTCCAGGCTGACGGACGGGTTGTCCAGCTGCAGTTCCTTCTGCATGCGCTGGGTTTCGAGCTGCGAGTCGCTGACCGACTTCAGCGCGCTGCTCATGGCCGTCTGGAAGCTGCCTTTTTCGACGCTGTTCGTCGCTTTGGCGCGCGAAAGCGGCGTGCCGTCCTGGGACAGGCCTGCTTTGGCAACTGCTTGCGCGAAGTCGAAAGGTTTGAGCTTCAGGTCCATGGCATTTCCTTCTCTAGGGGCCCTAAAGAAGTGGAGGGCATGACCGAAATGGTAGAGATCGCCGGGCTTCTCTATGGATGGAACTGCGAGGCGATTGGCGGGTTTCTCGCGTCTTGGTGAACCAGGGTGCTGGCGAACAATCCGGTCCGTGCCCTCTTGTGGGGCCGTTGACCTTTTCGCTGCTGAGTGCCCGATCCCATGGACCAAGCCCTTGTCGCCCCCGTACCCGCCGAGCTGACTCCGGTCGCCCCCCAAGGCGCCGTGGCCAAGCTGATGGCCATGCCGCCCGCCACCAAGCTCAAGCTTGGCGGTGCGGTGGCCGCCGTGCTGGCGGCCATGGTGGCGATGATGCTGTGGGCCAGCCAGGGCGACTGGCGCATCCTCTACAGCGGCCTGCCGGACAAGGAAGCCGGCGCCATCCTGGCCCAGCTGCAGCAGATGGGCGTGCCCTACAAGCACAGCGACGGCGGCGCCTCCATCATGGTGCCGGCCGACAAGGTCTACGACCTGAAGATGAAGCTCGCCGCTGCCGGCCTGCCCAAGGCCAGCGTCACCGGCAACGAGCTGCTGGACAACGCCCGCTTCGGCCAGACCGACCGCCAGGAACGCCTGAACATGCAGCGCGCGCTGGAGGGGGAGCTGGTGCGCACCATCACCAAGCTGGACGGCGTGGAAGATGCCCGCGTCCACCTGGCCCTGCCCAACCAGAACGGCTTCTTCCGCGAGCAGCAAAAACCCAGCGCCAGCGTGATGCTGACGCTGATGCCCGGCCGCACGCTGGACCGTGCCCAGTCCGCGGCCATCGTGCACCTGGTGTCGTCCAGCGTGCCGGACCTGAATGCCAAGGCCGTCAGCGTGCTGGACCAGCGCGGCACCCTGCTCTCTGGCCCTGGCGAAGACAGTGCCCGCAGCCTGGACGAACAGCAGCTGCAGTACGTGCATCAGATCGAGGCCAGCTACCTCAAGCGCGTGCAGGACCTGCTGGAGCCGGTGGTCGGCCGCGACAACCTGCGCGCCTCGGTGACCGCCGACATCGACTTCAACCAGACCGAAGCCACTTCCGAGCAATACCGCCCCAACCAGGGCAACGAGCCGGCCGCGGTGCGCAGCACCCAGAGCGCCGAATCCAATGGCGCCGGCAACCCCATGCCCACCGGCGTGCCGGGTGCCGCGACCAACCAGCCCCCGGTGCCGGCCACGGCGCCGATCAACGGCGCCTCGGCCCCGCTGCAGGCCACCCAGATGGGCGGCAGCGGCGGCAGCTCGCGCCGCGAAGCCACCACCAACTACGAGGTCGACAAGACCGTGCGCGTGACGCGCAATGCCACTGGCGCGGTGCGCCGGCTGAACGCTGCCGTGGTGGTCAACCACCGCACCTCAACCGATGCCAAGGGCAAGACCACGACGCTGCCGCTGCCGCCCGAGGAAATCGAGAAGCTGACCGCGCTGGTGCAGGAAGCCGTGGGCTTCAGCAAGGAGCGCGGCGACTCGGTCAAGGTCATCAACGCGCCGTTCAAGCCTGTCACCGAACCTGCGGCCGACGATCTGCCACTGTGGAAGCAGCCGTGGCTGCTGAACCTGGCGCGTGCCTCCGGCGTGCCTGCCGCGTTGACCCTGGTGGCCCTGGCCTTGATCTTTGGCGTGATCCGGCCTGGCATCCGCCAGGTGCTGACGCCGATCGAGGTCGAGAAGGACGACAAGGGCCAGCAGCTCGATGCGGTGGTGGATGACGACAACATCCTGCCGGCCCTGGCCGGCGGCAGCGGACTGCCTGCACTTGAGGCACCTCTTGAGAACACCCAGCTGGAAGCCGCACGACGGCTGGCCCGTGACAACCCAGGCGCCGTGGCCAACATCATGCGCGAATGGGTGACCGGCGAAATCGCCACCTGAACAGGCAACGAACGACCCCATGGCTGGAAATTCGAAAGACGACGAAGGCGCCGAAAACGCCGCCATCCTCCTGATGTCGCTCGGGGAGGAAGAGGCGGCTGGCGTGTTCAAGCACCTCGGGCCCAAGGAGGTCCAGAAGCTGGGCGAAACCATTGCCCGGCTGAAGGTCATCCCGCGCGAGCGGGTCGAGCGGGTGCTGGAGAAATTCAGCAAGCAGGCCGAAGCCCAGCACATGCTGGTGGCCGACACCGACGAATACGTCAAGGCCGTGCTGCGCAAGGCCCTGGGCGACGACAAGGCGAACCTGCTGATCGACCGCATCCTGCAGGGCAGCGACGTGTCCGGCATCGAGAGCCTGAAGTGGATGGACGGCGGCTCGGTGGCCGAGCTGCTGCGCAACGAACACCCGCAGATCATCGCGGCCATCCTGGTGCACCTGGACTTCGACCAGTCCTCCACCGTGCTGAAGTCATTCACCGAGCGCCAGCGCAACGAAGTGCTGATCCGCATTGCCACGCTGGACGGCATCCAGCCTTCTGCGCTGAAGGACTTGAACGAAGTGCTGAACAAGGTGCTGGCCGGCGGCGACCGCCTGCGCAAGGCCTCGCTGGGCGGCGCCAAGGCCGCGGCCGAGATCATCAACATGATGGGCTCCTCGGTCGAGACCTCGGTGCTGGACTACATCCGCGAAGCCGACGGCGACCTGGCCCAGAAGATCATGGACAACATGTTCACCTTCGAGGACATGAACAAGCTCGACGACAAGGGCTTCCAGGCCGTGCTGAAGGAAGTCCAGAGCGACTCGCTGGTCGTGGCGCTCAAGGGCGCCACCGCCGAGATGCGCGAGAAGGTCTTCCGCAACATGTCCAGCCGCGCCGCCGAAACGCTGCGCGAGGACCTGGAATCGCGCGGCCCGATGCGCGTCTCCGAAGTCGAAGCCGAGCAGAAGGAACTGCTGAAGATCGTCCGCCGCCTGGTCGACGAAGGCCAGATCGTGCTGGCATCGGGAGGCGCCGATGACTTCCTCTAAGCCGAACACCCCGCGCCCGGTGCCGCCGCCGCAAGGCGGCAACCGCCCGGCCAACGCCTACACCCGCTTCATTCCCCGCGAGGAGCTGGACAACTTCGCCGCCTGGACGCCCGACACCTTTGGTGGCGGCCTGGGCGGGTTGCCGCCCGGCGTCGTCGTCAACCCGCCGCCGGCCGCGCAGGCGCCGGTGGCGCCGCCGCCGCCCGCACCGCCGCCACCCCCCGCGCCCACGCTGGAAGAGCTGATGCAGGCCAGCCGCAAGCAGGCGGTCGATGCACGGCAGAGCGGCTACCAGGAAGGCTACCGCGACGGGCTGGAGGCGCTGGAAGCTGCCAAGCGCCAGTTCGCCCAGCAGATCAGCGCGCAGATGGCGCAGGTCGTGGCCGAGTTCCAGGACCAGCTCGGTGGCCTCGAAACCCGCATGGCCGACGCGCTCGTGCAGACCGCCCTGAAGCTGGCCCGCCAGGTCGTGCGCAGCGAGCTCGAACAGCGGCCGGACTGCGTGGTCCAGGTCGCGCAGCAAGCCGTGGCCGCGGTCATGGTCACCGCCAAGCACCTGGTGCTGCGGCTGCACCCCGAAGACGTGGTGCTGGTCGAAATGGGCGCTGCCGACACGCTGCGCACGCGCGACGTGATGGTGATCGCCGACCCGCAGGTCGCCCGTGGCGGCTGCATCGTCGAGTCCGACCTGGGCCGCGTGGACGCGCGCATCGAAAGCCGCTGGGCGCAGGCCGCTGCGGTGTTTGCCGTGCCGCTGGCCTGGCAAGGCGGCGCAGCCGCCGAGGCCGAGCCGCTTGAACCCGAACCCGAAACAGACGCCTGATGCTCACCACCCGCCCCGAGCGCTGGCAGCGCTTCCTGCAGGACATCCAGAACTACGCCTCCTTGCCGCAGCCGCTGGAAATGCAGGGCTCGCTGGTGCGCGTGACCGGCCTGGTGCTGGAAGCCGCTGGCGTGCGTGCGCCGGTCGGCGCCGTCTGCTCGGTGGGGGTGCCCGGCGAGTCGCCGGTCACTGCCGAAGTGGTCGGCTTCCATGGCGACCGCGCCTACCTAATGCCGACCGGCGAGCTGCATGGCCTGGCCAGTGGTGCCCAGGTGGTGCCGCTGCCGGTGCCGCAGATTCCCCCTCGCCTGGGCGTGGAAAACCATCCCTGGCGGCGCAGCGAAGACCGCGGCCTGCACCTGCCGATGGGCGAAGGCCTGCTGGGCCGCGTGGTCGATGCCCATGGCCACCCGATGGACCGCGGGGGCCCGCTGCAGGACGTGCTCAACGAACCGATGGTGCGCCGCCCGATCAACGCGATGGACCGCGACCCGGTGCGCCAGCCGCTGGACACCGGTGTGCGCGCCATCAACTCGCTGCTCACCGTGGGCCGCGGCCAGCGCATCGGCCTGTTTGCCGGCACCGGCGTGGGCAAATCGGTGCTGCTGGGCATGATGGCCCGCTACACGGCGGCCGACGTGATCGTCGTCGGGCTGATCGGCGAGCGGGGTCGTGAAGTCAAGGAATTCATCGAAGACATCCTCGGCGACGAAGGCCTGCAGCGCGCGGTCGTCGTTGCTGCACCGGCCGACGCCCCGCCGCTGGTGCGCATGCAGGGCGCCAGCTATGCCACCGCGGTGGCCGAGCATTTCCGCGACAAGGGCCAGCACGTGCTGCTGCTGATGGACTCGCTGACCCGTTACGCGATGGCGCAGCGCGAGATCGGCCTGGCCATCGGCGAGCCGCCGGCCACCAAGGGCTATCCGCCAAGCTGTTTCGCCAAGCTGCCGCAGCTGGTTGAACGCTCTGGCAATGGCCTCAACGGCGTGGGCTCCATCACCGCCTTCTACACCGTGCTGACCGAAGGCGACGACCCGCAGGACCCGATTGCCGATGCGGCCCGAGGCATCCTCGACGGCCACATCGTGCTGTCGCGCGAGCTCGCCGAAAGCGGCCATTTCCCGGCCATCGACGTGGAGAAATCCATCTCCCGCGTGATGACCGCGGTGGCGCCGCGCGATCACCTGGAAGGCGCCCGCCGTGCCCGCCAGTGGATGGCCAAGTTCAACAAGGCGCGTGACCTGATCCAGCTCGGCGCCTACGTGCCCGGCGCCGATCCCGAGCTGGACGCCGCCGTCAAGGTGCACCCGCAGCTGGTGGCGTTGCTGCAGCAAGGCATGCAGGAGCGCGCCCCGCTGGAAGCCAGCCGCCGCGCACTGCTGCGCCTGAACCCCGCAGGCCAGCCCCAGAACCAGGCGGGCGGCTGAGCGCTGCCTGGCTGAATCCCACAAGAAGGCATTGTTGAAGGTGTTGTTCCACGCAGTGCAGGCCGGCCTTTCGGCGCAAGCTGCTGCTTCGTCCCGGCTGTTGTTGCAGTGTCCGTAGCCCTCGTCGCAGTCCTTCTTCAGGAATCGCCCAATGAACCGCATGGAACTTCTTCGCACGCTGCTCGAACGCGAACAGCGCCGCCGTGACGACGCGATCGCCGAATGGCGCGAAACCGAGCGCATGGCCGAAGCCGCGCGTGAACAGGCCGACTCGCTGGTGACCTACCGCGGCGAATACCGCAAGCGCTGGGCTGCGCAGTTCGCCAAGGGCGGCGCCATCGAGCTGGTGCGCTGCTACCACGGCTTTGTCGGCCGGCTGGACCAGGCGATTGCCTCGCAGCAAGGCGTGGTCATGCAGGCCGACCAGCGGGTGCGCGCCGCACACCAGCGCGTGCAGCAGCGCGAGCTGAAGGTCGCCACCGTGCGCCGGCTGATCGAGCGCCGCCAGCACAGCCTGCTGCAGGACGAGCGCAAGCGCGAGCAGAAGCAGGCCGACGAGGCCAACCAGCGCCGTGCCTGGGCCTCGCGCCAGTCCATGGCCGGTGCGGCAGCCTGAACGTCCCGAACCCGAATCCGTCTTCTTGAATTTCCCGCAGGAGTACACGCATGCCTTTGGACACCCCTCTGGAGCCCGTGGCACCGGTCAAGCCGGTGTCGTCGCGCATGGCGCAGCGCGCGCCGCAGCGCCAGGATGCCGGCAGCCACGGCAGCTTCGCCGACATGCTGCGTGGCCAGGGCGCCAAGAGCCTGAAGGCCGCACCTGACACCGACCAGGCGCCGACCACCGACAGCGCGCCGAAAGCCGATCGCAAGTCCGACGCGGACCAGGCCGAGGCCAGCGGCGACACCGAGGCCGCCGACAAGGGCGATGCCAAGGACGAAACCGCCGACGCGCCGAAGAAAACCGCGCTCAGCGCCGAGGACCTGCCAGCCCAGCCCAGCACCTTGCAGCTGGTGGCCAAGCGCGAAGACCTGGGCGGTGCCTCGCGCGGCCTGGACGCACTGAAAGGCCGCGGCCATGCCGGCGGTGCAGGGGCCCGACGCGCTGGTGAACTGAAGGACGCGGGCGGCATTGCAGCCACCGGCGATGCCGCCACGGCAGACGGCTTCCGCAGCAGCCTGCTGGCCGCCCGCCAGGCCAGTGGCGACAGCCCGGCCGATGCCGCCAGCATGAGCCTGGCCGCTGCCCCGGTGGCCGAGCGTGCCAGCGAAAGAGAGTCGGACGGCAGCCTGCCCAGCCTGGCCGGCATGGCCGACCTTGCGGCCAGCCGCCCGGCCACCGATGCCAGCGCCGAGCTGCAGGCCGCGCCGGCCCAGGCCCAGCTGCCCACGCCGCCTGACAGCCCGCTGTTCCCGCAGGCCCTGGGCGTGCAGCTCAGCACCTGGATGGACGAAGGCGTGTCGCATGCCAAGCTGGAACTGAACCCGGCCGACCTGGGGCCGATCGAGGTCCGCATTGCCGTGCACGAAGGCAGCACCCGCATTGAGTTGAATGCCGACGTGGCCTCGACCCGCTCCGCGCTCAGCGAAGCACTGCCCCAGCTGGCCGAACAACTCGGCGACGTGGGCCTGAGCCTCGCGGGCGGCAGCGTGTCCGACCAGACCAGCCAGGGCCAGCGCCAGGGCGACTCCGGTGCCCAGCAAGCCGGCGGTGGCCGCGCATTTGGCATGGGCGGGCGTGGCAACAGCGGCGACGAAGCGCTGGACAACGCCACGATGAGCCCCGCGCGCACCGCCGTGAACCGCCGCGGCCTGCTGGACATGTACGCCTAGTCATGGGGCACCCGGTCTCAGGGTTACCTGAGACCACCCGCCGAGCGGGTTGGCGCAGCCGCCTGGGGCGGCCCGGCGCCGGCTGCGCTGCGCTTCGGCACGGCGCTTTCGCCGTCGGGCTTGCTGCTGTCCAGCCTGAGGACCACCGGTAAAACCGCCGCTTTTCGTGGCTTCTGCACGGGGCTCGGCTCTCAATAATTCCTCCTATTCGATCCCGACGCCCCATGCTTGCGGTGTCTGGGTCCTCCAGAGGAATCAAGGAGCCCCGTCCATGTCTGCTGCCGCAGCTGCCCCCGCCGGCGACGCCCCCAAGAAGGGCAAGAAAAAACTGATCCTGATCCTTGCCGTGGTGGTGTTGCTGGCCGCGGTTGGGGGCGGTGTCGCGCTGGTGATGAAGAAGAACCACGACGCCGAAGCGGCCGCTGCCGCCGAAGATGGCGAAGAGAGCAGCGGGCACCAAGAAAAGAAGAGTGCCAAGAAGGACAAGAAGAAGGACGACAAGCACGCGCTGCCGGTCTTCGTGCCGCTGGACCCGTTTGTCGTCAACCTGGCCGACCGCGAGACCGACCGTTTCGCCCAGATCGGCCTGACGCTGGAAGTCCAGGACGCGCACGTGGCCGACGAGATCAAGGCCTACCTGCCGGCGATCCGCAACAACGTGCTGCTGCTGCTGGGCCACAAGACCTCGGCCGAGCTGATGACGCCCGACGGCAAGGAAGTGCTGGCCCGCCAGCTGCGCCGCGTCGCGGTGCAGCCCATGGGGATCGAGCTGGAAGACGAAGACGCCGTCGAGGAAGAAGCGCCTGCCACCACGGGCAAGAAAAAGAAGCGCAAACGCTACGACAGCCTCGACGACTCGCCGGTGAAGTCGGTCCAGTTCTCGTCCTTCATCATTCAATAAGCCCGACACGCCCGGTCGCAGGATCTCATCCGTGAACCAGCAAATCCTCTCGCAGGACGAAGTCGACGCGCTGCTGCAGGGCATCACCGGCGAGAGCCAGAAGCTCGAGCAGGAAGAAGCGCCCACTGGCGGCATTCGCAACTACGACCTGGCCAGCCAGGAACGCATCGTCCGTGGTCGCATGCCGACCATGGAGATCATCAACGAACGCTTTGCGCGCAACATCCGCGTGGGGCTGTTCAACATGATCCGCAAGAGCCCGGAAGTCTCGATCGGCGGCATCAAGGTGCAGAAGTACAGCGCCTTCCTGCGCGAGATCGTGGTGCCCACCAACTTCAACATCGTGCAGGTCCGCCCGCTGCGCGGCTCGGGCCTGATCGTCTGCGACCCCAGCATCGTGTTCGCGGTGATCGACGCGCTGTTCGGCGGCGTGGGCAAGTTCCACACCCGCATCGAAGGCCGCGACTTTTCGGCCACCGAGCAGCGTGTGATCGAACGCCTGGTCGGCTGCATCACCGAGGAATACAAGCGCGCCTGGCGCGGCATCTATCCGCTGGAGCTGGACTACCAGCGCTCGGAAATGCAGCCGCAGTTCGCCAACGTGGCCACACCCAGCGAAATCGTCGTCTGCACCTCGTTTTCGCTGGAGCTTGGCGAAACCTCCGGCTCGGTGCACTTCTGCATTCCGTACTCCACGCTGGAGCCCATTCGCGACGTGCTGTATTCGTCGATGCAGGGCGACTCGGTGGAGCCGGACCACCGCTGGGTCAACCTGCTGAAGGAACAGATCCAGTCGGCCAACGTAGACCTGGTGGCCGAGCTGGGTACCGCGCCGGCCACCGTCGAACAACTGCTGTCGCTCAAGCCTGGCGACTTCATCGAGCTCGATCTCGAGCCGCTGATCCAGGCCAAGATCGATGGCGTCCCGGTGTTCGACTGCCACTACGGCACCTCCGATGGCCACTACGCCATCAAGATCGATCGCATGTTGACCAGCCCGAACTTCGGCTGGTTGGGAGATACGAATGTCAGCTGATCAAGCACCCGACGACGCCCAGGACGACATGGCCGATGCCTGGGCTGCGGCCCTGGCCGAGTCCAAGGGATCCTCCGGTGGCGAGGTGGCCGAGCAGGTCGCGGCCGAACAGGTCGCACCCGCCTCGTTCGCCAACTTCTCGCCGACCGCCGCCACCTCCGGCGCCGGCAACGACATCAACATGATCCTGGACATCCCCGTCCAGCTCACGGTTGAACTTGGCCGCACCCGCATCCCGATCAAGAACATCCTGCAGCTGGCGCAGGGCTCGGTGGTCGAGCTCGAAGCGCTGGCCGGCGAACCGATGGACGTGCTGGTCAACGGCTTCCTGATCGCCCAGGGCGAGGTGGTGGTCGTCAACGACAAGTTCGGCATTCGCCTGACCGACATCGTCACGCCCAGCGAGCGCATGCGCCGCCTGAGCCGCCTCTGAATTTCACCCACCCAGTCGCTGTCCCCAAGGAACGCCGGAATGACTTCTTCGCTGATGCCGCTGATCGCCTTTGGTGCGGTCGTGGCCATGATCCCGCTGGCTTTGTGGCTGATGCGCCGTTCCGGCATCGGCGGCGCCGGCACGCCCGGGCTGTTGCGCAACGTTGGCAGCCTGTCGCTGTCGCCGTCTCAGCGCGTGGTGGTGGTCGAGCTGATGCAGGGCGCGAATGCCCGCTGGCTGGTCGTGGGCGTGAGCCCGGACCGCATCACCACGCTGACCACGCTGGACGCGCCGGACGAAGTGCCGGCCGAGATCCTGAACCCGCAAGCCCACTCGGTGAGCCAGCTCATCAGCCGCTGGCGCCGCAATACCGGCAGCCCGGACGGGAACCAGCCATGACCCGCCGCACCCTGCAACGCTGCGCGATGACCGCAGCGCTGGCGGCGCTCGCCCTGTCGCTGCCGGGGGCCGCAATGGCCCAGGCCGCACCGACCGCACCCGGCCTGCCGCTGCTGGTCGGCCAGAGCGCCGGTGGCACCAGCTACTCGGTGCCCATCCAGACGCTGCTGTTCTTCACAGCGCTGTCCTTCCTGCCCGCGGTGCTGCTGCTGATGACGGGCTTCACCCGCATCGTCATCGTGCTGTCGCTGGTACGCCAGGCCATGGGCACGCAGTCGGCGCCGCCCAACCAGGTGGTGGTCGGCCTGTCGCTGTTCCTGACCTTCTTCGTGATGTCGCCCACCATCGACAAGGTCTACGAGCAGGCCTGGGCACCGTACCAGGCCAACCAGATCGACTTCACCGAAGCCTTGAAGCGCGGCGAATCGCCGATGCGCGAGTTCATGCTCAAGCAGACCCGCCAGTCGGACGTGGAGCTGTTCGCCAAGCTGGCCAAGCTGGACGCCGGCATCAAGGGCGAGGACGTGCCGCTGAAAGTCCTGCTGCCCGCCTTCGTGACCAGTGAGCTGAAAACCGCCTTCCAGATCGGCTTTCTCATCTTCATCCCGTTCCTGATCATCGACATGATCGTGGCCAGCGTGCTGATGTCGCTGGGGATGATGATGTTGTCGCCGGTGCTGGTCTCGCTGCCCTTCAAGCTGATGCTGTTCGTGCTGGCCGATGGCTGGAACCTGTTGCTGGGCTCGCTCGCCGCCAGCTTCGCCCAATAAGGAAAGTCCGCACCATGGAACCGTCCCAGGTCTTCACGATCGGCCAGCAAGGCCTCTACATGCTGCTCACCGTGTCGGCACCGATGCTGCTGGTGGTGCTGGTGGTCGGCGTGCTGGTCAGCATCTTCCAGGCGGCCACGCAGATCAACGAAGCCACGCTGAGCTTCGTGCCCAAGCTGGTCGCCGCGGTCGCGGTGATGGCGATTGCCGGCCCCTGGATGATGACCCAGCTGGTCGATTACATCCGCGCGATGTTGTTGTCGATTCCTTCCGCAGCGGGTGGCTAGATGTCCGCCCCCAGTCGCTTCGCGCCAGCCCCCCGAGGGGGCGCCCAGCCGCCTTGGGGCGGCCCGGCGCCGGCTGGGCAAGCCTTGTTCATGGTCGTCACCGTCGGATGATCTCCTTCAACGAAGCCCAGGTCATGGCCTGGCTCACGCCGGTGCTGTGGCCGTTCCTGCGGGTGCTGGCACTGTTCCAGGTCCTGCCGGTGTTCGGGCAGCGCACGGTGCCGGCGCGGGTGCGCGTGGCGCTGGCCTTCATGGTGGCGGTGTGTGCTTCGGGCGTGGGCCCTCCCGTGCCCGTGGTGGCACTGGATTCGGCCCTGGCGGTGATGCTGGTGATCCAGCAGCTGGTGATCGGCGTGACGCTGGGTTTTGCGGTGCGCATCGTGTTCGCCGCAGTCGAGTTCGCCGGTGAGCTGGCGGGGCTGCAGATGGGCATGAACTTCGCCGGCTTCTTCGACCCGGTGATGGCCAGCCAGTCCACTGCCGCGAGCCGCTTCTTTGCCACACTGGTGGCCTTCATGTTCATCGTCATCAACGGCCACCTGACGGTGATCGAGACCGTGGTCGAGAGCCTGCAGGCCTTCCCGGTCA
Organism: Ideonella sp. FW305-24; assembly: GCF_058788035.1. Taxonomy (NCBI): domain Bacteria; kingdom Pseudomonadati; phylum Pseudomonadota; class Betaproteobacteria; order Burkholderiales; family Sphaerotilaceae; genus Ideonella; species Ideonella sp. FW305-24. Next base: position 127,474 of record NZ_JBYTAI010000016.1, on the reverse strand, counting down.
GCGACCAGCCGTTTGCCTTCCTGCGCACGGTGGCGCCGCAGCAATGGGGCGCGCAGGTCTTCAGCATGGGCCTGTGGGTGGCCATGCCGATGATCGCGGTGCTGATGTTCGTGAACCTGGTGCTGGGCGTGATTTCGCGCGTGGCGCCGCAGTCCAACATCTTCGCACTCGGGTTTCCCATCACCATGGGCGTGGGACTTGTGTCGATGATGGCGATGCTGCCGATGATGCAGACACCTTTTGTCGCCGCGCTTGAGCGAATGCTCGCGGTTTTTGGCCACTGAGCGCCACGCACCCCACACAAGGCACAGGATTTCGCCATGGCTGCCTTGCTCGCTGACTGCACCGCGCTGATCATTGACCCCAACCCGACCTCGCGCAGCGTGCTCTCGGCCCAGTTGCGAGACGCCGGCATGGTGACGGTGATGCAGAGTGGCCGTGTCATTGACGCGCGCCGCCAGCTGGAAACCCGCGAGTTCGACGTGGTGCTGTGCGAGATGGACTTCCACGGCAACGCGCCCAGCGCGGGCGCCCGCACCCAGACCGGCCAGGAACTGCTGGACGAGTTGCGCGCGGCCAACCTGCTGCCCTGGGCCACGGTGTTCATCATGGTCACCGGCGAGCGCAGCTATGCCAAGGTGGCCGAGGCGGCCGAATCGGCGCTGGACAGCTACCTGCTCAAGCCCTTCACGACCCAGGCCCTGCACGACCGCATGATGCAGGCGCGCCAGCGCAAGAAGGTCTTGAAGGACATCTACGTGGCGATCGAGGATGGCCAGTTCGAGACTGCCGCGCGCCTGTGCACCGAACGCTTCCGCCACCGCGACACCTACTGGCTTTACGCCGCGCGCCTGGGCGCCGAGTTGCTGCTTCGGCTGGAAATGCACACCGCGGCGCGCGAGCTGCTGGACGCCGTTGTCGCCCACCAGGCGCTGCCTTGGGCCCGGCTTGGCATCGCCCGCGCCCAGCTCGGTGCGCAGCAGACCACGCCCGCGCTGCGCTCGCTCGAAAGCCTGATCGCAGATGAGCCATCCTTTGCCGACGCCTACGACGTGATGGGCCGCACCCAGGTGGCGCAGGGCCACCTGCAGGAAGCGATGGTGACCTACCAGAAGGCCTGCGACCTGACCCCCGGCTCGCTGCGCCGCCAGCAGAAGCTGGGCATGCTGGCTTTTTATGCCGGTGACCAGGCGGCAGCCGCCAAGGCACTGGACAAGGCCCAGATCCTCGGCCAGGGCTCCAAGCTGTTCGACTTCCAGAGCGTGGTGCTGCTGGCCATCGTGCGCTTTCGCCAGCGCGACAGCAAAGGCCTGGGCCGCTGCTCGGTGGACCTGGCCAGGGCGCTAGAAAAGGCACCTCAAAGCAAGCGGCTGCAGCGCATGAGCGGCATCGTCGGCGCGTTTGACCTGATGCTGAGGCACCAGGTCGGCCAGGTGGTTGAGACGCTGAAGCGGCTGGCGAGCGAGGTGCGCGCCAAGGATTTCGACATGGAAGCCGCCTGCAACCTGCTGACCGCGATTGCCCAGCTGACCGCCGCCGAGCTGAACCTGCCCGATGCCGAAACCTGGGTCCAGGCCATTGGCCAGCGCTTCACCGGCACCAAGGGCGTCAGCGAGCTGATGGCCGGCGCGGCCAGTGCCCATGCGCCGTATGGCGAGCTGATCAAGCAGTGCCATGCGCAGGTCGCTGAGTCGGTCGAGCGCTCGATGATGCATTGCGTGTCCGGCAGGCCCGACGCTGCGCTGGACGCGCTGCTGGGCCATGCCCGCAGCACCTTGAACCAGAAGTTCGTCGACACCGCGCGCGGTGTGCTCAAGCGCTATGCCGACAAGCTGGAAGATGCGCCGCGCCACCTCGCGGCGCTGGAAGAACTGGCGCGCCTGCTGGGCGCCAGGCCTGCGCCCATGGCCAGCGTCGGCATGGAAGATGCCGATGCCGGCGGCCTGCGCATCCGCGCCGGGGCCGCTGCCCCGGCCGCCGAACCCAAGCTGGCTGCCTGACTGACTGAAGCCAGGCCGCCGTTCAGGGCGCCAGGACCGGCGCGCCGCTGCGGCTCAGCGTGGGCGTGCCTGCGCTCAGGTGGTTGCTGCCACTGGTAACCTGCCAGGTCGTCGACAGGCTTTCCACCGTGCTGGGTGCCGTGATGGTGTCCACGTTCCAGAACTCGCAGACCACGCGGCTCGCATCGATGTCCAGCAGCATGTAGCCGCGGCGGTTCAGGTCGATGTGCTTGAAGTGCGGGTTCTGCGACTTCAGGTAGCCGGCGATCTGGTTGCTCGGATCGTCAATGCCCGGCGAGGTCACCGAGGTGCCGACGAATTCGACCGCTGCCGAGCCGGCGCCGGTGCTGGCGTTGTAGCCGCCGTTGCTCACGTCGCTGTTGTTCGGGTCCTGGCTCAGGTCGGCCGCCCAGGCGCTGTGGATGTCGCCGGTCAGCACCACCACGTTGCCCACCGCGGCGTGTTGCGTCGTGCCCTTGAGCACCTTGTAGATGCGGTCGCGCTGGGGCTGGTAGCCGTCCCACTGGTCCGGGTTCAGGAAGGCGCCGCCGCCGGCGGAGTTCGGTGCGCCCTGCGCCTTCAGCTGGGCGAACATCACGCCCTGGCCCAGCAGGCGCCAACTGGTGGTGGACTTGCGCAGGCCCTTGGTCAGCCACTGTTCTTCGGTGTCGCCCAGCAGCGTGCGGCTCGGGTCGAGGAAGTCGCCGGTCTGCGTGAAGCCCAGGCCCAGCGGAGTGGGCACGGTGGCGGGCAGTTGTTCGCTGCGGGCGTTGACCCGCTCTTCCAGCATGTACAGGTCGACCAGGTTGCCGAAGCGCACATTGCGGTTGTTGCGGCGCGGATTGTCCTTGTCGACCATGCGCACCGGCATCCACTCGTAGTAGGCCTGCAGCGCGGCGGCCACGCGGTCGGACCAGCTGCCTTCGCCGGCGTTCTGGTTCTCGGCGCCGTCCTTCCAAGCGTTGTTCGCGGTTTCGTGGTCGTCCCAGATGGCGATCATCGGGTGCTGGCGGTGCATGGCCTGCGCATCCACGTCGGTCTTGTGCTGGGCGTGGCGCATGCGGTAGTCGGCCAGGCTCAGGATCTCGGTCGAGGGCTGCAGCTTGCGCAGGTTGCCGTACTGGCCGTCGCCGTATTCGTAGAGGTAATCGCCCAGGTGCAGCACCGCGTCCAGGTCGGCACGCTCGGCAATGCGGCCGTAGGCATTGAAGTAGCCGTAGGCGTAGTTCGAGCAGCTCACCACCGCCAGGCGCAGCTGGTCCACGTTGCCGGCGGGCAGCGTGCGGGTGCGGCCGATGGGCGAAAGCTTGTCCAGGTGGCTGAACTGGTAGTAGTAGGTGGTGCCGGGCTGCAGGCCGGTCACGTCGACCTTGACGGTGAAGTCACGGCTTGGCGTGGTCATCACCTGGCCAGTGGTGACCACGTCGCTCAAGGCCGGGTCGCGGGCGACCACGTAGCTGGCGTAGACCTTGTCCTTGGGCTGCGTGGGCGTCACGCGGGTCCAGAGGATGACGCGGTCGGTCAGTGGGTCGCCGCTGGCCACGCCGTGCTGGAAGGCGCCTTTGTAGCTGCCGGCCTGGGCGTCCAGCGACAGCGCGGGCAGGGCCGCGATGGCCACGGCAGCGGAACTGGAGCGCTTGAAAAAGTCGCGGCGGCTGGTGCCTTGCGGCGCGGGCTTGACGGAGCTGGGGCGTCCCATGATGACTTCCTTGAGGTGGCCGGCGACGGCCGGCTCGAACTGAGCGCCTCACGGTAGTGGGAGGTTTTGACAGCGTGTTGACACGGCCCGCCGTGCGGATCACCGTGGTTTTTCGGCCTGTTTTCCAGCTCAGGTCCTGGCGCCGCCCGGGGCACCATCTCGGTCAACCATGGCTGATTCCGCCCAAGACCGCAACTTACCGGCTTCTTCCAAGAAGAAGAGCAAGGCCCGCGAAGAAGGCCAGGTCCCCCGATCGCGGGACCTGGGTCATTTCACCGCGCTGGCCGCAGGCGGCGCCGGGCTGGCCGCGATCGCCGTGCCGCTGTCGGGCTGGCTGCAGCAGATGCTGGCGAGCGCGCTGCGCTTTGACCGCAGCACCGTGGCAGATCCCGGCCAGATGAGCGCGCAGCTTGCCGCCATGATGATGAAGGCCTTGCTGGTCATCGTGCCCATGGGCCTGGTGATGGCGGGTGTCGGCATCCTCACGGCGGTGCTGTCCGGCGGCTGGAACATGAGCTTCAAGGTGCTGGAGCCCAGCTTCGGCAAGCTCAACCCCATTTCAGGGCTGGGCCGCATGTTTGCCAAGCAGCACCTGATCGACGTCGGCAAGATGCTGGTGATGGCCTTGCTGCTCGGCAGCGTGGGCTATTTCTACCTCAAGGCCCAGTTCATGGGCATGGTCAGCCTGATGGCCGTGCCGCTGCCCAGCGCCGTGGCCCAGCTGGCCAGCACGATTGCCGGCGGCTTCGGATTGCTGCTGCTGGTGCTGGGCGTGTGGGCCCTGATCGACGTGCCCTTGCAGCACCACCTGTGGCTGGAGAAGCTCAAGATGAGCCGCGAGGAAGTCAAGCAGGAACACAAGGACGCGGAAGGCAACGTCGAGATCAAGGCCAAGATCCGGGCGCGCATGCGCGAGATGGTCAAGAAACGCATGTTGGCCGCTGTGCCAACGGCCGACCTGATCGTCATGAACCCGACCCACTACGCCGTCGCGCTGAAGTACGACGAATCCCAGATGGGCGCGCCCCGCGTGGTCGCCAAGGGCGCAGACCTGCTGGCCCTGAAGATCCGCGACATCGCCCGCGAATCCAAGGTCCCGGTGCTGCAGGCCCCGCCGCTGGCGCGGGCGCTGTACGCCCACTGCGAGCTGGACCACGAGGTGCCCGCCGCGCTGTTCGCCGCCGTCGCCCAGGTGCTGGCCTGGGTCTACCAGCTGCGCGGCAAGCCCGGCTACATCGCCCCGCCGGAAGTGCACGTGCCGCCGGAGCTCGATCCGCACAATGCGCCGCCGAAGGGCGGGGTGCCGGACGAGGAGTGAGCGGAAGCATGCTGAGCGGACCGCTTCAAATCGCGAACTGAAGCACTTGCCAGTTGGGCAACTTCGCGCCAATCTCCGGCGCATGCCCCAAGACATCATTTCCTTGCACACGGCCAAGGCGAAGCTGTCGCAACTGGTCAAACGCGCAGCCTCTGGCGAGGTCGTCTACATCGGCGCGGAGGGTCGTGCCGAGGTAAAGCTTGTCGCCGCGGGTGCATGTGAGCGCGCGGCTCGACGCATCGGGATTCTGAAAGGCAAGCTCCAAGTACCCGACGATCTGGATGCCGTCATACCCGACGATCTCCTGCGCGAATTTGAAGGAGATGTCTGAGGCCGTTTGCCTACGTCATGTGCTCAATGTCCGCCGGCATGCTCACCCAGCTGTGCATGCGCTCTTCGTAGACCGAGAACGTCGGCTCCGGAAACTTCGGGTCGGCGAACGCACCGACCGGAATGATGACGAAGCCCTCCATGCCTTCGACGGTGTAGGCCACCGTGGCGCCGCACTCCGGGCAGAACCTGAACGTCGCCCGTGAGCCCTCGTCGCCCACCCGCACGTACTCCTTGCTCGCACCCGTCACCGTGACGGCACTGGCGTCAAAACGCGCCTGCGCCGCGAAGACACTGCCGGTGCGCCGCTGGCAGGCCAGGCAATGGCAAACCGAAACGCCGATGGGGTCTGACGTGACTTGCGCTTGGAGTTGGCCACAACTGCAGGCGGCGGTTCTGTGAGTCATGGTCTTGGCATGTGTGATCGGGGCGAGCTTCCCAACTCATCGTTAGAGCGTCGCGAGGCGAATCATCTGAAACAGCAAGAGCATCGGTAGCACAGTTGTCGAAGCCAACAGCGCCAAACCATGACTCACCGAGCGGTAGGCCTCGTGCTCGCGGCGCAAGCGCATGGCAACCGGCACGAATATGAAGGCCATGAACGGGGCTGCCAGCGAAAGGAACGCCGCAGTCAATTCGCTGAGTTGAACCAGCATGGAGTTCTCGTCGCCAGAAGCCAGGGCGCCGGCTTTCGCTGCTGCGAGCATCGCCGCCAGTCCAAACGGTGGCAGCCAAAGGGGGAGGAACGGATAGCGCGGGGAGGTTGGCATGTAGTGTTGATCAATGACTGCTGGCCGCATGAGTCGCGTGTCGGCGTTCGCATCCATGGCCTTGCTCAAGCCTCCGGCTTGTGGCAAACCGCTTCGATGTTGTGCCCGTCCGGGTCAATGACGAACGCCGCGTAGTAATTTGCGTGGTATTTCGGGCGCAGGCCAGGCGGGCCGTTGTCCTTGCCGCCGGCTTCCAGCGCCGCCCGGTAGAAGGCGTCCACCTGCTGGCGACTCTCCGCCACGAACGCAAGGTGAAGATGCGCCGGCCTCTCGTCGGTCTGGAACAGGCACAGCGAAACCTCGCCGTCCGGGTGGCAAAGCTCGATGCCGTAGGCAGGCTCAGCCTCTGAACCCGCTACCACGCCCAATGGTGCGAGTGCCTTGAGGTAGAACAGCTTGCTCGCCGCGTAGTCGCTGGCGCCGAATTTGACGTGGTCGAACATGGGCCTCCGGAAGTGTGGCGCTGGGAATTCTCCGGTCGATTCTTGCACCACGCCACTCCGGCCGGCCACATGGCCGGGCAGGCCGCATTGGCAAGCTGGCCTGGATGATGGCGCGGCCACTCGGTCCACGCCGAGTCCGAGGTTCAGGCGGGGCTGAACGTGTCCAGCTGGGCGCGCATCGCCGCGAGCTCGGCCGCGTGGTGGTCGCGCGCGGTGACCGCGCCCACCAGTTCCATCTCTGCCGCCAGCCGCGCATCCGACTCGGCCGCGGTGTTCGCCACCTGACGTTCCAACTGCGCCCGCAGGTCGGCCAGCTGGGCGTCCTTGCCCTGGATCGCCAGTTGGTCCTTGGCCTTGCCGACCAGCGCGTCGGCCGCGATGTCGCGCGCCTGGCGCAGCTCCACGGTCAGCCGCGCAATGCGGGCCTCGCGCTCGGCCAGCGTGGCCCGGGTCCGGGCCAGCTCGGCCTCGGCCTCGCCGCTCAATGCCAGCAGGAAGGCCAAGTCACTTTCGGTCTTGGCTTGCGCGTCACGTTGGCCGGCGGCGGCCTGGTCCATCAGCTGCTGTGCCCAGTCGCCCAGCGCGGTGATCAGTGCCGCTGGCGGCGCCACGTTGATCGGCTCAGCCGGCTCTGCCTGTGCCGCGCGCCAGGCGCTCAGGTGCTGGTGCAGCACCTGCGTCGGGCCGGCTTCCTTTTGCTTGCCGGCCAAGGCTTCGCGCAGTGCGCGCAGGTCCACCGGCAATCCATCGTCCGCCAGCCCCTGAGCGGCTGCGGCGACGTCGTCGTATGCGAGAGGCGAAGGGTGGGGAGCTTTGTCCAGTGATTGCTGATCAGCCATGTCGTCCAGTTCCAGTCGGGGGCGCGCGGCTGCAAGAACGTAGAAACGCCCACCAACCCGCTCGCCAGCACCCGACACGCTATCTGGTTCGGCCGTGCGGCACTCATCAGAAAGCCGTGGCTATCAGGCCCAACTCTTGGTTTTTGCCGCCTGCAGCGGCTTCAAAACCGGGAAAGGAAAACAAGGCAGGCGCAGCGCACAAATAAATGGGGTCAGAGTCAATTTATCTGGATCCAGCCGCGCCTTGCTCGCCTACTACCGCAAGATAAATTGACTCTGACCCCATTTATTTTTGAACCGTGGCCGTGCTGCCACCCTGAATTATTCCGTCATACAGCAGAAGCCAAAGACTTCACAAAAACCAGAATTCGAGTTTCGACCGCCGCCCCGTGGAACGGCTTCGCCTCGCCGGTAGGCTCGAACCCAAATTTCAACCAGAAGCGGCGGGCGCGCTCGTTCGTTTCAATGATGCCCAATTTCATTTGCCGGTAGCCCCAGGGAGCGACCAACTTCTCGATTTCCTTGAATGCGAGCGAGCCAAGCCCGCGCCCTTCGTGGGCCTCGGACAAAAGCAGCAGCCCGATGAAAACAGATTCCGCGTCCGGGTAGGCGCGTATCAGATCAACGCATCCCACCAGCCGCTCGTGCTCGTAGACGCCGAACACAAGCTTGTCTTCGTATGTCTTCCCCTTCGGGCACATCGTGAACACTTTCCCGGCGGCGTCATTTGCCGCCGGTAGTCCGGTGGACAAGATCGAGAACCGGGGGGAGTCTTCGAAAATCGGCTGCAAAGCCTCAATCTCTTCGGGCGTGCCGGTCAGTTGGCGAAGCGTGATCATCCTCTCACGCCTGCTCTGACTGCGCAGGGTACAGATGCGTGCAGAACTTCCACTCGCTCAACGGTTGGTCGTCAATGTATACCGTTGGTTTGGCGAGGAATGCTTCAAAGCAATGCGAAATTCCCAGTTCTTCGGCGGTGTCTTTGCAGTATTGGGCGCCCCCCGAACTCCAGAGGTACAAGATCGCACCCTCCTGCTTCAATCTCCGCACCTCGTCAATGACAGCCGGCATGGGGATGCGTTTCGCGCCAACTGAGCGAACCATTGTGTCGTCAATGTCAACGTAGACGATTTTGTTCATGTGCCAGGATTCCGAATTGCAACTTGCATTGCCAAATTTCTGTCAAGTTGAATTATGGAATGACCGCACTTGTAATCAGCGTCGATGGTCGTAGTGCAAGACTTGACCCCAGCGTCCATGCGAGAACCAAGTGTGCAGTGACCTCAACGGCTGGGAATGCAGGCTTTGGATGGAAAAATGCGGGGACGGCCGCAGAAATCTGCTCGTCCCTATTGACGGAGGCGGCTAATGGGTGACCCCGCGATTCGTGCGGCGTCTTTTGCGTTAGACCTCACGGCTCTTCAATGGCTCAGCGCCTGTCGCGCTACTTTCAAACATGGATGCGCTCAACCCAAATGAACTGGGAATCAGAAGGGTTCGTCGAAGTTGGTACGCTTCATGATGCTTAACTCTCAAGAGTCGAAGGTCCTCTGACGGCGAGGATTCACTGCCATCTATAACATAATAGCACGATATGGCTCTAACATCGCCCAAGGCGATAAGGCTTCGAAGATAAGGGGCGCGCATATTCGCATCTATTCGCAGAGCCGGATTGAAAGCGAGAGAAATGATCGCAAGTATCGAAAGAGTGAACTCTGGTGAGGGTAAAAAATCGGGCTTCTCGATCTGAAGTCTACTTAAATATGCGTCTAAGAATGGTCCGGAGACTCGTTCGCCGATGTACATGCCCAGGAAGAGTTCCGCAATATAACTGCCTGCCGTCGAGGAGAGTGCCGTTGCAATCGCAAACTCAGCGCCGAGCATGTCTATTTTCTCTACCCTCCAGAGGGTTCGTGACCTTACCAAGTACTCGGCCGTCAGATACTCCTGCAGTGATTTGTGAGCGAAGGAGTAGCGGCGATAGCCGCACTCGATGAAGAGGCCTGTATGCGATTCAAGCTCTCGGATTACATTTGTGCACTCCTCCTTGGGAAGACCGAAGCCATTGCAGATGGCTAGATATGCGGACTCAAGAATGGGCTCATCGAACTCGATCACTTCGGAATCAACTGTCAATGAGTAGGACAAGCTGCATAGGAACTCAAACTTCCTGTCTGTGTCAAATTTTCCGTACTGACTCTGTCTGACAACTGATCGCTGCTCGTCCCACTCGGATAGATATAGCCAGATTATCTTCTTGTAGACGGATTTGGGTTTTTCTGGAATTCCTCCCGTTCGCTCGTAAATGGCGCAAAGGTGAGCCAGCGTGAGTGGTTTGATGGATACATCAGCAAATGGACTGCTCCAGACGGCATCGAGAAAGGCTTGTAGGTCGTCCTCTTTTCGCAACCACCTTCGAGCAAGAGTCGCTACTTGATCAGGTGTAAGTGGGGCAATTTCGAACGGCTGGCACTCTGGAATTGTGTAGTTGAACTCTCCGGCGCGGCATGTGACAAGAACCTTACTCTTTCGCAAATTTGCGCAAAGTGCGCGAATCTCCTTCAGTGCCGCCGATTTGGCCGTCCGTGTTGGAATTTCATCAAACCCATCTAGAACAAGCAAGACCTCCATTTCGTTCAGAATCGCGCAGAAGACATCTTCTGCAACGCCAGAGGCCGAGTCGGGATCGAGTTTTATGAAGGCATTTGTCAACTCTAGATCGTAGATTAAGTAGTTTTTCAGATACTTTCGAATCGGGAATTCCGTTTCGGCGTAGTCGATTGCTCTGAATCTAACTAGCAATGGAAAACGGTATCGAGAATCCGACGAATTTTCGAAGAAGGACGAGCAGATTTTTTGCATGGAGGTCGTCTTGCCCGCTCCCGGTTGACCTAGGACGACACAGTGTTTGGTTGTTTCCGAGATTGCCTTGCGTAATGGTGTCAGCTTGCGTCGCTCTCTATGGCTTTGGTGCAAACTAACAGGAATCAGAAATGTGTCTAGATCAATGTAGATGTCGTTTAGAGCGCGCTCGTGCGACATATCTCGAAATCGAATGCGGCTGCTCCAGCTAGATATCTCGTCAATATGTAGCTTGAGGCGGGCTAGGCTATCGTCGCCACGTAGCGTAAAGGTTCCGCTAACGATTTCACCTGAAGTCAGGTTCGCATCTGCAATGTGCGCGGCGGCGAGAAGTGGCCGCTTGCGCGCGGACCTACGCTCCTGTTTGCGTCTCTGTCTCCACGCGTTGATCTTCTTGAGACGCCCGTCTAAGAAATCCTTGCACCAAGGGGCGACGAGCCCCAGCGTTTTCTCAACTACTTCTTCAAGCATACGGCGGCAGTGATGGTTGACTTCAGGGGGCGACGAGCGACGCGGTGGTTTGTGAGGTCTAACGCGTTGTATCCGGCTCCACACTGCCGTATATAAAATCGCACGCCTGCGTAACAGCCGGTATCCATCTAGCAGGCTGCTGAAATACCGTTTGGCTACCTTTGTTGAAGGCCATTGGGAGGGTGCCTCACCCCTTCCCTGGTTCGAAAAAAATCGCCTGTGGCCCGTTTTGTGAGGTCGGACTTTTTGAGACATGACTCGTGAAACAGTATTTCAGCAGCCTGCTAGGCGCAAGTCCTTGATCCATCTGAATTCCCCTCCCCATTCGTTGGCTCCCACCACCACAAAAATCCGCCGCTAAAACCGGCACCTGTTACAGATTCTGCTGGCAAGCCGTTGACTTGCCAAGCGTCGGATGACGGATGCGGCCAGTGGTGGCACCGCGCGGAAGACAGGCGCTTTCCCCCCTCTTATCCGGCTCAAGTCCGCGGCCCTCCCGCGGCACCATGGCGGGGCACCTGATTGCTGCCCAAGCCACGCCCACATGAACGCTCTCACCCTTCAGCTGAAGAACCTCTTCGGCGAGAACACGGCCATGATCAAGGCGCTGATGGCGCCGTTGTTCATCGTCATGGTGTTGTCGATGATGGTGCTGCCGTTGCCGCCGTTTGCGCTGGACGTGCTGTTCACCTTCAACATCGCGATGTCGCTGATGGTCATGCTGGTAGCGGCCAACATGATCAAGCCGCTGGACTTTGCGGCGTTCCCAACCGTGCTGCTGGTCACGACGCTGCTGCGGCTGTCGCTGAACGTGGCCTCCACCCGCGTGGTGCTGGTGCAGGGCCACACGGGGACAGGCGCTGCCGGCAAGGTGATCGAGGCGTTTGGGCACTTCCTGATCGGCGGCAACTTCGCGGTCGGCCTGATCGTGTTCGCCATCCTGGTGGTGATCAACTTCGTGGTCGTGACCAAGGGCGCGGAGCGCATCGCCGAAGTCGGCGCGCGTTTCACCCTGGACGCGATGCCCGGCAAGCAGATGGCGATTGACGCTGACCTGAATGCGGGCCTGATCGACGAGAAGGAAGCCAAGAAGCGGCGCTCGGAAGTGAGCGAAGAAGCGGACTTCTTCGGCTCCATGGACGGTGCCCTGAAGTTCGTGCGCGGCGATGCGATGGCCGGCATGCTGATCCTGGTGATCAACATCGTGGGCGGCTTCATCATTGGCATGGCCCAGCACGGCCTGTCGGTCTCCGAAGCGGCAAGCTCGTACATCCTGCTGGCGGTGGGTGACGCGCTGGTGGCGCAGATTCCTGGCCTGCTGATCTCGGTCGCCGCGGCCATGGTGGTGTCGCGTGTCGGTTCCGGTGAAGACACCGGCAGCCAGATCCGCAACCAGATGTTCACCTCGCCGCGCTCGCTGGGGCTGACGGCGGCCATCATCGGCGCGCTGGGCCTGATCCCCGGCATGCCCAACATCGTCTTCCTGGCGATGGCCAGCCTGATCGGCTACTACGCCTGGTGGCTGACCAAGCGCCAGAAGGAAGAGGCCACCGAGGCGACCCGGCCGGTGGTGGACAACGCGCCGGCCTCGAACGCCGAGGCCACCTGGGACGACCTGCAGCCGGTGGACACCCTTGGCCTGGAAGTCGGCTACCGGCTGATCGCGCTGGTCGACAAGGCGCGCCAGGGCGACCTGCTGGGCCGCATCAAGGGCGTGCGCAAGAAGTTCGCCCAGGAAGTGGGTTTCCTGCCGCCCTCGGTGCACATCCGCGACAACCTGGACCTCAAGCCCAGCATGTACCGCGTCACGCTGCGCGGCGCCACCATCGGCGAGGGCGAGGCCTATCCGGGCATGTACCTGGCGATCAACCCCGGCGGCAACGCGCCGCAGCTGCCCGGCACCAAGACCGTGGACCCGGCATTCGGTTTGCCCGCAGTGTGGATAGAGGAGCGCCAGAAGGAGCAGGCCCAAATGGCTGGATTTACGGTTGTTGATTGCTCGACCGTGGTGGCCACCCATCTTTCACACTTGATGCAAATGAATGCGGCCAAGTTGCTGGGCAGAACCGAAGCCCAGGCCCTGGTCGAACATGTCACCAAGCTCGCTCCCAAACTCATCGAAGACGTGGTCCCCAAGATGGTCGGCATCGCTACCCTGCAAAAAGTCCTCCAGCTGCTGCTGGAAGAGGGCGTGCACATCCGCGATTTCCGCTCCATCGTCGAATGCCTGGCCGAACACGCCAGCATGGTGACCGACCCGGCCGAACTGGCCCGCCGCATCCGCATTCACCTGGCCCCGGCCATCGTGCAGCAGATCTACGGCCCGGCCAAGGAGCTCGACGTGATCGCGCTGGAACCCGAACTCGAACGCCTGGTGACCCAGGCCCTGAACTCGCCGCACGGCGCTGCGCTGGACCCGGGCGTGGCCGACACGCTGACCCGCCAGGCGGCGGAGAGCGCGAAGAAGCAGGAGAACCTGGGCCACCCGGCCTGCCTGCTGGTGCCCGACGCACTGCGCGCACCGCTGGCGCGCCTGCTCAAGCGGGCGGCACCGCGCCTGAAGGTGCTGGCCCACAGCGAGATTCCGGAAACGCATTCGATCCGCATCGGCTCGATCATCGGAGGTGCCGCATGACCTCCTTCTTCCGAGCTCAAGGTAGTTGGCGCGCCGCCCCCTCGGTGGCTTCGCAGGAGCAAGCAGCATGAACGTCAAGAGATTCACCGCGCGCACGTCGCGCGAGGCCTTCGCCCTGGTGCGCCAGGCCTTTGGCGAAGACGCGGTTGTGCTGTCCACCAAACCCTGCGCCGAAGGCATGGAAGTGCTGGCCATGGCGCCGGACTCGGTCGAGCAGCTGGAGCGTGTCTCCAGCCAGGCCGCCGCGCCGGCTGCTGGCCGCCCGGCCGCCCGTGAATCGCTGGCTGCGCGCGCCGAGCGCCTGCAGGCCGAGCGTGCCGCGCCCGGCCGCCGCCTGGCCGACCGCCTGCCGCCGCCGGCTGCCGAACCTTCGCCGATGGAACACGACCTGAGCGCTGGCGTGAACGACGACGTCGAACAGCTGGCGATGAGCACGCTGTCCTTCCAGGACTATGTGCGCGACCGCATGCTGCGCCGCCGCCAGGCCGCGATCGACAGCAGCGCCGAGCCGCAACACGAACCGCAGGCACCCGCGCCGCAACCGCAGGCCATGGCCCGCGCCCAGGCACCCATCCAGCAGCCGCAGCGCGCCCCGGCGCCCACCGCAGCCATGCTGGCCCAGGCCCCCACGCTGTCGGCCCGCATGTCGGTGCCGGTACCCACGGCACCGGTGCGCCGCGGCCCGGTGCGCCGCCAGCCCGATCACCTGGGCATGGACATTCCCACGCTGGGCGAGCCGGTCGGCCAGCAACGCGACCAGATCGACATGGTTAACGAGCTGCGCTCGATGAAGGGCCTGATCGAAGAACGCTTCGGCACGCTGGCCTTCATGGAAAAGCTGCAGCGCGAGCCGCGCCAGGCCGTGCTGTCGCAAAAGCTGATGGACTGCGGCTTCACGCCCGGCCTGACGCGCAAGCTGGTCGAGTCCCTGCCTGCCGGCACCAGCGACGAACTGACCTGGGCCACCACCGTGCTGGAGCGCAACCTGCTGACCGGTGAGCAAGAGCCGGCCCTGGAAGAGCAGGGCGGCGTGTTCGCGATGATCGGCTCCACCGGCGTGGGCAAGACCACCACCACCGCCAAGCTGGCCGCCGCCTTTGCCACCGCGCACGGCGCCAACCACCTCGGCCTGATCACGCTGGACGCTTACCGTGTTGGCGCCCACGAGCAGCTGCGCGCCTATGGCCGCATCCTCGGCGTGCCCGTCCACACCGCCCATGACCGCGCTTCGCTGGAAGACCTGCTGGACCTGCTGTCGGGCAAGAAGATGGTCCTGATCGACACCGCCGGCATGGCCCAGCGCGATGCGCGCTGCCGCGAACTGCTGGAGATGCTGCAGCACCGTTCCATCCAGCGCTTGCTGGTGGTGGACGCTTCGTCGCAAGGCGAAACCATTGACGACGTGATGACCGCCTGGCGCGCCGCGCAATGCAAGGGCGTGATCCTCTCCAAGCTCGACGAAGCCGTGAAGCTGGCCCCCGCGCTGGACGCCGTGATCCGCCACCGCATGAAGGTGCTGGGCGTGGCCAACGGCCAGCGCGTGCCGGAAGACTGGCACCGCCTGTCGGCCAACGCGCTGATGCACCGCGCGATGCGTGGCGGCGGCAGCGCGGCCTACCGAATCGATGCCAACGACGTGCAGCTGGTCTTCTCGGCCCTGCACCGCCCGGCCGCCGCGCCCGGTGCCGCGCCGATGCAGCGCCTGTAACCCCAGTGAATGCCAGTAGCCGTATGAACGCCTTCACCTCCAACGCTTCCACCACCGCCGACCAGGCCGATGGCCTGCGCCGCCTCTTTTCCGGCCAGCAGGTGCAGATCGTGCCGGTCGTCGCCAACCCGCATGTCGACATGGCCGCCGTGATGCTGGAGCGCCTCAGCCTGGCCTTTGCCGAGCTGGGTGCCCATGCCCTGGTGCTGGACGCCGCAGACAGCTCGCCGCTGCCCAACGAGCTGGTCGACATGGACCTGCCGTCCTGCATTGAACGCCTGGGCGACAGCGTTTCCTACCTGGCCGCCCGCGGCCTGCCGCGCCGCCATGTCAACAGCCGCGGCTCCAGCGAAGCCTGGCTGGCGGCGGTGGAACAGGCCGCGCCGTTTGCCCACGTCATCATCGTGCACGCCGAGGCGCGCGACCTGTGCCGCCTGCTGGGTGCGCGCGAGGTCTGCCCCATCCTGATGGCGGGGCTCGAATCGGTCAGCCTCACCGAGGCCTATGCCGCGATGAAGCTGCTCTCGCAGCGCCTGGGGCTGATGGCTTTTGACCTGCTGGTCGGCATGGCCTCGCGGCCGCGCCGCGCCGAGCGCGTGGCCGACCGCCTGTCCAGCTGCGCCGACAACTTCCTGGCCGCCGCAATGCGCAACTGGGCTGCGGTCGACCGTGACGTTTCCCTGAACAAGCCCGCCTCGCCCGAGTTGTCCCAGCTGGCGGAAGACCAGTTGACCGGTCTGGCCGCGCCTTCCTCCTTCGCCCCCAGCCCGGCACTTGCCGGCCAGGGCGCCTCACTTTCCCTGGATTGATAGACGGAGACTGCATTCATGTACACCGCCACCGGCCGTCTCGACGCCAATGCGTTGCTCAAGCAGTACAGCCCTCTGGTGCGCCGCCTCGCGCACCAGATGATTGCCAAGCTGCCTGCCAACGTCGAGATCGACGACCTGATACAGGTCGGCATGATCGGACTGAACGATGCGCTGGGCCGCTTCGACGTGGGCCAGGGCGTGCAGTTCGAGACCTTCGCCACCCAGCGCATCCGCGGCGCCATGCTCGACGAGTTGCGCGGCACCGACTGGATGAGCCGCGGCAACCGCCGCCAGCAGCGCGAGATCGAAGCCGCCGTGCATCGACTCGAACAGCAGCTGGGCCGCCCACCGCAGGAAAGCGAAATCGCCAAGGAAATGGGCGTCTCGCTGGACGCCTACCAGGACACGCTGACCAAGGTGCGCGGCACCCAGCTGGTCTACCTGGAAGACATGTCGGGCGACGAAGGCGGCGACGAGTACCTGGACCGCCACGTGGCCGACGCGGAAGCCAACCCGCTGGCCATGCTGCAGGACCACCGCATGCGCGAGGCCCTGGTCGAAGCCATCAAGAACCTGCCCGAGCGCGAACAGTACGTGATGAGCATGTACTACGAGCACGACATGAACCTGAAGGAAATCGCCGCCGTGCTCGGCGTCACCGAATCCCGCGTCTGCCAGCTGCACAGCCAATCCATCGCCCGCCTGCGGGTCAAGCTGCGCGCCTGGTAAGCCCCCGTTTTTTCGGCCGTGCCTTGCGCACGGCCAGCCCCGTCGAAAGAGCCGTTGTTGGGAACCAGTGGCACAACCACCAGGCAGTCCTCGGCACTCTGATGTTGGCAGTCTCAACCCACCCGGGTTGATCGCATTGTTTTCGTGTTGACTCCTCCTCCGACTTGCGAAAAGTCGTTAGAGCCCCGCGCTGATGTCCGGCCCGGGGCTTTCTTTTTGGGCGGCCCGTGCCGCGTGCCTACCGCGACAGCCAGCGCGACAGCAGGCGGGTGTAGCGCGGCATGATCAGGTAGGTCATCAGGAGCACGGTGGCGGTGGAGACGGCCAGGTTGCCGGCCAGGCGGCCCCAAGGTGTGGGCCAGCCGTGGACCAGGGGGCCGATCAGCAGGCCGAGCGCGGTGGTCAGCGGATAGATCACCGACAGCGTGGCCAGCGCCTGCTTCGCGCGGCGTGGCGCCGGCATGGCGGCGCGCGGCTCGAACCAGAATTCCAGTCCGGTGACGGTCTTCACTTCCTCCGGGCCGGTCAGCATGGGCTCGGCTTCTCGGAGCAGCGCCTGGCGCGCCTCGGAGCGAAACCAGTCGTCGGCATGGGCGATGGTGTCGAACTGGATGGTGATCGTGTAGAGCGTCTCGCCTGGCGACGGCGGAATGACGTGGGCGCCTCTGTGGCCGGGAAAGCGGGCGGCAACCAGGATGATGCGGTGCAGCCAGGCCTCATAGTCGCCGCGCCGGGCGGGGTCCACACGCTGGCGGATCACCGCGGTGATCATTTCGGCCTGAGGCAGTTCGCTGGCCACGACCTGAAGCAGGTCTGCAGAGCGCAGTTCCGGGCGTCTTTCATCGGTGGCATGTGCCGGGGGAATGCGAGCGGTGTCCATGCCGCACTGTGGGCGCAAAAGGCCCGGCCAGGCTTCGGCCAAATGGCCGATGCAGCCCTCCCCACTGCGGTGGATTTGCGCAAGAAGTGGCCAGCGCCCGCCTCAGGCTCTCAGCGGTCGTCTTCCCGAGCGGCAGCCTGGCCGGCAGCGAACCCGCGCGGAGAGACGCCGAAGCGCTGCTTGAACAGCCGGGAGAAGTGCGAGGCGTCGTTGAAGCCCCAGCGCAAGGCCACCGCCAGGACGCCCGGATGGCCGGGTCTGCGCAGGTCGCTGGCGCTGCGCTGCAGGCGCAGCTCCCGGATCAGGCTGCTGACGGACAGCGGCGCCTCCTCGAACAGGCCGTAGAGCGTGCGGCGGGAAACCCGGAAGCGCGCGGCAAGCTGGTCCGGCCCGAGCTGTGGCTCCATCAGGTGGTCGGCAATGTAGGTCTCGACCGCCTGGCGAAAGGCTGCGCGCACCGGCAGCCGGTCCTGTTCCTGGGCCTCCAGCGTCGCGCCCAGCGCGGTGGTGATGATGCCGTTGAGCGCGGCGCTGAGCCCGTCCTGCGCGCTGATGCTGGTGGCGGCGCCCACCTGTTCCAGCGACCGGGCGAAGCGGGCTGCGACCAGGCCCAGCCCGGTCTGTCCGCTGACGCAGCGTGCAGTCGCCTGGTGCGGTGCCGCGAGCCGGGACACAAGCTGGTTCCTGGGGATGCGGAACGACAGCACGCGCCAGTCCTCACGGAAGTCGAGGAAATACGGCCGCGTGCTGTCCACGATCGAGAAGTCGCCAGGCGATACCAGCGTTTCCTGGCCATCCTGGCGAACCACGCACGAGCCTTCCAACTGGAAGTTCGCGAAGCAGAACTCGACCGGATTGCGGCGGATCTCGTCCCAGCGGCGCTGGACGAACTGGCTGCGTGAGAACACGCGGGTCTGCATGCTCAGCGAGAGCGGGCTGGAACTGGCCTCGCCGGTGAAATCGGGCCCTGGGTCGCTTTGCTTGAGGACGGGATTGAGCGAAACAAAGGCCTGGCAGAGGACCTCGCGCCAGTAGCTGAATCGCTCGTGCTGCGCACAGGCTTCGGTGGTCCAGACCCGCTGCATTGCTGGCTACTCCGCGGGCACACGCGCGGCCCATGTCAGGCGCGGGCGCCGCTCGGCGGTGGCGCGGCATGGCATGCCGTTCAAGCGCGTCATGTGGGTGCTCGCTTTGCACAGATCGTCAACTGGCCTTGCACGAAAAGACAACTCATGGCGTGACGGGCTTGCAGCGTGTGCCCATGCTGTGCACGAGGCGCGCGCAGGCTGCGTCATCTCGGTGCAGCCTTTTCGCACGCCGGTGCGGTGGCAGGTGGCGCAGGCCCGGATCCAGGCGCCTGCGGACCGAAAAGATGCAAGGTCCGGGCCAGAGCACGGAGGCCATCGCGTGCCGGCGGTGGCGCGAACGGGCGTGCCCGCGCCTTGGCGAGAGCGGTGGAGGGCGGCGCTGCCGTGCTTGCGCGAATCATCAATTGGGCCTGCATGGACTGGCGAGATGACAGCAGACCCCCTGCCTACGATCCATCGTCGCTTTCCCCAACTCCCGCAAGAAAGGTCGTTTCGCATGGCTATCGATTTCCAGCTCTCCGAGGCGCAGCAGGGCCTGCAAATGGGCGCGCGTGCGTTCGGTGCCGAGGTCCTGCGCAAGGTCGCGCCCACCATCGCCCCGATCCCCCGGCCCGAGGACCGGTTCTACGCCACGCGCCCGTTCTACAAGGCCATGGCCGACGCCGGTTTCGTCAAGGCGCTGCTGCCGGCCTCGATCGGCGGCACCGCACTCAGCACGCTGGACTTCGCTTTGGCAGCCGAAGAGCTCGCCGCCGTCGATGTCAACGTGCCAACCGCCCTGCTGGGCACCGGCCTGGGACTGCATGCGGTGCTGCATCACGGCACCGAGGCGCAGAAGCAGCGCTTCCTGCCGGACTTCGCCGAGGACGGCTCGCGCCTGGCCGCACTGGCATTCACCGAAGTCACCGGCGGGGCCAACTACGACAACCCCGACCCGTCCGTCGGCGTGCAGACCTTTGCCCGGCGCGAAGGCGACGAATGGGTCATCAATGGCGCCAAGCACTACACCACCAATGGCACCGGCTGGGACGGCAAGGGCGCGCACCTGTACAGCGTCATCTGCCGCACCGACCCGGCCTTGCCGCCGCAGGATTCGCTGGCGGTCGTCATGGTGCCGGGCGGCACGCCGGGCATCGAGATCGTGGGCATTCTCGACACCGTGGGCCACCGCGCGACGATCTCGCCGCGCATCCACTTCAACAACGTGCGCGTGCCGGCCGCCAACATCGTGGGCAAGCCCGGCGACGGCATCGCCATGGTGGAGGGTGCCTTCGCATGGACAGCGGCGCTGATCGGCGCGGCCTGCGTGGGCGTGATGCGCGCGGCCTTCGACGTGGCGTTGAAATTCGCCCGCAGCGACAAGCGTTCCGGCACGGTGCCGGTGATCGAGCACCAGAACGTCGGCTTCATGCTGGCCGACATCAAGATGCGCATCGAGGCCGCGCGCTACCTGACCTGGAAAGCCTGCCACCAGCTCGACCTCACCGAGGGCCGCAGCCGCGAGCTGGCCATCATCACCAAGGTGCACTGCTCGGAACTGTGCGTGCAGGCGGTGTACGACACCATGCGCGTGGTCGGCGTGGATGCCTACACCGACATGCACCCGCTGGCCGGCCTGATGCAGGACGCGCTGTGCTTCCCGCTGTACGACGGCGGCAACATGGGCGTGCGCCGCCGCCAGCTGCATGCGCTGCTGCGCTCGCCGGACTACAACCCCATGGCCTCGGCCGAGGCGCGTGGATGAGGCCTGCCGCCGCTTGATTGTTCGACCGTCTGACCGTCTGTCCGTTTGACATCGCCGAGGGTCACGCCGATGAAGCTCCAATACGCTACCGAGATCGTTGACGCGCCCAGGCGCTTCGACTACTGGAACGAGGTCGTCTGCCGCCATTGCCTGCTGGCGGACAGCAAGTCGCTCAGCGAGAGGCCGTTCGACGGCAAATTGCATGTCGGAGCGGCGGGCACCGTGGGTGTCAGCATCATGTCCGCGCCCTTGCATCACTGGCGGCGGGACGCGCACCACATCCGCATCCGGCCGGACGACGACCTGTGGTTGGCCTACATGGTCAGTGGCGAAGCCCGCATCAGCCAGGACGGACGCCAGGCGCATCTGCGCAGCGGCGACATGGCCCTGTACGACGCGACGCGGCCTTTCGAGTTCGACATGGCGCCGGAGAAGGTGTGCGTGGTGCGCCTGCCGCGCAAGTCCATGCTCAGCCGCGTGCCCGGCGCAGACCGCATGACGGCCCAACTGATCGACCCCCGGCGGCCGGGGGGCGCCGCTGTGCGTTCGATGATCGAGGAAGCCGCGCGCACCGAATTCTCCGATGCGGATGCTGCCGCCCGCTACGGAAGTGCGCTGCTGGATGTGCTCTCGCTGCACCTGGACATGCCGTCGGACGCGAGGACCGTGGTCAGGGAACGGGATCTCTACGCGCGCCTGGTGGCCCATATCCGCGAGAACTTCGCGGACACCGGTTTGACGCTGCAATCGCTGGCGCAGACGCACCACGTGTGCGAGCGCACCGTCGCGCGTGCCTTTGCGCGCCACGGCCAGACCCCCATGGAAGTCCTGCGCCGGGCGCGCCTGCAGGCCAGCCATCGCGCGCTGGCTGAAAGACAGGCCGACAGCGTGACGACGGCAGCCTTGAGCTGCGGCTTCACCGACCTGTCCCACTTCAGCCGCGTGTTCCGTGTGGCTTACGGCTACACCCCGCAGAGCCTGCTGTCGCATTGAGCTTGGCGGCGACCGCCGCTGCGTGCTTCGGCAGGTCGCGTTGCGCGTCAGGCACGCGCCCGGCGCCGTGAAACCGACAGCCCCGCAGCTTGTCATTCCTCGTCAAGCGCATGTCCTTCTGAAGCAAGCGCCGGCACCCGGTTTGGCCAACCATGGCATCAACCCGCTGCACGAAAACGAGCGGGGCCTGTGGCCCCTCCCGCCTTCGATGTGTGCATCCTTCATCTTTCGTTTTCAGTTTCCGGATCGGCTGGCCGACCGGAACCAGGAGCAGGCATACATGGCCATCGACCGTCCCACGACCGAGCAGCTTGCGGCGCTTGCAAGCCGTCTTCACATGCGGCTCACGCCCGAGGAGGCCAGCGAGTACCTGGCGCTGATGCAGCCCAGCTTCGACGCCTACGACCTGATCGACGAGCTGCCCGACGAAGTGCCCGAGCTGCGCTATCCGCGCGCCGCCGGCCATCGCCCCAGCGGTGACATGAACCGCTACAACGCCTGGGCCTGCAAGACCGAGGTGAAGGGTGCGACCGTGGGCAAGCTGGCCGGCCGCACGGTGGTGCTCAAGGACAACATTGCGCTGGCAGGCGTGCCGATGATGAACGGGTCTTCGACGCTCGAAGGCTTCGTCCCGGCCTATGACGCCACCGTGGCCACCCGGCTGCTGGACGCGGGCGCCACCATCGTCGGCAAGGCGACCTGTGAGCACTTCTGCCTCTCGGGTGGCAGCCACACTTCGGATCCCGCGCCGGTGCACAACCCGCGCCGCCATGGCCATTCGTCGGGCGGCTCCTCTTCCGGCAGCGCCGTGCTGGTGGCCGCTGGCGAGGTGGACCTGGCGGTGGGCGGCGACCAGGGCGGCTCGGTCCGGATTCCCGCGGCGTGGTGTGGCATCTACGGCCTCAAGCCAACGCACGGGCTGGTGCCCTACACCGGGATCATGCCCATCGAGTCCACCCTGGACCACACCGGGCCGATGACCGCCAACGTGCGCGACAACGCGCTCATGCTGGAGGTCATGGCGGGGGCCGACGGGCTCGATCCGCGCCAGGCGGCGCCCAAGGTCGATGCCTATACCGAGGCGCTGGGGCGCGGCGCCGATGGCCTGCGCATCGGCATCCTCAGCGAAGGCTTCCAGCTCGCCAACCTGGACCCGCGGGTGGCCGACAAGGTGCGCAATGCCATCGCCAGGTTCGAGGGCCTGGGCGCGCGCGTCGAAGAGGTCTCGGTGCCGGCCCACGGCCTGGCCGGCGCGCTGTGGAGCCCCATCGGTTGCGAGGGGCTGACCATGCAGATGATGCACGGCAACGGCATGGGCTTCAACTGGAAGGGCCAGTACGACGTGGCGCTGCTGGACCGGCACACCGGCTGGCACGAGCAGGCCGATGCCTTGTCGGCCTCGCTCAAGGTCTGCATGTTCGTCGGCCAGTACGGCCTGGAGCGCTACAACGGGCGCTACTACGCCAAGGCGCAGAACATCGCGCGCCGCGCCCGGGCCGGTTACGACCAGGCGCTGGCGCAGTACGACCTGCTGGTCATGCCGACGGTGCCGTTCGCCGCCCAGCCGCATCCCGAGCCCGGCTGCTCGATCACCGAGTACGCGGCGAGGGCGCTGGAAATGATAGGCAACACCGCGCCGCAGGACATCACCGGCCATCCCGCCATGACCCTCCCTTGCGGCCTGGTCGACGGGTTGCCGATCGGTTTGATGCTGGTGGGCCGCCACCACGCAGAAAGCACGATCTACCAGGCCGCCGCAGCCTTCGAAGCCAGCGTCGACTGGCAGACGCTCTGACGCTGTTTCGTTTCCCTTCCTTCCCGGATTCATCGCGCACAGAAAGGCCCAACCATGAGCTCTCCCCCCGACCATGACCATGACCATACGCAGCCGCCGGATGCGATGGCCTTGCGCGTCAAGGCACTCGAGTCCCTGCTGACGGAGAAGGGCCTGATCGATCCGGCCGCGCTGGACGCGCTGATCGACACCTATGAGCACAAGATCGGCCCCCGTAACGGGGCGCAGGTGGTCGCCAAGGCCTGGAGCGACCCCGCGTACAAGGCGCGCCTGCTGAGCGGCGCCACCGAGGCCATTGCCGAACTGGGCTTCTCGGGCGTGCAGGGCGAGGACATGGTGGTGGTCGAGAACACCCCGCAGGTCCACAACGTGACCGTGTGCACGCTGTGCTCCTGCTACCCCTGGCCCACCCTGGGCCTGCCGCCGGTCTGGTACAAGGCCGCGCCCTACCGGTCACGCATCGTGATCGATCCGCGCGGCGTCCTGGCTGAGTTCGGTCTGAGCATCGCTGACGACAGGGAGGTTCGCGTCTGGGACAGCAGCGCCGAGTTGCGCTACCTCGTGCTGCCGGAACGCCCGGCCGACACCGAGGGCTGGAGCGAGGCGCAACTGGCCGAACTGGTCACGCGCGACTCGATGATCGGCACTGGCCTGGCCAGGCAGCCTGCCGCTGTTTGAACCCTTCCACGACAAGGAGCACAGCATGAATGGCATTCACGACCTGGGCGGCATGCACGGCATGGGTCCCATCGATCCGCCGCAGGACGAACCGCGGTTCCATCACGAATGGGAGCGACGGACCTTCCCCCTCTTTGCCTCGTTGTACGTGGGCGGGCATTTCAACGTGGACGAGTTTCGCCACGCCATCGAGCGCATGGCGCCGGTGCATTACCTGGACGGCAGCTACTACGAGCATTGGCTGCACGCCTTCGAAACGCTGCTGATGGAGAAGGGCATGATCACCGCCGCCGAGTTGCGCGGCGAGGCCCGTCCTGCCAAGCCATCCGTGCCGCCGCCGGTGCTGACCGTCGACATGGTTCAGCCGGTGGTGCTGGGTGGCGCCTCTGCGCGGGCCAAGGAGGACGTGCCGGGCCGCTTCCACGCAGGAGACCGGGTCCGGGCCCAGAACCTGAACCCGCTCACGCACACGCGGCTGCCACGCTATGCGCGCGGGAAGGTCGGCACCGTCGAGATCGTCCACGGCGCTTTCGCGACACCGGACACCATGGCACATGGACAGGGCGAGCAACCCCAGCAGGTGTACGCCGTGCGCTTCACCGCGAAGGAACTGTGGGGCGTGAACCGGCCCGACAGCGTGTGCATCGACCTGTGGGACAGCTACCTGGAGGCCGCATGAACACCGGCATTGACAGCGGCCTCGATGTCACGGCCTCGCGGCTGGACGGGGAGGGCCCGGCGTTCGACAAGCCCTGGCAGGCCGAGGCATTCGGCCTCGTCGTCAAGCTGCACCAGGCCGGGCTCTTCCCATGGGCTGATTGGGTGCGGATCTTCAGCGAAGAGATCAAGGCCGCGCCGGCCCTGCCTGGTGAGAGCGTCAACGACACCTATTACCGCCAGTGGGTTCCGGCGATGGAGCGGCTGGTCGCCTCCCTGGGCCTGGCTGCGGAAGACGATATCGCTCGCCGTGCCTCGGAGTGGCGGCTGGCCTACCTCCATACGCCCCACGGACAGCCGGTGTCATTGGTCAACGCGAGTTGCCCTCCGGCCCATGCGCATGAGCACACACCTCGACGAGTGCCGGTGGCCGTCAGCCTGGCCTGCGCGGGCTGAGAACCGCGGTCCAAGCCCCTTTCGCTTTCTCACCTTCGTTCATCACTGAAGCCGCCGACGCGGTGGCAAAGGAAACATCATGCACATCGAACCTGGCCTGGTAGATGCCGGAAAAATCGGCCTGAGCTATGTCACTGCGGCGGGGGCGGGCGCCTACGCCCTGCATCTGGCCGCAGCCGCGCTGCGCCAGCGTGGTGCCCTCTCGCTGCTGGGACGCACTGCCGTCACGACGGCCCTGGTGTTCTGCTTCTTCGAGGTGCTGCCGCACCAGCCCGTCGGTGTCTCCGAGGTCCATCTCATCCTCGGCTCGACGCTGCTGCTGCTGTTCGGTGCCGCACCTGCGGCCACCGGCCTTGCGCTTGGCCTGCTGCTGCAGGGCCTGTTCTTCGCGCCGTTCGACTTGCCGCAATACGGCATGAACGTCACGACCCTGCTCGTTCCGCTGTTCGCCATCTCGGCCCTGGCCCGTCGCATCGTCAAGCCCGACACGCCGTACGTCGACCTGCGCTACCGGCAGGCGCTCGCGCTGTCCACCGTCTACCAGGCGGGCATCGTCGGCTGGGTGGCCTTCTGGGCCGTCTATGGCCGAGGCCTCACGCTGGAGAACCTGACGACGATTGCCACTTTCGGCAGCGCCTACATGACGGTGATCCTGGTCGAACCCTTGGTTGACCTGGCCGTGCTGGCCATCGCCAAGCGCGCTGCACGCCTGCAAGGCACGCCGATGTTCGAGCACCGGCTTCACCACGCCGAGGCGCTCTGAAGTTCCCCGCTTGGCCGAACCTGCTTCGGCAAGTTCGGCCCCCACAGGAGTTGCATGATGACCCCCGCATTCCCCCGCGGCGGCCGCAGGAGCGGCCAGCCGTCGCAAGCCAGGCCCGGTCTGCCGTTGCCCCGCAGCAAGAAGGTGCAGTCCCTGATGGGCCTGCTGATGTTGGGTCTGCTGATGTCGGCCCTGGCGCCGATGACCGCGCAGGCCGTCGACGTGGACGCCGGCGATTTCGTCCCGGCGCCGGAAGGCACCACGACCGGGCTGCTGTACCTGCAGCATGCCGAGCGCAACAGCCTCTACGCGCATGGAAGCCAGTCGGTGAGCGACCCGCTGCTGGTCTCGGACGTCGGCATCGCCAGGCTGGTGCATTACACAAGCATCGGCGGGCTGACCGTCGCCCCCCAGATCCTGCTGCCCTTCGGCCGGCTCGACGCCGGGCGCGCCACCGAGGCGCTGGGCAAGACCAGCGGCCTGGGCGACATCATCCTGGCCGCGCCCGTGTGGCTGGTCAACGATGCCGCGTCTCCCACTTACCTCGCCATCGCGCCCTATCTGTTCCTGCCCACGGGCAGCTACGACAGCGGCCGCTCGCTCAACCTGGGCGAGAACCGCTGGAAGTTCGACCTGCAGGTGGGCTTCGTCAAAGGGCTCACGGACAAGTGGTCCGTCGACTTGACCGGGGATGTGATGTTCCACGGCAAGAACAACGATTTCGGCGCCACCAGCGCCACGCTCGACCAGAAGCCGCTCTACCAGGGGCAGGCCTATCTGCGCTACCAGTTCGCGCCGGGACTCAACGGCTTCGTCGGCCTGTCGCAGACCTGGGGCGGGGAGGATCGGGTGAACGGCGTGGACAGCGATGACCAGGCGCAACAGCGCAAGCTCAGCCTGGGCGGCAGTTATTTCATCCGCCCGACCACGCAACTGCTCGTTTCCCTCGGGCGGGACCTCAAGGTGGAGAACGGCTTCAAGGAAAACGCCCGCGTCAACCTGCGGCTGCTGCAGGTCTTCTGACGCGTCTTTGCGGGGGCGGCGGCAGGCGCTCGTCCCCGTGAGCGCAGCTCAGCCCGCCTTCTTGTCCCAGGCGTCACACCAGCCGGCAGCCGCCACGTCCTTGTCGATGAACAGCCCGCAGCCGCCATCGGTATCGCCCGGCGCGCCGGCGTAGAGGCTGCAGTTGGCGCAGGTCTGACCCGGGACGTATTTGGGCACCTTGGCGCGGTCGACCTTGCTCGCATCGCGCTTGTAGTGGATCTCGACCGCGGTGGGGTCGTCTTCCTGCAGGTGGCTGAGCTGCTGCGCGGCGGCCGGGCCGGCGCGCAGCGTGGCGGCTGCGGTGAAGGCCGCGAGCGTGCCAAGCGGCACCCGGGCCAGGGCCTCGCGGCGGTTCATGTCAGACCGGCACCGGCGTGAAGCCGGCGTCTTCGATCGCGGCCTGCAGGGCCTGCAGCGGTGCGCTGCCGGTTTCGATCTCCACGCGGTGCTGCGCCAGGTCCACCTGCACCTTGGCCTGCGCATCCACCGCCTGCACGGCGCGGGTCACGCTGGCCACGCAATGGCCGCAGGTCATGTCCTTGACTTCGAATGCCACCATGGTGGGCTCCTTTGATGTGGATGAAGAAAGTGGCGGGGCCATCCGCCTATGCTGCGCCAACTTTGAAGCTTCCGGCAGTGGCAAGGTCAAGCCTGAGATGCGCAAGACCCTTCTGGGTCAATAGAGGGTCGCTTGACCTTGCCACGGTTGGAATCCTGAGAATCGACACCAACTGCCTGACCTGTGCATGATCCATTTTCTCCCCGGAGCCACTGAATGACCACCGCCACCGTCTCGCCCGCCAAGGCCCTGCCCCAGGGGTTGGTCCAGCTCGACGTGACGGGCATGAGCTGCGCCTCCTGCGTGGCGCGGGTCGAGAAGGCCTTGCTGAAGGTGCCGGGCGTGGCGTCGGCTTCGGTGAACCTGGCGACCGAGCGGGCCTCGGTGCAGGCCTTGCCCAGCGTGCCGGTGGCGGCGCTGGCGGCTGCGGTGGAGAAGGCGGGCTACGGTGCCAGCGTGGTGCCGGAGACGCCCGCGCCTTTGCCGGCTGCGTCTGCCTGGCCCAGTTGGTGGCCGGTGGCGGTCGGCGCGCTGCTGACGCTGCCGCTGGTCACGCCCATGCTGCTGGAACTGTTCGGCCTGCACTGGATGCTGGGCGGCGCCTGGCAGCTGGCGCTGGCCACGCCCGTGCAGTTCGGCCTGGGCGCGCGCTTCTACCGTGCCGGCTGGAAGGCGCTGCGGGCGGGGGCCGGCAACATGGACCTGCTGGTGGCGCTGGGCACCTCGGCGGCCTACGGGCTGTCGGTCTATGAACTGGCTCGCCACGGCGGCCACGGCATGGCGCACCTGTACTTCGAGTCCTCGGCGGCCGTCATCACGCTGGTGCTGCTGGGCAAGTGGCTGGAAGCGCGCGCCAAGCGGCAGACGGCCGATGCGATCCGCGCGCTGAATGCGCTGCGCCCGAGCACGGCCCGCGTGCGCCGCGGCGGGCAGGAACTGTCGCTGCCGGTGGCGCAGGTGCTCGTGGGTGACCTGGTGGTCGTGAAGCCGGGCGAGCGGGTGCCGGTGGACGGCAAGGTCACCGAAGGCCACAGCCACCTGGACGAATCGCTGCTGACCGGCGAGAGCCTGCCGGTGGCCAAGGGCGTGGGCGAGCATGTGACCGGCGGGGCGATCAACGGCGAAGGCCTGCTGCTGGTGCTCACGCAAGCCGTGGGCGCCGAAACCACGCTGGCCCGCATCATCCGCATGGTCGAGTCGGCCCAGGCCGCCAAGGCGCCGATCCAGCGCATCGTCGACCAGGTCAGCGCCGTCTTCGTGCCGGTGGTGCTGGGCATTGCCTTGCTCACGCTGCTGGGCTGGGCCGGCGCCACCGGTGACTGGGAGCGTGCGCTGATCAACGCAGTGGCGGTGCTGGTCATTGCCTGCCCCTGCGCGCTGGGCCTGGCCACGCCCACGGCCATCATGGCCGGCACCGGGGTAGCGGCGCGCCAGGGCATCCTGATCAAGGACGCCGAGGCGCTGGAAGTGGCGCATGGCGTCACCACCGTGGTCTTCGACAAGACCGGCACGCTCACCGCCAGCAGGCCCACGCTGGTGGCCGCCCTGCCCGTGCCGGGCGGCTCGCGCGACGAACTGCTGCGCCTGGCCGCCGCGCTGCAGCTGACCAGCGACCACCCGCTGGCTCGCGCCGTGCTGGACGCTGCGCCGAAGTCCTTGCCCGCCGCGCAAGCCGCCCGCGCGCTGCCTGGCCGAGGGCTGGAAGCCACCGTCGAAGGCCAGCTGCTGGCGCTGGGCAGCAGCCGGCTGTTGCAGGAGCGTGGCCTGGTGCCTGGCGCGCTTTCCGCCGAGGCGGCACAACTCACCCAGGACGGCCGCACGCTGTCCTGGCTGATGGCCCAGGAACCGGCAGGCGGCTCGCGTTTGCTCGGGCTGCTGGCCTTTGGCGACACGCTCAAGCCCGAGGCCAGGCAGGCCGTGCAGCGCCTGCATGCGCTGGGCCTGAAGACCTTGCTGCTGACAGGCGACAACGCCGGCAGCGCGCAGGCCGTGGCGCAGGCGCTGGGCATTTCTGACGTGCGCGCCGAGGTGCTGCCGGGCGACAAGGCCGCCGTCATCGAAGCCCTGCGTGCGGCTGGCGAGCGTGTGGCGATGGTCGGCGACGGCATCAACGACGCCCCCGCGCTGGCCGCGGCCGACGTGGGCATGGCCATGGGCACCGGCACCGACGTGGCGATGGAAGCCGCCGGCATCACGCTGATGCGTGGCGACACCCGGCTGGTGGCAGACGCCATCGACGTTTCGCGCCGCACCTACGCCAAGATCCGTCAGGGCCTGTTCTGGGCCTTTGCCTACAACGTGCTGGGCATTCCGCTGGCCGCGGCCGGCCTGCTCAGCCCGGTGATTGCCGGCGCGGCCATGGCCTTCAGCAGCGTCAGCGTGGTCAGCAATGCGCTGCTGCTGCGGCGCTGGCGCGGCGCCGCCGATGAGCTTCCCGAATGAACCCGCGAACCCAGGAGCGCGCATGTCCGCACCCATGAACATCGGCGAGGCCGCCAAGGCCTCCGGCGTCTCGGCCAAGATGATCCGCCACTACGAAAGCGTGGGCCTGTTCCCCGAGGCCAGCCGCACCGAGGCCGGCTACCGGCAGTACAGCGAGAAGGACATCGCCACGCTGCGCTTCGTGCGCCAGTCGCGTGACCTGGGCTTCTCCATCGAGCAGATCCGCGAGCTGCTGGGCCTGTGGCAGAACCGCCGCCGGCCCAGCCGCCAGGTCAAGGCCCTGGCCGAGGCACATTTGCAGGAGCTCGATCAGAAGCTGCAGGAACTGCAGGCCATGAAGTCCACGCTGCAGCACCTGGTGCACTGCTGCCACGGCGACGACCGGCCGGACTGCCCCATCCTCGACAACCTGGCCCAGGGCGAGCCGGTGGCCGTGGCGCACGGTCCGCGCAGCGGTTTGAGGCCGGGCAAGGCATCTGCATGAATGCCCCGATTCCCGTGGCCAGGGGCTTGACCTCCCCACCCGGAAAGGCCTGATACTGCGGGCGTGAAGACGCTTCGCTTCTACGGCCTGTTCCGACTTTGCCTGCTGCTGCTGCTGGCTGCGCTGCTGCCCCTGCGCGGCGCGGTGGCAGCGGCCATGCTGTGCCCGGGCGGCCAGGCAGCGCAGCTGCAGCTGTCGGCTGCGCCTGCGGGCATGACCATGCATGACCATGCGCACATGCAGGCGCATGAGGCACAGACCGGGCAGGCGCATCACGCACAGGCCTCTGGCGAGCTCGCCAAGTGCAACACCTGCTGCGACTTCTGCGCGATGACGCCGCTGCCGGCCACCGAGCCGCTGTTGCCAGTGGCGCAGGCGCTGGCCACCGTGCGCTACCCGCACCTGCTGGCGCCCGCGCCGAGCTTCGTCTCGGGCGGGCAAGAGCGGCCGCCCAGACCGGTCTGCTGAAGCGGCCTTCGGGCCGATGGCATCCGTTTCGTTTTGACGGGTGAAGCTCGCCCGCGCTGGTCGCGGGTGCTGGCTGGCGGCCTGCGGGCTTGCCGGCGCCTTGCGCACTGCATCCATGTTCATATCTTTTTTCCCCGTTCGCAGCACCGCGGCGCTGGCCGCGCTGGCCGTGCTCGGTGGCTGTACCTCGTTTTCACCAGACGGCGGCTTCGGCGACGTTGCCCAGCTGACCCAGGCCCGCAGCGGCCAGGTGCCGCGCTGGCAGCGCACGCCGGCCGACGAAGCCGCCGCGCAAACCCGAGTCACCGAACTGTTGCAACAGCCGCTCAGCGCTGAGGCCGCAGTCGAGCTGGCGCTGCTGCACAACCGCGGCCTGCAGGCCCGCTTTGCCGAGCTGGGCCTCGCCGAGGCTGAGCGCGTGCAGGCCGGCCGCCTGGCCAACCCCGCGCTGCGCTACGGCCGCATGAGCGGCGGCGGCGTGACCGAGATCGACAGCGCGGTGCTGTTCAACCTGCTGGGCCTGTTGACGCTGCCGCTGGCCAGCGAACTCGGCCAGCAGCACTTCGAGCAGGCCAAGCTGCAAGCGGCGAGCGACGCCGTGGCCGTGGCCACCCAGGCCCGGCGCGCGTTCTTCAACGCGGTGGCTGCGCAGGCCTTGGTCGCCTACGCCCAGCAGGTCAAGTTGGCTGCCGAAGCCTCGCGCGAGCTGGCCACCCGCATGCAGCAGGCCGGCAACTTCAACAAGCTCGCGCAGATGCGCCAGCAGGCCTTCGATGCGGATGCCACCGCGCAGCTGCTGCGCGCCCAGCACCGCGCGGTCGCCGAGCGTGAACAGCTGGTGAAGGCACTGGGCCTGTCCAGCGAAGAACTTGGCAAGCTGCAACTGCCCGAGCGCCTGCCCGACTTGCCAGCCCAGCCGGCTGCGCTGGTGCAAGCCGAGCAGGCCGCGATGGACCGGCGCCTGGACGTGCTGCAGGCTCGCCGCAGCGCCGAAGCCACGGCGCGCCAGCTGGGCCTCACCCAGCGCACCGGCTTCGTCAACCTGCTGGACCCGAACCTCACGCTGGCCCGCCACGGCCAGACCGGCGAGGCCACGCGGCGCGGCTTCGAGCTGGAACTCACGCTGCCGCTGTTCGACTTCGGCGCCGGTGGCAGCCCGGCTGCGGTGCAGGCCGAGCTGCAGTACGGCCAGGCCGTGCACCACGCGGCCGAGGTGGCGGTGAATGCCCGCTCCGAAGTGCGCGAGTCCAGCTCGGCTTACCTCACGGCTCACGCGCTGGCGCGCCACTACCGCGATGAAGTGCTGCCGCTGCAGCAGCGCATCGCCGACGAGAACCAGCTTCGCTACAACGGCATGCTGCTCAGCGTCTTCGAACTGCTGGCCGACGCACGCGAACAGATCACCAGCGTCACCGGCTACACCGAAGCGCTGCGCGACTTCTGGCTCGCCGACGCCGACCTGCAACAAGCCCTGGCCGGCCCGCTGCCGCAGCCCGGCCAGTGAAAGCAATCCCCATGACTTCTTCCCGCCGACATTTCCTGCGCGCCGCCGGCGCCACCGCCGTGGGCGCCACCGCCGTGGGCGCCGCAGCCGTCAGCCGCGCCGCCGTGGCTGCAGTCCCCGAAGCCACCGAGGCACCCTCTGCCGCCACCCAGCCGCCGCCGCTGCCGCCCTCCGGCCGGCCGTTCAACCCGGTGGTCACGCTCAACGGCTGGTCCTTGCCCTGGCGCATGAAGGGCAACGTCAAGGAATTCCACCTGGTGGCCGAGCCGGTGGTGCGCGAATTCGCACCCGGCATGAAGGCCAGGCTCTGGGGCTACAACGGCACCAGCCCTGGCCCCACCATCGAGGCCGTCGAAGGCGACCGCGTGCGCATCTTCGTCACCAACCGCCTGCCCGAGCCCACCAGCACGCACTGGCACGGCCTGATCATCCCTTCGGGCATGGACGGCGTGACGGGTCTCACGCAACCGGCCGTCGCCCCCGGCAAGACCTTCGTCTACGAATTCGTGCTGAACCATTCAGGTACCTACATGTACCACCCGCATGCAGACGAAATGCTGCAGATGGCCATGGGCATGATGGGCCTCATCATCGTGCACCCGAAAGACCCGCGCCAGCACCGCGTGGACCGCGATTTCGCCTTCCTGCTCGCCGCCTACGACATCCAGCCCGGCGCTGCCACGCCCAGTGTCAACACCATGCTGGACTTCAACCTCTGGACCTGGAACAGCCGCGTCTTCCCGGGCATCGACCCGCTGGTCGCCCGCACCGGCGACCGCGTGCGCATCCGCGTCGGCAACCTGACGATGACCAACCACCCGATGCACCTGCACGGCCACCGCTTCGAGGTCACCGGCACCGACGGCGGCTGGGTGCCACCCGCGGCCCGCTGGCCGGAAGTGACGACCGATGTGGCCGTCGGCCAGATGCGCGCGCTGGAGTTCAACGCCGTGGCCGGCGACTGGTCACTGCACTGCCACAAGTCCCACCACACGATGAACGCGATGGGCCACGACGTGCCCACGATGATCGGCGTGGACCAGCGCGCCGCCACCGAAAAGATCATCCGCCTGCTGCCCGACTACATGCAGATGGGCGACAAGGGCATGCACGAGATGACCGAAATGGAAATGCCGCTGCCCGACAACACCCTGCCCATGATGACCGGCCAAGGCCCCTTCGGCGCCATCGGCATGGGCGGCATGTTCAGCGTTCTCAAGGTTCGCGACGACCAGAAGCCCGGCGACTACAGCGACCCCGGCTGGTTCAAGCATCCGGCGGGCACTTTGGCGAAGGAATACACAGGTGAGTTGCCAACGCCGGTCCGTGGCGCAGCGCCGCAGGCGGAGGCCAACACGCCGGAGGCGCGCAAGCCGATGGGGCATGAGGGGCACGGCGGGCACGAGGGGCATTGAGTGCCCTGCGTCTCTTCGGTGATACGGACTGCGATGCCATATTTCGGAGAGGCGCGCGGCAGCGATGCTATTGCCCGCGGGCCCGATTGATGAAGAACACTCCAACAGCACAAGGCACCAGCACTGCCGGCCAGAGCCACAGCGAGATCATGCACATCGCAATGCCTGCGCCCATGAGGCGACTTGCGGAAACCCAGGGTTGGGCCTTCAATCGAGCGCAGGCGATTGCGAGAAGAAGCAATGCAACTGGCAGTGCAGCCCAACCGATGAACCAGCCCTCATTTGGGTTGTCAGCCGACAAGAAGTAGCCCAGATCCGCTGACAGTGAATTCACGAGAGACCGCTCGGACGGGCGACCAACTAGGAAAAGAATCAGCCAGGTGCCCATGGGAATGGCAGCTGCCGCTGCGAAGCTGGCTGCTGCGCATGCGTGTGGGGAGAAATGCGGTAGTTTCATGAGTGGGTGCCCAGTGAACGCGCAATCCGATCAGTTGGCGGCACCGGTGGTACGAAGCGTCAAGTCATGTCCGCCCCAGGCCACCGCCAACGCTCGCCCCACCTTCGCCGCAATGTCATCCTGAATCGCCAGCGCGTCGGTTGCCTGGCGGTCGTAGGTCTCGGACCAGAGTTGGGTGGCGTCGCTGGCGCGGACGAGGCGGGCGGTGACGCGCAGGGTCTGGCCGGATTTGCGCACGCTGCCTTCGAGCACGTAGGCCACGTTCAGTGCGTGGGCGATCTCGGGGATGGTGGCTTGCTTGTCCTTGTAGAAGAAGGTCGAGGTGCGGGAGGGCACGCGCACGCCGGGCAGGTGGGCCAGGCTTTCGATCAACTGTTCGGTCATGCCGTCGGCGAAGGGCTCTTCGTCCATCGCGTTGGTGAGGTCCAGGAAGGGCATCACGGCGACCGAGGTGCCGGGCGCGCCGCGCCATAGGGCCCACCAGGCCAGGCCCAACGTGAGTGCCAGCAGCAGGACGGCCAGGGCGCCAACGAGGTGGGCGCGCTTGCGGCCCGGTCGTGCGGCTGGTGCAGGGCTGGGCAGCGCGGCGGGCGGTCCGGCCGGTGCGGGCTCGGCTGCGGCGACGGCCTGCGGTGCCGGCTCGACGGGGCCCACCGCCGCGATCAGGCGGTAGCCGCGGCGCGGCACCGTGGCGATGTAACTGGGCTCGCGGGTGCTGTCGCCCAAAGCGCGACGCAGCGTGGTGATGGCCTGGTAGACGGAGTCCTGCGAAACGACGACGTCGGCCCAGGCGGCCGAGAGCAGTTCGTCGATGCTGACGACTTCGCCAGGGCGGCTGGCCAGGTGCGCCAGCATGGCCATTGCCCGACTGTCCAGCGGCGTGGCCTCGCCGCCGCGCCAGAGGCGGTCGGTGGCGGGGTCGACCTGCCAGTCGCCGAGGCGGAATGCGGTGGGCGTGGCGGTGTGCCCTTGTGTGTCCATGTGCTCCCTGGGTCGCCGCGGGGTGGCGCGCGGCGTGGCCGGCATCTTACGCATGCCGGCACGCAGCGGAACGCCACCACCTCTGGCCCAGCCGCGCCGCAGCCGCCGGCCGCGTGCGGCGGCTGCGCACATGGCGTGGCCTTTCAGCGCTTCACGCCGTTGGCCGCGTTCTTGTTGCGCGCGTCGCCGTCTGCCCCGGCGGCCGCCTCGATCTGGATCTGCACCGCAAGTTCGTCGCCCACCAGGTCCGAGTAGGCGTTCAGGCCGTAGTCGGAGCGTTTGATCGTGGTGGTGGCGGAAAAGCCGACCGAGGCGAACTTGGTGATCTGGTTGACACCCAGCTTGTTGAAGCGCAATTGCAGCAGCACTGGCTTGGTGACGCCGGCCAGCGTCAGCTCGCCGGCCAGCGTGCCGTGCGTGGCGTCACTTCGTTCGAGCTTGGTGCTGCGGAAGCTGACAGTGGGACTCTTGAACAGCTTCGCCCAGGCATCGTCGCCGCGGATCTGCTGGTTCCAGGTCGCGTCGCCCATGTCCAGCGAGCGGGTTGGCATGCTCACGGCAATCGACGAGTTCTTCCAGTCCTCGTCATCGAAGCTGAAGCTTCCTGGCGCCATGCGCAGCGTGCCGAAGAGCTGGATGAAGCCCTGGTGCTCCAGCGAAAAGCTGACGCGGGAGAGCTTGCTGACGATGGTGTAGGTGACGGGCGCGCAGGGCGCCGCGGCGGCCGACAGGACCAGCGCAGCCGCCAGTGCGGCCCGGCGGGCGGTTTTGAAAGCGGACATGGACTCCTCGGTTCGGTGGATGACAACGGCCCGCTTTGTAGCCAGCGGGGCCCGAAGTCGTCCTGAAACCGCCCTGAAAAGTCCTGATTCGGGCTGAAACCGATGCTGCGCCGCCCGCTGGCGAGCGTTCGCGTCAGCGGCTGCTCCATGCATCAAACGAATGGATCGATGAGTCGCACGCCGGTTCCGGCAAAGTCCCGCACGTTGCGGGTGACGAGCGTCATGCCGTGCTCCAGCGCAGTGGCTGCGATCACGGAGTCGCGCCAAGCGCGCGGATTGGGGACGTGCAGAGGCGCGCACAGTCGCGCGCCGCGCGCTGTGAAGGGCAGCGTTCGACCGTCATAGGCAGCTTCCAGCCCCTCAATCCATGCCTTGAGACCGGCTGCCTGGGCCGCGTCGGTGCGCGCCTTGAGCTCGTAACCCAGCCACAACTCCAGCAGCACGACGGCCGACAGATAGAACTGCTCTGCCGGCAATTGCGCCGCCCAACTGCGCACTGTGGCCGAGGGTTGCTTCTTGCCCGTTCGCAGCTCGGAGACGACGTTCGTGTCGAGCAGGAACATGTTCAGTCCAGATCGGCCGCCACAGGCTGGTCGATCAGGCGCGGAGGCTCGAAGTCAATCCCGCCCGTCTCTGGCAGCCCGTCCATGAGCGCCAGCAGGCTGCGACTGGGCTGACGCTCGCCGCCAAGCGCGTAGAAGTCATCTATGCGCAGCAACGCGTACGCAGGATGGCCGCGGTCGGTGATCAGCACTGGGCCCATGTCGGCCGCCCGCTTGGCGCCGGCCAGATCGCGTGCGAACTGGCGCGCCGGGATCGTCGTGATCGGTTTGGGCATGGGTTGACTCCTGCAGGAGGTTTGCGGAATGTCGGTATGTTATGACATTCGTCCGCCAGAGCGTAAACCCATGGCATGCAAGGGGCGCGCATTGCCGCCGGTTGGACGGCAAGGTTTGGCTCAATGCCCTGCCGGCACGCGCGCCAGCGGCGTTTTCATCTCCGCCAGGGCATAGCTCAGCACCGCCAGCAGCGCGACCTGTTTGCGCAGGGCTTGCGGGTCGACCTTGTCCAGCGTGTCGGCGGCGGTGTGGTGGTAGTCGAAGTAGTGGCGGGTGTCGACCAGTGGCGCGAAGCCGGGCACGCCGGCTTGCTGCAGCGGTTCGATGTCGGTGCCGGCTTCGCCGGCACGGGTCGTCATCACGCCGGCGCCGATGCTGCGCAACACCTGGGCCACCGGCGCAAGTCGCTTCAGCTCGGCTTCGCTGATGGCGCCGAAGAAGCCCAGCGGGTCGCCCAGGCCGAAGTCGCTTTCGATGGCCGCGACCTGCGTGGGCAGCTTGCCCTTGACCGACTCGAAATAGGCCTTGCCGCCGCGGGCGCCGTTTTCCTCGTTGGCCCAGGCGACCATGCGCACCGTGCGGCGCGGCGAGAGGCCCAGCGACTTCAGCACCTGCACCGCGCCCATCGCCGCGGCCACGCCCATGCCGTCGTCCATCGCGCCGGTGCCCAGGTCCCAGCTGTCCAGGTGGCCGGAGACGATGACGACCTCGTCCGGATGCTCGCGGCCGGGCAGGTCGGCCAGCACGTTGTGGCCATCGGCGTCGGGCAGCGTGCGCGGCGTGAGCACCAGCTTCATCGTCACCGGGCCTTCGGCGGCCAGGCGCTCGATCAGCATCGCGTCTTCGGCGCTCAGCGCGGCGGCAGGCAAGGGCTGCACGCCGGGCGCAAA
The DNA here is from genome assembly GCF_058788035.1 of Ideonella sp. FW305-24. Taxonomy (NCBI): domain Bacteria; kingdom Pseudomonadati; phylum Pseudomonadota; class Betaproteobacteria; order Burkholderiales; family Sphaerotilaceae; genus Ideonella; species Ideonella sp. FW305-24. The sequence continues at coordinate 89,939 of NZ_JBYTAI010000016.1, read as the reverse complement.
GCCGGTGGCGCCGGTGTGCGGCAGGCGGTAGTTGGCCGCGCCGACCGAGCGCACCAGCACCGCGGCAGCGCCCAGTTTGGCCGCCACCGAAGGCCCGCGGAAGCGCGGTTCGCCGGCCTGGCCGTAGGCGGCGCCCGCCAGGCCGTTGTCGGCCAGGTGCTGGTCGAACGGCACGCTGATCAGCACGATCTTGCCCGGCACCTCGGCCGCGCGGGCGGCCAGCTCGTCCATGCCGTGCACCAGCAGCACCGGCGCGGTGAGGCCAGTGGCTGGCGTCGCGGCCGAGCCGCCCAGCGTGGTCAGCACCAGGCGCTGGGTGATGCCGGCCGGGCGGCCGGCGTAGTCCACCAGCTCGGCGCGCTCTTCGCCGCGCTCCCAGTGCGGCACCTTGACGGGTTGCTGCGTCACCGTGAGACCGGCGGCCGCCATCGCGGCGCCGACCTGGGCTGCTGCGGCCTCGGCACCGGGTGAGCCAGCCAGCCGCGGGCCGATCTTGTCGGCCAGATTGGCCAGGCGCTGCCAGGCGAAGTCGCTTTGCAGTGCGGCGTCGCGAATGCGCACCAGCGTGGCCAGGTCAACCTCGGGCGCCGGGGCGGCGGTCTGCGCTTGGCCGAGCTGGCTGGCGAGCACCAGCAACGAAGCGGCGATGAACTTGAAGGAGGGACAGAAAGGCGGGGCCGGCTGGCGCATGCGAGAGGTTCCTGGCGTTCTTGGACGAAGGCTGGAGCTTACTCAAGCTGCGGACTTCGGCGCCGCAAACGACAAAGCCCGCCAAGGCGGGCTTTTGGAATGGCAGTGGCAGGCGGTGCGTCAGGCCTGGGCCAGCCCGCTGGTGCGTCCTGCGCCGCTCTGGCCGTAGACCGACGAAGCGGGCGCTTCGGAGGGCAGCAGCACGTCGATCGCGCGGTCCAGTGCGGTGGTGGCGCGGGCCACGGCGTCGCGCTGGGCGGCCACCTGGCCACTGGTGCGCACCAGGCGGCGGCGCAGCGCGGGCGGCACGCCGCCGCTGCGCTCGGCATTGCCAAAGCGGGAGACGGCCTGGGCCAGCGCCCGGTGCAGCGCGGCAGCGGCCTCTTCGGCGGCGGGGGCGTTCTGCAGCTTCAGGGCGTTGCCCAGGGCCGACAGCTGGGCTTCGACTTCGGCCAGGGTGGCTTCCAGGTCGCGGGGCGCGGAGGTGGGGGCGAGATTGGGGCGCATCGGGGGTGCAGGTGAGCCTCGGCCCGCGCGGATGCGCTGGGCCGATGCGGGCTTACGGCGGAAACAGGCAGGAGCTGGGCGAGTTCAGGCCCTGGGGGGCGGCGGAGCCGCGCACCAGGCCGGGCAAGTTCAGCGCTGGCGCGGCCTCAGGAAGGCTGGCGACCCAGCAGTTCCTGCGCGTTGCTGATCAGCTTGTCGGCGATCTTGCCGGCGTTGACCTCGAACTTGCCGTCGCGGATGGCTTGCGCCATGCGCTGGACCTTCTCGGTGTCGAAGGTCGCGTCGGTCGGGGCGTTGCGCAGCTCGCTGGCGGTGGACGAGATGGCCACTTCGGCACTCACAGGTTCCGCTGCGGCGCTGCCCGATTTTTTGTCGGTGCCAGCGGCCTTGCGGTCGTTGACCAGCTGGCTGATGCCAGGCTGGCTGTCGGGGGAACCGATCTTCATGATGTTGCTCTCCTGCTGGCCCGGGGAAACTCCAGGGATCCGGTGCACTTGGGTGCTGTATCGGAACACTTTGGCGGGACTTTAGCCATTTCGAATCGAGAAAAGCGGGTTTTCACAAGGCCACTTCGACCAATCGGTCGGCCACCGCGCGGCCCATCAAGACCTTGCCGGCCTCGGTGCGCACGCGAATGGTCTGGCCCTCTATGCCCGGGTTCATGGCCTGGGCTTCGGTGGCAATGGCCCAACCGGCACCGCCGGCCACCACCTTCACCGTCTCGCCAGCGGCGAACCACTGGCGTGCCTTGAGGTCTGGCGGTCGCAGCGCGCTGCCGGCGGCCATGCCGCGCTGCAGCGAGCGGCCCACCAGGCCATTGGCTTCGGCAACCGGCATGCCGGTGCCGGCGGCCAGGTCGACCTCGGCTTCCATCAGGTGGCTGGCCAGCAGCACGGTGCCGGCGGGCAGGGCGTCGCGCAGCACCATCGCGGGCCGCCAGACGTGCACCGTCAGCGGCAGGCTGACGTTCCAGGCCTTGCTGCCCTGCACGCATTTCAGGCCGATGCGGGTGCGGCCCCAGGTCGGCAGGCCAGGCGGCAGATAGGGTTCTATCTTCTGGCAAGGCGCCAGGCGCAGCCGAGGGTCCAGCGCGCCGACCTCGATCTCCACGCGGGTGTTCTTGTTGCCGCTGCCCAGCACTGCGCTGTCGTGCGCCAGCTGCTGGATGCGGCCGCTCAGCTCGCCGCCCAGGGACGCCAGGGCGCCGTCCTGCGGCGGCGGTGGCGCCGCGGCGCTCACCGGCGCAGGCGCTGCCGAAGCAGCAGCGGCGGTTGTGGGGGCGGACGCGGGGGCGGCGGCCGGTTTGATGATGCGGGTGTTCGGCGGCAAGGTCTGCACCAGGCCGGGGTTGATGACGATCTCTTCAGCCGACACGCCGGCCCAGGCCGCGGCCAGCGCAGCGCACAGCAGCGGCTGCATCAGCGCGCGGCGGGCGGTACGGGGCAGGGCGGGGGTTCGGGCTGGCATGGCAGTTTCCTGGAGCGTCAGGTTTTGCACTGTAGGCAGCCAGGCGCTGTCGGACGGTCCGAAATGCGGGGCCGGTGGCCGCCATTTCGCGCCTTCAGAGGGCGGCGCGCACTTTCACAATCGCTCCACGCCGCAAGCCATGCCTGCTTATCGGCTCACCCGGCAACTTCTGAAGGACGTTCGCATGATCAACCGCTTGACCGACAGCATGGACTTCCAGTCCCAGGCCCTGTCCCTGCGGGCCGAACGCCAGCGCCTGATTGCCAGCAACATCGCCAATGCCGACACCCCTGGCTACACGGCCCGCGAAATGGACTTCTCGCAAGCCCTGCGCGAAGCCACCGGCAGCGCCGCGGTGAATGGCCGCATGGCGGCGACCCAGGCCGGCCACATCCAGCCCGCGGCCGGCGCCACCAGCGAGACCGGCCTGAAATACGCACTCGCCTCGCAGACCAACCTGGACGGCAACTCGGTCGACATGGACCGCGAGCGCGCCAGCTTCGCCGAGAACTCGGTCAAGTACGAGGCCACATTGAGGTTTCTGAATGGCCAGATCAAGGCCTTGTCCGACGCAATGAAGAGCCCGAGCCAGGGCTGATGCCCGGCCTGACTGAAGGAGCCCCGAGATGAGCCACTGGACTTTGCAACCCGCCTCGCCGCCGCAGCGTCCCGTGTCCGGCGACTGGCCGATGGCACCTGCGCCGCGCAGCCCGGTCTCTCCTGTTCCCACCAAGCCGCAAGGAGCTGCCAAATGAGCATGTTCAAGGTGTTCGACATCTCGGGCAGCGCGGTCAGCGCGCAAAGCCAGCGGCTGAACGTGGTGGCCTCCAACCTGGCCAACGTCGACACCGTCGCCGGCCCGGATGGCCAGCCCTACAAGGCGCGCCAGGTCGTGTTCCAGACGGTGCTGATGGACGCTGCCGGCAATGTCTCGGCCGGCCGCCAGAGCGATGACGGCCTGACCGCCAGCGCCGGCGTGCGGGTCTCCAACATCCAGGAAGACCAGACCGCCGGCCGCAAGATCCACGACCCCTCGCACCCGCAGGCCGATGCGCAGGGCTATGTCACCTACAGCAACGTGAACCCGGTGGAAGAGATGGTCAACATGATCTCGTCCTCGCGTTCGTACCAGAACAACATCGAAGTCATGAACACGGCCAAGAGCCTGCTGCTCAAGACGCTGCAAATGGGCCAGGGCTGAGTCCCCCGCCGTCCCCGCCCACCTGATTTCATAGGAGGCCCTCATGGCCGTCGATTCCGCCACTGGCACCAACAGCACGAACAAGACCGGCACCACCGCCGGGCTGAACAGCACCTCCAGCAGCGAGGCTTCGGACCGCTTCCTGAAGCTGCTGGTCACGCAGATGCAGAACCAGGATCCGCTGAACCCTTTGGACAACGCGCAGGTCACCAGCCAGATGGCGCAGATCAGCACCGTCACCGGCCTGGAAACGCTCAACACCACGGTCGGCGGCCTGAACACGCAGTTCCTGCAGATGCAGACCATGCAGGGCGCAGCGCTGGTGGGCCACGAGGTGGCTTACGAAGGCAACACGCTGACCCAGGCCGCAGGCAAGGGCAGCGGCGGCTTCGAGATCAGCAGCGCCTCGGACGAAGTCAAGGTCGAGATCCAGACGGCCGACGGCACCACGCTGGACACGGTCACGATGAAGAACCTCGAAGCCGGCCGCCACGACTTCAACTGGGACATTCCGACCGAACGCCAGGGCAATGCGCTGACCTTCAAGGTCACCGCCACCGCCAAGGGCGCCGCGGTCGATTCGATGCCGCTGCAAACCGACAAGATCACCGCCGTCAGCACCTTCAACAACACGATGGCGCTGGAACTCTCCAATGGCGACCGGGTGGCCTATGACGCCGTCTGGGCCTTCCTCTGATCGCCGGCCGGCACAGGTCGCCTTCCCCCGTCTCCGCCCCGTCTTTCCGCTTTCCTCTTCCAGCCCCAGGAGCAATCCATGAGCTTCCAGCAAGGCCTCTCCGGCCTGAACGTCATGTCCAAGAGCCTGGACGTGATCGGCAACAACATTGCCAACGCGAACACCTACGGCGCCAAGTCCTCGCGCGCCGAGTTTGCCGACATGTATGCCAGCGCGCTGAACGGCGCCGGCACCAACAATGTCGGCATTGGCGTGCAGCTGGCTTCGGTGTCGCAGCAGTTCACCCAGGGCAACATCACGGCCACTGAAAACCCGATGGACGTGGCGATCAACGGCGGCGGCTTCTTCCAGCTGACCGATGGCCACAGCCCGGTTACCTACTCGCGCAACGGCCAGTTCAAGGTCGACTCCACCGGCAACATCGTCAACAACCAGGGCCTGAAGCTGATGGGCTATCAGGCCGACAACACCGGCACCATCCAGCCTGGCCTGGCGGTGCCGCTGCAGCTGCCCACCGCCGGCATCAGCCCCCAGGCCACCACGTCGATCGACATGGAGTTCAACCTGGACTCGCGCCTGGCCACCACCGATCCGGGCAGCGGCGTGTCGCCCCGCATCAACTTCACCGATGCCACGACCTACAACAAGGCGACCTCGCTGACGACCTACGACGCCAAGGGCCAGCCCGTGGCGCTGACCTACTACTACCAGAAGACCGACACCGACAAGTGGAACGTCTACGTGACCGCCAACGGCACCTCGGTCGGTGGCAGCAGCACCGACCCGCAGCCGCTGACCGAGCTGGACTTCCAGTCCGACGGCTCCTCGGCCACGCCCACCGGCGTCACCTTCGACATTCCCGCCTCGCAGAATTCGGCTGGCTCGCAGACGCTGCCGATCACGGGCATCGACCTGAGCTTCAAGGGCTCGACCCAGTATGGCTCCGACTTCGCGGTGACCAACCTGGCGCAGGACGGCTACGCCCCGGGTTCCCTGTCGTCCATCGCGATCGACGACAGCGGCATCATCATGGCGCGCTACTCGAACGGCCAGTCCAAGCCGGCGGGTCAGGTCGAGCTGGCGACCTTCCGCAACATGCAGGGCCTGCAGCCCATGGGCGGCAATGGCTGGCAGCGCACCTATGCCTCGGGTGACCCGGTGGTCGGCACGCCTGGCGTGGGCAACATCGGCTCGCTGCAGGCGGGTGCGCTGGAAGAGTCCAACGTGGACCTGACCGGTGAGCTGGTCGGCATGATCACCGCGCAGCGCAACTACCAGGCCAACGCACAGACCATCAAGACGATGGACCAGGTGCTGCAGACGCTGGTCAACCTCCGCTAACCTGACTTAGGAACCCGCCATGGACCGCATGATCTACCTGTCGATGTCCGGCGCGAAGGCGGCGATGCAGCGCCAGGAGGTGATCAGCCACAACCTGGCGAACGTCAACACCACCGGCTTTCGCGAGCAGATGGCGGCGTTCCGCTCGGTGCCGGTGCGCGGCGATGGCGCGTCCACGCGCGCCTATGCGCTCGAAACCACCATCGGCTACAAGGGCGACGCGGGGCCGCTGGAAGTCACCGGCCGCAACCTGGACGTGGCGATGAAAGGCCAGTCCTGGATGGCCGTGCAGGGGCTGGACGGCACCGAGGCCTACACGCGAGCCGGCGCGCTGGAAGTCAACAGCGAGGGCCTGCTGGTCACGCGCAATGGCCTGCAGGTCATGGGCGACGGCGGGCCTGTCACGGTGCCGACGAATGCCGAGGTGCAGATCGGCGACGACGGCACGATTTCGGCCACCGTGCCCGGCGGCAAGCCGCAGGCGGTGGGCAAGCTCAAGCTGGTGACGCCCGAGGCCGGCAACCTGCTCACGCGCGGCGAAGACGGCCTGTTCCGCGCCGCCACCGGTGACCTGGAGGCCGATCCGAACGCCAGGGTGCAAAGCGGCTCGCTCGAAGGCTCGAACGTCAGCCCTGTCGAGACCATGGTGGCGATGATCTCGGCCGCCCGCCAGTTCGAACACCAGATGAAGCTGCTGCAGACCTCCGAGAAGCAGGACCAGGCCGCCTCGCGGCTGCTGAGCAGCAGCTGATGGCAGGCCGTGCTCAGCCGCCTGCCGGCAGCTCGCCGGCATTGGCGCCAACAGCCTGCGGGCCGAAGCTGACGTAGAAGGTCGCGCCCTGTCCGGGCATGCTTTCGGCCCACACCCGGCCGCCGTGCCGGTCGACGATGCGCTTGACGATGGACAGGCCGACACCCGAGCCCGCGAACTGCGCGCCGTGCAGCCGGTGGAAGGGCTTGAACAGCCGGTCTGCCTGGCTGGGATCGAATCCCACCCCGTTGTCCCGCACGAAGAGCACGGGCGGCTGCTGCTCGCCGACCACGCCGATCACCACCGATGCAGGCTGAGCCGAAGCGCTGGCGAACTTCAGGGCGTTGCCGATCAGGTTGAAGAACACCTGCTGCGCCAGATCGGGGTCGGCGTCGATCTGCGGCAAGGCTTCGATGCAGACCGGCAGCGGCAGCGCACCCGGCAGTTGCAGCAAGCCCAGCGCCGTCTGCACCACGGGCCCGGCATCCACGGTCTGGCGACGCAGTTGCACGTCGCTGGAGCGCGCCAGGGTCAGCAGCGACTCCACCATCCTGCCGGTCTGCTCGGCCTGATCCGCAATCACCTCCAGGAATTGGTCGACCTTGTCGTGGCGCTGCTGCGCGACAAAGCCGCGTGCCAGCCTGGCCGCGCCGGCAATGCCGCCCAAGGGCCCGCGCAGGTCGTGCGACACGCTGCGGGTGAAGCTTTCGAGGCCATCGATGATCTCGTGCAATTGCGCGGTGCGCTCCTGCACGCGCAGTTCCAGCGTCTCGTTGGCAATGCGCAGTTTTGCGGCGGCGGCCTTGCGCTCGACGACTTCCAGCTCCAGCTGTTCGGCCGTGTGCTGCACCCGCTTGTAGAGGCTGCCGTTTTCGTAGATGCGGCCGGCCTGGGCCGCGTGAATCGCCAGCAGGTCCAGGTCCTGCGCGCTGAACTCGCCATCGCCGAGCTTGTCGAGCAGCAGGATCCAGCCATAGCTGTGGTGCAGCGAGACAATGGGTGCCAGCAAACCGTGCTGCCAGGGCGGAAAACCGGGTGGCAGCTGGGTCTGGCCGTCCTCGAAGGAGAAGCGCCGGGACCGGCCGTCTTCCATCACCTGACCTGGCAGCCCTGCGCCAAGGTCCAGCTGTGCCCTGAGCTGCGTCGTTTCGTCCTGTGTCAGGCCCCATGTGGCCAGGTGGGTCGTGGTGGTCCCGTTCTTGTACCTGGCCGCCAGCACGGAGCGCCGGGCACCGGTGAGCCCGCGTGCGCCACGGCAGACCTTGTTGAGCAGCTCGTAGGGATCTCGCTCCGAGGCCAGCTGCAGGCTCAGGTCGGTCAGTGCCGACATCCGGTGGTTGGTGTGCTCCAGCTCCTCGACCTTCAATGCGAGCTTGTTGGTGAGCACACGCAGGTGCTCGCGGTCGAAGCTTTCCGCGTCCAGGGCGATCGCCGGCGTCTGATGAGAGGACAGGGCTTCGGCCACCACACGCAGGATCTCTTCCGGCTCGCAAGGCTTCACCAGGACGTGGTTCACACCACAGGCATCGGCCAGGGCGCGCGCCTCCCTTTCCATGAAGGTGGCGGTGTAGAAGATGATGTGCGTGGCAGCAATGGCGGGTTCCAGCCGCAACTGGCGCACGAACTCGTAGCCGTCCATCGTCGGCATCAGCAGGTCACAGATCACCAGCTCGGGCGCGTGTTCGCGCACCAGTGCCAGCGCGAGCTGGCCGTCGGCCGCCTCCAGCGAGCGGTGACCGGCGTAGCGCAGCAGGGTCACGACCAGCGCCCGGTTGGGCGCCTGGTCATCGACAACGAGCACGAGGGCCATGAGCGTGTGCGTCGGTCAGCCCGCTGCGGGGCCGCGCAGCGCGGCGGGCAGGTAGGCCTCGATCTGGCCGACAAACAGCTCCGGTTCGATGGGCTTGGACAGGTAGCCATCGAAGCCGGCGGTGAGGACGCGTTCGCGGTCATTGGGCATCGAGAAAGCCGTGACAGCCACCACCGGAATGGCCGCCGTGTGCGGATCGGCACGCAAGGCCGCCAGCGTCTGGTAGCCGTCGAGCACCGGCATCTGCAGGTCGCAGACGATCAGCGCCGGCAGGGTTGACCGAGCAACCGCCAGACCTTCCTGGCCGTTGACTGCCATCAGCACCGTGTGGCCGCGGTGCGTGAGCAGGTAGCGCACCAACTCCATGTTGGCGGGGTTGTCTTCGATGACCAGGAGGGTTGCAGGCATCTTCACGCTTCCGGCAACAGCAAGGAAAAACTGCTGCCGCGATCACTTTCGCTTTGCACCACGATACGCCCTCCCAGCACTTCGGCAAGCCGTTGGCTCAGGTGTAAACCCAGGCCGGTACCTTCGGGCGCGCCCGGCCGGCTCTGGTTGACGCGGGCGAAAGCGCCAAACAGCTTGGCCTGGTCTGCTGGTGCGATGCCGATGCCGCTGTCGTCGACCCGGATCTCCACCCAGGCGCCGCCATCGCCCGCAGACAGGTTGCGTCCGGGCGTCAGCGTCAGCTGCACGCTGCCGTGTTCGGTGAACTTGATGGCATTGCCCACCAGGTTCAGCACGATCTGCTTCAGGGCGCGGCTGTCACTTTCCAGCACCACGGCTTTGCCGGGCAGGTGCAGCGAGAAGTCCAGGCCCTTGGCACGGGCTTGGGGTGCCAGCGTCGCCTCGATCTCCCGCAGCAAGGCGCTGCAGTCCACCGGCTCAAAGTGAAGCTGCACCTTGCCGGCCTCGATCTTGGCCACGTCCAGCAAGTCGTTGATCAAGGCCAGCAAATGCCGGCCGCCGGCCTGCACGGTGCGCAGCTGCTGTTCCTGTTCTTCATTCAATGGGCCGGGCAGCTTCATCAGCAGCGTGCCGGTGAAGCCGATGATGGCGTTCAGCGGCGTGCGCAGCTCATGGCTCATGCCGGCCAGGAAACGGTCCTTGGCCTGGTTGGCCAGCGCGAGCTCCTGGTTCTTTTCCTGCAGCGCCTGCTCGAAGCGTTTGCGTTCGCTGATGTTGCGGATCGCGCTCATCACGTAGGTGTGGCCCTCCGCGCGAAGTGGGCTCAGGCTGATCTCGACGGGGAACTCGCTGCCATCCTTGCGCAGGCCGGCCAAGTCCAGGCCCGAGCCCATCGAGCGTTTGCGCGGCTGGAGGAAATAGTTGGACCGATGGCCCACATGTGCCTGCCGGTAGCGCGGCGGCAGCAGTTCGTCCACCACCCGGCCCCGCAGCTCGCCGGGCGCGTAGCCGAACAGCTGTTCGGCCTGGGTGTTGGCAATGACAATGTGGCCGGTGGGGTTGGCCATCACGATGCCGTCGGGGGTCGAGTCAAGCAGTTCGCGATAGCGCTCTTCCATCAGCTGCGCATCGCGCTGGACCCGCAGGGCCGTGACATCCTTCTCCGCCGCGACGATCAGCGGCTGGCCCTCGCCGTCCAACAGCCTGCGTGCCGACACGTCCACATACAGCAGCGAGCCGTTGCGGCGCTGGCGCACCGATTCCCAGGCACCTGCGCCTGTCGCCAGCACACTGGCCAGGTGACCCGCATGGTCTGCATGAAGGTCTGGCGGCACCATGAAGGCCTCGAAGCGCTGGCCGCAGACCTCAGCCGAAGTGTGGCCATAAATGGCCTCGGCTCCCTGGGCCCAGCGCAGCACTTCGCCGTCTGGCCGGATCAGGATCAGTGCGTCCGGCGCATGGCCCAGCATCAGCCTGAGCAGTTCGTCTTCGGGGATGGGCAAGCCGCTCCTCCTGTTGATTGCCCGATTCTGATCAGTTCTGAGGAGGGCGACGGCCTGGATCGGCTGCGTTACATCCTTCAGGCTGAGGATGCGGCCCGGCAAGGCTGGCCGCTGGCTGGCGAGGAATGTCGGCGCTTAGGCTGGCTTTTCCGGCGCTAGGCGCCCTCAAGTTCCCCGCATCATTGGATTTACCGCTTGACGGGGGTGCCCCAATGCTTCGATCGCTCTGGATTTCCAAATCCGGGATGGAGGCCCAGCAGATGCAGCTGGACCACATCTCCCACAACCTCTCCAACGTGGCCACCAACGGCTACAAGCAGTCGCACGCCAGCTTCGAGGACCTGATGTACCAGAACCTGCGCCAGACGGGTTCGAACAGCTCGGAGCAGACGCAGCTGCCGACCGGCCTGCAGGTTGGCCTGGGCACGCGCGCGGTGGCCACCACGCGCAATTTCAGCCAGGGCACGCTGCAGCAGACCAGCAACATGCTGGACCTGGGCATCAAGGGCAACGGCTTCTTCCAGGTGGCGATGCCCGACGGCACCACCGGCTATACCCGCGACGGTGCCTTCCAGCTCGACGCGCAGGGCCAGATGGTGACCAACAACGGCTACCTGGTGCAGCCCGGCATCACCATCCCGACCAATGCCACTTCGGTGAGCATTGCCGCCGACGGCACGGTCTCGGTGACCACGCCGGGCCAGGTCGCGCCGCAGAACGTCGGCCAGCTGCAGATCGCCAACTTCATCAATCCGTCCGGCCTGGAGCCGCGCGGGCAGAACCTGTTCACCGAGACCGCCTCGTCCGGCACGCCGACGACCGGCGCCGGTGGCACCAACAGCCTGGGCACGGTGCAGCAAGGCTTCACCGAGGCCAGCAACGTGAACGTGGTCGAGGAGCTGGTCTCGATGATCCAGACCCAGCGCGCCTACGAACTCAATTCCAAGGCCGTGTCGACCTCCGACCAGATGCTGCAGCGCCTGTCGCAGCTTTGATCCTTCCCTGGAGACCCGTCGTGACCCTCGCCCGTTCTTCCCTGCGTTCCGTCGCGCTGCTTGCCCTGCTGTCCTGCGGCGCGCTGGCCGCCTGCAGCACTGTCTACACCACGCCCGAAGTGCAGTTCCCCACCGCCACCGCGCCGGCCATGCCGGCCAGCGGGCCGACGCCCTGGGAAGCCCAGATGCCGGTGCCCGTGGCCACCCGCCAGGCCGGCATGGTCAACGGCTCGATCTACCAGGCCGCGGCCTACCGGCCGATGTTCGAGGACCACCGCGCGCGCATGGTGGGCGACACGCTGACGGTGCAGATCAGCGAGCGCGTGACCGCCAGCCAGAAGGCCACCAGCACCATCGACAAGACCGGCGCGGTCACCGGCGCGCTCAGCGGCCTGCCGCTGATCAGCCCCAGCCTGCTGGCCAAGGTGGGCGTGAACGCCGCCGGCAGCAGCAGCAACACCTTCGCCGGCAAGGGCTCGACCGACACCGCCAACGACTTCTCCGGCACCATCACCGCCATTGTCACCGGCGTGCTGCCCAACGGCCACCTGCTGATCGCCGGCGAAAAGCAGGTCGGCGTGAACCACAACGTGGACACGCTGCGCTTCACCGGCCAGGTCGACCCGCGCAGCATCCTGCCGGGCAATTCGATCGCCAGCACCCAGATCGCCAACGTGCGCGTGCAGCACAAGGGCGACGGCGCGATGGCCGATACGCAGGGAATTAACTGGCTCTCGCGCTTCTTCTTGAACCTTCTGCCGGTTTGAGTTTGCCCAGAATCGGCCGAACCCCTCCCGCTTTGTGTCAGCTTTGCAAACGCCCGCCACCATGACCCTGATCACCCGCCTTTCCCGCTGTGCAGTCGTGCTCACCGGCCTGGCCCTGGCGGTGGGTGCGGTGCTGCCGGCGCAGGCCGCGCAGCGCATCAAGGAAGTCGCCTCGGTGCAGGGCGTGCGCAGCAACCAGCTGATCGGCTACGGCCTGGTCGTGGGCCTGGACGGCACTGGCGACCAGACGGCGCAGGTGCCGTTCACCGCGCAGGGTGTCAGCTCGATGCTGCAGCAGATGGGCATCTCGGTGCCGCCCGGCACCTCGATGCAGCTGAAGAACATTGCCGCGGTGCTGGTCACCGCGACGCTGCCGGCCTTTGCCCAGCCCGGCCAGCAGATCGACGTCAGCGTCTCGTCCATCGGCAATGCCAAGAGCCTGCGCGGCGGCTCGCTGGTCGCCACGCCGCTCAAGGGCGCTGACGGCGAGGTCTATGCCGTGGCCCAGGGCGGCCTGATCGTCGGCGGTGCCGGCGCTTCGCAAGGCGGCTCCAAGGTGCAGATCAACCATTTGAGCGGTGGCCGCGTGCCCGAAGGCGCGACGGTGGAGCGCACCGTGCCCACGCCGCTGTCGCAGGGCGACTTGATCCAGCTCGACGTGAATTCCGCCGACTTCAACACCGCCCGCGCGGTGGCCCAGGCCATCAATGCGGCCAAGGGCCCCGGCACCGCGCAGGCGGTCGACGGGCGCGTGGTGCGCGTGCGTGCGCCGCAGGACATGAACGAGCGCGTGAGTTTCCTGGCCGACATCGAGAACCTGCCGCTGGAGCTGGCCAAGCCGGCTGCCAAAGTGGTGATGAACCCACGCACCGGCTCCATCGTGCTGAACCAGGCCGTCTCGCTGGCGCCTTGCGCGGTGGCGCATGGCAGCCTGTCGGTGACCATCAATTCCACGCCCACGGTCAGCCAGCCCAATGCGCTGTCCGGCGGTACCACCACCGTCACCGAAAAGACCGACATCTCGATCGCCCAGCAAGGTGGCAACGTGATCCAGCTGCCGGCGAGCGCCCAGCTGGCCGACGTGGTGAAAGCCCTGAACGCACTGGGCGCGACGCCGCAAGACCTGCTGGCCATCCTGCAGGCCATGAAGGCGGCCGGCGCGCTGCAGGCGGACTTGGAGGTCATCTGACATGACCAAGCTCGCCACCACCGGCCTGGGCGCCAACGCAGGGGCGGCCAATGTGGCCAGCAGCACCGGCTTTGGCGATGCACGCGGTGTCGAGTCGCTGAAGAGCCGCGCGGCCAAGGACCCCAAGGCCGCCGTCAAGGAAGCCGCCAAGCAGTTCGAGACGCTGTTCATGCAACAGCTGCTCAAGAGCATGCGCGAGGCCACCAAGTCCGACAGCAGCATGGACAACGACGCTTCCAAGCTCGGCGCCGAAATGCTGGACACGCAGTGGTCCACCAAGCTCTCCGGCCGACCCGGCGGCCTGGCCGACGTGATCGCCCGCCAGCTGGACCGCCAGGTCAGCGGCAGCGCGACTTCGATTGCCAGGCCCGACAGCGCCAACCTTGCCGCCACCCGTTCCACCGCCAGCCTGGCTCGGCCGCAGGCGGCCGTCGGCATGCCGCAGCAGTCGGCCTCCGACTTCGTGACGCAGCACACCGAAGCCGCGACGCAGGCCGAAGCCACCACCGGCATCCCCGCCTCGTTCATGATCGCCCAGGCGGCGCACGAGACCGGCTGGGGCAAGCACGAGATCCGCCACCAGGATGGCACCACCGCGCACAACCTGTTCGGCATCAAGGCCGGCAGCAACTGGACCGGCGACACGGTGGACGTGACCACCACCGAATACAGCAACGGCCAGCCGCGCAAGGTGGTGCAGAAATTCCGCGCCTACGGCAGCTATGCCGAGTCCTTTGCCGACTACGCCAAGCTGATGAAGGACAACCCGCGCTACGAGCGCGTGGTCGCCTCCGGCAGCGACGCCCACAGCTTTGCCCATGGCCTGCAGAAGGCCGGCTACGCCACCGACCCGGCCTACGCGCAAAAGCTCAGCCGCGTGATCAACACCACCCTGCGCCTGCAGCGCAGCGTGCAGACCTGAGGCGCCCGCCATGTCCGGTTTGATGACCATCGGCCTGCGCGGCATGTTCGCCGCCCAGGCTGCGCTGGATGTCACCAGCCACAACATTGCCAACGCCAACGTCACCGGGTATTCGCGCCAGGAAGCGCTGATCGAGACCTCCAAGGGCCAATACACCGGCCGGGGTTTCTTCGGCAAGGGCGTGAATGTGGCCAACGTCAAGCGGGCGCACGACGACTTCCTGACCATGCAGGCCGCTGCCGCGCAGTCGCTGAAGTCCATGGACGCCACCCGCTCGGGCCAGCTGCAGCAACTGCAGGACGTGTTTCCTTCGGGCAACCAGGGCATTGGCTATGCCATGGGCGATTTCCTGAACTCGATGGTCGACCTGGCCAACACGCCCAACGATGCTTCGGCCCGCCAGGTGGTGTTGGCCCGCGCCGCCGACGTGGCCGACCGCTTCAAGGCCGGTGCCGAGCGCATCCGGGTGCTGCAGGAGGGCGTGCAGTCCGACATGCGCAACTCGGTGTCCACGCTGAACACCTTGGCCGCCAAGGTTGCCGACCTGAACAACCAGATTGCCGGTTATGCCGGTGCGACCCAGCAGCCCAACGACTTGCTGGACCAGCGCGACCAGCTGATCTCGCAGATCAGCGACATCGTCGAGGTCAGCACGCTGAAGGCGTCCGACGGCTCGATGGGCGTGTTCATTGCCGGCGGCCAGCGCCTGGTGCTGGGCAGCGAAGCCTCGACGATGACGGTGCAGGCCGACCCGGCCGATCCGTCGCGCAGCGCGCTGTCGCTGCAAAGCTCGGGCGACACGCTGGCACTGCGCGAGGACATGATCACCGGCGGCTCGCTGGCCGGCCTGCTGAAGTTCCAGAACGACGACCTGGTGGACGCGCGCAACGAGCTCGGCCAGATGGCCGCGGCCTTCGGCTCGCGGGTCAACGAGGTGCAGTCGCTGGGCATCGACATGGGCAACCCGGCCGGTGCCGGCGCGCCGCTGTTCAGCCTGGGCGCGCCGAGCGCCAAGCCGAATGCCAACAATGCCAAGGACGGCAGCGGCATCTTCATCGCCCAGGTCCAGCTGACGGTGACGGACGCCACCCAGCTGCAGGCCAGCGACTACGAGATGCGCGCCGACGGCACGGGCAACTACACGCTCAAGCGCCTGTCTGACGGCGTGACCCGCACGGTGGCCAACGGCGACACCGTGGACGGTTTCAAGATCGACGTCAACCCCGACCTGCAGACCGGCGACCGCTTCCTGCTGCAGCCGGTGGGCGAAGCGGCCAGCGGCATGAGCCGCATCATGGACGACGTCAACGGCATTGCCGCTGCGTCGCCGGTCACCGCGACGATGGGCGTGGCCAACACCGGCACCGCCACCGTCAGATCGTTGACCGTGACCGACAAGTCGATCGACCCCACGCTCACCGCCAACGTCAGCTTCACGTCCGACACCGGTGACTTCAACTGGGAGCTGCGCGACAGCAGCGGCAACGTCACCACCAGCGGCACCGGCACCTGGGTCTCGGGCCAGCCGATCTCGCTCAACGGCTTCGAGGTCCAGCTCAACGGCGTGCCCAAGAGCGGCGACTCGATGAGCGTGGCGCCCACCACCTACACCGACACCAACAACGGCAACGCGCTGGCCTTTGCCGCGCTGCGCGACGAGCGCATGGTCGGCCGCTTCCAGCGCACCGACGGCACGATTGCCGACGGCGCCACCGCCACCGACGCCTACGCCGCGGCCATGGCCGACATCGGCGTGCGCGTGCAGGGTGCGATGGCGGCGGCCAACATCTCCGCCTCCGCTGCCGACCAGACCGCGCAGACCCTGGCCTCCAAGACCGGCGTCAACCTGGACGAAGAGGCCTCGCGGCTGATCCAGTTCCAGCAGGCCTACCAGGCCGCCGCCAAGGTGCTGCAGATTGCCCAGACCGTGTTCGACACCATGCTGCAGCTGGGCCATTGAGCCCTGCGGCATGGTTGCCTGATGATTGACTGCCTTGACCGCGCGGCGAGAGCCGCAGGAGCCCCGCGATGACCCGCATCACCACCGCCTACGCGTTCTCCTCTTCGGTGGAAAACCTCCAGCAGCGCCAGGCCGAACTGGTCCGTGCGCAGGAGCAGATGACCAGCGGCAAGCGCGTGCTGAAAGCCAGCGACGACCCGACCGCCGCCGCCCGCGCCGAGCGCGCCCGTGCGATGGAGCAGCGCGCCGACGCAACGACCCGCGCGATCGACGCCAGCCGCAATTCGATGACGCTGACCGAATCGGCGCTGTCCGACGCAGGCGAGCTGGTGCAGCAGGCGCGAGAACTCATCGTCGCGGCCGGCAATGCCTCGTACAGCGACGCCGAGCGCGCCGACACCGCCAACCAGATCGCCGCGATCCGCAAGCAGTTGCTGGCCGTGGCCAACCGCGGTGACGGCACCGGCGGCTATGTGTTTTCCGGCCAGGGCAGCAGCCAGGCCCCGTTCATCGACCAGCCCGGCGGCGTGGGCTACACCGGCAGCGGCGGCGCCACCCAGGTTGCGTCCGACGAACAACTGCCGCTGACGCTGGACGGCAACGAGACCTGGCTGGCCGCGCCCACCGGCAACGGCGTGTTCACCACCAGCAGCAACAGCGCCAGCGCCTGGATCGACGCCGGCCGCGTGACCTCGCCGGCGGCCATCACCGGCTCGGCCTACCAGATCCAGTTCACCGTGGCCAACGGCGCCACGACCTACTCGGTCATCAAGGACGGCAGCACCGCCGTGCTGTCCGACCAGCCCTACACCTCGGGCCAGGCCATCCAGGTCGACGGCATGGCGCTGAGCGTCAGCGGCACACCCGGCCAGGGCGACAGCTTCGACATCCAGCCGTCCACGCCGAGTGCCTCGATCTTCAGCGTGCTCGACAAGGTCGTGGCCGAGTTGAAGACACCTTCGCGCAGCGCGGCGCAGACCACGCAGACGGTGCAGTCCGGCCTGCGCGACATCGATTCGGTCGCCAACCACCTGCAAAGCACCCGCAGCATGACCGGCGAGTTGCTCAAGCGCATCGACAGCGTGCAGGGCCGGGTCGACGATTTGAAGCTCTACGGTAAAACCACCGAGTCAAATGCCGAAGACCTCGACATGGCCCAGGCCATCTCGGACTTCTCGAACAAGCAGACCGGCTACTCTGCCGCGCTGCAGACCTACGCGTCGATGCAGAAGCTGTCCTTGTTCAACTACATCAACGGCTGACAACAAGAAAACTGTCATGGATCATCCTGTGCTCGACCAGCTGGTGCTGGCCTACGGCGCCCTGTTCAATGCCAAGCGCCAGCCGGCGATCTCGCGGCTCACGCTGCACCCGCTTGTTGGCTCGCCGGCCGAACTGGCCGATGGCGTGCTGGCCATGCTGGCGGCCGACTGGTCCGAGGCCAACGGTCCGCTGGCGCTGAACCCGACCAGCGAGCCGCTGCTGCACGCGCTGCTGGCCCGGCCTGCACCGGCCCACATCCAGCTGGAAGTGCCGGCCTTCATGGCCGCCGACCCGGCCGGCGCCGAACTGCTGCGCGAGCATGCGAAGTCCGGCTCGGTGCTGGTGCTCAAGGGCCGGCCGCTGGCTCCGCTGCCGCCGGACCTGGCGGGCTGCTTCAAGCATGTGATCGTGGACGCCGCCGAAGACCGGCGCCAGCAACCCGCGCCTGCCAACGCCCCCGCGCGCAGCACGCCCTGGGTGATTGCGGCCGCGCCGACCGCAGCCGTGGCCGCTGACGCGCTCAAGCGCGGCGCGCTGGCGGTGCAGGGCTGGCCGCTGGGCGAGGCGCCGGGTGCCAACGTCGCCCGCAAGGACGTGCCGGCCAGCGCCCAGGTGGTGATGAACCTGATCCAGCGCGTGGACCGCGAGGAGCCGGCCAACAAGCTCGACGCCGTGCTGCGCGGCGACCCCGCGCTGGCCTTCAAGCTGATGCGGCTGATCAACTCGCCAGCCTTCGGCCTGTCGGTCGAGGTCAGTTCGTTCCAGCACGCCATCATGATCCTCGGCTACCAGCGCCTGAAGCGCTGGCTGGCCCTGTTGATGACCAGCGCGGTCGACAGCCCGGACCTGAAGCCACTGATGTTCCTTGCCGTGCGCCGCGGCCTGCTGATGGAAGACCTGGCGCGCAGCCTGGGCGACGAATCCGCCCGCAGCGAAGCCTTCATCTGCGGCGTGTTCTCGCTGCTGGACCGCATGCTGGGCCAGCCCTTTGACCGCCTGCTGTCCAGCCTGCCGGTCGCCGAAGGCGTGGCACAAACCCTGGTCGGCGAAAACGGCCCCTACCGCCAGTCCCTGAACCTGGCCATCGCCATCGAATCCGAATCGCCGCACGACATCACCGATGCGACCGGCGAGATGCTGCTGTCCGCCGGCGAGGTCAACCGCGCCGCCTGGAAGGCCTTGCTCGCGTCGCGCCAGATGCAGCCGGAGTAGTGCTCCGTTCGGGCTGAGTAATTCTCCGTTCGGGCCTGTCGAAGCTTGCCTTGTATTCCTTGCCATCAAAGTCCGAGACACGGCAACAAAGTCAGGAACGTTGGAGCGCGAGGAAGCACGGCATTGCAGCGGGTGCGGTCCTTCGATGTGCTGAACTCGACGCTCTGAAGCAGTCGTTCAACGTTCGCGCATGATCCCCAGCCTGCGAGGCCTGATCTCTGTGGGGTTCGGCCGCTCATACCTTGGCGAGGAAGGCCGCCGCATCACCCGCTTCACACTTCCAGTCTGCGAAGACCCCGACCAGATTGCATTCCACGCAGCGGCAAGCGATGTAGTACCAGCGCACGTCATGGGTGCCCGCGTACACAGAGACGCCGGACATCAGCTCGAACACCTCGTTCTCGCACACGCACTCGTGCGCCTCGGGCGCGGCTTCTTCAACGTAGTCCGCGCTGTCGCCCATCAGGTGTTCCTGCCCGCAGTCTGTGCAGGTGCGGATCGCCACGCCGGCTTCTTCATCGGTCTGCAGCGCGAAGGTCCGGCACCCGCAATCGCATTTGGACGCGGCAAATCGGACGGCCTCATGGCCATTCGCAACGCTGTAGCTGCGCAGCTCGGCTTGGGTGTCGCCGGACGTCGTCCCGTACCAGAACTCGCCCTTCTTCGTCAGTGCCATTGATGCTGCTCCATTCAAGGTGGGCTTCCCGGCAGGCCTGACGCCAGGCTCGCCCGATCATCTGGATTTTGCCTGGAGGCCCGGCGAGTCGTCGTCAAGAGCCCGGGTCTGGGTGGTCGCCGACAAGAGCTGCGGACATCCTTCGATGCCGATTCTTGGAGATTGCAGCCATGTGGCGGCCTCTCCGATTCGAACGGCTCCTATCAGCCTGGAGCGCACATTGCGCCATCCGCTTCCATGCCCAGGACATTGAAGCCGAGCCGTGCGCCCCGCGGTTCCGCTGGCGGTGATGTCCCAGACTCTCGCTGCGAGCCCTCCGTCGACACGCTTCCTGGGTTCGCCGTCTCGGAGTTCATTGGTGATGGGCATTTGTGAGGGGCATTTGTGAGGGGCTTGCAAACCCTTCGACAGGGAGAACGGCGGAAATGCCTTCGGCAAGCGCAGGGCGGACAGGGTGGACATTCGCTTTCCCGTCCCCACCTTTTCTGGTTCCGTGCCATCGGGAAGACAAGCCGCTAGCCGTGGGCCGGCTCCTCGCCCAGTCCGGCGGCGCAGCGCTTGAGCAACGCGCAGAGCAGCTGGGCCTCTTCAGGCGACAGCAGGGAGAGCATCTGCCTTTCGACCGCGTCGGCGGCTTTTGCGCCATCGGCGACGGCTTTTTGACCGGCCTTCGTCAGCTCGGTCATGATGACCCGGCCATGCTCAGGGTGCGGGCTTCGCACGATCAGGCCTGCGCGTTCGAGATTGACGAGGATCGCCTGCATGGTCTGTGGCGTCACGAACGCCGCGCGAGCCAGTTCGGCATTCGAGATTCGCGGATTGCCGGCGACGGCAAGCAGGACTGCGTTCTGGGGTGCCGTGATGCCGATCTGCGCGAGCTCGGCATCCAGGCGTTGCCTCAATCGATGTTGCGTGATCTTCAGGTTGTAGCCAATCCAGTCGACTCCGCTGCGAGGCGTTGGCTTCGCTGTTGACATATCAGGGCCCTTACATTAATATCAGTCCCCTGATATTAATGGACAGGAGCCATCATGACAACGCCAGTCGGCCCGGATTTCATCGCCTTGCAAGTGCGCGACCTCGCCGCATCCCGCAAGTTCTACGTCGAGACCTTCGGTTTCGAAGCCGCGCCCCAGAGCCCTCCCGGGGCGGTCGTTTTCAAGACCGAGCCCATCCCGCTGGCGCTGCGTGTGCCGCTGCGTGCGCTTCCCGAAGCAGGGCCACTCGGCGTGGGCATGGTGCTCTGGATCGCATGCGCCGACGCCGATGCGCTGCACGACCGCATCGTCGAGCGGGGCGGTGCGATCCTCAGCCCGCTGGCCGACGGCCCCTTCGGCCGCTTCTTCGTTGCCGGTGATCCCGATGGCTACGCGATCACCTTTCATACGGCGCGGCGCTGACTGGGCGTGCATTGCGGTGGACCTGTGTGAGGGGCTTGCAAACCCTTCGACAGGCTCAGGGCGAACGGAAGGAACCCTTCCACCCGATGCTTCGGGGGCTAAACTGGCTTTTCCCCCTCAAGCTGGTGCCCATGTCGTTCAAATCCAAGCTGCTGCCTTCGTTGCGGGCCGCGCCGGAATCGGCGGGGCTGGTGACTTCGAGTTGGACGGGTGCGCCATTGCCGCCCGAGCTGCTGGCGCTGCTGGAGATCAACCCGCTGGCTTTGCTGGCATGCGACAGCACTGGGCGCATTGCCTGCGCCAACGCGCCGATGCAGGCGCTGATGGGCGTGGCGGATGCGAACCAGCTGGGGGCCTTGTCACCGGCGCTCTGTGAGCTGATCGGCTGGCCGGGCGCGATGCCCGGGCCTGGCCAGAGCCACCGCATGGAAGGCTGGCTGCCGAGCGCGGCTGGCGGCCAGCGTCATTTGCGCGCCACCACGCGCGCGCTGGATGGCGTACCGCGGCGCTGGCTGGTGCAGCTGGAAGACTGCAAGCTGGAAGACGCGCAGGAGCTGTCGCGCATCGAGATT
This sequence comes from Ideonella sp. FW305-24, assembly GCF_058788035.1. NCBI lineage: Bacteria > Pseudomonadati > Pseudomonadota > Betaproteobacteria > Burkholderiales > Sphaerotilaceae > Ideonella > Ideonella sp. FW305-24. The sequence goes on along the minus strand of NZ_JBYTAI010000016.1, from coordinate 68,609 downwards.
GCGGCCTTGATGGGCACGGCCGGCCTGGGGGTGGCGACCTTTGACCCGGCGCGCGGCTGGATCACCGCCGCGCCCGGCCGTCCGGATGCCGGGGAAGGCATGGCCGAGGCCGCGCCAGCCGGGCAGGGCGCGGGGCTGATGTCGATTGGCCGTGACCTGGTCGAGCCTGAATCGCTGCCCGAATACGAGCGGCTGCAAAGCGCGCTGCGCCAGCGCCAGCGGGTGGAGGTGCGCTACGCCGTGCGCCACCGCGACATGGGCCGGCGCTGGCTGCTGACCCGGGTCGAGCCGACGGCGCTGGGCGACGATGGCCGCCATGGCTTCAGCGTCGTCACGCTGGACGTGACCGAAGAAGAAAACGCCCGCCGCCGCAACGAGCAGCTGCTGCAGGAGCTGGGCACCATCCTCGACACCTCGCCGGCCGGCATTGCCTACCTGCGCGGCCCGCGGCTGGCGCGCTGCAATGCGCGCTTCGAAGCCTTGCTGGACCTGGCGCCTGGCGATGGCACGGGGCTCAGCATGGACGCACTGCTGGCGCGCTGCGGCGTGACCGGCACGGCGGCGCGCCAGGCGCTGGCCACGCTGGCCCAGCAAGGCAGTTTCGAGACCCAGTTCCAGCCGGCGAGCGCGCAGGCCTCGGGCAAGCCGGTCTGGTACTCGCTGGCGCTGCGCCGCGCCGGGGTGTCCGGCCCCGGGCAGGACGAGGCGGTCGCGGTGCTGACCGACGTGACGCGGCTGCGCACCCAGCAGGCCGAGCTGGAGGGCCTGGAGCGTGAACGCGAGCTGATGTTCAGCCTGTCGGATGTGGGCATCGTGCACCAGCGCGAAGGGCGCATCGAGCGGGCCAACCAGGCCATGGCCGAGTTGACCGGCCACAGCCAGGCGGAGCTGCAAGGCCTGCCGCTGGCCGAGCTGTACGAAGACGAGCGGGTCTACCAGCATCACCTGGCGCAGGAAAAGCGCGACCTGGCCTTGCATGGCCGGGCCCGCGGCGAGCGCCGCATCCGCCGGCGCGATGGCACCGAGCTGTGGGTGCAGGTCAGCCAGAGGCCGGTGGACGCGAACGATCCGACGGCAGGCGCGATCAGTTCCTTCGTCAGCGTGGACGAGCGGCGGCGGGCGCGCGAGTCGCTGCTGGCGCAGGCGGACCGCACGCGCGCGATCCTGGATTCGGTGCTGGTGGGCATCGTCACGCTGGGCGAGAAGGGCATCGAGTGGATGAACCGCTCGGCGCGGCGCATGTTCGGTGGCGAGCTGTCGGATTTCCTGGGCCAGCCGATCAGCGTGGTCGCCTCGCCCGAGGCCGATCACCCGCTGCGCCGCACCGACTGGCTGGCCACGCTGCAGGAGGGCCAGGCCGAGACCTTTGAATGCCGGCTGGTGGGCCGCGACGGGCGCACCTTCTGGGTCGTGGGCAATGCCGTGGTGACCGGGCTTGACCAGGGAGGCGGGCAGCAGCTGACTTTTGCGCTGCTGGACATCGAGCGCCGCCGCGAGGCCGAGAACCAGATCACCCAGGCCCGCACCAGCCTGCAACGCATCATCGAGACCGCGCCGTTGGCGATTGCGCTGTTCGATGCGAACAACCAGCAGGTGCTGCAGCTCAACCAGATGATGGCGGCGTTTGCGCGCCGCCCTGCGGCGGAGATCCTCGGCCGCCAGCCGGCGCTGTGGCTGCCGGGGCCGGAAGCGGCTTCGCTGTCGGCTGACCTGCATCGCGCTCAGGAGGAATCGCTGGGCCGCCTCAAGACGCCTTCTCCCCCCCGGGGGGCGGGCTGGGCGCAGCCCGGCCCTGGGGGCGCACCTGAAGCCAGCGACACGCTGCGCCGCGAGCTGCACCGCGCGGCCGACCCGGAGAGCGGCGAGCCCGGCCAGGTCTGGGACATGCGCATCGTCTCGCTGGTCGACCCCGGCGAGGCCGGCGCGCAGTTGCTGCTGGTGGCCAGCGACGTGACCGAGCAGCGCGCCGCAGACGAGGCGCGGCTGGAAGCCGCCATCGCCCAGCGCGAGATGCTGGTCAAGGAAGTGCACCACCGCATCAAGAACAACCTGCAGGGTGTCGCCGGCCTGCTGCAACAGAGCGCACAGCGCACGCCCGCCGCCGGCCCGGCGATTGCCGAAGCCGTCAGCCAGGTGCATGCGATTGCCCAGGTGCACGGGCTGCAGGTCGGCATGACCGGGCCGCTGCGGGTGCGCGGCGTGATGGAGGCCATCGCCCAGTCGGTGCAGCGCATGTTCGGGCGGCAGATCGAAGTGGAAGTGCAGGGCCCGGCACCGCATCGCTTCGCGCTGACCGAGGCCGATTCGATCCCGGTGGCGCTCACGGTCAATGAGTTGCTGACCAACGCCATCAAGCACAGCGAGGGCGGCGTGATCGTCTGCCGCATGATTTGCGGCGAGGCAGAGGTGAGCCTGTGCGTGTTGAATCCAGGCCGGCTGGCGCCGGACTTCAGCCTGGCGCAGATCCCTTCGGGCATTTCCGGCCTGGGCCTGGTGCGGGCCTTGTTGCCGCGCAAGGGGGCGACGATTTCGCTGACCCAGGAAGGCGAGGCCGTGGTGGCACGGTTGCGCCTGGTGCCGCCGGCAGTCGCCCTGCTGGAGCCGCTGTGAGCGTCCCGACTTTCCCCCACCATATTTGGTGACCTGGTTCGCAGCAGTTCAGCGAAAATCCCACGCATGGTCGATCCCCTCTCGATGAACAGCAAAGGCAAGGTCCTGGTGGTCGATGACGACCGCCTGGTCCTGGCCACCGTCACCCACGGGCTGTCGCGCGCGGGGTTCGACGTGATCGACGCCGACAACGGCGACGATGCGATCCTGCTGGCGCGTGAGCACCGGCCGGACCTGGCGCTGCTGGACATCCGCATGGAAGGCAAGTCGGGCTTCGACGTGGCCGACTACCTGCGCGAGTCGCTGTCCATGCCTTTCATGTTCCTCTCGGCCTTTGCCGATGCGGCGACGGTGGCCAAGGTCAAGGAACTGGGTGCCGTGGCCTACCTGGTCAAGCCGCTGGACATCGCGCAGATCGTGCCGACCGTGGAGGCCGCCGTGGCAGCCGTGCGTGCCCGCCGTGGCCGCGCACCGGCGCCCGCACCCGCGCCTGCGGTCGTCGCCCCCGCGTTTTCGGTCACGCCAGTGGCAGCACCCACGCCTGCTGTTGCCGCTCATTCGGTGGCAGAACCTGCCAGCGCGCTGGCCGATCCGATTCCGCTGGCGGTGGGCGTGCTGATGCACCGCTACTCGCTGCCCCGCACCGAAGCGCTGGCCCGACTGGTTCGCCTGGCCGAAGCCGATGGGCGGAGTTTGGCTGCTCAGGCTGCGGCGCTGGTCGATGCGGTCGAACTGCTGGCTCGGCCTGGGAACGCTTGAACGCTGCCTGTTGAGGCCTGTTGCGGGCTGCGGCCATCAGGTGGGCGATTCCGTTCATGTCCCCCGCCTTCGGCTCCTCCTTTACTTCACTGCATCGCCCACCCGACGCCCTCCGCGTAAGCGTTGGCGTTTTGGCAAGCATTGAACAGCCAACACCGTGCCAGATCAGGACGGTGGGGTGTATTGCGCAGCGAAGTAAAGGAGGAGAACGGACGCAGTCCGTTCGGGGGACATGAGCGGAGCAATGCACCCCGGCGGCCTGATCCCGCGCAGACTTTCAAGGTCGATGGTCGTTCAGACCGTGAAGTAGAAGCGAGCGCCTTTGCCGACTTCAGATTCGGCCCAGATGTCGCCGCCGTGGCGGCGCAGGATGCGGCGCACCGAGGCCAGGCCGACGCCGGTGCCCTGGAAGTCCGTGGGGCTGTGCAGGCGCTGGAACACGCCGAACAGGCGGTCGGCGAAGCGCATGTCGAAGCCTGCGCCCTGGTCGGCCACGACGTAGACGCGGCGGCCGTCGGCCTGGCGTTCGCAGCGGAATTCTATCGTGGTGTGCGGGTTCTGGCCGCTGTACTTCCAGGCGTTGCTCAGCAGGTTTTCCAGCGCAATGCGCAGCAGCGTCGGGTCGCCCTGCACCACCAGGCCGGTTTCGATGTGGATGCTGGCCTGGCGGTCCGGTGCTTCGCGGCGCAGGTCTTCGATGATGAAGCCGGCCAGCTGCGACAGGTCCACCGGCTTGCGTGCCAGCGGCTGCGACTGCAGGCGCGACAGCGCCAGCAGTGCATCGATCATGCTGTTCATGCGCGCGCCGGCCGAGAGCACGCGGTCGACGTGGTCATTTCCGATGCGGTCCAGGAAGCGGCCGTAGTCTTCCTTGAGGATGCGCGCAAAACCTTCGACCACGCGCAGCGGTGCGCGCAGGTCGTGCGAAACCGAATAGATGAAGGACTCGTGATCGGCCGCGCTGATGGCGGCTTCTTCAGGCGCTGCGCCAGGCAGCGGGCGCAGCAGCAGCAGGCGGCCGGGTTGCTGGCCGGTTTCGCTGTCGAGTGGCAGCATTTCGAGCTGCCACTGGTCGGTGGTGGCACTTTGGCCCGGGGCCAGGCCTTCGATCACGCCGATCAGCTCGCGCGGTGCCTTGGCCAGTGCGCCGGCCCAGTCGCGCATGCCCTCGGGGGCATGCGGGTCGAGCTGGAGCAGGCGCGCCGCGTCGGGGCTGATCGCGGCAATGCGCCAGCCGCGGCCGTCCGGCACCAGCGCCACTGCGGCCACGTCCAGCTCGGGCCACAGGCGCTGCAGCACGGCCTGGTCGAACACACGTTGTTCGCTCTCGCCCAGCGGAGTTGCGGTACCGAGGTAACCGAGGAAGTCGCCATGGGCATCGAACTGCGGCAGTGCGCGCAGCCGCCACACCGGCTGGCCCGGCATGCCCAGCCGCACCACGCGCAGCTCGGGGATCAGCGCGTGCGCGTCCAGCCTGGCCTGCAGCGCGCCGGGGCGGGTGTCGGGGTCCAGCACCTCGAAACGGTCGAACAGCTTCAGGCCCAGCGCCTGCTCGGCCACCCAGGCTGCAGGCGCAGCGCCATGCGGTGGGCGCCAGCCCTGCACGCGGTGCTGGGCGTCGCTGCGCCAGACGAAGCTGTCGGCCAGCTCGGTCAGGCTTTGTTCGTTTTGGGTGGCGTTGCGCAGCTGATGCGCCAGGCTTTGGCGGCCCCACAGCAGGCCGGCGAGTGCGCACACGCCGCCAAAGGCCAGCATGGGCAGCCAGGACCAGGGCCCGCTCAGGCCTTCCGGATTGCCCGGCGCGGCGGCGAGCGACCATACCAGCAGGATGGCCAGCGCCAGCAGGCCGGCCCACAGCACCGTGGCCGTGAGGCTGCGCCCGCGCGATGCGCGAGCAGACGCCGGGGCGAACGCGCAGGCAGACAGGGATCGGCGCATGGCGCGGATTGTAAGGAGACGATCCGCTTGCAAGGGGCAAACCGCACAGTCGCGCGACATATTCCCGCTGCTCGTATCCACGATGGCGGCAATTCCGCCTTGACGTGCATGGGATGCCGCATGATGCTTGCGCAAGGCCGTTTCCTTGGGAGTGCCAAAATCGCGTGTGGCGAAGGCAGAATGGCGACACAACCAACTGCCGGTCGGCACCCCGACCGGACAAGATTGCAAGATGCTAGATGCCGGCGACAACGCACCTGTGCTGGACTCTGCCAGCCTCGACCAACTGCGGGCGCTCGACCCCCAGGGCAGCTCGGGCTTCGTCAAGCGGGTGCTGGACACTTTTCTTCGCTCGCTGCAGAACCAGCGCGATGCGGTCGCGGCTGCGCATGCGGCAGGTGACCTGAGGGCCTTGTCGCATGCCGCCCATGCGCTGAAGTCGGCTTCGGCCAGCGTGGGTGCGCTGCCGCTGTCGCGCCTGTGCGCTGCGCTGGAAGAGGCGGTGCGGCTGGACCAGCCCGAGCGGGTGCCGGCGCTGGCGCTGAAGTTCGATGCGGCCGCAGTGGCCGCCGATGCCGCCGTGAGGGCCTTGCTCGAAGGCGGGGCCGCATGATGGGGAGCAATGCTTCGGCGTTGCCCTTGACCGAGGAGCGACCCAAGGTGCTGCTGGTTGACGACGACGACGTCAACCTGATGCTGGTGGCCGCCGCGCTGACCCAGCACGGCTTCGACGTCACCCAGGCCAACAACGGCGACGAGGCGCTGCGCATCCTCGGCGGCTGGATACCCGACCTGGTGGTGCTGGACGCGCGCATGCCCGGGCTCGACGGCTTCGAGACCTGCGAAGAGCTGCGCAACATGTACGGCCTGGAAAACGTGCCGGTGCTGATGCTGACCGGCCTGGCCGACGAAGCCTCCATCCAGCGCGCCTACGACGCCGGTGCAACCGACTTCTTCGTCAAGTCCAACCAGTGGAGCCTGCTGGCCGGACGGCTGCGCTACATGCTGCGCTCGGCGCGCACCCAGCAGGAGCTGATCCGCAGCCGGGCCAAGCTGGCGCGCGCGCAGGACCTGGCCCGCATGGGCAGCTTCGAATGGTGGCAGCAGCCGGGCCACGGCCTGCCGGCCGGGCTGGAGCTTTCGGAAGAGGCGCTGCGCGTGTTTGGCAGCGGGCCGGACGACCGCCTCAGCTTCCGTGACCTGTTGCGCATGATGACGCGTGACGAGCGGCATTCGCTGGTGCGCGGCGTGCGGCAGATCGTGCGCCAGGTGTTCGGCATTGCGATGGACGTGCCGCTGTCGCGCGGCGTCAAGCGCAACCGCATCATCCATGTCGAAGGCGAACCCGAGTTCGGCGAATACGGCCAGTGCATCGGCTACACCGGCATCGTGCAGGACGTGACCGAGCGCCACCAGGCCGAAGATTCGATCCGCAAGCTGGCCAACAAGGACCCGCTGACCCAGCTGCCGAATCGCCGCCAGCTGCACTGGCGCGCCGAGCGCGCGCTGGAACAGGCGCGCCGCATGGGCCACCAGATGGCGGTGCTGATGATCGACCTGGATCGCTTCAAGAAGATCAACGACACGCTGGGCCATTCGGCTGGCGACGAGCTGCTGCTCTCGGTTTCGATGCGGCTGCGCAGCTGCGTGCGCCACAGCGACCAGATCTTCGACGGCACCGTCGAGGCGGTCGGCGCGCGTTTCCATCGGGCGCTGGAAGCGGTGGGCCGGCTGGGCGGCGATGAATTCGTCGCGCTGCTGCCCGAGGTGGCCGGCGAGGCCGACGCCCAGGCCGTGGCGCAACGCATCCTCGAAGCGCTGCGCGAGCCGGTCTACGTGGCCGACCAGGAGTTCTTCGCCACCGCCAGCATCGGCATTGCGCTGTACCCGCGCGACGGCCAGACGGTGGCCGACCTGATGCGCAATGCCGACGTGGCGATGTATGCCGCCAAGGACCGCGGCCGCAACGACGCGATGACCTATTCGCCCAACCTTGCGGTGCGTGACCGCGAGAAGCTGGAGCTGGAAACCGCGCTGCACAAGGCCATCGAGCGCAACGAGCTGGTGCTCTATTACCAGCCCAAGGTCGAGGCGCAGACCGGCAGGCTGGTGGGCGTTGAAGCGCTGATGCGCTGGCGCCGCGGCGAGACGCTGGTGCCACCCAACGAATTCATCCCGATGGCCGAGGAAACCGGCCTGATCGTGCCGCTGTCCGAATGGGCGCTGCGCGAGGCGGCGCGCCAGGCGCGCGAATGGCAGCTGGGTTTTGGCTTTTCGGAGTCCATCGCGGTCAACATGCCCAGCCGCATGTTCCTGCGCCACGACCTGGTCGAGCTGATCCACGCCTCGGTCAGCCCTTACGGCATTCCGCACCGCATGCTGCTGCTCGAAATCACCGAGAGCAGCCTGATGAAGGACCTGCAAAGCATCCTGCCCACGCTGCGCCGGCTCAATGAAGTGGGCGTGCAGATCTCGGTGGACGATTTCGGCACCGGCTATTCGTCGCTGCAGTACCTGACCGAATTGCCGATCTCCGAGCTGAAGATCGACCGTTCCTTCGTCAACAAGCTGGGCCGGGAGCCCAAGGCCAGCGAAGTCATCCACCTGATCATCTCGCTGGCGCAGGCGCTGAACCTGCGCGTGGTGGCCGAAGGCGTGGAAACCAGCGCGCAGATGAACCTGCTGCGCAGCCTGCAGTGCCGCTTGATGCAGGGTTACCTTATCGGCCGGCCGATGCCGGGGCCGGACCTGCCTGCCTGGCTGCGCGCGCATGCCACCGTGGCGCCCGGCCCGACACTGGATGCCTTGCCGGTCGCCCAGGCGGAGATGGACCTGGAAGCGGACACCGGACCGGTGACGGCCCCGGTGGAGATCGAGGCGGCCAGCGGTGAAGCCACGGCCGCCTCGCGTCGCGGCCCCTGAAGCGGGGTGGCGGGCGCGGCGTCCCAAGCGTCCGCACTTCACGCCGGCTGCCGCTTTGCGCGCGGGTGGCCGTGCCGTCCTCAAGTCGCTGCCCGCCATGCCGACAAGAAGACGATGAGCAGCGTGACCGAACTGACCCCGGCCCAGATTGCCAAGGCGGCCTTGCGGCGCTTGGCCCTGGCCAAGCAGGAGCCCACACCCGAGAACTATGCCCAGGCCTGGGCAGACGAATCGGGCGGGAAGGTCGCGGCGGCTGCGCTGCCGGCGCGCGCCAAACCGGTGATCGACAAGCTGGTGCAGCGCCTGACGGACGACCCCGCCCAGCGCACCGAGCTGCAGCAGGCCGTGCTGCAGGGCCAGTGGGACCAGGCGATGCACCTGGTAGAGCGCTCCGGCGGCAGCCTCAGTGCCCAGTCGCAAGCCTGGGCCCAGATGATCGAGCGCCTGGCCCGCGGGCTGGAGCGCGGCGGCAAGCAATGGACGCTGGCGCGCAAGAAGGACAGCCTGCAGCGCGTGCTCGACAGCAGCCGCAGCGACATGCAGCGCCTGCAGCACCGTCTCAAGCAACTGATGAGCAACTGGGACAGCGATGGCGAAGCGGCGACCACCGGCGACAAGTCGCTGGACGCCGAGCTGAACGCGACGGCTGCTGCCGCGCCGGCGGCACCGGCTGAGGCCGCACGCCTGCTGCATTGGCCTGCCGTCGTCACGCCACTTGCCGGCACCGTGGGCGCTGCCCTGCCGCCAGACGCACCGCGCGCCGCCGCGTTGGCCGACGAGCTGGCCGCACTCGCGCAGCGCCTGGCCACCGAAGGCGCCAGCGCCGAGCTGGCGCGCCAGGTGGCGGACGTGTGCGAGCGTGCGCGCAGGCTGCTGTCGCATCGCCACCATTTGCTGAACCAGACCTACCAGCTCAGCCGCGAACTCGCCGGCAGCCTGGCCGAGCTGGCCGAGGACGATTCCTGGGTCCAGGGCCAACTCGAAAGCCTGCGCGAGCGCCTGGGCGAAAGCCCCAGCTCACGCGCGGTGCATGCCGCGAGCGAACTGCTGGCCAGCACCCGCCAGCGCCAGGGGGCCTTGCGCGGCGACCGTGACCAGGCCCGCGATGCGCTGAAGTCCCTGATCCACCAGATGCTCAGCGAGCTGGGCGAACTCGACCAGCACACCGGCCGCTTCAGCGACAGCATGCAGCGCTACGCCGACACCATCGACCAGGCAGACTCCCTCGAAAGCCTGGCCGGCGTCGTGCACGAAATGGTTTCCGAGAGCCGCAGCGTGCACGCGCTGGTGCATGCCACCCGCGAGCGCCTGCAGGACGGCCACAGCCGCGCCAGCGAACTCGAAGCCCAGGTGCGCACGCTGGAAGGCGAGCTGCGCCGCATGTCCGACGAAGCCTCGACCGACGCGCTGACCCAGGTCGCCAACCGCCGCGGCCTGGCCCAGCTGTTCGGCGTCGAACAGGCCCGCTTGCAGCGCGAAGACAAGCCACTCTCCGTCGGCCTGCTTGACATCGACAACTTCAAGCGCTTGAACGACCAGCTCGGCCACGCCGCCGGCGACCAGGCCCTGGTGGCACTGGCACAGCGGGTGCGCGATTCGCTGCGCCCGGGCGACGTGGTGGCCCGCTTCGGCGGCGAAGAATTTGTCGTGCTGCTGCCGGCCACGCCGGTGGACGAAGCCCAGCAGGTGCTGACCCGCCTGCAGCGCCTGCTCAGCGCCAGCCTGTTCATGCACGAAGGCAAGGAAGTCTTCGTGACCTTCTCGGCCGGTGTGACGACCTACCGCGGCGCCGACACGCTGGAAGAGACGCTGGAACGCGCCGACGAAGCCTTGTACGAAGCCAAGCGCACCGGGAAGAACCGGACCTGCATCGGCTGAGGGCTCAATCGTCCCCGAGCTTGGCGCCCCTCAATCGGCGCCCGTGAACGCCAGCTGCAGCGCGTCGCCCGTCGCCATGGCCCAGCCTTCGGCGCGCCAGGCTGAAAGCTGAGTCTCGCCTGCCTGGGTGGCGAGCACGCGGTCCAGCCGGGCCCGGTCTGCGGCCTCGTTGGGCTGGCGTTTGTCCTGGCCGTGGTCGTGGTACGCCCGGTCGGCGGCGCCGGCCAGTTGGGCGGCGATGCGGGTCCGGCCGTCCAGCGCGTGCAGCAGTGCAAATGCGTCCAGCGTGCACCACATGCAGCTGTCCTCGGCGAAGTGGCGCATGCGCTGTTGGCATTCGGCGACGACCTCGCGGGCGCGTGCCACATTGCCTTGTGCCAGCAGCACGCCCAGCAGGTTGCCCAGCAGGTTGAAGTCGTCCAGCGAGGGCTGGCGGGCGCGCAGGCGCGGCAGGAACCGGTCGGCCAGGCGCACGGCTTCATCGAGCCGGCCGGCGGCGCGTTCGAGGTCGGCCAGGTTGGCCACCGCGCGGGTCAGTGCGTCCCCCACATCGCCGTCGCGCTCGCGCAGCGCCACCACCGAGGCGAACAGCTCACGGGCCAGCGCGAAGTCGCCGCTGTCGGTGGCCAGCGTGGCTTCGGTGATGCGACGGCGGGCTTGCAGCCGCGCCGGCCAGGCGGGCTGCTCCAGCGCCTTGGCGCGTGCCAGCGCGGCGCGGGCTTCGGGGTGGTCCACCCGCCAGTTGAAGGCCAGGTCCACGCAGGCCAGGTACTCGCCGCGCGTGTCGCCCAGTTGCCGGTAGAGCGCCGCGGCTTTCGTGGCGGCCTCGCGCGTGCGCTGCGGGTATTCGACCGTGTGGCAGTGCACCACGCTTTCCCAGAAGCGGGCGCGCAGCGCCGCGGGCCAGGTGCCGTCCAGCAGTGGCAGCAGCTGTTCGCTGCGCTGCCGGCCCTCGGACAGCAGCGACAGCGCCTCCCACAGCGGCCAGGCGTTGGCGAACAGCGCGGCGGCCGTCTCGGCGTCGTGGGCCGTGGCCTCGTCCAGCGCGGCGCGCAGGTTGTCGATCTCCGGCAGCCAGCGCTCGCGCCAGGCCTTGGGCGGGTCGCCCCAGTGCGCGTCGTAGGCAACGGCCAGCACCTGGCTCAGGCCGCGGGCGAAGCCGCGCCGAGCCTCGTCGGCCTGCGGGTCGGCGGCCAGGCGCGCCTGGGCGTAGAGCCGCGTGGTTTCGAGCAGCCGGTAGCGCGGCGCGTGCGCGCGGTCCAGGCCCACCAGCGAGCGATCCACCAGGTCCAGGATGGCTTCGACCACGCGCTCAGGCGGCAGCTGCGCATCGGCCAGGCACAGCGCGGCGGTGTCCAGCTCGAAGGCGCCGGGGAAGACCGCGAGGCGGCGGAAGACCTGTTGTTCGGTTTCGCTCAGCAGGCCGTGGCTCCAGTCCAGCGCGGCGTCCAGCGCATTGCGGCGCGAGCGGGGTGTGGCGGTGCCTGGCCCGAGCAGGCCCAGGCGCTGGTGCAGCCGCCCGGCCAGCCCGGCCAGGCCCAGCGCCGGCAGGCGGGCCGCGGCCAGTTCGATGGCCAGCGCGTTGCCGTCCAGTTCGCGGCAGACCTGCGCGGCGAGCTGCACCTCGGCGTCGCTGGCCGCGCTGTTGTGGCTGTGGGTCCAGGCCAATGGGCGACCCGCGCTGCCGGCGCGTGCGGCCAGCAGCTGCATCGCACCGCTGCTGCGCGCCTGCGCGGCGCTGCAGCCTTCGGGCGGCAGCGCCAGCGGCGCCAGGCGGAACAGCTGCTCGCTGGGCGCGCGCAGCGGCACCTGGCTGGTGACCAGCAGCGACAGCGCGCGCGTGGCCGCCACCAGCGCCGCCGCCAGTGCGCTGACGGCCTCGGCCAGGTGCTCGGCGTTGTCCAGCACCAGCAGCATCTGCACCGGGCGCAGCCGGCGCGCCAAGGCGGCCAGCGGGTCCTCGCCTTCGGCCGGCTTGAAGCCCAGCGTGCGCGCGATGGTGGGCGCGAGCTGAGCCGGGTCGGACAGCGGCGCCAGGTCCACCCACCAGGCGCCGTCGCGCTGCTGCGGCTGGCGCTGCACCGCAGCCGTCATCGCCAGATGCGTCTTGCCCACGCCGGCTTCGCCGCACACCGTGACCAACGGTTGCGTGGCCAGAAGCGCCAACAGGTCCAGCAGCTCCGCCTCGCGGCCGATCAGCGGTGCGGGTCGGGTTGGCAGGTTGCCGGGCAATTCGTCCGACGGCGGGCGGGTGGCGGGCAGTTTCGGCGCTGCCAGCGCGCCGGCCTGCACCGGCAGCGCAAAGCGGTAGCCGCAACCAGCGATGGTGGCGATGGCACGTGGCCCCAGCGCCTTGCGCAGCTGCGCCACATGCACGGCAATGTTGTTGTCCTCGACGATCAGGCCGGCCCAGACGCGCTGCATCAGCTCGTCCTTCGAGACCAGCTGGCCCGCGCGTTCGACCAGCGCCACCAGCACGCCAAAGGCGCGCGCCGTGAGCGCCACCGGCTCGCCCTGGCGCAGCAACTGGCGCTCGGCCGGCCACAGCGCGAAGTCGTCGAAGCGCAGGCAGGTGGGCGGGGCTGAAACTTCGGGGTCTGACCTTGAATTCATCGCGATTTCATCGTCGCTTCAGGACCGGGCGCGGCCGGCGCCGCAGCATGCAGGCCTTGTTCAACAGGAGGCCAACATGCCCAAGTTCGTGATCGAAAGAGACATTCCCGGTGCCGGCCAGCTTACACCGCAGGACCTCAAAGCCATCTCCCAGAAGTCATGCGGCGTGCTGCACAGCATGGGCCCCGGCATCCAGTGGATCCACAGCTACGTGACCGACGACCGCGTCTACTGCATCTACCAGGCGCCCGACGCGGCCACGGTCCGCCAGCACGCCGAACTCGGCGGCTTCCCGGCCAACAAGGTTTCGGAAGTGCGCACGGTGATCGACCCGGCCACGGCCGAGTGAGTCCCTCACGCCTCCACGGGTGAGGGCACGTCCTCGCGCAGCGCATCCACATCGCGCTGCGGCGAGCGGCCATAGAGACGGCTGTATTCTCGGCTGAACTGCGACGGGCTCTGGTAGCCCACGCGGTGGCCGGCGTTGGCGGCGGTGACCTGCTCCAGCAGCATCAGCCGGCGCGCCTCGTGCAGCCGCAGCTGTTTCTGGTACTGCAGCGGAGACAGGTTGGTCACCGCCTTGAACTGGTGGTGCAGCGAGGACACGCTCATGCCCACGCGGGCGGCCAGTGCTTCCACGCTCAGCGTTTCGGCATGGTGCTCGCGCAGCCAGGCGGCCGCGCGGGCCACCTTGTTGCCGGGGGTTTCGGCCAGTGCCATGTGCAGCAGCCGCCCGCCCGCCGGGCCGACCAGCAGGCGGTACAGGATCTCTTCCTGCAGCAGCGGCGCCAGCGCCGGGATGTCGCGCGGCGTGTCCAGCAGCCGCATCAGCCGCAGCGTGGCCTCCAGCAGCGCCGGGCAGGCCTTGTGCACGGCCACGCCGCGCGGCGCCCCATGCGCAGGCGTGAGCGTGGCCGGTGGCAGGCGGCGCAGCAGGGCTTGCAGGCGGTCCGCCGGAATGGCCATGCCCAGCCCCAGGTGCGGTCGCTCGGGGCTGGCTTCGAGGATGCGCGAAACGACCGGCAGGTCGACCGACATCAGCAGGTAGTCGCCCACGCCGTAGTGGTAGACCTCGTTGCCCACGGTCAGGCTCTTGCGGCCCTGCAACACCATGCCGAAACACGGCCACTGGGCACCGAAGGACGTGGCCGCGCCTGCGGTGCGGCGGTGGCAGCTGAAGCCTTCGATCTGGGTCTCGCAAGGGCCTTCCTCGCTGGCCTGCTCGGTAAAACGGGCAAGGCGTTCAGTCAGCTCGGCACATTGGGCGTCAATCGAGGGCATGCAAAAGGCTTGGCGGGACAGCGGTATGGGCAGGTTCTCATCTTGCCGCAGCAGCGCGGTCCAGGCAGCGGCACCGAGGCCGGTTTGCAGGATCGGGCAAGACACTCGCAGGAACAAGCTACCGCCGGGTGGGCGAGGCGCCGGATCATGCAGGCCTTCACGCTTGCGGCCGAACTCGCCTTGGCCAGCCCCTTTCAGACGCTCCCCACGCCCTTGCCCACGATGCCGCTTGCCACGCTTGCCCCGCCGCCTTCACCTGCCCGCCGCCCCGCCCTGGCGCTGCCGCGCCCGCCCGGCCAGCGGCTGCGCGGGCGCGTTGCACTGGTGACCGGTGCCACCCGCGGCAGCGGCGCGGCCATTGCCCGCGCCTTTGGCGCCGAGGGTGCGGCGGTGGTGGTGCACTACGCGACCGACCGCGCCGCCGCGCAGCGCGTGGTGGCCGACATCGCCGCCCAGGGTGGCCGCGCCTTCGCGGTGCCGGCCGACCTGGCCAGGCCCGATGACGTGCGCCGACTGTTGATCGAGACCCGCGCGGCTTTTGGCCGGCCGGACCTGGTGGTCAACCATGCGGCGATCCGGCGCAGCGTGCCGATCGAGCAGATCAGCGAGGCCGAGATCCGCCAGCTGTTCGAGGTCAATGTGTTTGGCGCGCTGCGGGTGGTGCAGGAGGCACTGAAGCACTTCGGCCCGGAGGGCGGCTGCATCATGAACATTGCCGCGCCCGAGCCTGCCCCTGGCGGCGTGCCGGCCAGTGCCCATGCCGCCACGCAGGGCGCACTGGCGCAGCTCACGCGTGGCCTGGCGCATGAGCTGGCCGGGCGCGGCATCCGCGTCAATGCCATCGTGCCGGCGCCGGACCTGCCGCTGCCAGCCGATCCCGATGGCGAGCTGACCTGGGAGCCACACGCCGCCAGCGACGCCGTGGCCCGCCAGGCCCTGCAGTTCGCACTGGCCGGCGCCGCGCCGGACGAGCTGCCGCCACTCCCCGCGCCGCGCACTCGCCGCCGGCCGGCTGCGCGACACTCCAGCCCATGAGTGTTTCCACCCCGCCCACCCGCTGCGCCTGGGCCGGCAGCGACCCCTTGATGCAGGCCTACCACGACACCGAATGGGGCGTGCCCGAGCATGACAGCCGCGCGCTGTGGGAAAAGCTGATGCTGGACGGCTTCCAGGCGGGCCTGGCCTGGATCACCGTGCTGCGCAAGCGCGAGGCGCTGCGGGCCGGTTTCGCCGGCTTCCAGCCCGAGAAGGTGGCCCGCTTCGGCGAGGCCGACGTGGCGCGGCTGCTGGGCGACGCCGGCATCATCCGCTCGCGCGCCAAGATCGCGGCGACCATCAAGGGCGCGCAGATCTACTGCGAGATGGCCGAACGCGGCGAGTCCTTCAGCGAGTTCTGCTGGGGCTTCACCGATGGCCGTGTGCTGATGGGCGACGGCCACCAGCGGCCCACCGAGACGGCGCTGTCGCAGCAGATCTCCAAGGCGCTCAAGCAGCGCGGCTTCAAGTTCGTCGGCCCGGTCATCGTCTATGCCTGGATGCAGGCGATGGGCATGGTGAACGACCATGACCACGCCTGTTTCAGGCGCGTTCAGTAGCCCGCTGGCGCCTGCGCCGTGGCGGCAGGTGGCGCCAGCCAGACCTCGATCACGCCCGGCGTGGGCGTGAGGCGCGAGGGCAGCGGCTGGATGGTCCAGCTGCCTTCGACCTTCACGCGGCTGGTCAGCAGCTTGGCGCAGGCGTCCCAGTCCGGTGCCTGGTGGTCATGCACCACCAGGCGGTTGACGGCCGCGGCCTTGGGCGCGTGTCGGCCGTTGCGCCGTGCGCTGTCCCACACGTCTTCCACCGCCGGCACCTTGGCGCCCAGCAGTTGCCACTGCTCGCGCAGTGCGGCCACGCTGTCGCGCTGCTCGGGCCCGAAGATCTGCACGTACACCGTCTTGCCGGCGCACAGTTGCGACGGCGGTCGCTCGACCTTCTTGCCCGGCTGCGGTGGCGGCGGTGGAGGTGGAGGCGGCAGGGTTTCGCTGGCCGGGCCGTCGGGGCTTGAGCCAACGATCACTGGCAGGTCTGGTGGCGGTGGTGGCGCCGTGGGGGCGGGCTCCGGCGGCGGGGGCGGCAGGGCCGCGGTGACCAGCTTCGGGGCAACCGGCGGGCAGTTGACACGGTCTCCGGCCGAGGCGCCGTAGTCGCGGATCCAGTACTGCGGCAGGCAGACCGGCGTGGCGTCGTCGAGCAGGCACGAGAGGTTCTGGTCGCGGTTCAGCAGCAGCTCGCAGGATGGGTGGCGAGGGGACGAGGCCTTGCAGCTGTCCCGGGTGCTGGTCAGGATGGTCTGCAACAGCCGCGATTGGTGGAAGGCCTGGCTGTTGCTGTCGTTGCACGAGGCATCGCTGATGCGCAGCAGCGCGGTGGCGATCTCGCCCAGCCCGGTGTCCGCCGGGTGCAGGCCGGGGCCGGGGGCCAGGTGGCCGTAGAGGTCGGTGAGTTCCTTCAGCACCACCGGATCGACGCTGCGGGCCTTGTGCACCTTGTCCAGCTGCTCGTTGATCGCCTGCCAGCCGGTGGCGCCCAGCGTGGCCATCGCGCCCAGGCTGATGGACGCGGTGACGGCGCCGGTGGCGGCAATGCGCGAGGGCAGGCGCTTGGGGGCGGTCTGGCTGTGCTTCTCGCCCGAGGTGTCGGCCACGGCGATGCTGCCGTCGTCCGGCTCGAACCAATCGCCGGCATGGTGGCAGAGGTGGCAGATGAAGCTGTGGGTCAGCTGGCGGCCCAGTGCGTCGCCCAGCTGGAAGTAGCTTTCCCACTGGGCTTCGCTGAAGAACTGGTCGGTGGTCGGCTCCTGCGGGAACAGCGGGTTGTCGGCCTTGAAGTTGACCAGGTCGACCGGCAGGCCGTCGCACATGTTGGGCTTGACGATGACCAGGTGGCCGGTCTTGCCGCTGCGCCGGTAGTGCACCTGGGCCAGCGCCAGGCAGGCCTGGCTGTCCGCGGAGGCCAGGTCGTTGAGCGAGCCGAAGGCGGTTGGGACCTGGGTCATCGGCGGTTCGCAGGGTGGGCAGTCGGCGGCTTCGGGCGGCGGGGGCGGTGCGGCGAATTGCTGCAGGCGGGGCTTCAGGAAGACGATGTCGGCCTGCAGGTCGATGCGGGCCTTGCGCACCAGGTTTTCCAGGTCACCGAAGGCGTAGCGCGGGTCGGCTGCGCAGTCGGCCAGCACGATGAGCCGGCATTCCTCGCGCAGCAGGGCGTAGGCGCCGGTGTTCTCGAAGTGGCCGCCGTCGCTGAGGAACCAGTCGCGGCGCAG
The DNA here is from genome assembly GCF_058788035.1 of Ideonella sp. FW305-24. NCBI lineage: Bacteria > Pseudomonadati > Pseudomonadota > Betaproteobacteria > Burkholderiales > Sphaerotilaceae > Ideonella > Ideonella sp. FW305-24. Next base: position 51,307 of record NZ_JBYTAI010000016.1, on the reverse strand, counting down.
GTCGCCATCAAAGCGGCCGCGCAGCTCGGCCAGCAGCTGGCCGTACTTGCCGGTGATGGGCGGCAGCGGCTCGCCAGCGCCGCGCTGCACCGGGCTGCTGTCCCACCAGTGGCCCAGGCGCACGCCGGCCAGCGTGAGCAGTGCGGCCAGGCCCGAGCGGGTGCTGGCGCCCAGGCCGGGTGCCACCGCGGCGCCGGAAATGGCGGTCCAGCTGCCCAGGCTGAGGCAGCCGGGCGCGGCCACGCTGCGCCAGTCGCCCGGGCCCACGCACACCTGGCCCTGCGGGCCCACGCTCATCGGCAGGCCCTTGCGGTCCTGGTTGAACAGGCCGCCACGCGGCACGCGGGTCTGGTTCAGGCAGACGTTGATCAGGTGCACAGGCCCGCCGGCCAGGTGGGGCTGGTAGTCGGCCATGGGCACGTCGTCGGCCGGGTGCACTTCGGCGATGGCGACCTGCAGGTCTTGCGCCGAGAGCTGGCGCGGGTAAGGCGCGGTGGCGGCGGATGTGCCGGGCGTGAAGCGCTGCACGTTGGCAGCACCCAGGTAGCTGCGCACCAGCCGTGCGCGGTAGAAGGCGAACAGCGAGGAGCGATTCAGGAACTCGCGGTTGTGCGCCGAGACCAGCAGCATGCCCAGCGGCGGCAGCACGCCGATGGCCAGCCACTCCCAGCTCAGCCGGTACTGCAGCAGCTGCGAGCTGCGGTTCAGCGGGAACAGCGAGAGCGTGGCGCTGCGGTGCAGCAGGCTGATCCAGAACACCAGCAGCACCAGCACGGCCAGCGCGCCCAGCACATTGGCCAGGTCCATCAGTCGGCCGCGCATCGCAGGCGTGAGGCTGCGCGGCAGGTCCGAGATCTTGGGCAGAACCGCGCGCAGCACCACCACCGTCAGCGCGATGGCGGTGCCGGCCGCGCCCTGGTTCCAGTCGGTCACCTTGGCCAGGGTCCAGGCCAGGCTGTCGACCAGGCCCAGGCCGGCGATCACCAGGCCGAGCTGCAGCGTGGCAGCGAGCCGGCTGGTCAGCTGGTTGCGCGAGCGGTCCGGCTCGCTGGTGGCGGCGCGGGTCAGGCGCCAGGCCTGCAGCGTCCCGGCCGGCCAGGCCAGCAGCATGCCGCCGGCGCAGAGCATCATCAGCGCCGGCACCTGCAGGTCGCCTTCTGCCGCAGCGCCGTCGGCGCCCTGAGCGTCCTGCCACTGGTAGACCAGCCAGAGGCACAACGCGAGGCTGAGGGCCGCGGTGAGCCAGCGCGAGCCGGGCAGGCAGCGGCCGGCGGTGGCCGGCAGGATCCAGTAGGTGGTGGAGAGCACCGCGCCCCACCAGACCAGCGGCGGCAGCAGCAGCCAGGGGGTGGGCCAGTTGGACAGCACGGCCAGCGTGTCAACCGAGACGCCCGGCGGCCGCCAGCAGCCGGGGCTGCCGTAGATGCAGTCGGCCCAGGCCCAGATGGCCAGGTCGAAGCCCACCAGCAGGCCGCCCAGCAGCAGGCTCATGACGGCCAGCTCGACGTGCACGCCGACGAGGTTGCGGCCGAAGTTGGCCGCCGCGAACAAGGTGTCCTGGCCGCCGCGAGGGATCAGGTAGCGGCCGTTGGCGCGCAGCCAGAAGGCAAACCAGCGCCGGTCGGCATCGGCCAGCGCCTGCTCGATCTTGTCCGCCCCCTGGCCGCTGCTGCGCGCCTCCTGGAACAGCTTGCCGATCATCGCGCCGATGTAGCCGCCGCCCGAGACGGTGGACATCAGGTCGAAGCGGTGGAAGATGCCGTTGCCGGCCAGCGCCTTCAGCAGCCCGAAGCAGAAGGTGGCACTGCGCACGCCGCCGCCCGACAGCGCCAGGCCCCAGCGGCCGCTGTCCAGCCCGGCCTGCAGCTCGGCTGAGAGTTTGGCCCGGCGTGCGGCCACCAGCGCGGCCATGCCGTCGGTGGCGGCATCGGCCGGCGGCGCTGCTTGCGTCGCTGTTTCAGGCGGCTCGGCGGGCGAAGGGACAGGTGGCGTCATCGAAGGCTCCAGGGCAGGCCTGGCCGCCTGCGGGCGTTGGCGCCAGCCTGCGCGCCGCCCCGGGGCGCGGCAATCCCTCTTCGGAGTGAGCAGGTGCACCCGCCGGGCAGGCTGCGCCGCCTGCGCGCACCGAAGAGTGCGGCAAATCACGCTGCGCCCATGGCGTCCCTTGAGCTTGGCGTTTCGGTGCCGATACAGCGCAAGATCAATCGGCATCGGCAAGGGAGCGTGTCATGGGCATGACCAGCAACATGAAGATCGGGACCCGTCTGTCCCTGGGGTTTGGCGTCGTCATCGCCATTGCACTGGGCATGGCCGGCGTCGGCTTTGCGAAGCTGTCCGAGATCCAGCGCTCGGTCGAGCAGCTGACCAGCGACCGCCTGGTCAAGGTCGACCAGCTCTCGCAGACCAAGGACAACATGAACGTGGTGGCGCGTGGTGTGCGCAACATCGTGCTGATGTCCGAGCCCGAAGGTCGGGCCAAGGAAAAGCAGCGCATTGACGAGATGCGGGCCAAGAATGCCGAGCTGGCCCGGCTGCTGGATGCCTCGGTGCACAGCGAGCGTGGCCACGCGCTGCTGGCCGCGGTGCAGGCAGCGCTCAAGCCGTATGAGGTGGCGATGGACAAGGCCATTGCGCTGGGCATGGCCAACGACGACGAAGAGGCCACGCGCATGCTGCTGAAGGACGTGCGGCCCCTGCAGCAGGCGTATTTCAAGGCAGTGGACGAGCTGGTGGCGATGCAGCAGCAGGAGATGCGCGACGCGGTCACGCAGATCCAGGGCGACGCAGCCTCCAGCAGCGTGCTGATGCTGGTGCTGGCCACGGTGGCGGCGGTCTGCGGTGGCCTGCTGGCCTTCCTGATCCGCCGATCGGTGGTGACGCCGCTGCGCCAGGCCGTGGGCGTGGCGCGCACGGTGGCCTCGGGTGACCTGAGCTCGAAGATCGAGGTGACCTCACGCGACGAAACCGGTGAGCTGCTGCAGGCAATGAAGGACATGAACGAAGGCCTGGTGCGCCTGGTCTCGCAGGTGCGCGACAGCAGCGAGAGCATTGCCACCGGCTCGGCCGAGATCGCCACCGGCGCGGCCGACCTGAGCCAGCGCACCGAGGAGCAGGCCAGCAACCTGCAGCAGACAGCGGCCTCGATGGAGCAGCTGACCGGCTCGGTGCGCAACAGCAGCGATTCGGCCCGCCAGGCCAGCGAGCTGGCCGCGCGTGGCGTGGACGCGGCGCTGCGTGGCGGTCAGGCGGTTGGCCAGATGGTCAGCACGATGGCAGACATCTCGCAGGCCTCGCGCCAGGTGGCCGACATCCTGTCGGTGATCGACGGCATTGCCTTCCAGACCAACATCCTGGCGCTGAATGCCGCGGTCGAAGCCGCGCGGGCCGGCGAGCAGGGCAAGGGTTTTGCGGTCGTGGCCAGCGAAGTGCGCACGCTGGCGCAGCGCTCGGCCGACGCGGCCAGGCAGATCAAGACGCTGATCCAGCACAGCGTGGAGCGGGTCGAGGCCGGCACGCGGCAGGTCGCGCTGGCGGGTGGCGAGATGGACGCGATCGTCGCCGAGGTGCGGCGGGTCAGTGGGCTGATCGGCGAGATATCCACTGCCAGCGCCGAGCAGAGCACCGGCATTGGCCAGATCGGCGACGCCGTCAGCCAGCTGGACGACGTGACCCAGCAGAACGCCGCGCTGGTCGAGCAGAGCAGCGCAGCAGCCGAGAGCCTGCGCGAGCAGTCGGCGCGGCTGGCCGGCCTGGTGCGCGCGTTCCGGCTGGAAGGCGCAGCGGCCGTGCCGATGCCGGCCTGAGCCATCGCACTACACCCGCTTACCAACACGCCAACAGGGCCTTGTCATCAGGGAGGGCGGGCGGTGCGTTGTGCTGACCGGGCCGGCTGACGCTGGTCCGGCTTTCCACAACGACATTCGCCCGATGAAACCCCTCTTCAAACTGGCGCTGGCCGTGTTGGCCACCGCGGCCGCCTGCCACGCCTCGGCCGAGATCACCTTCTTCGAGCACCCCGACTTCCAGGGTCGCGCCGTCACGCTGCACCACCCGGTCGACAACTTCGAGCGACGCGGGTTCAACGACCAAGCCTCCTCGGTCATCGTGCGCGGCGAGCCTTGGGAGGTTTGCGAACACGCCGATTTCGGTGGGCGCTGCGTGGTGTTGCGGCCGGGCGAGTACCCGTCGTTGCATGAATTCCACCTGAGCAACAAGCTCTCTTCGGCCCGCGAGGCTGGCCGCGATGAGGGTCGTTACGACCCACCCCCGCCGCCGCCCATTCAGGCGCAAGGCCAGGTCACGCTGTTCGAGCATGACGGCTTTCGCGGCCGCTCATTCAGCGCCGAGCAGGACATCCCTGACTTCCGACGCTTCGGCTTCAATGATCGAGCCTCGTCGGTGACGGTGGCCGGCGGTGCCTGGGAGGTCTGCGAGCATCCTGAATACAGTGGTCGCTGCATGATCCTGCGACCCGGCCGTTACCCGGATCTCGGCTCGATGGGCATGAACGACCGCGTGTCGTCGATGCGCTGGCTGCGTCCGGCGGCGCACTACGAAGAGTGGCGCTACGCCCCGTCACCAGTGCCGCTGCCTGCTCCGGTTCCGGTTTACGACTGGCACCGCCGTCCCCAGGAGCGCCTGGTCGAAGTGCCGGTGAGCGCGGTGCATGCGGTCTACACCGGACCGCAGCAGCAGCGCTGCTGGATCGAGCGTGAACAGGTGGTGCAGCGCGAGCCCAATCCGGCCGGTGCGCTGGTGGGCGGCGTGATTGGCGGCATCCTGGGTCACCAGATCGGTGGCGGCCACGGCAGTGGCGCGGTCGGGGCTTTTGCGGGCGCGGTGGTCGGCGCCAATGCTGGTGGTGGGACGGTGGTGTCGACCCAGGGTGTGCAGCGCTGCGCCAGCAGCCCGCCGCAAGGCCGCCCGGACTACTGGGACGTGACCTACTACTACCGCGGCGTGGAACACCACGTGCAGACCTCGAATCCGCCCGGCCCGTCGCTGACGATCAGCGAGGACGGTGAACCGCGGCTGTGAGGGCTGGGAGTGCTTTCGCCAGAGCTGCTGAACGGGCCGCGGAGCGGCTGGTAGGACTGGCGGAAGCGGTGAGATTCGAACTCACGGAGGGGATGAACCCTCGCCGGTTTTCAAGACCGGTGCCTTAAACCGCTCGGCCACGCTTCCATTGCTGGGGCAGCGATGGTAACTCAGCCCGGGGCCTGCGCCTGCAGGCACTGGACCTGAATGACCTCGCGGCGGCCGCCGTCCACCCGCACGGCGGTCAACTGGCCGCCCCAGATGCAGCCGGTGTCCAGCGCCAGCAGCTCGGGGCTGTCGATGAGGCCCAGCGTGGACCAGTGGCCGAAGGCCATCGGCTGGCCTGCCGTGAGGCGGGTTTCGTGTTCGAACCAGGGGCGCATGCCGGGTGGGGCGGCGTCGGCGCCGTCCTTGGTCGCGAAGTCCAGCGTGCCGTCGGCCGCGCAGAAGCGGATGCGGGTCAGCACGTTGACGACCGCGCGCAGGCGGTCGTTGCCTTGCAGCGTGTCGTCCCAGCGGGCGGGGCGGTCGCCGTACATGACCTGCAGGAAGTCGTTCAGGCCGGGGCCCTGGATCATGGCCTCGACCTCGCGCGCCAGCGAGAGCGTCTGCCCGGGGGTCCATTGCGGCACCACGCCGGCATGCACCATCAGCCAGCCGTCGCTGAGGTCGGCCAGCTTGCGCTGGCGCATCCAGTCCAGCCAGGCTTCGCGCTCGGTGTCTTCGAGGATGGGTGCCAGCGTGTCCTTGCGGTTGGGCTTGCGCACGCCAGCGGCCACGGCCAGCAGGTGCAGGTCGTGGTTGCCGAGCAGGCAGGTGGCGCTGCCGCCAAGCGCGCGCAGGCTGCGCAACGTGCCGAGTGAATCAGGGCCGCGATTGACCAGGTCGCCGAGCAGGTGCACGTGGTCGCGAGAACGCGAGAAGTCGATCTGGGCGAGCAGGCGCGCCAAGGCGTCGCAACAGCCCTGGAGGTCGCCGATGAGGTAGTGCATGGGGCGATTCTGCTACGCTCGCAACCCCATTCACTTCGCGTTGCGGCCCGGAATTTGCAGGCCGCGTTCCATGGACTTTGCCCTACTTGCGTTCCTGATCTTCATCAACGGGCTGTTCGCCATGTCGGAAATGGCGCTTGCCGCCAGCCGCAAGGCGCGGCTGCAGGTGATGGTGGAGGCCGGGGAGCGCGGCGCGAGCGCAGCCATCGCGCTGCACGAGAACCCCACGCGCTTCCTGTCCACGGTGCAGATCGGCATCACTTCGATTGGCGTGCTCAACGGCATCGTCGGTGAGGCGGCCTTCTCGGCGCCGGTGGCGTTGTGGCTGAGGTCCATCATTCCTGCGCTGGGCGAGCGCGCCGCGGACCTGACGGCCACCGCGCTGGTGGTGATGATCATCACCATCCTCAGCATCATCTTTGGCGAGCTGGTGCCCAAGCGCCTGGGCCAGATGTACCCCGAGACGGTGGCGCGGCTGGTGGCGCAGCCGATGCAGTGGCTGTCGATCGGCGCACGACCGCTGGTCTGGCTGCTGGCGGCCTGTACCGAGACCACGCTGCGGTTGTTCGGCATCAAGGGTGGCCCGTCGCGCAGCGTGACGGAAGAAGAGATTGCCGCCAGCCTGGAAGAGGGGCTGGATGCGGGCGTGATCGAGGCGCAGGAGCACCAGATGGTGCGCAATGTGTTCCGCCTGGACGACCGGCAGATCGGCTCGATGATGATTCCGCGCGCGGAAATCACCTGGCTGGACGTCAACGCGAGCATCGAGGAAGTGCTGCGCGTGGTGGCCGAAGAGGAGCACTCGCGCTACCCGGTCTGCCGCGGCGGGCTGGACGATGTGATTGGCGTGGTCGCCGCGCACAGCCTGATCCGTCCGGTCGCTGAGAGCCGGCTGGCCTCGCTGGCCGACCACTTGCAGCCGCCGGTGTTCGTGCCGGAGACGCTGTCGGGCATGGAGCTGCTGGAGCACTTCCGCACCACCGGCGCGGACCTGGTGTTCGTGGTCGACGAATATGGTGCGGTGCAGGGCGTGATCACGATGCGCGAGGTGATGGAAGCCATCACCGGCGAATTCAGCAACCCGGGCGAAGAAGACGCCTGGGCGGTGCAGCGTGCCGACGGCAGCTGGCTGGTCGACGGCCTGATGCCGACGCCCGAGCTGAAGGACCGGCTTGAATTGAAAGAATTGCCCGAGGAAGACCGCGGGCGCTACAACACCCTGGCAGGCATGATCATGCTGTTGCTGGGCCGGCTGCCGCACACCACCGACACGGTGGAGTGGGGCGGTTGGCGCTTCGAGGTGGTGGACCTCGATGGCAAGCGCGTCGACAAGGTGCTTGCCAGTCGCCTGCATGAATCTGGAGAACCCGATTGATCAACCCTGAACTGCACAAGAAACCCACCGCGCTGGATCGCGACAAGCATCGCAATCTGAAGCTGCGCACGGCCCTCAGCAACCTGAAGGCTTCCGCTGGCCTGAACTCGCTGTTCCTGACCACCGCCGAATTCGGCGATGCGTGCAAGGAATACCCCATCCTGTTCCTGGCCGCTGGCAAGGACGAGCAGGGCAAGGAGCAGGTCGCACCGGTCGCCGTTTTCGGCGTCACCCAGGGCGAAAACCTGTTCCTGCAGGCCGATGGCCGCTGGGACGCGTTCTACGTGCCGGCGGCCCTGCGCGCCTATCCGTTCACGATGGCGCGCGTCGGCCCGGACCAGTTCGCCGTGGTGCTGGACGAAAGCTGGGAAGGCTTCTCGACCGAGGAAGGCGAAGCCATCTTCGGTGCCGACGGCCAGCCCACGCCGATGATCACCGAGCTGCGCAAGTTCATCGAGCAGCTGGAAGTCGAGACCGAGCGCACGCGCCTGGCCGGCCAACGCATGATGGAGCTGAAGCTGCTGCAGCCCAAGCGCTTCGACGCCACGCTGCCAGACGGCAGCACGCTGACGGTCGATGGCTTCCTGGCCGTGGACGAAGAGCGCCTGGCGCAGCTGACCGATGCCGAGACGCTGGAACTGGCCCGCAATGGCCTGCTATCGCTCATGCACGCGCACCAGATCTCGATGGGCAACATGCGTCGCCTGATCGACCGCCGCGTCGCGGCATTGGCCAACAAGGCCTGATCGGCTCAGCCGGCCAGCTCGCCTTCCACGGCGAGCGCCGGCGCCTGTCTGGTCGGATCTCGCGCGGCCCGCATGCCATCAAGTGACCAGAGCCCGCTGCCGCACGAAGTCGTCGAACGCGGCCAGCAGCGGCAGGTAGTTTGCGGGGGCTTGTTCGAGTTGACCCAGCGCCAGGCAACAGGCTTCCAGCGTCGAGCGCTGGGCGGCCTGTGGTGCCTGGCGCAGCGAGCCATAGCGCGAAGGCGGCGGCGTGTGCAATGACAGGCGAGGCAGGGCTTGCAAGCCGGGGTTCAGCAGCAGCATCTTCAGGCTCTTGCGCCAGGTGCCGTCAATGACCACCAACTGGCCTGGCATGGCAGCGACGGCCGCAGGCACTGCTGGCTGCGAGCCCAGCACTGCTTCGGGATAGAGCAGCAGGCTGTGGCCCGGCGGGCCCAGCCAGTCGGCCAGCAAGCCTGGGTCGAACCGTTCGCCTGTTTCCAAGCGACAGTCGGCCAGGCTCAGCTGCAGCAACGGCACGCTGCCCTTCGGATGGCCGGTTTCCAGCGGATGCTGCAGCACCAGCACAGGCACCTCATTGGCTACCGGTCGCGCAAAGCTGCACAGGCAGCCGCGCAGGGGGCGGTGGCAATGCGGGCAGGCGGGCCGCTGCGGCGCGACGCTTTCGCTCATGCGGTGGGCAGGCCCAGTTGCCAGCCATTGCCCAGGCGCAGGTCCTGTAAGCGCCGGCCGGCCTCGGTGAAATGGACCTCGCAACCCTCGGGTGCGCCGACCGCGTCCAGCACCTCGCGGAGCAACTGCCGCGCCGGGCCCAGCGCTCGGACCTCGATGTCCAGCCGCCACCAGGCCGGCCGGCGCGTGCCCTGCGCGTCTGGCGGCCCCAGCGAATCACCGCTGCTGACGACCTCGCCGCAGCCATCCTGCTGCAGCCGCCAGTGCAGCGTGGCGGACAAGGCTTCCCGCGTGGGCCGAGCCAGCCTGGCCAGCGGCAGCTTCAGGTAGATGAACTGCGGCGGCACAGGCGCTGTCGCCTGCTCCTTGATGGCAGGGGCGGATTTCCAGTGGGTCCACCAAGAGGCCATGGGAGCAGGGTCGACGGATTGTGAAGGTGGGCGGACCGCGATCTTGGCATGCCCCGGCGCACAATGCCTTTCCCTTGCCGCCTCGACCGAACATCTCCGCTCGTGCCATGCCCGAAGCCCCCTCCGAGCGCCTTGGGCGCTCGCTGCTGGCCCAGGGCGCTGAACGGTCCGTCGACGAGGCCAGTGCCCGCATCGCGGCTGCGCTGCAGCCGGTGTCAGTCGAAACCGGTGTGGCCCTGGCGCAGCCCCTCCTTTCGCCGCCGGACGTGCCCGGCACGACAACTCGGCGATGGACGGCTACGCGCTGCGCGGCGCCGGCCAGCTCACCCACCTGCGCTGGCAAGGCGCCACGGCTCCCTTGCGCTGCCGGTCGGCCGTCGCCTCCAGCCTGCCGACTTCGGCCTGATCGCATCCCTCGGCCTGCCCGGAGTGGCGGTCCGCCCGCGCTCCATTCGCTTTTGGTCGCTGCAGACTGCCGCAGGTCATCCCGAAGGCCTTGGCTTTTTGCCCTGCCAGGCAACCCGATCGCCGCACTGGTCAGCTTTTACGTGCTGGTGCGGGATGCACTGCTGCAACTCGCTGGCGCGTCACTCGCGCCACGGCCGCGCCTACGTGCCACGGCTGCCGAGCCGATGCGCAAACGGCCCGGGCAGCGAGTGCCTGCCCACCATCGTTTCCCTCACCCCTGATGACTGCTGGCAGGTCCGTTTCACTGGTTCGCTAGGCCCGCCGCACTTCGGCAGCATGGTGAAGGCGAATGCTTTAGTGGTGTTGGGGGAGGAACAGGGGGCCATCTCTGCAGGGATGAAGTCGAGGTCTGGCTGCTTGCTAGGCTGGTGTAAACCGCCTGTTACCCGCTAGCATGACGCTGCCGTGCCCGAGCAGCGCGGCGTCATCTGGAGGGAGTTCTCGTGAGGGGTCAGGTTTTTCAGGCCGTCAAAGGCCGTGGTTTGTTTGCGTCGATCATGGCGGGCGTGTGGTTCGGCTGGATGTGTGTTGCGGTCGGCATTTCTCCCGCTGCTGCAGCAGAGCCAGCGGCAAAGGCATCGGCTGTGCCGACGGCGGTCTTCGCTGCGCACCCTGCGCTGACGGGGCTCTCGCTGTCTCCGGACGGCCAGCGCATGCTGGGCATCCTGCAGCGCGATGGCAAATCGGTGCTGGTCACGGCCAAGTGGGACGGCTCCGAGATGCGCGGCATCATGGAGTCTGACAACCAGAAGTTTCTCTTCAACTGGGCGCATTGGGTCAACAACAAGCGACTCGTCGCCAGCCTGCGTTTTCCCTCTTATACCCGGGGTGTGAAACTCTTCGAGACGCGGGCGCTGGCGATGGATGTTGATGGCGAAAACATCGTCAACTTGGTGCCGCCGCCGCGCGAGCACAAATCGGAGAAGCTGGCTCAGGACCAGGACACGGTGATCGACTGGTTGCCAGACGATGGCCAGCACGTGTTGATGACCATCCTCGATGATTTCGAGGTCTATGCGCCCGGTGTCTACAACGTGGACGTCAACACCGGAAAGCGCACGCTGGTGCTGGGCCCCAGGCGAGATGTTTGGGAATGGCGGACAGACCGTCAACATCGGGTGCGGCTGGGCATTCGCCGTTGGCAGGACAAGGATCTGGTCGAGGTGATTGGGCGCGACCCTGAGGGAAGCGACTGGCGCCCCTTGTGGTCCTTCTCCAGTTTCAGCCGGGACGACGTCTGGCCACTGGCTTTTGGCAAGGACCCGCAAACCTTGTATGTCAGAGCCTTGAAGGGGGAGCGGCGCGCCCTTTACTTGGCACATCTCGACAAGCTGAATGCCGAGGGCCACCCTAGCATGGAGCTGGTGGCTGCCGATGAGCACGAGGACATGGACCTCGGGCGATTTCTCCCCGATGGCGAACTGATCGGCGTCGGCCGTGTGCATGAGGGGGATGCCCAGCGCACCTTCTTGCAGGAGCCGATGAAGGAACTGGCACGCGGCATCGACCAGAGCCTGCCCCATCGCTACAACTACGTCTATGGATTTAGCAGGGATCTGACCCGCTACGTGGTGGAGTCTGACGGCAACGGCGTGCCGGGGCAGATTTTTGTTGGTGACCGCAAGGCCGGGACGCTGAAACTGGTGGGTGAGCAATACCCCGAATTGAAGTCGGAACAGCTGGTGGGCAAGCGGCGCGTTCGGTTCAAGGCGCGCGATGGCCTGGAGATCCACGGTTTCTTGACCGTGCCTGCAGGTGACACCCCCGAGGTGGGTTGGCCGATGGTGCTGCTACCGCACGGCGGGCCCATCTCGGCGGACGACATCGAGTTCGACACCTGGACTGAATTTCTCGCTTCGCGAGGCTACGCGGTGATGCAGATCAACTTCCGGGGTTCTGAAAGCCTGGGCCGCAGTTTCCGGGATGCGGGTTTGCAGCGCTGGGGCCTAGAAATGCAGGACGATTTGACAGATGGTGTGAAGTGGGCAGTGGACCGCCAGATTGCCAATCCGAAGCGGCTTTGCGTCGTTGGCGCAAGCTATGGTGGCTACGCTGCGCTGATGGGCGTGGTCAAGACACCGGACCTTTACCGTTGTGCGGTCAGCTTCGCTGGTGTCAGCAATCTGATCGACCTGTCGCGACATTGGCAGAGCTTCATGAATGCCAAGGTTGCAGACAAGCAGGTTGGCAACTATTGGAACGACCGTGAGCGTCTGAAGCAGACCTCACCCAGCGAGCGGGCTGCCGAAATCAAGGTTCCGGTGCTTCTTGTGCACGGCACCAACGACGTTCAGGTGCCCTACAGCCAGTCGGAAACCATGGCCAAGGCCCTGAAGGCGGCAGGCAAGCCCTATCAGTTCATCACCCAGGAGGGAGGGGACCACAACCTCTCTCGCCAAAGCGACAGCCTGCAGTTCCTGGACGAGGTGCAGCGTTTCCTCGACAAGAACATCGGCCCGGAATCGCCAGCGGCGAAGTGAGATCCCGGCGGGCGAGTTGACAGCGGCTCGCTTGATTCGAGTCGTTCTCAAACATTGCTCGTCGCCCGCACCTCTTCCAAGGTCGTCAACCCCGCCAGCACCTTCTCAATGCCATCCTGCCGCAGCGTGCGCAGGCCTTCTGCCAGCGCTTGCTGCTGGATGTCGTCGGCGCGGGTGCTGGTCTGGATGAGGTGGCGGAGTTGGCGGGATACGGTGAGCAGTTCGTGCACGCCGACGCGGCCACGCACCCCCGTCTGGCTGCAGTGGCTGCAGCCGGGGCTGTGGTAGCGCAGCAGGCGGCCTTGTTCGTCGCCGAAGCGCTGTTGCCATTCGCTCAGCAGGCCGTCGCGCGTGGGGGAGCCGGCGCGGCCGCGGGACCAGGCGTGCAGGTAGTCGTCCAGCAGTTCGTCGCGCTGTTCGGCTGACATCGGCTCGGTGGTGCGGCAGTGGGCGCACAGCTTGCGGACCAGGCGCTGGGCCAGCACGGCGAGCAGCGAGTCGGCAAAGTTGAACGGGTCCATGCCCATGTCCAGCAGCCGGGTGACCGTTTCGGCGGCGCTGTTGGTGTGCAGCGTGGACAGCACCAGGTGGCCCGTCAGCGAGGATTCGACGGCGATCTTGGCGGTCTCCTGGTCGCGGATTTCGCCGACCATGATGACGTCCGGATCGGCGCGCAGGAAGGCGCGCAAGGCCTTGGCAAAGGTCCAGTCGATCTTCGGGTTCACCTGTACCTGGCGCAGGCCGGGCTGGGTGATTTCGACCGGGTCCTCGGCCGTCCAGATCTTGCGCTCGGGCACGTTGATGTGGCTGAGCGCGGAGTGCAGCGTGGTGGTCTTGCCGGAACCCGTGGGGCCGACGCACAGCACCAGGCCGTAGGGGCGCTCGACGGCTTCTTTCAACGCCTTGATGTTGCGCGGCGACAGGCTCAGCTGGTCCAGCGGGATGGGCCGGGCCGAGGCCAGGATGCGCAGCACCGCGTCTTCAAGGTTGTTGCTGGTCGGGATGGTCGCCACGCGCAGTTCGACCGGGCAGGACGGCACGAAACGCGCGAAGTTGATCTTGCCGTCCTGTGGGCGGCGGCGCTCCGAGATGTCCAGGTCGCACATGATCTTGATGCGGGCGATCATGGCGCTGCGGTAGCTGGGCGGCAGTTCCAGGTAGGGACGCAGCATGCCGTCGCGGCGGAAGCGGATGCGCAGCTTCTCCGAGCCTGGGTGGCTCTCGACGTGAATGTCGGACACGCCCTGGCTGTAGGCCTCGACGATCATGGTGTTGATCAGCCGCACCAGTGTGTTGTCGGACTGCTCGATGGTGTCGTCGGCCGGCACGTCCACGGTGCGGCTCAACTCCAGGTCGGCCAGCAGCCTCTCGGTGCCGCCTTCGTCGAAATTCAGGCCCACCGGTTCGATCAGGCCGATGCTGAGCGAGTCTTCATAGCCGTGCTTCTGGTAGGCCACCTGGATGACGTGGGCCAGGTTGTCGCTGGCGGAGAGCACCGGCACGATCTTGCCTTGGGCGAGGAAGGCCAGTTCTTCCAGCACGTCGCCGCGCGACGGGTCTTCCAGTGCCACCACCAGCCGGCCGGCAAGCGCCTGCAGCGGCAGCACGTTCATGCGCCTGGCCACGGGCAGCGGAATCTGCTTGAGCGCCGCCGGGTCCACCGGGTAGGTGTCGACCTGCACCACCGGGTAGCCCATCTTGCGGGCCAGCGCGGTGCGCAACTCGTTGCGGTCGATGTGGCCGCCGCGCACCAGCAACTCGCCCAGTGGCACCGAGCGGTTGCCGCGTTGTTCTGCCAGCGCGTGGTCCAGTTGCGCAGGCGTGATGAAACCGAGCGCCAGCAAGGCTTCGCCGATGCGCACCATCGGCATGCGGGACTGCGAGGACAGCGCAGTTTCCAGTTGCTCGCGCGAGAGCACGTTCTGGTTCATCAGCACGTCGCCCAGGCGCTGCTCGCGCAGGCCTTCCTGCTCGGCCAGCACGTTGGCGATCTGGGCCGGCGTGGCGCTGTGAGCGGCCAGCAGCACCTCGCCCAGCACCGGGCCGAAGCTGGCGCGCGCGTACACGCCCTTGGCGCAGAAGACGCGCCGCACCGTGCCACCTTCGTCCAGCGGCTGAAACAGGAACAGGCCATGCACGTTCTCGACGTGGCCAATGGTGCGGCCAGTGAGTTGCGTGCCATCGCCCAGCTCGAGCTGATACGCCACCGTGGGGTGGAAGTCCATCAGCTCGGCGGGCGCCGCCCCGCGACTCATGAACGAAGGCGACAGCGGGGCCAGCAGGGTCAGCCTGCGGAACTGCGAGAGCTTGACTGGTACCGTCGTGCGCGAAGGCGGCAGCTGCACCAGCAGCTGATCCTCGGCCGGCGAGAACAGCGTCATGCGCGCCTTCATGATCTTGCCGTTCAGGCCCTCGATCTCGCAGGCCTCGGGTTCGCACTGCGGCAAGCCTGGCGAATAGCAAGGGTAGGGCGGCGTGGGCCAGACGAAGCCGCCTGGGGCAAGGCCCTGGCCTGCGGCAGGCGGCGGGTGGCCCTCCGGCGGGGCCAGTGACAGCGGCGGAAGCGACAGGTCGGTCATCTCGGGCGGGCAGCGCGGCGGCAAGGCCCCGGTGGCCGAACGGCATCCGGGGAAACGGCCCCATCGTAGGGTGCTCGCGCTGGCAGGAAAGCCAGGAGAAACGGGTGGAAAGCGCGGCTGATGCCGGCCCGCGCATCAGGCGTGCGGCGGGCCGCCTGCGTCGTCTTCCAGCGTGTCGCGGTATTGCTTCCAGCGGCCGGTGGCGCTGCGCATCACGCGCAGTTGGCCCTTGAAGCGGGTGCAGGCCTCGCAGATCATCAGGTGCAGCCGCAGGCCCAGGCGCTCGCCGGTGCGCAGCGTGCGGTCCTCGGATTGCAGCAGCAGCGTGCTGGCCTGGCGGCAGTTGAGCTTGAAACGCATGAAAGATTAGGCGGCTTTTTGGCCGAACCAGTTGAGCTGCAGGCAGTCGCGCAGCCGCAGGCGGGCACGGTGCAGCAGCACCCACAGGTTGGTCGTGCTGATGCTCAATTCCTTACAAACTTCGTCGGTCTCCAGTTCCAGCCATTCCCGCATCAGGAACACCCGGCCCTGCGTTGCCGGCAGTTTTTCGACGCAGGCATCCATCACCTTCAGGAACTGCTGCTGGCCCAGCGAAGCTTCCGGGTGGTCGCTCCAGTCGGCCGGCACTTCGCGCCAGTGGCCTGTGGCGTCGAACAGCTGTTCGTCCAGATCCTCGCAGTCGTCCTGCGACAGCACGTTGAGCTCACGCGAGTGGCGGCGCAACTGGTCGATCAGCTTGTGCTTCAGGATGCCGACCAGCCAGGTCTTCAGCTGCGACTGGCCGGTGAAGGCCTGCGGCTTCTCCAGCGCCGCCAGCAAGGTGTCCGACACTGCGTCTTCGGCCAGCGCGTCGTTGCGCAACTGCGAGCGGGCGTAGCGCATCAGCTGGGGCCGCAAAGTCTCTACCGCACGGGCAAAGTCGGTCATGGTCGACGCCGCCTGCGAAGGCGGTGGCAAAAACAAGTCAGCGCGCAGTGTAAGGAATGCGGCCTGGCCGCCGACACAGCCATGTCGCCGTGCTGCAAGCCGTGAAGTCCACCGGGCCTCGCGGTCAAGCACCAAGACCACAAGCCTTCGGCTTGACCTAATCTCGCTTCATTTCATCCGCCCCATTTCTCCAAGGAGCTTTTCATGAACTCGCATCAACTCGTTTCTTCCGCCCTGGCCGCAGCCCTGTCGCTGGGCCTGGGCGCCGCTGCCACCACCGCCCACGCGGCAGAGGCCAAGGAGAAGTGCTACGGCATCACCAAAGCCGGCGCCAATGACTGCGCGAACCTGAGCGGCAGCCACTCCTGCGCCGGCCAGGCCACGACCGGCACCGACCCGGCCGAATGGAAGTACGTGGCCAAGGGCACCTGCAAGTCCATGAAGGGCATGACGGCCGAAGAGGCCAAGGCCGCGATGAAGAAGTAAGACCTGCCCGACTTCTCGACACCCACCACGCGCCGCCATGTCCCACCCGCTGTCTCCCTTGCCTTCCACCAGCGTGGGGATTGGCTGGCGCCAGTCGCACGAACGCGAGCTGCTGGAAGGCGGCGCGCCGCAGCTGGGCTTCATCGAAGTCCATTCCGAGAACTTCTTTGCCGCTGGCGGCGCGGCACTGGCCACGCTGTGTCGGGCGCGCGAAAGCCACGCGGTCAGCCTGCATGGCGTGGGCCTGGCGCTGGGCTCGGCCGTGGGGCTGGACCCGTGGCACCTGGACCGGCTGGCGGCGCTGGTCGAGCGCATCGAGCCGGTGCTGGTGTCCGACCATGCCTGCTTTGCCCGCGCCGCGCTGCCGGGTGGCCAGGCGGTGCTGCATGGCAGCGACCTGCTGCCGCTGGCCTTCAACCGCGCCTCACTGGCGCTGATGGCCCGGCACGTCACGCAGGTGCAGGAACGGCTGCGCCGGCCGATGCTGGTCGAGAACCTGTCGGCCTATCTGCGCGCCGAGCCGGTCAGCGACGAGATGGCCGAGCCGGAGTTCTTCAATGCACTGGCGCGGCAGACCGGCTGTGGCCTGCTGCTGGACGTCAACAATCTGGTCGTCAACGCACTGAACGATGGCGGGCCGGACCCGGTTGTTGCGGCGTGTGCCTGGATCGACGCACTGGACCCGGCCATCGTTGGCGAGATGCACCTGGCCGGCTACAACGACAGCGGCGCGCTGGTCATTGACGACCACGGCTCGACGGTGCGCGAGCCGGTCTGGCAGGTCTACCGCCATGCGCTGGCCCGGCTCGGCGCGCGGCCCACACTGGTCGAATGGGACACGGACCTGCCGGCGTGGCCAGTGCTGCTGGGCGAGGCCGAACGGGCCCGCGCAGAGATGCAAAAGGTGTTGGCATGACCGACAACGCCCTTCGCGCCGAAGCCCAGCGCCAGGCCGCTTTGCTGGCTGCGCTGCTGGCACCGCGCACGCCGGCTGCGCTGCCCGCCGGTTGGGCGGCGCTGCCAGGCCGTGGTGCCAAGTCTGCAGCCGGCTTGCAGGCCTACCGCGGCAACGCAGCGGCGCACGCGGCTCGCGCGTTGGCCGATGCGCATCCCGTCTTCGCCCAACTGGTGGGCGACGAAACCGTGGCCGCGCTGGCCTGGCGCCTGTGGTGCAGCCAGCCGCCAGCGCATGGCGACCTGGGTGGCTGGGGCGAAGGGCTGGCCGAGCTGGTGGCCTCGCTGCCGGAGCTGGCCGAAGACGCCTACCTGCCCGATGTGGCGCGGCTGGACTGGTGCGTGCACCTGGCCTCGCGCGCCGCCGATGCAGCACCTGCAGCCGAAGGCGTTGCCGGCCTGGGCTTGCTGGCCAGCCATGCGCCGGACGCGCTGCGCCTGCAGTTCACCCCGGGGTTGGCATTGCTGGCCTCACGCTTTCCCGTCGTGTCCATCTGGCGGGCGCACCAGCCCGTGGCGGAGGCTGACAACGCCGACCGCTTTGCCGCGGCCCGCGCGGCGCTGGCCGAAGCGCGAGGCGAGGCGGCGCTGGTTTGCCGCAGCGGCTGGCGCGTGCAGGTCAGCGAACTGTCCGCTGCAGATGCCGCATTCACCACCGCACTGCTCGCCGGCCAAAGCCTGGGCCGGGCGCTGGCCGGGCAGCCGCCGGAAGACTTCACCGCCTGGCTGGTGCGCGCGCTGCAAGCCGGCTGGTTGCAGGCGGTCCAACCCCACATTCCTGGACACACCCCATCATGATCAAGCCTCTGCAGACTCCTGTGATGTCGATGGCGCCCATGGGCAACACGCGCCGCTCGCCATTGCCCGCATTCGTGGCCCCGGCCTGGGCGGCGGTCGAAAGAAGTCTTCAAGCCCTGCAGCCGCTGGCCCAGCTGGCAGCGCGCGTCTACGTTGCAAAGGTATTTTTCCTCTCCGGGCTGACCAAGATCCACGACTGGGACACCACGCTGGCGCTGTTCCAGGACGAATACCACGTGCCGCTGCTGCCGCCCGAAGTGGCGGCCTACGCGGGCACCTGTGGCGAACTGGGCCTGCCGGTGCTGCTGGTGCTGGGGCTGGCGGGGCGCTTCGCCGCGGCGGGCCTGAGCGTGGTGAACGTCATGGCCGTGCTGAGCCTGGCCGAGATCACCGCGCCGGCGCTGCAGCAGCACCAGTTCTGGGGCACGCTGCTGGTGGCGCTGTTGCTCTGGGGACCGGGAAAGTGGTCAGTGGACGCGTGGCTCAAGCCGCGCCTGCTGCCGAACAACTGACGCGGACCAGCTTCAGGACCAGACTACTCAGATGGCTTGAAGCTGATCGTCATCGCTGACGGCACGGTGCCGTCGGTATCGCGCGGCAGCTTGGCGGTGCGGTCGATGGCGCGGATGACGGCCTCGTCCCAAGCCGCACTGCCGCTGGACTTGCTCAGCTTGCGGCCGATGATGCTGCCGTCCGGCGCAACGCGAACCTCGACCTCGGCGGTCGGGTTGCCGGGCACGGGATCGGTTAGCACGATGTTGGGCTTGATGTAGGCCTTGATGCGGCCGGCGTAGTTGGCCGAGGGGCCGGCGCTGCGTGCGGCCGTGCCGGTGCTGTTCTCGGCACCGGTGCCGCCAAGCTGGGCGTTCATGCGGCGGATGTTGTCCTGCCGCTGGGCTTCGCGCCGGTCGGCCTCGGCCTTGTCCTTCTTGGCCTGGTCGAGCTTGGTCTTCTTCTCGGCCGCCTTGCGGTCGGCCTCGTCCTGCTCGGCCTTGGCTTCGCGCTCGGCCTTGGCCTTGTCTTCCTTGTCCTTGCGCTCCGCCTGCTGGCGCTTGTCGCGGGCGCGCTGGTCCTCGGCTTCCTTGCGGGCCTGCGCGTCGCGTTCAGCCTCCAGGCGCTCGGCTTCCTTCTGGGCCTTGCGCTTGCGGTCCTGCTCGATGGCGATTTCGGCGTCGCGCTGGTCCTGCGCGGCTGTGTCGGGTGGCGGTGGCGTGGCGGCCTTGGGCGGCGGCTGGGTGGTTTCCTGCGCCGGTTCCGGTGGCGGTTCGACGGCTGCGGGTGCCGCGATCTGTGGCGTGGCGGCCCAGAGTTCGGCTTCCACGCCCTCCGGGTCCTGGGTGTGCCACTGCACGCCCAGTGCCAGCCCGGCGATCAGCAGCCCATGGGCCAACAGCGAGACCAGCAGGCCGACGCTTTGCTGGTCGGCGCTGGGCGGCCGCAGCGACTCGCGCGGCAAGGCCAGGGACGGCGGCAGGGGTGACGCCACCTCGTCAACCGCCTTGCTTGACCGACAGGCCCACGCGCTGCACGCCGTTTTTCTGCAGCGTGTCCATGACCTTCACGATGGTCTCGTAGCGCACCTGCTTGTCGCCCGAGATGACCACCGGGATGTTGGCGCTGCCGTTCTGGGCCGCCTTCACCTGCGCGGCAAGCTGGGCCAGCGTGATGGTGCTGGGCTCGCCCTTGTCGATCTTGATCTTGAGCTGGCTTTCGCTGGTGACCAGGATCTCGATCACGCCCTCGGGCCGCTGCTTGGCCTTGCCCACGCTCGGCAGGTCCACCACGCTGGTGGTGATCATGGGCGCGCTGACCATGAAGATGATCAGCAGCACCAGCATCACGTCGATGAACGGGACCATGTTGATCTCGTTCATCGAGCGGCGGCGGCCGCCGGCGCCACGGGAAGCAACTGCGGGCATGCGGTGCTCCGGTGGCTCAGCGCTGCGCGCCGGCAGGGCCGGCCACGTTGCGCTGCAGGATGTTGGAGAACTCCTCGATGAAGCTCTCCAGCTGGATTGCCACGCGGTCGATCTGGCGCGCGAAGCGGTTGTAGCCGACGACCGCGGGAATGGCCGCGAACAGGCCGATGGCCGTTGCCACCAGCGCCTCGGCAATGCCTGGTGCCACGGTGGACAGCGACACCGTCTGCAAGCTGCCCAGGCCGACAAACGCGTTCATGATCCCCCAGACGGTGCCGAACAGGCCGACGTACGGGCTGACCGAGCCGACCGAGGCCAGGAAGCCGAGGTTGCCTTCGATCGCGTCCAGCTCGCGCTGCAGCGTGGCGCGCATCGCGCGGCGGGCGCCGTCGAGCTGGCTGCCGGTGTCGAGCTGGCGCTCGCGCAGCTTCATGAATTCACGCATGCCGCTGGCGAACAGGCGCTCTATCGGTGCGCCGTCCGGCTTGGCGCTGGCGTTCTTGTACAGGTCGTTGAGGTTCTTGCCGGACCAGAATTCCTGCTCGAAGGCGTCGTTGCCGCTCTTGATGCGGGCCATGCCGAACAGCTTGGCGAAGATCAGGCTCCAGCTGACCAGCGAGACCAGCAGCAGGCCGGCGACGACGAGCTGCACGACCAGGCTGGCATGCAGCACGAGCGAGACGATGGAGAGATCCTGGTTCATGGTGGCGTGAGGCGGCTGAGCACGTCGGAGGGAATGCGTTGCGGGCGAAAGCTGGTGTGGTCCACGCAGGCGATCTGGATGTTGCCTTCGCAGAGCAGCTCGTCGCCGCGCCAGGCGTGTTGGTGCACGGTGAGCGTGGCGCGGCCGAGTTCGGCGCGGGTCACGGCGATCTGCAAGGCGTCGTCCAGCCGGGCGGGCCGCAAGTAGCGTACCCGCGTGTCAATGACGATGAAGATGGCGCCGGTGCGCTCGCGCAGCTCGTGCTGGCCAACACCGGCCGCGCGCAGCCATTCGGTGCGCGCGCGCTCGAAGAACTTCAGGTAGTTGGCGTAGAAGACGACGCCGCCGGCGTCGGTGTCTTCCCAGTAGACGCGCAGCGGGTGCATGTGCAGCAGCGGCGGTGCCGGGATGAGGGCAGTCTGACTCATGGGTGCCGACGATGATACGCGAGCACTGTTGCGCCGCAGCGGCCTGGCCTGCCGCGCCGTCTTCCGGCAGAGGCCTGGCTTCAGGGCGCCGATGCGCCGACCGTTGCCGCGCTCGCCGATGCCGGTTCGGAGGCAGCCACGCCGGCCACGATGCCGGCCGCGGAAGCCGCGTCGCTGGCCGCCTCTGCGGGTGCCGGGGCGGGTACGGCCGCGGCGCTGGCCGGCGCGCTCGCGGGCATGGCCTGGGTGATGACAGGCGCGCTGCCCAGCAGGCCGCGCAGGCCGGGGCCCTTGTTGAACCACCACCAGGCAGCACCCGCCGCCAGCCCGGCCACCAGCACCAGGCTGAGCAGCGGCAGCATGCGCCCGCCCTTGCTTTCAGGGTTGGACAGGCCCTGGGCTTCGTCCGAACTGCGCCATTCGCGCAGGGCGGCTGCCAGGTGGCGGGCCGAGGGGTAGCGGGCCTCGGGTGAGCGGGCCATGGCGCGCGCGGCGATGGCCGAGAGGCCGGCCGGCACGGCCGGGTCCACCATCCTGGCCTGCGGCTGGGTCGAGTTCAGCACCGCGTGGCTGATCTCTTCCATGCTCTGGCCGGTGTAGGGCTGGCGGCCGGTGAGCAGCTCGTACAGCACCACGCCCAGCGAATACACGTCGCAGCGGCGATCGACCTTGGTGTGGCGCAACTGCTCGGGCGAGAGGTAATGCGGCGAGCCGGCCGAAGGGGTGACCGAGGTCGAGCCGTCGCGCCGGGCGACGCGGGCGATGCCGAAGTCGAGCACCTTGGGCTGGCGCTTGTCGACCATGAAGATGTTGGCCGGCTTGATGTCGCAGTGGATCACGCCCTTGCCGTGGGCATAGGCCAGCGCCTCGGCCACGCGGCGCACCAGGCCTGCGGCCTCCATCGGCGTGGGCCGCCAGCCCTGGCGCAGCATCTGCCGCAGGTCCAGGCCCTGCAGCGGCTCCATTGCGACGTAGACGCCCTGGTCCGAGCTGCCGGCGTCATACACCGTGACGATGTGTGGATGCGACAGGCGCGCGGCGGCGCGGGCCTCGTTGAGAATCAGTTCGTCCGGCGCGCCGAGCGCACCGGGTTGCTGGTGCCAGCGCAGCTGCAGCGTCTTGACCGCGACACGCCGCGACAGCAGCGGGTCCCAGGCGCCATAGACGGTGCCCAATCCGCCTTCGCCGAGCACGGTGCGCAGCTGATAGCGTCCGATGACGCCCATCGCGGCTGGCAGGTCACCCGGCTCGGCTTGGCCCGCCTGTTGCGCATGCAGCAGGTCGAATTGACTCCGGGTGCGGTCTTCCACCACCGTGTTTTGGAAGACGGGCGACGCGCTGCCGGTACTGCTTTGACGCGTCTTGAAAATATTCCAGGGCATGGCGGGCAGCATAAGCAACCCGGCCCTGCAAACTGTGGCGCCGAGTCTGCTGTTGCAGAGTCAAATGGGATCAGGTTGAAACAAAACGTGATAAGCGGGCTGCCGCTTCCTGGAGTTGCGGCAGGCTGCTGGCAAATGAGAGACGCAGGTAACGCTCGGCCGCCGCGGGTCCGAAGTCTCGCCCCGGCGTGAGGGCCACATGGGCCTGCTGCATCAGGTCCATGCAGAAGTCCCAGCTGCTGTTCGAGAAGCGGCTGCAGTCGGCCCAGGCGTAGAACGCGCCGTCCGGCATCACCGGCACGGTCAGGCCGATTTCATTGAGCGCGCCGACGATGAAGTCGCGCCGTTCGCGGAAGGCCTGGCGGCGCTGCTCGTAGACAGCCAGCGACTCGGCTTCGAAGCAGGCCAGCGCGGCATGCTGGGCAATGCTGGAGGCGCAGATGTAGAGGTTCTGCTGCAGTTTCTCGATCGGCGCAACCAGGGTGGGCGGCACCACCAGCCAGCCCAGGCGCCAGCCGGTCATGTTGAAGTACTTCGAGAAGCTGTTGATCGAGATCACGTCCTCGCCCAGCGCCAGCGCGCTGTGGGCATAGCGGTCGTCGTACGACAGGCCGAGGTAGATCTCGTCGACCAGCGTCAGCCCGCCGCGGGCGCGGGCCTCGGTGACGATGCGGCCCAGTTCGCCCGGCGCGATCGAGGTGCCGGTGGGGTTGGACGGCGAGGCCAGCAGCACTGCGCGGGTGTTGGGCGTCCAGCGGGCGGCCACGGTGTCTGCGTCCAGCTGGAAACGCTGCTCGGGGCCGGCCGGCAGCGCCACTGCCTTGGCGCCCGCTGCGGCCACGAAGTGCCGGTTGCAGGGATAGGACGGATCCGGCATCAGCACCTCGTCGCCTGCCTCGAACAAGGCCAGGCAGGCGAGCTGCAGCGCGGCCGACGCACCAGCGGTGATGACGATGCGGCTGGCCGGCACGTCCAGGCCGAAGCGGTCGCGGTACCAGTGCGACAGCGCCCGGCGCAGCGCCGGCAGGCCATTGGCATCGGTGTACTGGGTGCGGCCGGCGCGGATCGCCGCATCGGCCGCGGCCTGCACCAGCGGCGGTGCGCTGAAGTCCGGTTCGCCGATGTTCAGGTAGATCATCGGCGTGCCGCCGCGCGCCGGGTCGCACTCCGGCGTTGCTGCGATGCGCGCCGCGGCCTTGGCGCACTCCATCACGTAGAACGGTTCGATGTGGTCCAGGCGGCTGGCGAGTTTCATGGGGCCGACGGCAGAAGCGGGGCAGGGGAACGGTTGGCCATGCGCCGGCAGGCGCGGGCCGTGAGCTCAGCCGCCGCGGGCGGCGCGGGCCTTTTGCACTTCGGCTGGCCGCAGCGCCGCGGCGGTCTTGTCCAGCACGCCGTTGACGTACTTGTGGCCATCGGTGCCGCCGAAGCTCTTGGCCAGTTCCACCGCTTCGTTGATCGCCACCCGGTACGGGATGTCCAGGCAGTGCTTCAGCTCGTAGGCGCCGATCAGCAGCACCGCGTGCTCGACCGGTGAAAGCTCGTTGGTCGCCCGGTCCACGCTGGCGCTGAGCACCTGGTCCAGGTCGGCGGCCTCGGCAATGCAGCCGTGCAGCAGCGCGTCGAAATGCGCATGGTCGGCCTTGTTGAAGCCTTCCTGCTCGCGCATGTGGGCGTCGATCACGCCGGCCTCGGCGCCGGAGATCAGCCATTCGTACAGGCCTTGCAGCGCGACTTCGCGGGCCAGCCGGCGCGGCGACTTTGAACCGCTGCTGCGCTTCTTGGCCGGGGCGGACGGAGTAGAGGGCGCGTTCACAGCAGGTCGTCCATCAGGTTGGCCATCTCGATCGCGACGCGGGCCGCGTCGCGGCCCTTTTCTTCGGCGCGGGCCCAGGCCTGGGCTTCGTTCTCGACGGTGAGGATCGCATTGGCGATCGGGATTTCATGGTCCAGCGAAACCCGGCTCACGCCGGCGCCGCTTTCGTTCGAGACCAGTTCGAAGTGGTAGGTCTCGCCGCGGATGATGCAGCCCAGCGCGATCAGCGCGTCGTAGTCCTCGCTCTCGGCCATGGCCTTGAGGGCGATGGGCACTTCCAGCGCGCCAGGCACCGTGACCTGCAGGACGTTCTTGTCCTTCACGCCGCAGGCCGCCAGTTCGGCCAGGCAGGCCTCGGCCAGCTTGGTGGTCAGTGCGTCGTTGAAACGCGCCCGGACGATGCCGATCGACAGGTCGTCGCCGTTCAGCGAGCCGCTCTGGCCCTTGTCAGCACCTTGCATGGTGGGAAGTCCTTGGCAGGAGAGAAAGTGAAAAGAACAGAGGCGCAGACGAGCGGGCAGACCCGCTCATGCGCCCACGAAGCCGGTGACTTCCAGCCCGAAGCCGACCATGCTGGGCATGCGGCGCGGGCTGCCCAGCAGCTTCATGCGGGTCACGCCCAGCTCGCGCAGGATTTGCGCGCCCACGCCGTAGGTGCGCAGGTCCACCGGCGGCCTGGCGTGCGGCTCGCCGCCTGCTGGCGGCAGCAGCTTGCCGATCAGCGCTTCGCTGGCCTCGCGGCCGCAGTTCAGCAGGACGGCCAGGCCGGCCGGGCTGGCCTTCAGCGCGGCCAGGGCCTTGGGCAGCGGCCACGAATGGCCGTGTTCGCTGCCGGTGTCCAGTACGTCCAGCAGCGACAGCGGCTCGTGCACGCGCACCAGCACTTCGTCGCTCGGCAGCCAGTGGCCGCTGGCCAGCGCCAGGTGCACACCGCCAGAGCGGTCACGGAAGACGTGGGCCTCGAAGCTGCCTTGCGCAGTTTCGAGCGTGCGCTGGCCCAGGCGGGTGACCAGCGATTCGTTGCGGCTGCGGTAGGTGATCAGGTCGGCAATGGTGCCGATCTTCAGGCCATGCTCGGCAGCGAAAACTTCCAGGTCCGGCAGGCGGGCCATGCTGCCGTCGTCGTTCATGATCTCGCAGATCACCGAAGCGGGCATGAGCCCGGCCATCGCGGCCAGGTCGCAGCCGGCTTCGGTATGGCCGGCGCGCATCAGCACGCCGCCGTCCTGCGCCTGCAGCGGGAAGATGTGGCCGGGCTGAACCAGGTCGCGCGGCAACGCGTCTCGCGCCACCGCGGCTTGCACGGTGCGCGCACGGTCGGCCGCGGAAATGCCGGTGCTCACGCCTTCGGCGGCTTCGATGGACACGGTGAAGGCAGTGCCATGCGCCGTGCCATTGCGCGCGGCCATGGGGGGAAGCTGCAGGCGCTCGCAGCGCTCGCGGGTCAGCGTCAGGCAGATCAGGCCACGGCCGAACTTGGCCATGAAGTTGATCGCTTCTGGTGTGACGTGTTCGGCGGCGATGACCAGATCGCCCTCGTTTTCGCGGTCTTCTTCGTCGACCAGGATGACCATGCGGCCAGCTGCCAGTTCGGCAACCAGCTCGGGAACGGGTGAAATCGGCATCCCGCTATTGTAGGTGCCGGGCCCTCTGCGATGCTTTGATCGGGCCGGTGCGATGCTGCGGCTGGCTCGCCGCGGCCACGGCAAATGTCACGCTGCCGGCTCGCCTGCGCGCCGCATCAGCAAGCGCAGGTCGTCGCCCACAGCCGCCTGCGCATGGAAGCGGTAGCGCCAGGCACCGTCCAGGCTTTGCAGCGGGCCGAGTGCCGCCATCCCGCGGCCGGCGCCCAGCAGCATGGGCGCGAGGTAGACCAGGCACTCGTCCACCAGCCCTGCCTGCAGCCAGCCAGCATTCAGCCGTGGGCCGGCTTCGACGTGCAGTTCGTTGACCTGCCGCCGGCCCAGGTCAGCCAGCACGGCGGCCAGGTCGACCCTGCCTGACTCGCCCGGGCAGCACACCACTTCTGCGCCACGGGCCTGCAGCGCTGCGACGCGTTCGGTCGCAGGTTCAGCTGCGTAGAACAGCAGCGGGCCATCCGCCTCGAACAGCCTGGCGCTCAAGGGCGTGTCCAAGCGGGCGTCCACGATTGCGCGCAGCGGTTGGCGTGGTGTGTCCACCAGCCGCACGTCCAGCCGCGGATCGTCGGCCAGCACCGTGCCGATGCCGCTCAGCAGCGCACCGGCGCGGCGACGCCAGGCATGCCCGTCGCGCCGCGCGGCCTCGCCCGTGATCCACTGGCTCTGGCCATTTTCTAGCGCGGTGCGACCGTCCAGCGAAGCGGCGATCTTCATCCGCACCCAGGGCCGGCCATGGCGCATGCGGTGGAAGAAGCCGATGTTCAGCGCTTCGCTCTCGGCTTGCGCGTCCGGCCCGGCCGTCTCCACCTGGATGCCTGCGGCACGCAGCCGCGCCAGCCCCTGGCCCGCGACCAGCGGATTCGGATCACTCGCCGCCACGGTCACCCGGGCAATGCCGGCGGCAATCAGCGCATCACAGCACGGTGGCGTGCGCCCATGGTGTGAACACGGCTCCAGCGTCACGTAGGCCGTGCCGTCCTGGACCGACAGGCCACGGGTGGCGGCGTCCCGCAATGCCATCACCTCCGCATGCGCTTGTCCGGCTTGCTGTGTATGCCCCTCGCCCAGTGGCACTCCGTCCACAGAAGTGATGACGCAACCGACCCGCGGGTTGGGCTCCGTGAGCCCAATGGCCTGCGCCGCGAGGACCAAGGCGCGGGCCATGGCGGCGGTCGGGGTGAGAGGGGAATTCATAAGGGTAAACCAGGAAGAAACGCGCATTTCCGCACGGAAAGGGGGAGAGGCACCGGCGGATTTTCCCCCCAAAGGTGGGGGCGGCAGCAGTGCGCGCAGGCCTCCCTGAGGGGGAATGACGGCATGTGCGGGGATCTGAAAAATGCGTTCCATGCCGCCCCAAGCCGGCACAGCAAACCAAAAACCCCGAGGAGGATCCCATGTTCAAGCGCCAAGTTCAGGCCGCTCGCCAAGCCAAGCCCCAACGCGGCTTCACATTGGTCGAATGTGTGGTCGCCACCTCTGTGGCCGGCGTGCTGGCGGCGATTGGGGTGCCGAGCATGAGCAGCGTGATGGCAAGGCAGGCGGTGCAGGCGGAGTTGAACGAGTTTCAGGGGGCGGTGCTGCGGGCTCGCAGCGAGGCGATGCATCGCGGCGAAGTGGTCACTGTGTGCGGGCTGGACCGCGCGTCCTCCACCACCGATCACCCGCATTGCATGGCCAGTGGCAAGGATTGGAGCGCGGGTTGGGTTGTGTTCGTCGACCGTGGTGACCGCGGGGACATGGATGAGGACGACGACCAGTTGGTGGCCGTTCATCAGGCCAGTGCAAAGGCGGGCAGCGTGGCAAGTACGCTGAGGTATCTGAGCTTCCAGCCGACCGGCATCTCGGCCAGCGCCGCTTCGCACTTCCAGTTTCGTCCCAAGGGGGCTGATGCAAGCGACGCCAACCCTCGCGACAGCCGGATGGCATGCATCAGCAAGCCAGGGCGTATTCGGGTGGTGGAGGCTGCCAGTTGCTGAGACATCGCATGTGTCGCCGCGTTGCGTAGCCGGAAGCCGCCGCCTGTCGGGCTTGCGGGGCCGCTGATCCTGGGCTCGCAGCGAGCCTTGGGAGGTGCGGGGCATTATGCCGCCATGTCATCGTGCATTACATCTGCAACCCGCATTGGCCGCCATGTGCGTGGCGTGACGCTGGTTGAATTGCTGGTCACTGTCGCGGTCGCGGCCATCTTGGCCATGATCGCTGTACCGGCCATGCAAGACACGCTGGCGACCCGGGCAGTGTCTTCTTCGGCTGACGACCTTGCCGCGGCTCTGCGGCAAGCCCGCTCCGAGGCACTCAAGCGTGGCATGCCTGTCTCCGTCTGTGCCACCAGCGACCCCAACGCCGCCAGCGCCGCCTGTGCGACTGTCCCATGGACCAGCGGCTGGCTGGTCTTCACCGATCAAGACGCCAATGGCGACTTGGGAACGGGCGAGCAACTGGTGCACGTGTTCTCCGGGGGGCGGTCGGTGGGGTCCATCAGCGAAGCCGATGACAACGCATTTGTGACGTTCGCGGCCAACGGCCTGTTGAAAGACGGAACGCATCGGCAATGGGCACTTGATCCCAAATCGGGCACGACGGACGCTGCCAAGCGTGTCGTGTGCCTGAACCTCGCCGGACGTGTGAAAGTGGTCAAGCCGGAGGACGGATGCTGAACCCCGGAGCCATGACGAGGCGCACTCAAGTGCGTGGCTCGTCCATGATCGAAGTGCTGGTGGCCATCTTCATCGCTTCACTGGGCATTCTTGCGCTGGCCGGCCTGCTGGGGACTTCGTCACGCTTTGGCAAGACCTCCGAATTTCGCTCGGTTGCAACGCTGTTGGCGGCTGACATGGCCGACCGCATGCGTGCCAATCCCGCCGCAGCGAGCAGCTATGCGCTGAGCAGTGCTGTGTTGGCAACCGCGGCGCCAGATAGCCTTGGCGATTGCGTCATCCCGGACAGTTGCACCAAGGAGGAGATTGCGGCACGCGACATTGCAGCATGGAGCCGGGTCCTTTATCAGAGCCTGCCCAACGGCACCGGCTATGTGACCCAGACCGATGCCGTGAACCATGTGTTCGACATGTGGGTGATTTGGCGAGATCCTGATGCCCTGAGTCGAGGTGACCTGAACGCCAAGACGGACGGCGACGATAAATCGAGTGCATGTCCGCCTGAGTTTTCGGAAGAAAACAATCCTCGATGCATGTTCTTCAGGGTGGGGCTATGAGCAGGCAAGTTCTTAGCGTGAGGCTGGGTCAGCGTGGTTTCACGCTGGTTGAGCTGATGATTTCAATGGTCATCGGCCTCGTGGTGATGGGGGCAGTGTATGCGGCCTATTTGGCTTCCGCCAGCAGCACGCGCAGCAGCCGCGCAGTGGCGCAGATGACCGAAGACGCCACGGTGGCGATCAACATCCTGCGCGGTTATCTGGCCGAGGGTGGCTACAGCCGGCCGGTCGCACCTGCGTCATCTGGCACAGGTTTGGCCAGGGCGGCGGGCACGGCGCCCGACAAATGGTTGTTCGGGTGCCAGCACGGATTCTCGGATCTGACGGCTGCGATGGCCGACCTTGCTTGTGACACCAGCGCGGCGGATGCGCCTCCTGCCGTGGCCGTGGCGTTCGAGGCGAACAAGGAGAACAGCGTCACCACTGTTTCCGGGGGCACGACTTATCCCACCGACTGCCTGGGGGCGGCGCTCAAGACACCCGTGACCGGTGCCTATCCGTATACGCTGTCGTACAGCCGTTTCTACGTCAAAGACAACGAACTGTATTGCCTGGGCTCGGGCAGCACCGCTGGGCAGCCCTTGGTTGAAAACATCTACGACATGCAGATCACCTACGGTGTCGGGGGTGCTGCGGCGCCGGACACGACGCGTGTGGTGACTTACAAGGACGCTGACGGTGTGACGGCCTTGGGGCCTTGGTCGCGTGTGCTGTCCGTCAGGATCTGCCTTGTCGTGCGCAGCGAGGACGTCGTGGCGGAGGCGCCGGACACGTACCAAGGATGCGACGCATTTGCTGCTCCCGTTGCTGCCCCGGACAAGCACCTGTACCGGGCCTTCGTTTCCACAATTGTTTTGCATAACCGCATGGGAGTGCCCCCATGAATCTGGTCGATCGGAAATTTGGAAATCGACGGGCGCAAGGCGGCGTCGTGCTGATCGTGGCGATGGTGATGCTGGTCATCATTGGCCTGATGTCCGTGTCTGTCATGCGTGGTGCGTTGAACGCGGACTTGGTGGCCAACAACGCCAGATCTCAGACTTCGGCGATGCAGGCTGCCCAGATCGCCTTGCGCTATTGCGAGCGCAATAGCGACCCTTCCAAAGTTGGTCCTGTGACGATTTTGGATGCGCCTGCGGACGACGATGGGAATCTTCACACCCCGGGTCCGACGAATTGGAACAATTTCGCCAACTGGTTCGGCAGCAGCCCGAAACGGTTTCAGTTGACCGGTGACATCATGAAGTCAGACGGCAGTTCCTTTGTGCCCGATCACATGCCCGAATGCATGGTGGAAAAGACAACGCTGGAGGATGGCGTTACACCCGCCTTCATCATCACAGCCCGCGGCTTCAGCCCTGACTATCAGCAGGACGACGCGGGCAAGGCCACCGCAGGTTCGGTTGTTTGGGTCCAATCCACCATCGGGCGGTCCTGACCCTCGCTTATTTGCTGACCTCATTTCACGCGGAACTGTGCCTCAGGCACGGTTCAGGAGTGCCCAAATGAATACTCATGTTTCCAGGCCGCGCATGCGGCTGTCGCCCTGGGCCATCGTCCCTGCTGCGTTGTTGTGCATTGGCTCAATTTGCTTGGACGCTGGCGCGGCCGAGCCTTCCCAAACACCCTTGACCAGTCGAGTGGGCGACAGTCCGCCGCCCAACGTGATGATCACGTTGGACGATTCCGGTTCCATGGTGTCGGACTTCATGCCAGTCGGTCCCGTGAATGTTCAAGGCACGACCGTTCAGTTGGACAGCACCAAAGTTGGTGACCATCTGGGTGCTTTCATCGGGGACCCGCGCAAGAGCGGGCTCGGTCAGTTGGACGGATACATTCCTGCGCTCTATCAAAGGGCCGGATTTGCCGTAGATCTGTACCAGATGCAGTTCCGCTCGCCGGATGTGAATACCATCTGGTACAACCCGGAAGTGCGGTATCGCCCATGGCTCAAGCCGCAGGCATTGTCTGACGGTACTGGCGTCTACATGGACAACGCAACGCCTAGTGCTGCCTTGTGGGATCCAACCGGCACAGGGACGTTTGACCTCACGACCACTCAAAGTCAAGCGAATGTCACTTGGTGCACCGCATACAACACGACCTGCACCAAGTCAAAAAAGGATTTCTATCCAGGCCTGTTTTATCGATTGAAGAGTGGTAAGTCGCCCTCTTCAACCGCTAATTTCGAGGAGTACAACGTCAATGACGCGGCTCATTACAGTCCCTCGAAAACCGCAAAGGCGGCAGCCAGAACCGATTGCGCTGCTGCAACGACTTGTACGCAGACTGAGGAGCGAATTAACTTCGCCAATTGGTTTACTTATGCCCGCATGCGAGAGACCCTTGCAAAGGGCGCTTTGACCGAGGCATTGTTTGGATTCCAAAACAAGTTGCGTGTAGGCTTCGGGCGGATCAATAAAGGGTCGTCTCAGGTCGATGGGATCAACTACAACGTTGTGCAGCTGGCAGTTCGAAATCTTGATTCCACGCAGCTCAATACCGTGCTGACGGCTGTCCAAGCCTTCAAGTCGGGCAATAGTACGCCGCTGCGGCTTGCGGTGGACCATGTTGGTAAGTATTTCAAGGGCAGGACGGATGCAAATAGTCCCTGGTTGAATACAATTGGTGATACGGCGTCAGGGAAACTGAGCTGCCGTCGATCCATTAATTTGTTGACCACTGATGGCTACTACAACGACACCTACAAAGCGGCTGGCGACCTGACCAATGTGGACGGCAACGTAGGAAACATGGCTGATGGGACGTCGAAAGGTACGTTCGATTACCCTTACGACGGCGCCACAGGTACCGTGAATCCAGGCAATTTTAGTCCGACTCATTACGTCGCGCAGCGGCCCTATGTTGACGGGAAAAGTGCGACTGATACCGCCAACATCGCTTCGGATACGCTGACCGATGCAGCCATGAAGTGGTACATCCAGGACTTGGATGGCACTGTGGTCAACAAGGTGACACCTACCGACACCGACATTGCGTTCTGGCAGCATTTGACCCAGTTCATGATCGGCATTGGCGTGAAGGGCACGCTCGATTCATCCACGCCTACTGCCAAGGCTGCGACGCTCGCCGCTTTGTCAGATCCCAATGGCACGACGGTCTGGCCGAAGAACGACAGTGACATTCGCAAGATTGACGACATGTGGCATGCCGCGGTGAATACCGGCGGTGACTTCTATTCGGTCAAGAACGGCGCAGAGCTGTCTTCAGCCATTACCAATGTGTTCAGCAAGGCGACAGGCGTCGACTCTCGCGAGGCCGGTGTCGCAACGGTGGCTTCGACGCTCACCACGACGAACCTGAAGTTCGTACCGCAGTACAAGTCTGGCGCCTGGTACGGCGACGTCTACGCCTATCAGCTTGATACCAGCGGCAATGTGGTCGGCACCAAGGCCAAGTGGCAGGCGTCGACGAAGCTGCCGGCCGCCGCGTCGCGCAAGCTTTACAGCTGGAGTGGGACGGCAGGTGTGGAGTTCAAGAGCACCACAATTCCGGCGGCGGACCTGACCACCATCGGGTCGGCGACCCTGGTGGACTACATTCGTGGCGACACCACCAACGAAGGCAATTCGCTCACCTATCGCCCGCGTGGCGGGCAGTTCCTTGGTGACTTCATCAACTCGCCGCCGGTGTATGTGCGTGACTTGCTGGACTCCAGCTACGGCAGCCTCACCGATACGACCGAAGCCGGCAGCTATGCCAGCTTCCTGGCTGCCAAGAAAGCGCGGACCGAGGGTGCTCTCGCGGTGGGCGGCAATGCCGGCGTGTTCCACATTTTCCGTGGCTCGGACGGCGTGGAAACCTTCGGCTACCTCCCCCGAGCAGGCTTCCCCAGCCTCAACCTGATTGCGTCCAAGACCTACGGCACCACCAACAACTTCCATCGCTTTTTTGTCGACGGCCCCACGGCCGAGGCGGATGCTTACATCACCACCAAAGGTTCCTCGGGGGCCGCGTGGGCCAACATGCTCGTCGGCAGCATGGGCGCGGGAGGCAAGAGCGTCTTTGCACTGCATGTCCCGACCTCAGACCCCACGACCCTCACGGCCAATTCTGTTCAATGGGAATTGAACAATGACGCCGACCTGGGCTTCGTGATGAATGACATGCGCACCGGCAAGATCCATGGTGCGGGATGGTATGCGTTCATTGGCAACGGTCCCTACAGCACCAATGGCAACGCTGCCTTGTTGATCGTGGATCTGCAAACCGGCTCGGTGGTGAAGAAGATTGTCGTGCCGACCAGCGGCGCCAACGGGCTTGGCGGCATCCGGCTGCTGCGCAACAGCAGCACCATGGAGGTCTACGCTGCCTACGCGGGTGACCTGCAGGGCAATCTTTGGCGGTTTGACTTTGGCAACAGTGACCCCAGCAGCTGGGTGGTTTCGTTCATTGGCACGCCGCTGTTCAAGGCCACCGATGCGGCCGGCAAGGCTCAACCCATCGTGGCGGCTCCCGCAGTGGTGCCGCACGTTTCCAAGGGTTACATAGTGACCTTTGGTACTGGTCGCCTGATTGACGCGAGCGATTCTGCGGTCACGGATGTCCAGACTTATTACGGCGTGTGGGATGACACCGCGATCAACGGGTCGGCTGCCGCCGTGGCATCCCCGTTTTATGCGGCTTCGACCAGCGGGGGGACAGCCCCTTATCGCAGTGTGCTGATCGAGCAGACGGTTAACAGCACGCCAGTGGCCGGGACGGATGCCAATGCGGGTACTTCTTATTACACCATTTCCAGTAACCCGGTGGACTGGACCACGAAGAAGGGCTGGTTCATCGACCTTCACCTTCAGGCGGGACAGCGCACGGTCTACCCGGCTCAAACCATCCTGAACTACGTCTATTTCAGCACCATTGTTCCGGCAGTGCAGGCGGCAGCCTGTGAAGCCACGGTGGGTTCAGGTTACAACTTCGTGGTGGATGGGGTGACCGGGGCTGCCATCACGACGCAGGCTTTCGATACTAATGGTGATGGGAAGGTTGACAGCTCCGACGAGGTCGTTGGGGGCTACCAGACGTTAGCGGACGGCGTGGACAAATTGCTCACGAACCAGACCGGTCTGGTGAACGAGTATTCGACCAGTCGTTGCCTGCCCGACCTCAATTCGCAGTGTCCCCCTGACAGCTGCTTGGTGGTCATCGTCAACACCACCAACCAAGCACAGCAACTCTGCGTACCGGGTCCGCACTGTACCTGGGATGATCCTCAAGGCGATGCACGTTGCTTGTGCCCGGACGGCGTGACTCATAAGAAGTCTGAGACCGACACCTGCACATCGGTGATCACCGACCGTGTGTGGCGTCAGATCATGAACCCGCCTCAGCCTGCGGCACCCAGCCCGTGAGTTCGAGCAACGTTTGCAAATGAGCAGCCGCACCATGACGCATTTCTCTCGCCCCGAGCCTGCGGCTCGGTCGGCTGGCTTTACCCTGATCGAATTGATGATCGTATTGGCCATCATCGGCATCCTGGCTGCCATCGCCTACCCAAGCTATACCAGCCAGATGAGGAAGGGGCGGCGGGCCGATGCAGAAACTGTGATGAACGAGGCTGTGCAATACCTGCAACGCTACTACGCGGCTCACAACAATTACACCAGCGCCAATTTAGAGGACGCGGGAGTCAACAAGTCCCCAAAATCTGGCACTGCGACCTATTACGAGATCACGCTCGACCCAGACATTGCCTCGCCCCAAGACTTCAGACTGCTGGCAGAGCCGAAAGGGGCGCAGGCAGATGACGCGTGCGGCACGCTCTCTTTAACCGCAGCGGGCCAGAAAGGGCAATCAGGCGGCGACGGCATGACGGCCCAGTGTTGGCAGTGAGGCGCTTGCTGCGTTCCGATGAACACAGCGGGAGCTTCAAATCTCCTTGATCAACCTGCTGAACTCATCCACATCCTCAAAGCTTCGGTAAACCGAAGCGAAGCGCACGTAGGCCACCTTGTCTAGGCGCTTCAATTCCCGCATCACCAGTTCGCCCAAGCGGGTTGAGGGAACTTCGCGCAGCCCGCTGGCGAGCAGCTTTTCCTGGATGCGCTCCATGGCCGCATCCACTTGCTCGATGCTCACCTGGCGCTTGCGCAGCGCCAGTTGCATGGAGCCGCGCAGCTTCTCCGGCATGAACTCCACGCGGGCGCCGCTGCGCTTGACGATCGCCGGGAGGGCGATTTCGGCGCGTTCGTAGGTGGTGAAGCGCTTGTCGCAGCTGGTGCATTTGCGTCGGCGGCGCACCACGTCCCCTTCGTCGGATTCGCGGGTTTCGGCGACCTGGGTTTCGGTGTGACTGCAGTAGGGGCAGCGCATGCGGGCTCTTTCTTGGGGGTGCTCTGGCTGGAAGCAAAACGAGCCCGGCTGTTGGGCGCGGGCTCGTGGGGCGTCAACTCGTCAACAGGTCCTGGTGGCTGACCTGCGTGGGGTGGCCATCTGCTTCAACGGTAGACCGGGAAGTCACGCGTCAGTGCAGCAACCTTGTCGCGCACGTGGGCCAGGTTGGCTTGGTCATGTGGATTGTCCAGCACGTCGGCGATCAGGTGCGCGGTCTGGCGGGCCTGGTCTTCCTTGAAGCCGCGGGTGGTCATGGCCGGCGTGCCCAAGCGGATGCCGCTGGTGACCATCGGCTTTTGCGGGTCGTTCGGGATGCCGTTCTTGTTGCAGGTCATGTGCGCCGCGCCGAGGATGGCTTCGGCTTCCTTGCCGGTCAGGCCCTTGGGGCGCAGATCCACGAGCATGACATGGCTTTCGGTGCGGCCGGAGACGATGCGCAAGCCGCGCTCGATCAGCGTGTCGGCCAGCACCTTGGCGTTCTTGGCGACCTGTTCCTGGTAGGCCTTGAAATCGGGCGCCAGCGCCTCCTTGAAGGCCACAGCCTTGCCGGCGATCACGTGCATCAGCGGCCCGCCCTGAATGCCGGGGAAGATGGCCGAGTTGATCTTCTTGGCGACCTCTTCGCTGTTCATCAGGATGATGCCGCCACGCGGGCCGCGCAGGCTTTTGTGGGTGGTGGAGGTCACCACGTCGGCATGCGGCACCGGGTTCGGGTAGACGCCTGCGGCGATCAGGCCGGCGTAGTGCGCCATGTCGACCATGAAATATGCGCCGATTTCCTTGGCGATCCTGGCGAAACGCTCGAAGTCGATGCGCAGCGCGAAGGCCGACGCGCCGGCGATGATCAGCTTGGGCTTGTGTTCGCGGGCCTGGCGTTCCATCGCTTCATAGTCGATGTCTTCCTGCGCATCCAGGCCATAGCTGACGACCTTGAACCACTTGCCGCTCATGTTCAACGGCATGCCGTGCGTCAGGTGACCGCCTTCGGCCAGGCTCATGCCCATGATGGTGTCGCCGGGCTGCAGCAGTCCGAAGAACACGGCCTGGTTGGCCTGCGAGCCGGAGTTGGGCTGCACGTTGGCGAAGTTGGCGCCAAACAGCTGCTTGACGCGGTCGATGGCGAGTTGCTCGACCACGTCCACGTTTTCGCAGCCACCGTAATAGCGCTTGCCGGGGTAGCCCTCGGCGTACTTGTTGGTCAGCTGCGAGCCTTGCGCGGCCATCACGGCCGGCGAGGTGTAGTTTTCCGAGGCGATCAGCTCGATGTGTTCTTCCTGGCGCAGGTTTTCAGCCTGGATGGCGGCCCACAGGTCAGGATCGACCTTGGCAATCGTCGATTCGGAGCGGTCGAACATGGGAGGCATTCCTTCAATCGGGGGCGGATGAGCCCTGCCGTCCCGCTGCAGGCCGACTTCGGCTTGCGCTGCAGGAGGAGGGTTGCCCAGGCGAACGGCTGATGCAAGCGGCCTGGGGCCGCTCCGCGCTTCCCGGTGGTGATCCACCTCGGGATGCCCTGTGAGGGCACCTTATCGCCAGTCGCGCGTGAAGAAGAGAAAGAGAGAAAACAGGTCCAGCCAAACGCGCAATGAACGCTGGGCAGCACGGCCGCTAGTGTAGCGGCTCGCCTCGTTTTGGTGGCAAGCCCGGGCGGCTCAGTGACGCGCCCCGGCCTTGGCCAATTTGACTCAACTTGCCAGCGCGACTTGCGCGCGGCCAACTGCTGGCTCGGCCGCAGCAGACGGCCCGGGGGCATCCGGATGAACCGGCAGCGACGCGGCGGGCATGGAAGCGGGCAGCGCAGGTGCCAGCGGCGTGACCGCGCCTGGGGCGACCGACAGGGCCTGCGCATTGTTGGCCGCGGTCATCACGGCATTCGGCACCGTCACCGGCACGCTCTGGCCAGCCGCCACGCGCAGCAGGTGACGCTGTTCAGCCAGCACCTTGCCGGCATAACCGCCGTCTTCTTCCTGGTTGCCCGCGCCCACGTAGAAACGCAGGCCGGCTTCCAGCCCACCGGCGCGGGAGATGCATTCCTTGAGCACCTGCACGCCCACCCGCAGGTTGGTCACCGGATCAAAAGCCGTCAGCTTGCCGCCGAAGGCTTCGTATTTCTGGTTGTGCACGCCAGTCATGACCTGCATCAGCCCTTGCGCGCCCACGGGGCTTTGCGCGAAGGGGTTGAAGCTGGATTCGATCGCGACGATCGCCAGGATCAGCGTCGGGTCCAGCTGCGCGCGCTGGCCGACGTGCCACGCTTCCTGCACCAGGCGGGCGACAGGCTCCGGCGCCACGCGGTAGCGGCGCGACAGCCAGGTCGTCACCACGGCCTGCTGGCGGTTCAGCGCCGCCGGGTCCATCGCAAGCGCGCGGGCCAGGTTCCCGGCGTCCGGGTCGTCCGGCATGGCCACGAAATCCGTTTCGGCCGGTGCATTGCGCGCGGTGTTGCGCGCCTGCAGCCAGTCGTACATGCGTTGCTCGGTCGCGCTGCGCAGGTCAGCGCGGCTGAACGTGAAGACAATGGCGGCAAGCACCAGCAGTCCCACCAGGGCCAAAACGTTGTGGCTGACCTCCAGCAGGCCATGCCCCACATCGCGCAGGAACACGCCAGCACTGCGGCGTCCTGCGTCGGCCATGCGCTGCCACCATGAAGGTTCAGACATGTCCATCCTTTCCTCGGGCGCCACGCGTCGCAGCGTCTGCGGCAGGAAGCCGATCAGGGATGCTGGGGGTGGCGATAATCGATTGCCAAGTCGGGCCGGTGCATATGTGCACGCCAGCATCGCAAACTTGACCGAACGGCTGCCTTGTCGCGGCGCCTCTTGGCGAGGGCGCGGGCTAACCTGGATTGGTTGATGGAGCAGATTGTAGGCAGGCGAAATAACCAGTCAACCATAAGGACTTAAGTCCTTATAACGAAACAATATGAAATACCGGGATCTTCGCGGCTTCATTGGCGCTTTGGAATCGCGCGGTGCGCTCAAGCGGGTGCAGGCGCCTGTGTCGCCGCACCTCGAAATGACGGCCTTGGCCGACCAGGTCCTGCGCGCTGGCGGCCCCGCATTGCTGTTCGAGCAGCCTGCTTTTGCCTCGATAACGCCGCATTCAGCACCGAACGTGCCGGTGCTCGCCAATCTGTTCGGTACACCGCAGCGCGTGGCCTGGGGCATGGGCGCTGAAGCGGTGGACGAGTTGCGCGACGTGGGCCGGCTGCTGGCCGCGCTGAAGGAGCCGGACCCCCCTAAAAGCCTCAGGGAAGCCGGCAAGCTGTGGGACATGGCCAAGGCCGTCTGGGACATGAAGCCGGCCAAGGTCGGCTCGCCGCCGTGCCAGGAAGTGGTGCTGCAAGGCGCCGAGGTGGACCTGGGCCGCTGGCCGATCCAGTTCTGCTGGCCTGGTGACGCCGCGCCCTTGATCACCTGGGGCTTGGTGATCACCCGCGGGCCGCGCAACGTGCCGCAACCTCGCTTGCGCCAGAACCTGGGCATCTACCGCCAGCAGGTGATAGCCCGCAACGAGGTCATCATGCGCTGGCTGGCGCACCGGGGCGGCGCGCTGGATTTCCGCGACTTTGCGCGCGTCAACCCAGGCCAGCCGTTCCCCATCGCCGTCGCGCTCGGTGCGGATCCGGCGACCACGCTGGGCGCCGTGACACCCGTGCCGGACAGCCTGTCCGAATACCAGTTCGCCGGCCTGCTGCGTGGTGGCCGCACCGAGCTGGCCGACAGCAGCGTCGGCGAGGGCGACCTGAAGCTGCAGGTGCCGGCGCGGGCCGAGATGGTGCTGGAAGGGCACATTCCCACCGCGCCCGCCGGCTTCACCGGCCACAGCGAGCACGGTGTGCCCGTCAAGGAAGTCGGCGGCTACCTGCATGCGCTCGAAGGCCCGTATGGCGACCACACCGGCTACTACAACGAGCAGGACTGGTTTCCGGTGTTCCGCATTGATAGGCTCACCCACAGGCGCGACCCGATCTATCACTCGACCTACACCGGCAAACCGCCGGACGAGCCGGCCGTGCTGGGCGTGGCGCTGAACGAGGTGTTCGTGCCGCTGCTGCAAAAGCAGTTTCCAGAGATCGTCGACTTCTACCTGCCGCCCGAGGGTTGCAGCTACCGCATGGCGCTGATCTCCATCCGCAAGGCCTACCCCGGTCACGCCAAGCGGCTGATGTTCGGCCTGTGGAGCTTCCTGCGGCAGTTCATGTACACCAAGTTCATCGTGGTGACCGACGATGACGTGGACATCCGCAACTGGCAGGACGTGATGTGGGCCATCACCACCCGCATGGATCCGGTGCGCGACACCACGCTGGTCGAGCAGACGCCGATCGACTACCTGGACTTCGCCTCGCCCGTCAGCGGCCTGGGCGGCAAGATGGGGCTGGACGCGACCAACAAGTGGCCTGGCGAAACCAGCCGCGAATGGGGCCGCGTGATTGCGATGGACGATGCGGTTCAGACCCGCATGAAGGCCTTGTTCGACCAGCTCAACCTCTGAGCATCGGCCAGCCGCGGGTGCTGTGCAAGAAATAACGAATGGGTGGCACCGGTGCAGGGATACGCGCTTGCGCTTACGCCCCCTTGGCGCTAATCTGAACCCGCCTCTTCACTGAGGTACTTCATGAAGACGCCATCGCGGCGTCTTTGAGGCCCGGGCCCATTTCTCGCCCGATCCTCGCTGGATGGCGAATGCCGTCCACAAGACCTCCGGGCCGGCAACGGGCCGGAGGTCTTCGTACTTGTGGGCCGCACTTTCTTGCCGCACTCATGGGGTCGCACTCATGGTGCCGCACTGGCGGCCTGCACCGGGGCTTGCACCGGCCGCCAGCGGCTTCAGATAAGGGGGAGCCGGCACGGCGGGCCCTCAGCCCGTCAAAATGCAACTTGCGCCGGTTTTGCCGCACCGCTTCGGATGCGCGCGTTGCGCCACCACAGGACCCGCCATGACCGCTGCCTTTGCCTCTTCCCCCCTGTCTACCATGCCTGCAAACGCCGATGCGAGCGCGCCCCAGCTGATCACGCTAGCGGGGGGATGCTTCTGGTGCCTGGAAGGCGTTTACGAACAGGTTCAGGGCGTGCTGTCCGTGCAGTCCGGTTATGCCAACGGGCAGGTGGACAATCCCAGCTACGAGCAGGTCTGCGCCGGCACGACCGGCCATGCCGAGGTGGTGCAGCTGCGCTTCGACCCGGCCCAGGTCAGCCTGCGCGAGCTGCTGGAAATCTTCTTCGTGATCCACGACCCAACCACGCTGAACCGCCAGGGCAATGACGTTGGCACCCAGTACCGCTCCGGCATCTATGTGAACGACGAAGCCCAGTTGCCGGTCTGCCGCGAGGTGCTGGCAGAAGTGCGGCAGGCGACCGACAAGCCGGTGGTCACCGAGCTGCAGCCCTTGAAGCGCTACTGGCCGGCCGAGGACTATCACCAGCACTACTTTGCCAACCACCCGGAGCAGGGCTATTGCGCCTACGTGGTGGCACCGAAGGTCGAGAAGTTCCGACGCAGCTTCACGCGCCTGGTGCGTGGCTGATTGCAGATGACCCGCAGGCGCTTCTGGCCAAGGTCGGTCCGGCTGAGCTGGCCGGCGGCGCTGGCACTGGCGTTTGCGCTGCTGTGCGCCCAGACCCTGGGCACGCTGCACAGCCTGCAGCACGGCAACGGCTTGCCGCGAGGTGCCGCACGGCAAGCCCTTGTCGCCAAGGCGATTGCCGCGCCACAAGCCAAATCGCTTGGCGCAACGCTCTGGTCTCACGCAGCCGGCCATGCCGACTGCCAGCTGCTCGATCAACTGCTGCACGCCGACCTGCTGCCCCAGGTCACGCTGGCGCTGCCAGCCGAAAGCCCGCGGCCGCCCCGGCTTGCGGTGGTGGTCCCGGTCGCCCTCCACGGGCAGCTTGAGCGGCCCTACCAGGCCCGCGCGCCCCCTTCGCTGGCCTGACGCCAGCCCCTTCGCTCCGTTCCCCGCCCACGCATCGCCGATGCGCATGCCGACCTGCGCCTTGCCGCAGGCCCTGGCCTGTGCGTCGCTGCTCGGTGGCGAGTCGTTGAGCCGACGCCTGCACGCGCCCCGCGTGCACCCGATTTGACTTGCCCGTCACCATCGCCTCGCGCGGGTCTGGTGGGGCGGGCCCTGGATTTCCAATGTTGCTGCCCACTTCCCTTGTTGCTTCCTCTTCCTCCCATCTCGCGCGACAGCAGTCGCCACACGCCTGGCCGCTGGCCCGGCTGCACCATGCCGCGCTGCTGGCCTTGGCGGCACTCTCCGCCGCGGCCCAGGCCCAAACCGTGACGGCAGCTGCGCCAAACCAGGCTGGCACCGCCGCTGCCGGCGCCCCCACCCAGGTCGTGATCACCGGCAACCCGCTGGGTGGCGACCCGGCCCAGGCCGCCAGCGTCTTGACAGGCGACAAACTCACGCTGCGACTGGCGCCGACGCTGGGCGAAACGCTGGACGGCCTGCCCGGTGTGTCTTCCAGCTGGTACGGCCCGAACAGCAACCGGCCCACCATCCGCGGGCTGGACGGGGACCGCGTTCGCCTGCTGGACAACGCCGGTGCCTCGGTCGACGCATCCAACCTGAGCTTCGACCATGCGGTGGCGCTGGACCCACTGGTGGTTGAACGTGTCGAAGTCCTGCGTGGCCCGGCCTCGCTGCTGTACGGTGGCAATGCCACCGGCGGCGTGGTCAACACCATCGACAACCGCATTCCCGCCACCGCGCTGGACGGGCTGGGCGGCAGGGTCGAACTGCGCGCTGGTGGCGCCGCGAGCGAGAAGTCCGCTTCCGGCCTGCTGGAAGGCGGGCAGGGCGGCTTCAACTGGCACCTGGATGGCTTCAAGCGCAAGACCGACGACTTGCGCGTGCCGCGTTTCACGCCGGTGGAAGACGGCGAGGCAGGCGAGCCGAGCACCAGGGTGCGCAATTCCGCTGCCGAGACAGAAGGCGGGGCCATCGGCGCGTCTTACGCCGACGCTGCTGGCTACCTGGGCGCCTCGCTGGACACCTACCGCAATGTCTATGGCGTGACCGTCGAGCCAGACGTGACCATTCACATGAAACGTGACCGCTTCAGCCTGGCCGGCGCACATGAGCTTGACGCGCTGGGTTTCGAGCAGCTCAGCTTCCGCTACGGCCACACCGACTACCGCCACCAGGAAGTCGAAGGCACAGGCGAAGTGGGCACCACGTTCGACAGCAGTGGCAACGACCTGCGGCTGGAGGCGCGCCACCGCGGCCTGTTTGGCAACGGGGCGCAGGGCGTGATCGGCCTGCAGGCCGAAACGCTGGACTTCTCGGCGCTGGGCGAGGAGGCTTTTGTGCCCAACACCCGCAGCCGCAATGCCGCGCTGTTCGCGCTGGAGGAACTGAATGCCTTGGGCGGCAAGCTCAGCCTGGGCCTGCGCGCCGAGCGCGCCACCGTGCATTCCGAGGGCGATCAACCGGATGCCGAGGGTCAGTTGGGCAAGCGCTTCGGTGCGGCCACCAACCGCGACTTCACGCCGCTGAGTGCCTCGGTGTCCGGCACATGGCCGCTCGCTTCGCAATGGTCTGTCAGCGCGTCGTTTGGCAACACCCAGCGCGCACCGGCTTATTACGAGCTGTTCGCCAACGGCCTGCACGTGGCCACCGCTTCCTATGAGCGTGGCAATGCCGACCTGGGCCTGGAGCGCAGCACGCATGCCGACCTGGGCCTGAACTGGGCCCAGGGGGCAGACAGCGCGAGCCTGCAACTGTTCGGCATGCGCTTTGCCAACTTCATCTCGCTGGAAGCCTCGGGCCGACAGGTGGACGAGGCTGGCGAACCCGGTGGCGATTCGCCTGAGTACGTGTTTCGCGGCGTGCGGGCGCAGCTCTGGGGTGTGGAGCTCGAAGGCCACACGCGTTTTGCCCGGCTGGGTGGCTGGCAGCTGGACCTGAGCAGCGGCCTGGACATGACGCGCGGCGAAAACCGCGACACCGGCGAGGCGCTGCCGCGCATCGCACCGCTGCGCGTGACGCTGGGCCTGGACGCCAACCAGGGCAACTGGCAGCTTGGCGCCCAGGTTCGCCATGCGGTCGAGCAGAACCGGGTGCCGGCGAGCGATGTGCGCACGCCCGGCTACACGCTGCTCAGCCTGTCGGCCAGCTACAAGCAGGCATGGGGTGCCAACACCGACGCGTTGTGGTTCCTGAAGCTGGACAACCTGGGCAACACCCTGGCCTACAGCGCCAGCTCGATCCAGACCATGCGCGAGTTGGCGCCGCTGCCGGGCCGTTCAGCCTCGGCGGGGGTGCGCGTCAGGTTCTGATCGTGGGGCGGCGCAGGCCAGCGCCGGGCCGCCCCAAGCGGCCTGCGCACCCGCCCGGCGGGTGGTCTCGCGTATCCCGCGAGACCGGGTGCCCCATTCCTAGGGTGCGAGGCGTTCGCGCAGCCACTGGCCGTCGACCATCCTGTATCGCAGGCGGTCATGCAGGCGCGACTTGCGGCCCTGCCAGAACTCCCAGCAGTCCGGCACCAGGCGGTAGCCGCCCCAGTGGGGTGGCCGCGCGGGCTGCAGGCCGTGGCTCAGCGCAGCCTTGGCGGCGTTGGCCACCAGCACCGCGCGTGAGCTGATCACCTGACTTTGTGGCGAAGCCCAGGCACCCAGGCGCGAGTCCAGCGGCCGGGACTGGAAATAGGCGTCCGACTCTTCGGCGCTGACCTTCTCGACCCGGCCTTCAACGCGCACCACGCGCTCTTGCGCCACCCAGTGGAACTGCAGCGCGGCAAACGGGTGCAGTGCCAGTTCCTGGCCCTTGCGGCTGTCGTAGTTGGTGAACCAGACCAGCCCGCGCGGGTCGGCGCCCTTGATCAGCACGATGCGGGTCGACGGCCTGCCATCAGCGCCCACCGTTGCCAGCGTCATCGCGTTCGGCTCGGGCACGCCCCCGTCCAGCGCGGCTTGCAGCCATTGCTGGAACTGCGGCAGCGGCGCGTCGGCGGCCTGGTCTTCATCGAATTCGGCAAGCTCGTAACTCTTGCGCAATTTGGCG
Organism: Ideonella sp. FW305-24; assembly: GCF_058788035.1. Classification (NCBI taxonomy): domain Bacteria; kingdom Pseudomonadati; phylum Pseudomonadota; class Betaproteobacteria; order Burkholderiales; family Sphaerotilaceae; genus Ideonella; species Ideonella sp. FW305-24. Next base: position 6,917 of record NZ_JBYTAI010000016.1, on the reverse strand, counting down.
AGATCACTCATCGGCAAAGTGTATGCGTGGCCATGTTTCCAATGGCCGATTCCGCAAATCGCCTGTCTGCGCTAGGGTGAGGCCTTAAGTGAAGCTCCCACTGGCCTGGGGGCTGCAAGGCTTTCATCCTTGGGCTCGTTCTTGTTGGGCAAAGTCGCCCCTCTTTCCGTCATGAAATCCCTTCCTGCCGTGGTGGTGCTGGGCGCCGGCCGCGGTTCCCGTTACCTGGGGCCGCGCCACAAGTTGGCCGAGCCGCTGGGCAGCCACTCCATCCTCAGCCACACGGTGCGCAACGCGATTGCCACCGGGCTGCCGGTGGTCGTGGTGACCACGCCTGCCTTTGCTGACGAGGCCGCCGGCCTGGTGGCGAAACGCGACGTGGTGGTGCTGGGCCACGGCACCGGCCCGGCGCCTGGCGGGATGGGCGACTCGATTGCCGCCGGTGTGGCCGCACGCTCAGGCGCGGCCGGCTGGCTGATGCTGCCGGCCGACATGCCCTTGGTGCAGCCGCTCACCCTGCTCGCCGTGGCCAACGCGCTGTCTCACCATGCCGTGGCCTATGCTCAGTTGCGCGGGCAGCGCGGCCATCCGGTCGGCTTTGGCGCGGAGCTGTTTTCCGAGCTGATGCGCCTCAGTGGCGAAGAGGGCGCCCGCCGGCTGGTGGCGCGTTATCCGGCCCATCCGGTCGATGTCGATGACCCAGGCGTGTTGCAGGACATGGACACCGAGGCTGACTTGGCCAGCCTGCGGGCCCGCTGGCGCTCCAACCTCGCAGCAGGCTGAGAGGCTGAGGCCAGCCCGCATTGCCCGCGTCGCGGGCATGGAAACCGCATCCTCACGCGCTCGCGATGCATGCTGCTGGTGACCTGCATGTGCGGGCCTTGGTTTGACCATGTAATCAAGTTACTTGATAATCAAAACCAAGGTTACATCGGTGCCGCCACTCGGCCTGCACGCCAGGCACGGCCCGCAGCCAATCCTTCTTCTGTCCTGGATCAGCCAATAGCCCATGACTTCTGAAACTTCACTGCACCCTGTCATCGCGGCCGTCACCGACCGCATCCGCAACCGCAGTGCCGCGCTGCGTGGCGCCTACCTGGCCCGCATTGACGCCTTGCGCAAGCGCCCACGTGGCGTGGACCGCCTTGGCTGTGCCAACGTGGCGCATGCAGTGGCCGGCGCCTCGGCCAACGAGAAGCTGCGCATCGTTGCCGAGAAGGCGCCCAACATCGGCATCGTCACCTCGTACAACGACATGCTGTCGGCGCACCAGCCGTACGAAGGCTACCCGGCGCTGATCCGCGAAACCGCGATGAAACTCGGTGCCAGTGCGCAGGTCGCCGGTGGCGTGCCGGCGATGTGCGACGGCGTGACCCAAGGTTATGCCGGCATGGAGCTGTCGCTGTTCTCGCGCGACACCATTGCGATGGGCACCGCGATTGCGTTGACGCACGACACCTTCGACGCTGCACTGCTGCTCGGCATCTGCGACAAGATCGTGCCGGGGCTGCTGATCGGCGCGCTGCACTTCGGCCACCTGCCTTGCGTCTTCGTGCCCGCCGGGCCAATGGGCTCGGGCTTGTCCAACAGCGACAAGGCCAAGGTGCGCGAGCAGGCGGCGCAAGGCCTGGTGGGCCGCGCGGAGTTGTTGAAAGCCGAGCAGGCTGCTTACCACAGCCCCGGCACCTGCACTTTCTACGGCACCGCCAACTCCAACCAGATGCTGCTGGAAGCCATGGGCCTGCACGTGCCCGGCGCGGCCTTCGTGCCGCCTAACACGCCCTTGCGCAAGGCCTTGACCGAAGACGCGGTGAGCCGCGTGCTGGCACTGCGGCAGCGCGAACTGCCGATCGGCCACCAGGTCGACGAGCGCTGCATCGTCAACGCGATGATCGCGCTGCTGGCCACTGGCGGCTCGACCAACCACCTGATCCACTGGGTTGCCGTAGCGCGCGCCGCCGGCATCCTGATCGACTGGACCGACTTCTCCGAACTCTCCGGCGTGATCCCGCTGCTGGCGCGGGTCTATCCGAACGGCGCGGCCGACGTGAACCAGTTCCAGGCCGCCGGTGGTCCGGCGTTCGTGATCCGCGAGCTGGTGCGGGCCGGTTTGATGCACGGCAACGTGCCGACAGTCGACGCCGATGGCATGGCCGCCTCCGGTCGCTTGCCCTTGCTGGATGAAGCCGGAGCCCTGCATTGGCAGGAACTGCCGGCCACCAGCGGAGACGAGACCGTGCTGCGCGGTGTCGCATCCCCGTTCTCCGCGACCGGGGGCCTGAAGCTGCTCTCAGGCAACCTGGGCCGCTCGGTGATCAAGGTCTCGGCCGTGCCGGAAGACAGGCACATCATCGAGGCGCCCGCGGTCGTGTTCGACAGCCAGGAAGCGCTGCTGGAAGCCTTCAAGAATGGCGTGCTGGAACGCGACCTGATCGCCGTCGTGCGCTTCCAGGGCCCGCACGCCAACGGCATGCCGGAACTGCACAAACTCACGCCGCCGCTGGCCGTTTTGCAAGGCAAGGGCTTCCAGGTTGCGCTGGTGACCGATGGCCGCATGAGCGGCGCGTCCGGCAAGGTACCGGCCGCCATCCACGTCAGCCCCGAAGCGCTGGCCGGTGGCCCGCTGGGCAAGGTGCGTGACGGCGACCTGTTGCGCCTGGACGCGGTGACCGGCACGCTGGAGGCCCTGGTGCCGGCCGAAGAGTGGGCCGCGCGCGTGCCCGCAAAGCGCAGCGACGCTCTGGCCGAGCTGCACGCCCATGACCTCGGCCGCGAGCTGTTCGCCGGCATGCGGCGCAATGTGCGCACGGCCGAAGAGGGCGCCTGCACCTGGCTGTGAAGCCACCGTCCTCATTGCATTCCAGAACCTGTCCCCCAGAGGAGATTTCCCCATGATGAACACGCTGGACCTCGCCGCCCAAGGCCCCGTGATCCCGGTGATCGTGATCGACAACCTCGCCGATGCGGTGCCGCTGGCGCAGGCCCTGGTCGCCGGTGGCGTGCGGGTGCTGGAGGTGACCTTGCGCACCCCCGTGGCGCTGCAGGCCATCGAGGCGATGGTCAAGGCCGTGCCGGGCGCGATCGTCGGCGCTGGCACCATCCGCAGTGCGGACGATGCGCGTGCCGCCAAGGCGGCTGGCGCGGTGTTTGGGGTCAGCCCGGGCTACACGCCGGAAGTTGGCGCGGCCTGCCGTGAACTTTCGCTGCCCTTGCTGCCAGGCGTGGCGACGGCCAGCGAAGTGATGATGGCCCAGGCCGATGGCCTGCGTTTCCTGAAGTTCTTCCCTGCCACCGCTGCCGGCGGCATTCCGATGCTGAAGGCCCTGGCCGGCCCGTTTCCGGATGTCGTGTTCTGCCCCACCGGCGGCATCAGCCTGCAGACCGCGCCCGATTTCCTGGCGCTGCCCAACGTCAAGGTCTGCGGTGGCTCCTGGCTGACGCCGGCTGATGCGGTGAAGGCCGGCGACTGGGCGCGCATCACGCGCCTGGCGCAAGAAGCTTCGGCGCTGGCGCGCTGATTCAGGGCGCGTTGCCTGCCACCAGCCTGGCCATGGCCGCGGCCTGTGCAGGTGTTTCAGGCAGCGCAGCCAGGCCTTGCGCCACGCCGGCCCGGTCGGCCTCCGGCCGGTTCTGGCTGACTTTCCATTTGCCCTGCAATTGGGTCACCTCGATGCGAAAGCCGACGATGGCTTTAAGCATGCTGTCGACGTAGTCCGCCGGCGCGTCGTCGACTGACCAGGGGTGTGGCTGGCTTGCTTCATGGGTGTCGGTCAAGGCATGCAGCAGCGCAAGCAGGGGCTCGCGCTCGGTGAAGGTCTGCAGCCGCCCGCGGGCCTGAACCACCGCGTAGTTCCAGGTTGGCACCACCTTGCCGCCGGCCGTCTGCTTGCTGGCGTACCAGTTCGGTGAGACATAGGCTTGCGGGCCCTGGAACACCGCCAGCACGGATTGGCCTTCGGCTGCCTGCCACAGCGGGTTGGCGCGCGCCACATGGCCGGTCAGCCAACCGGTGCCGGGTGTTTGGCTTGGTTGCCACAGCAGCGGCACCGGGTCGGCCTGTAGCTCTCCATTGGCATCGGTGTGCATCAGCATCGCCAGCGGGTGGGCCTGCATCAGCGCAGCGAGTTGTTCGGGCGCGTTCTGTTCGAAGTGGCGAGGCTGGTACATGGCGATGGCAGGCTGGCGTTGTGGGGCGCGGGCCTGACGATAGCGCAGGCCAGAAGGCCTGCAAGCCTGCCTCAGGCGGGTAGCCGGTCCAGCCAGCAGGCCATGCCTTGCGCATTCAGCTCCACGTCCAGCGCCAGCAAATCGGCCACGCGTTCGGCCGGCAGCGTGCTGCCAGCGGCGCGCAGGTCGCGCTGGTAGAGCGCGAGCAGGGCGTTGCTCAGCGCGGCATGTCTTTCAGGATGCTGGCGCAGCGCCAGGCCCAGCGCTTCGACCTCGTCCAGCAGGCGCAGCAGCGCTTCGGCCAGCGGTGCCACCGGGCTCAGCGCGCCATAGTGGGTCAGGTAGACGCGCTCGGGTTGCGCGGCCATCAGCCTGTGGATCGTCGCGCGAGCAGGGTCGGGCTCGAACTGCACCGGCGTGGTGGTCGGCAGGATCCACGGTTTGCCGTTCACATCCAGCTCCCGGTAGGACAGGCCGAAGCTGTCGCCGGTGAACCAGCCGCGCGAGACCGGGTCCCAGATGCAATGGTGGTGGCGGGCGTGGCCGGGTGTGTCGATCAGCGTCAGCGCGCGGCGGCCCAGCGTGATGGTCTGGCCGTCCGAGCTGGGCCGGGCGCGTTCGGCCGGCACCGGCACCAGCTGGCCGTAGGAACGGTCCATCTCGGCCTGGCCGTAGACGGCGAGTGCGCCCTGGTACAGCGCGCTGGGGTCGAGCATGTGGCGCAGCCCGCGTGGGTGCACCAGCAGGGTCGCGTTGGGCAGGTGCTGCATCAGGCTGCCAGCGCCACCGGCATGGTCCAGGTGCACATGGGTGGGAATGACCCAGTCGACCCGTGCGGGTGACAGGCCCAATGCCTGCAGCGAGGCCAGCAAGCGCGGCACGGCGTAGCCGGTGCCGGTGTCGATGAAGGCGGCGCGGCCATCGTCGACCATCAGGTAGGCAGCGTCGAAATTCGGCCGTTGGAAGCCGGTGTCCACGGCGTAGATGCCATGGCCGAGGTCTTGCAGGAAATCAGGCAGCGGAGCGGGGGTGTTCATGGGCAAGAAGCTTGCCGGTTCACCACCCGCCCGGCCCAATGATTTACGCGCGTCGGTTGTCAGGCGCCGGTGCCGAGCAAGGCCCACAGGCGGGCAATGTCGGCTGCGCCGTCGTTGCCCTGCACGCTGCGCAGCGTCTGCGTGGCCTTGGCCTTGTTCTTGCCACTGTGCAGCAGTGCCAGGCCCAGGCGAAGCTTGGCGTCGTCGGGCCGCTTCAGCTGGTCCTTGGCAATGCCTTGTTCGATCAGCGCAATGCCTTTGTCGGTCTGGCCGAAAGACACCAGTTGGGTGCCGACCAGCACCATCGCGTTGCCATCCTTGGCTTCGGCGACGTCCTTGTCCAGCCCGGCCTTGGCTTCGGCTTCCGACTTGATGGCCAGGTCTTCCAGGCGCTTGTGACGCGCGGCTTCCGGGCCGGTGCCCAGCACACCAGCGGCAATGCCCTTCTCGACCACCATCTTGCCTTCGCTGGGGAAGCCGGCCTGCAGCGCGAGCTGGGCCATTTCCATGTAGTCGTCGGCCTTGGTCAGGTTGCCGGTGGCCAGGCGAAGGCGCAGCAGGTCCAGCGAGTAGCGGTCATTCGAGAAGCCCGGCTTGCGCGGCAGGCGGCCCAGCGCGGCGGCCCAGTATTCCTTCTTCGGGTAGTAGGCCAGCAGCTTCTCAAGCACGGCGCTCTGGCCGGCGGCGTTGTTGGTGTGCTGGTAGGCGTCGGCCAGGCGCAGCAGGTCACCTTCGTCGGGCTTGCGACCGCCCTGCTCGGCGGCGGACACTGCAGCAGCGGCATCCTTGGCAATTGCGCCGTAGTCGCCGCTCTGGCCTTGCAGGTAGGCCTGGAGTTGCTTCAGCTGCGGGCTGTTTCCGCCCAGCGAAACAGCCTTCTGGGCCCATTGGCCAGCCTTGGCGTTGTCCTTCAGCTGCGAGTAGGCAAAGGCGATCGACTCGGCCATCTGCGCCTGCTCGGCCTGCGAGAGCTTGCCGGAGGCGATGGCGGCTTCAAACGAGCGGGCGGCGGTGGCGTTGTCGCCCGCGCGCTGGGCTGCGGCGCCGCGCATGCGGTCCACCATCAGTTGCTCGTTCGGGTTCTTGTTGGCGACGTTGTCGGCGTCACGCACCTTGGCCAGGGCTTCCTTGGCCTTGCCTGCCTTCAACATGTCGCCGGCCTGTTGCAGCGGCTTGGCAACTTCGGGGCGCAGCGCCTGGGCGTAGGCGGTGGAGAGGCAGCCTGCCATCAGCAGGGAGGCGGCAAGAACGCGCAGCTTGGTCATGGTGTACAGGGGATCCTGGGGGATCTCGAAAAAAACTCGATGAAGGGTGTGAGCCAGAAACGCCATCGGGGTTCGATCCGCTGACGGATGAGCCCCGATGGTCTGACTTGCCGGCTGACCTTGGTGAAGGTCATGGGGCAGTGTTGTGAGAGTTCTGATTGCAGACCGGCCGGCAAGCCGCTCAGTCCATGAACTGCTCGTTGCCGATGATGCCGATCTTGGTGACACCCAGGCGCTGGGCCTCGGCCATCACCATCGCGACGTGCTTGTAAGTCACCAGCTTGTTGGGCCGCAGGTGCACCTCGGGCTGGTCTGGCAGCTGCGCCAGCCGGTACAGCCGCGCCTGCAGGTCCGCCCTGGTGGGCACCAGCTCGCCGTTCCAGCCTATCGTGCCGTCGAAGTCGACGTCGATGCGCACGATCTCCGGCGGCTTGGGCGGCGGCTGGCT
>NZ_JBYTAI010000015.1:0-182934 GCF_058788035.1 Ideonella sp. FW305-24 | reverse complement strand
GTGACGACGTTCTTGTCCAGCGTGTCTTCGGTGGTGTCGTCCACGCCGATCAGGTTGCCGTTGGCGTCGTACTGGTTCCTGGACGTGCCGGTGTCGAACTTGCTGCTGCTGGTCGTGGTGCTGAGTTCGACATAGCCTTCGTAGCGGCCCAGGGTGACGTGGGTCGTGTTGGTGTAGTCGTCGCCCACCAGGTTTCGGTATTCGTACGCCTTGACGTTGCCCATCGCGTCGTAGCCGAGCAAGGTGCCATCTCGGCCGTAGCCGGTGTAGACGATGTCGTACTTGTGCGAGGTGCCGTTGGTCTTGAGCGCGTACTGGAACAGCAGTTGGCCGTTGGCGTCGTAACGCTGGCGACGGATCTCGAAGCCGGTCTGGTCGTCAGGCGCGAGGTTCTTGTTGAGCACGTCCGAGTAGCCGTCCCTCAGGCCCACCGGGCCTGACTGCACCACACGGCCCGCCCCGTCGTACAGGCGCTGGTCCACCTGCACGTCGTCTCGCTTGACCTCCTGCAGCCGGCCCATGCTGTCGTAGGCATAGGTCTCGTAGACCATGCCCTCCTGGCCGCTGTAGCTGTAGATGGTGTCCTGCCCCACCACCGCACCGGTCTCCGGGTCGTAGATGTCGTAGGTGGACACGTGCTCGATGACCTTGGTGCCCCAGTAGGTGTCGCTGGCACGGTTGCCGTTGAGGTCGTACGTCAGCCTGTGGCCTTGGGACTGGCCGATGTTGCCCGCCGCGTCCACGGCGTCCACCGAGAGCTGGCGATTCATCGCGTCATAGGTGAAGTACCGCGTCTGGTCCTTGGCCGTCTCGGTGGTCGCGTCGTTCACCTCGGCCACCAGCACGTGGGTCGTCACCCGCGTGCGGTTGCCCACCGCATCGTACTGGTACGTCAGGTGTGCCCGGTTGTCCGCCGAGTCCACCAGCCGGCCCAGCGTGTCGTAGCTCAGGTGGTTGTCCTGGAACGTCTGCCCGTTGCGCACCACGGTCTCACGCACGCGGTTACCTGCCAGGTCGTACGCATAGGTCGTGGACTCGCCGAGCTTCACACCGTCAGAAACAAAGCTGTTGTCGGCGATCTTGAGCAGCTGGCCCGCGGCGTCATAGGTGTAGGTGAGGTCCCGGCCAAAGTCGTGAATACCAGCGGTGCTGGTCTGGTGTGCCAGCTGGCCCGCGCTGTCGTACTGGTAGGTGTAGTCCGCACCCGCAATGTCCTTGTGGCCAACCAGCTTGCCGAAGTAGTCGGTCGTCCACGTGGCGGTGTTCTGGTTGGCGTCCTTTTCCGACTTCGTGGTGCGGCCCGTGAGGGCATCGGTCACGTAGGTGATGGTGCTGCTGGCCACACGCCGGCCCACGTCCAGCGGCTTGATGGTCTGGTAGACGTTGCCGGCAGCGTCATAGCGATAGCTGATGCTCTCGCCATTGCCGTTGGTGGTCCGGCGCTTGCGGCCAAGTTCGTCGTAGTCCACCGTGTCCGTCAGGTTGGCCTGCCTCAGCGCCGTAATCTGAAGGGCGATGTCCTGGGTCTCGTCGAAACGCCAGACCGTGACCGCGCCATTCACCGAGTTGCCGAAGGTGGTGGATGTCTGCCGGCCGAGCTTGTCGTAGGCGTAGACGGTGGTGTGCTGCGCATAGCCCAGGCTACCCACGCCGGCCAGGTTGCCCACGGCGTCCACGCTGTCCACCTTCTGTCCGAACACGTCGTAGAAGTGGGTGACGATGCCACCGTCTGCGTGGATCTCCTTGACCAAGTCGCCGTTGGCGTCCCATTGCTGCTCGTTGAGGAAGCCCCGCGCATCTCGCACGGCACGCTGCCGGCCCAGTTCGTCGTAGTAGATGGTGCTGGTGGCCGCGCCCGCGCCGTTCAGCGTGCCGAATTCAGGGTCCGGCTTGGTCTGCGCAACGATCTGGTTGCGCTGGTTGTAGCTGTAGGTCGTGATCCAGTTTTCGTTGCGCGCATCGCTCTGCGAGAGCAGATTGCCCCAACGGTCGTATTGGTAGTGGATGACGGGGCGCGGCGCATTGCTGGAACCCGCGGTCGATCCGCCCGTGCTGCCACTCACCTTCGCCGTGAACTGCCCGGAACTGGCCAACTGGGTAACGCCATCCTCTGTCAGCGACACACGATAGTCGAAGGTGCCAGACAGCGCACTGAGGTCCACCCACAGATTGGAACCCATTTGGTAAAAGGCTGATTGGGCAATCGAAACCCAGTTCTCAGTCCCAACTGGCTTGTATTCGAAGGTGGTGCTTGCGGCCGAATCGACAGGCACGCCAATGCTAATTTGCGTGCCCGGAGAGCCAAACGCCATGCTCCCATTAGGACCATAGTCAAAGAGCTGCACCCAATTGCCGTTGTTGTCTTTTTTGGAGACAACAACACGCAACACAGTCCCGATTCCCCCAGGGTTGTTCAGATGGTCGCCGTCCGAGTTGTCAGACCATGAAAAAACGGCCCCGGCAGCTGCGGTTGCTGCAGAGAAAATTTGGCTTTGCCCTCGTATCACTGAAGGCAATGAATACCAAACATAAGGGGGCGATCCCGGGCCATCGCTGTCAGGGGTACCTGGGGCGATGAGTTCTACTGCCTGCGTGGAGTATTGCAAATCAACTTTGACATCTCCGGCCCCCAGACCAAGTGTGCTGGGCCAGGAAAGCGAAACCTGATTATCCCCGACCCACCCATAGCCCATGAATGTATCTGCGTTTTCGCCGTCGCCGTGCCACTCGGTGCCTGTGGCACCGATTTGTGACGCGATACTTACAGCAGGGGCGGAAACACTCAGGGCCGCAGCGACAACATCGGTCTGCCTGACCGCTTCTTGGCGTTCGACGACAAAACCCAGCGCGTCGTACTTGATGTTGATGCGCCGGGTGTTGGTGAGGCTGGCGGCGTCCTGGGCAGTCTGCGGAATGTCCACGTTGCTGCCGCTGGCCAGCCCGTTGTTGGAGATCTCCGAGGTCTGCCGGCCGAGCATGTCGTAGAGGTAGAAATGGGGATAGCCATCTCCGGTGTTGGACTTCACCAGCCGGCCGGCGTTGTCGTAGGCGAAGTATTCGAACTTGACGCCGTTCTGCCCCCGCGCACCCACCTCTCCGAATGCGTTGTAGTAGAGGTCGGACACCATCGACTGGCCCGAGAGGGCGCTGGGCATGATGGTCTGGACCAGGCGGCCCAGCTTGTCATAGACATAGGCCGTGTACACCGCGCTCTGGCTGGTGGTGCCGGTGCCATCCAGCGGGTTGTAGTCCGTGACCATCTGCCAGGTCTTGGCCACCTTGCCGTCGATGGTGTAGCTCGAATAGTGCTGATAACCCAGCGCATCCTGCTTCTGCAGCAGGTTGCCGGAGGTGTCGTACCACATGTATTCGACACGGTCGTCGGCGCTGGAAGCGGTCACCACGCTGGTGCCCGTCACGCTCACAGGATTGCCGGCAAACGTCGTCTGCTTCACCACGTTGCCGTAGGCGTCGCGCACAAAGGCAATGTAGGGCGTGATCGTCGCACCATTCGGCGTGCTGCTTCTGGCGGGCTGCAGAATACCGGTGACACGGCCCAGCGCGTCGTAGAAACTGCGGGTGACGCCTCCGGCGGCATCCGTCGTGAAGGTCAGGTTGCCAAGGACGTCGTACTCATAGCGCGTGACCAAGGCCTGCGGATTCTCCTTGCCATACACCGCCACGCCATAGAGGGTCTCGGAGGTCTTGCGGTCCAGCTTGTCCCAGGACCAGCCGGTGTATCGGTCCTGAATGGGGTCGGCCACGGCTGCGGCATGGCCGGAGACATCGGCCACAACAGGATTCTTGTACTCGTGTTGCCCGGTCAGATGGCCGAAGGGGTCGTGATCAAAGGTCGTGAGGAATCCGCCCTCGTCCACTGTGGCCGTCTTGCGGCCGGTCTGGTCGTAGTAGGTGTAGCTGCTCTGGTAGACGTTGTGCGCGCCATCGGCGGACTGCTGCACGTCGGCCAGGCGGTCCACCTCCACCACTTCGCCAAAGGCGTTGTAGATGGTGTTGGTCTGGCCATTGGTGGTGTAGCTGCTGCCGCTGATGCTGTTGTAGTAGAAGATCGAAGGCGTGATCACGTTGATCACCCGACCCGCTTCGTCGTAGTGCATCTGCAGCAGGCGGTCCGACGAGGTCGGGAAATCCGCCGTGTGCACGATGTTGCTCAGCTCGGTCGGCGTGGGCGCGGGGTGCGCGTCCGTGGGCACGAAGGCCGCCAGCGTGTCCGATGCAAAGTAGTACTGGTGCTGCATCGTGATGTTGCCGAGCGCATCCCGAACGTATTCGGTGATGTAGCCCAGCGCATCAACATCGGCATGCAGCCGGCCCGCGCCGTCGTAGACCTTGAAGCTGTAGCCGCCACTCCGGTCCCGCGAGGCCACGGCATTGCCAAAGGCGTCGTACCAGGTCTGGGTGTACGGGCTGACACCCGACTGTTCGGCGCGGGCCGTACCACCTTGGTTGGCGGCCAGGGCCGCCGAGGTTTCCGAGTACACGGACACCGGCGGGAAGATGACCTTGACCTGCCGGTTCAGCGTGTCGTACTGGTAGCTGGTGACCCGCTGTTCGGCGCGGCCGGCGGCTTCGGTGCGGGTGGCGAGATTGCCGAAGACGTCGTAGGTGTAAGTGGTCTTCAGCGCTGCGTCACCTTGGGACTTGATCGTGATGCTGCCAGAGGTGGCCGTCACGGTTGCCAGGTTCACCACGGGCGCCAGCTCGGTCAGCACCCGCCCCATGGCGTCATAGGTGTAAGTCCAGACGTCGCCCTTCTTGTTGGTGAAGTGAAGCTTGTTGCCAGCCGCGTCGTAATCGTATTTTTCGGTGGATCCCAGCGCGTCCGTGTGGACCTTGAGGCGGTTCGCGTTGTCGTAGTCGAAGGATTCGATGCGATCGCTGGCGTCGTTCCGGGCGGTCAGCCAGGGCTGGCTGCGATCGGCGCAGGCCTGGAGGTATTGACGGACGGACTTGACGTTGCCGTTGGCGTCGTACTGGGTGTAGCTCAGCGCGCCCAGTGGATCGATCGCATATTCCTGGCGATTGGCCTTGTCGTAGGTGTAGGTCTGGACCCGGTCATGCGCCGGGTCCGCGGCCACGTCGCTGATCTTCTTGCCGGCTGCCAGCACGGCGGTGGCCACGGTGGCGTAGCGGGTCACCTGGACCACGTTGCCGTCGGCATCGTATTCGGTGTGGGTGACGGCGTCGGCACCGTCTGAAGACCAGGTCAGGCGATTGGCCGCGTCGTACTCAAAGCGCTCGACCCGATCCGTCGCAGAGGCCGACGCGTCGCTGGGCTTTTGGCTGGCCGTGATGGTCTTGGTGTAGTGGGTGCGCTTGGCGACGTTGCCGTTGACGTCGTATTCGGTGCCCGTCACCGCACCCGAGGGGTCGGCACGGTAGGTCTCGCGATTGAAGGCGTCATACGCAATGCGGGTGACCAGGTCCTCGCTGCTGGCCGTGCGCTCGTGGGGCTTGGCCTGCGGGCCGATGGTCTTCGCGTAGCGCGTGATGCGCACCACATTGCCGTTGCCGTCGTACTCGTTGTAGGTCACCGCACCGAATGCGTCCGCGGTGTAGGCCAAGCGCCCATCCTCGTCGTATTCGTAGCGGGTGACTTCGTCTTGCGCCTGCAGCGGCGAGTCGCGGAAGCTGGCATCCAGGGTGGCGGCGTCCGGCGCGCCACCGCCTGCCCACTTGCTCGCATATCGACGCTGCTGCACGACACGGCCGGCCTTGTCGTACACCAGGCCAGTCACCGCGCCACCGGGCGCAATGGTGTAGGCCAGATGGCCGGCAGCGTCATATCGGTATTGGGTGACCTTTCCGCGCGGATCAGTTTCCGACGTGAGGCGATCAAGCTTGTCGTAGGCGTAGCTGTGGGTGATGTTCAACCCACCTGGGTCACGCGCCTCCGCAGTGCGCCGGCCCAGCTTGTCGTAGGTGTAGGTCGTCACCACCCGGTTCGGGTCGGTGACGGTGAGGACGCGGCCTTCCTTGTCGTAGGTCCAATCGGTGACCTGCGCCAGGCCCTGCGGGTCCACGGTCTGCTTCATCTGGTGGCCCACCAGATCGAATTCGTAGACGGTGATGATCCCGCGCGGGTCCGTCACCCGCCACGCGCGCCCTTGGGCGTTGTACTCCCAGCGCGTGACCTGGTTCAGTTCCACACCCGCGTCAGCGTCCGTGGGGTCGACTGTGCGAGTGAGCACATGGTTGGCCGCGTCATAGGTGTAGACCGTGCGCACGCCGCGACCATCAACCGTGTCCAGCAGGTTGCCCACCGCGTCATAGTCGCGGTGTTCCACCAGGGTGCCGTTGACCCGCGTTTCGACCAGCCGGCCGTCCAGGTCATAGGTGTAGGCGGTGATGGCGCCATTGCCATCCTTGATCGAACTCACCTGACCGAACGCGTTGTGCGTGGTGGTGACCGTCACGCCTTCCGGCGAGGTCACCGTGACGCTGTCGTCCACCAGGTTGTAGCTGTAGGAGGTGACCTTGCCCAGTTCGTCGGTGCTGGTCAGGACCTGACCCAGGCCGTTGTAGCTCACCGAGTGCGTGACGGTGACGGCGCTGGCCGCACCATCCGGCCTGAAGGCAGGTGAGGTCTCGGACAACTGCCGGCCCAGCGGGTCGTAGGTGTAGCCCCAGGCCTTGCCGGTCTTGTCGACGAAGCCGGTCTTGTTGCCCGCCGCGTCGTAGGTGTAGGTCTCGACCTGGCTCAGCGCGTCAGTGTGCTTGGTTACACGGTTGGCTTTGTCGTAGACATACAGATCGGCGCGATCATTGACGCTGTCGAGCGCAACGTTCTGCGGATTGGCGCGGTCGGTGATGGGCGTGGCGTACCAGCGCACCGCGGTGAGGTTGCCGTCGGCGTCGTACTCGTTCTTGGTGACGATGCCTTGCGGGTCCACCGCATAAACCTGGCGGCCGGCCTTGTCGTAGGTGTAGGTCTGCACGAGATCCGTGGCCGGATCACCCGCCACCTCGCTGATGCGCCTGCCCTGCGCCAGCAGGGCCGTCGCTGGCGTGCCGTAGCGCGTGACGCTCAGCACATTGCCGCCAGCGTCGTACGCGGTGTGCGTCACCAGATCGGCCGCATCTGAGGACCACGTCAGGCGGTTGGCCGCGTCGTATTCGAATCGCTCCACCCGGTCACCAGAGGACGCCAGCACTGTGTCTGGGGCCTGGTTTGCCGCCACGGTGTTCACGTACCGCGTACGTTTGACCACATTGCCGTTCGCGTCGTATTCGCTGTGCGTCACCACACCAGCGCCGTCCGCTCGGTAGGTTTCCCGATTGAAGATGTCGTATTCGATGCGCGTGACCCGATCTAGCGCTGGATCGGCCTGAACGTTCTCCGGCGCGTCCGCACTGCCAATCCGGTTGGCGAACTGGGTGATGCGTACAACGTTGCCATTGCCGTCGTATTCGTTGTGCGTGACGGCACCGGACGGGTCGATCACATACGCCAGGCGGCCGTCGGCGTTGTACTGATAACGGGTTGCAGCGTAGGGCAGGGAACCGGCGCCCCCTGCTTCCCCAGTAAAGGTGAGACCAAGTACCTCGCGGGGCTCAAGATACACGCGCTTCTCAACAAGGCGCCCGTCTTCGTCGTAGGTCAGTTCCGTGACCTCTCCATCGGCGAGGTTGGTGATCGCGGCGACGTTGCCAAACTGGTCATATTCATACTGGACCGCATTGCCGTTGGGATCGATGGCAACTCTGGGCTTGACATCGCCATCATAGGCATAGGTGCGGGTGAGGTTCAGCCCGGCCGGGTCCACGCTTTCGGAGATGCGGCGGCCCAGTTCGTCATAGGCGTACTTGGTAACGATGCGGCGCGGATCGGTGACCTGCAGCACTCGCCCGCCGGCGTCGTAGGCCCAGTCTGTCTTCAGGGCCAGGCCACCCACGTCCACGGTCTGGCTGGTGGTGTTGCCCATCAGGTCAAAAGCATATTGGGTGACCACGCCGCGCGCATCTGTCACCCTCCAGGCCTGCCCCTTCCCGTCGTATTCCCAACGGGTCGTGAGATTGAGTTCCGTGTCGTTGTCCGTCGCATCCGTTGGTTCAACGGTGCGCGTGAGCAAGCGGCTCACCGCATCGTAGGTGTATGTGGTGCTTATGCCAGCCGCATCCGTGATGCTGAGTAGGTTGCCCACGGCATCGTATTGGCGCGCCTCTTGCGCTACTCCCGCAACCGAGGAACCGACCAAGCGCCCGGCGAGATCATATTGATGGTCCGTCTGAACGCCATTGCCATCGACAACGCTGGTGATCCAGCCGTGAGCGTCATGGGTGCTCTTGACAACCACACCTTCGGGAGAGTCCATCGAAACGGTTCGGGTGGCAGCGTCGTAGCTGTATTCGGTAACCAGCCCCTTCGCGTCCACCTGCGTCAAGACCTGACCGAAGATGTCATAGCTCACATATGAATTGCCATTGCCCGACGATGTCGAGATCACGCGACCGGCTCTGTCACGCGAAAGGGACTGCCAGTCATTGCCCGCAAAACCCTGATGATCAACCAGCTGTCCAAATGGGTCATAGTCGAAACTCTCGAAGAGACTTTCTCCGGAGACTGGCCCCTGCTCCGAGTGCGACGTCAGATTTCCGCGAAGATCGTATTCAAAGTCTTCCTCGCGCTTGTTGGTGTTGATGGCACCGGCGCTTTGCCAAGGCACGAGCTGCTTCGCCAACTCGCCGTACGTGTTGTAGAAATTCTCGGTGACGGCCTTGTCGGCCGTGGTGATCTTGGACAGCTGGCCACTGCCATCGTAAGCGAAGGTGGTGGTACTGTCCTTGGTCTTGTCGGATCGGGCCGCGATGGCGTTGGTCAGCGTGGTGTTCACCAGACCGCCGGACAGGCCGGCAAGCGGGATGGTCGTGCCGTATTGAGTCGAGGCCGTCAGCTGGCCGAGATGGTTGTACTGGTTCCCCTGCACCTCGCCCAGCGGGTTGACGGTGTAGCTGAGATGGCCATCGACATCGTAGAAATAAAGAGTCGCGCGGCCGGCAGCATCGGTGGCCCGGATCTGGCGCCCGGCCGCATCGTATGCATAGGTCGTGCGGCCATCGATTTCTGCCCCTCTGCTGGTGTATTCCACCAGCTTGTTGCCCCAGGCGTCGTATTCCGTGTTCGACGTCAGGCTCTCGGCCAGGCCCAGGCCTTCGGTGGTGCTGGTGACGCGCTTGGCCTGGTCATATTGGTAGGCCGTGACTGTGCCCTCGAAGTTCACGGTCTGGCTCAGCGTGCCGTCGAGGTTGTAGTAGTAGGCCGTGCGGCGATCATCGGCTGCCAGGGTGTCCACACCATCTGGCCGAATGCTCAGGATGAGGTCATCGAGATTGGAGCTCCAACTCGAGGTAAATCTGTCCAATGGGGTGCTGTACCGAGTTTGCGCCCTCAGCTGCCCACGCCCGTTGTATTCATTTCGGGTCAGGTAGCCTTCGCCATCCAGTTCACCCGTGCGCGCGCCGCTGCCATCATAGAAATACGAGATCACCTGGTCCAGGGAAGAAGGCCACACCTCCCACCCCACTAAAACATCCCAAGAGACATTCTCGGCGTGATTATACCAAGTGCTAGCCGGATAGTAGTACTGCGTCTGCTTGACCAGCCGCCCTGCGGCATCGTGGTCGTATTGCGTCACAGCGCCATCCGCCCCAATTTGCCCGATCAAAAGACCGTCTTCGTCATAGAAGTAGCGCTCAAAACGATCAGGTGGCGCTCCCAAATTTACCGAAAACACCGGTACAACCGCTTCAGGCTCGCTCCAAGCTTCGGTAATGCTCTCGTATGAAAGCTCAAAAATATTCAGCTTGGAAGTGGCAATTGGGGTGCCATACTGAACCTTTTCGACCAAACGCCCTGCGCCGTCGTAGTTATATTGGGTCAGCGCCCCGTTGTCAGCCACCTCATAGGCCAGCCGGCCGGCATCGTCGTAGTAGTTCCAGTGCAGCAAATCAGCCTGATTTCCAGCCGGTCGCAAGGCGCTGAGCTTCGGATTCAGCGCTGCCCCACTGCCGTTGACCAGCAGCGATAGATTGACGGCAGTGGCATACGTGGCGGTCTTGGCCACCCGGCCCGCCCGGTCGTAGATTGTCTCGACCAAAGTGCCGTTGCCATCCACGGTGGCCACCTGCCGACCCAGGTCGTCGTAAACCCAGAAGGCCCGCACGCCTGTGGGATCGGTGCGCATGATCTGGTGGCCGGCCGCATCGTAGGCATAGGTCGTGGCACCGGCGCCGCTGCGCGCATGGCTTACGAGCCGGCCTGCCTTGTCGTACAGCGAGGTCGCATAGGCGCCGCCCTGGTAGCTGGTGACCACTTTTTGCACGCTGTCGCTGTAAACGGTGGTCGTGACCACCCCCACCGGATCCATGACGGACAACAAGCGGCCTAGCCCGTCGTAGGCATAGGTGGTGGACGCCAGGCCCGACTGATCGCCAGCCCCGCCTTCGGCCTGGATGGTCTGGATCAGGCGGCCATGGGGATCGTAGACATAGCGGGTCTCGATGGCGCCCTGGCCGATGCTGTTGAGCTCCAGCGCGTCCTGCGCGTCAGTGTCATCTCCGCTCTCGGGATCGGGCTCCGGAACCAGCACGGAAACCGTGCTGGTGTATTGTGTCTTGGACCTCAGCAGGCCGCGGGCGTCATACGAATAATCAGTGCGCGAAGTGCCGGGCTCGTTGCTCCAGTCCTTGACCAGGTCCAGCACATCCGCCTCGGTGGGCGCATCCGAAAGCCCGTACCAGAAGGAATGCTTGGGGTAGAGGATTTCGGAGGTCCGCTGCCCATGTGCGTCGTACAAGTATTCAGTCACCCGCCCTTCGGGGGTGACGATGAACCGCAGCTGACTGGAATGGGTGTCGGAATATATGTAGTGGGTTGTCAGCTCTGGCGAGCGAGTAGCCGCCATCTGGATCTCGGAGAAACCGGCGCCTACATCACGGAATCCTGCATCGAGATAGAGCGCTTGATTCGAAAGGGAAGCACCCGCCACCCAGTCCCCATTTTTGGAGATGGAAACAAACGTGCCGTCGCTATAACTCCCAACCAACTCAAACTTGTCACCTGCTTGATATGAGATGGGGGCATCGAGCTCGATGTACTGGTCATTCGCCTTGACCTTCACAAAGCCATCTTCACCAAACTCAAGAAGAACACCTGCCGGATAGTATGCGTAGCCGGTGTCACCCAGATTCCGGGCGGAGACCATTCCGATCGTGCAGGCCTTGTTGCTCGCGTCCACGGTGAAAGCCAGCGTGAAATCGCCTTCATAGCCTTGCTGACCCCGGACTTCCGTGTCCCATTCACCGTCCGTGCCTTCGGTCTTGTGGACGGCGCCGCCGACGATGGGAGGCTTGCTCTGCAGAACAGCCGCAGCGACCGTGGTGAGCGCTGCGTGCCCGAATTGCACTTGGTCGGCTTGCGCGCCAAGGTATCCAAACGCAGAGTCCAGGTACAAGGCTCCCGATACGGTCACTTGCTTCTGAAGCAGAACATGGCCGTTCTGAACGTACTGAATGTTCGTGCCGTCGTAGATGACTTGCAGCAGGTCGCCTGCCGAATAGGCGGTGGGCGCGCCGGACGGCAGGAAGTTGATGAGCTTTCCGCTCTCGTACGCGTACAGCGTGCCATCTGCTTCGCAATAGAACGCGTAATCAAGGTTGGCAAGGGAACCTGTGGCCTGGGGGTCCGCGTTCAGGCCCAGCGCAAAGGCCTTGTCATCCTGGGCAGGCTTGAAGCTGACCTGGGCGCCACTTGTGTATCCCGTCAGGCTGTGCGCCGACGCTGTCCAGACGTCATTGGCGCCACTGGTCTTGCGGATGGAACCTTCTGGCGTGGTGCTGACCTGGTTCTCCACGATCAACGGCACCGCCTCGCCGGCACCAGGCGCACCGAAGCTGACATCGGAAATCGTCGAGCCCTTGTATTGCAGCCGCGCATCGGCATACAGGGGCTCGTCGATCTGAACCGCCTCGCTGTGGACGACAGTGCCGTTCACGAGGTAGCTGACCACGCCATCGCTATAGCTGACAGTCAGCAGGTCGCTCGCTGCGCCCTCCACGCCACCCCAGACTGTCTGACCGGCCACGATGAAGTTGACATAAAGAACTTCGGCCCAAGGGTCGTAGCTGACCTCGAACCCATACTCCACGCCCTCGCGATCTTGCCCGCGGGGCGTGACGCTCAGGCCCACCCGCGCGCCTTCACCGCTGGCCTTGAAGCTGAGAGCCGCGCCGCCTGACAAACCACGGCTGCTCTGGAAACCAGCCTCCCAGTCATCATCATCCGTCTTGACGAAGGTGTTGCCAGCAACCTCCGCCTCCCCCATGGGGAAGATGTGGGGGGTGGTAAGGAGCGATACCGTCTCGGACAGCAGCTTGTTGCTCACCGGGTCAAAGAGCCGGCGGGTCACCTGCCCCATGGCGTCAACAACCGAAACCTGGTTGCCATTGGCGTCATAGGTCATGCGGGTGGTTTCGTCAGCGCCATTCGTGACCGACGTGACGTTGCCCTGCTCGTCGTATTCGAAATGCTGCGGCAGCCCACCGCCCGCCGGCGTTTCAAGGTCGGTCAGCTGACCGTTCTCGTCGTAGTAGTAGTTCCAGAGCTTGCCCAGCGGGTCGGTCACTGTGGTGCACTGGCCTTCCGGGTCATAGGCGTAGCGGGTGGCGACGCCCAAGGCATCGGTGACGCTTGCCACGCGATAGGCGCCGTCTACCTGCACGTAGGTGAAGGTCAGCGATGTGCCATCTGTCTGCGTCAGCGTGCGCAGGCGGGTGCTGTTGCCTTCATAGGTGTAGGCGGTGACATAGACATTGCCATCGGCGACGCTGTTGTCGTCCGGTGAAAGATCAACCGTCACCGTGCTCAGTCGGTCATTCGCATCGTAGGCATACCGGACGGTGGAACGATCCACCATGGCGCCACCGGACAGCACCCGGGCTCGGATGGCCATCAGTTTGTTGCCGACGTAGTCGTACAGCAGCGCCTCTCCTGCGCTGTCGAGCACCTTGGTCAGCAAGCCGCTGGCAGGGTCGTATTCGTAGCTGATGGTGTTGCCATCAGCGTCCATCGAGGACACGAGTCTTCCGGTCGATGCGTCGTACTTGTCTACCGCGCCGCTGGAACCATCGGTTCGCTCGTATTGATTCGTGCCGGCGCCGAATGCGATGCGGTCATGCGCGCCGTCGCCTTGAGTCGACAGGTAGCAGGCTTGCTCAGGATTCCATTCATAGGTCGCCTGCGCGCCGTCGCGGCCAGTCAAGAGAATGACGCTTCCGGGCTCGTTGACCGCGCCAGTCAGTCGCAACTGCTGTGCATAGACGCCGAGCGACCAGTTGTCGCCGTTGTCATCGGTGAACTGGCCTTGGCTGTTGTAGGTGCGAAGGGCTTCTTCGTCAGGCCCCAAAGCAGCCAGATGGTCGTCGAGTCGCTGCACCACCAAGTTGCCCGTGGCGACATTGACATAGACCTGTTCGCCGTTGGCACCTTGCGTCGCCGAGCCAAATTGGCCCTGGCTGCCAAGCACGCCAGAAGAAGTGAGTTGCAAGCCGAGGCTGTTGCCACTGACGATCGCGACCATGTGACCTGTCCCTGATGAAGAAGTTGCTGCGCAGTGGCATGAGTCCGCAGCCACGCCGGACGCTTCTGCTGAGGTTCCTGCCTCGTTTGCACGCGCTCGACGGTGGCTGTGGTTCACCACTTGTTGCCAGTACTTCTTCACTTGGCGCCCGCCGTTTAGCAATCCCAAGCGTTTAACTAGGTTAATAAGCAGGTGTCATGTGCCTGGCCAGGCCCACGCGGCCTCGCTGCGGCATTAAACTTTCGCGACGCGCAGCGGAGATACTGTCACCGACGCTCACTCAAGCGTGAACGGACACGCCACACCATGACCCGAATCTCGCCACGCACCGCTGAAGATCTGATTGAACAGGGACTGACTGCGAGTCGCGCCGGTTCCGTCGAGCAGGCCATCTCACTGTTCAAAGAGGCAGCAGCGGCCGCACCTCAGTCGGGCATTCCGCCTTTTCTGCTTGCGGCAGAACTGGCCCAATCAGGCCATACGGATGAAGCAGAAGCTGCTTACGCCACCGCAGTGCTGTTGGCACCAGAACTGCACATGGCTCGCTACCAGCTGGGGCTGGTGCAATTCACGGGCAACCGTCCTGCGATTGCACTGCTGACCTGGGAGCCTTTGCTGCATCTGCCTGCGGAAAGTCCGCTGCCCAGCGTGGTGAAGGGCTTCGCGAGCCTTGCCCAGGACGACTTCGCTGCAGCTTCGGCCCAGTTCAAGCAAGCCATTGCGCTCAATCACGACAACGATTCGCTGACCAAGGACATGCAGATGATGCTTCATCGAATCGCTGCCCTTGGCGCGCCTGCGCCCGGGCCCACTGCGGCGAATGGCGAGTCGACGCCTCCAGAGCAGCTCAAAGAACAGGTCGAAGATGGCGCCCTGCATGTGCTGCTGGCCAACTACCAGCAACAGGGCCCGCTGCACTGAGCACAGCTCGCCGCCAGCCTGACCCCTGCCGTAGACATGAGCACCATTGGTCCTGCGGAACTGACCGCCTATTTGCGTGGACAGCTGAGCGCTTTGCGCAGGACGGCAACCGTTGCTCGCCCGGCCGACGGAACTGCGGGACCTGCGCAGCCGCGTTCCGCAGGGGCCGGCGGCGCGCAAAGCGGCGGCCACTGTTCAGACATGGCCACCACGTTGGCCGCAAGGGTCCTGACGCTGGACAGGATGGATCCGGACCGGCGCCGGAAGGTGTTCAGGATGTTTCTCGAATCGCTGCTGCTCGAGGAATGGGGCGAGCAACTGATCAACGATCCAGGCTTCTATCAACTGGTCGATTCGGTACACGCGCAAATGGAGGCAAGAGATGAACTGCGCCGCCTCATGGACCAAGCGGCGGATCATTTGCTAGCCCCAGGCGGCGGGCGCTGAGGCGAGCCCGCTACTGGCTTTGCATCCGAAACCGCGCCTCAAGCAAGCGTTGCGCCAGTCGCCGAATGTGATCGGCGTCGCTGCCCTGCCCGTCAAGCAGGGCACGGGCGTACTGCGCGGACATGGATTGCCTGTCCAGGCGAAGTGCAATGGCCACGTTTTCTTCCGCACTGGCCCGATCACCCATGCGGGCCTGAACCACCGCCAGCCCCCCGTGGCTTTCGGCAAAGTTTCGATCAAGCGACAGGGCATGCTGGAAGACCGCGAGTGCCGACGTCGGATCCCCAGACAGCAACAGGACCCAGCCAAGGCCATGCCAAGTGCCGATGTGGGCAGGCATGAACCGCGTTGCCTTTTCCAGGCTCGCCCTGGCCGTGCCCAAATCGCCGACAAGCATCTGCGCAAATCCGACTGCTGACCATGCGCGCCCATCCTCAGGACTGACTTCCAGGGCGGACGTGGCCAATGCAATGGCCCGCTCAGCATCGCGATCCAGCAGCATCAGGCTCGCTCGGCAAACCAGAGCCTCGAGATGCCGTGGCATCTGCCGCAGCGCCGCCTCGGACCACAGCCGACTTTCCGTCGTTGCGCCGGCATCGAGCGCGGCCAATGAGGCGACGCCGGCGGCATCCGCACTCAATGACTGGCTCTGGTCCCAGCGCCTGGCGAACGCGAGTGCTTCATCCAAGCGATCAGTATGGTGCAAGAGACGCAAGCCCAGGGCCTGGGTCTCTGATGCAACCTGGGAGGCACGCAGCAAAGGCAAGATGCCTTGCACGCCCTTTTCCAGCTCGCCGGTTCGCAAGGCCACGTATGCCAGATCGTGCTGGATCGCGGCGACCAACGCCGGCGTGGCCGTTTCGGCGAGCAGCAAGGAAAGCAGTTCATGCGACTCACGCCATTGATGCTCCGCAATGTGCAGGTGCGCAGCTTTCAATTGCCAATCCTGCCGTTGCGCCCCCGAGCTCATTCCCGCCTGCACGTGTGCCCAGGCCCGACTGTGCTGTCCCGAGCGAAGAGCGACCTCATAGGCTTCCGCTCGAAGCCCGTTGTTGGTGGGGTCCTGCTGAAGAAAGGCTTCGAGCTGGGTCAGCGGGTCTGAGGACTGAGAAGTGGACATGTTGAAAGAGCGGTAAAGAAAAAACACACCGGCGCAGGTTGCGTCACCCTGTGCGGTCGCAAGATTGACGGTCGGCTAACAATGATCTCAGCGAGCCCAATGCCTTTTTGTGCACCTGGGAGATCCTGCCCTTCGAGAGCCCAAGCTCAGTCGCGATTTCGTCAAACCCATGACCATGCAGATAGTGGCGTGTGACGACTTGGCACTCCTGCGGCGGCAACTGCCCGACCAAAAACCGGAGCTGTTGCCTTGTATGCCTAAGTTCGATGGCACTGTAGAGAGGGTCCGGGCCGCCCGCAATGACATTGCCGGCGTCAAACATGCCCGTGTTCTCAAGCATGAAACCCAAGGCCAAGCCCACACCGACTTCTGCAAGGTAGCGAAAGAGCTCGGCAGGTGAATCGACCACGCCCCGCCGTTCAACCGCGCTCCCAGCACGAGTTTCGGGCGCGGACCGGTCCGTCAACGAAGCAGACCGTTCCGCCAAGACCCGCCGCCGATAGGCAACCTGCTGGGACTGCTCGCTGAAGCGTGCCAAGCCATCCAGCACTGCGCCGCGCATGCGGCGCGCGGCGAAAGTACGAAACTGCGCGCCACCAGCGGGATCGTAGCGGTCAAAGGCTTCCAGCAGTCCCATGCGGGCCAGTTGCAAGTAGTCGTCGAATTCGATCGTGTTGTTTGGACGACGCGCGTAAAGCATGGCCGCAATGACCTTGGCGTATGGCAAATGCAGTTGCAGTAGCGCGTCACGCGCAGCATCTTCTCCGAGGGCCCGCCAGCGATGCCACAGCTCGGACTCCTGGTCATCCATCTGGGCAGGTGCAGATGGCTCCTCTCCATCCCGAATGGGTTCAAGCCCGTGCTGGCGCATGCTCAATAGCAGTACCGGCCCTGCGTCAGCGGAACGAGGTGACGAGCGACTTCACGATCAGCCCCCAGCCATCGATCAGCACGAACATCAGGATCTTGATCGGCAGCGCGATGGTGATGGGCGGCATCATCATCATGCCCAGCGACATCAGGATGCTGGAGACGATCAGGTCGATCAGCAGGAAGGGCAGGAAGATCACGAAGCCGATCTGGAACGCGGCGCGCAGCTCCGAGAGCATGAAGGCCGGGATGAGCTGCAGGTTGCCGATGTCGTCGATGCTGTTCGGGCGCGGGCTCTTGGAGATTTCCACCATCAGCGCCAGGTCTTGCTCTCGTGTCTGGCGGACCATGAACTCCCGCAAGGGTTTGACCCCGGCATCCACGCTCTGCTGGGTGCTGAGCTTGCCCGCCATGAACGGCTGGAGCGCCTGGGTGTTGACCTGCTGGAGCACCGGATTCATGGTGAACAGCGTGAGGAACAGCGCCAAACCGATGAGCACGGTGTTGGGCGGTGTTTCCGGCATGCCAATGGCGTGCCGCAGCATGGACAACACGACCACGATGCGCAGGAAGGCCGTGACGCAGACCAGCAGCGACGGCAACACGGCCAGCAGCGTGAGCGCCAGCACGATGCGCACGGGAGCCGAAGTGTCGCCAGGCTTTTGCTCGCCTTTCGGAAAGGCCAGGCTCAGGTCGGCGACCAATCCACCTACGGAAGGCAAACCACCTGCTTTTTGTGTGGCAGCCGATGAGCTGGCTTCCTTGGCCGCTGCGGTGGACTTGCCCGCAGCGGCTTCGACTTTGACAGCGGCTTCCGTGCCAGTGGACGGCGCCGATGCCGCCGTTGCAGCCAAAGCGGGCACGCCGGCGACTGCAGCGAGCAAGCCAGCCACGACGGCCACGCGCCGAACCCAGTTGCCAACGCCGGAAGAAGCTGCCAGAAGCAAAGAAAACATCATGTTGGCGTCACATGTTCGGCGGCGTCGCGATCCAGCAGCACCACTTGCGCATTCGGCCCGGTGGCGATCAGCAAGCGCCGACCATGCCACGCCACGTCATGCAGCTGGGTCTGCCCGTTCAGGCGAACCGTGGAGTGCACGGAGAGCGCAGCGCTCGCTGCTTGGGGAGCCATGGTGGTTCCTGCTTGCCCCAGCCAACGGGCCAGTGGGAGCTTCGCACGCAAGCCGGGCCAGCGTGCAGCCAACGCCACCAGGATGAGCACCAGCAGCAGCGCGGCACCTGCCCAGGGAAAGCCGAACTCAGCATCCGGCCGGAAGGCCAGCGGCTGCGAGGGGACGGCAGCGGTCGAGGCCGCTGGGGCTACCGGGCTGTCGGTGGCATTCAGCAAAGGCGCGCCGGCTTGGACGGTTGTCGCGGTCATGGCGAGGTCGGCGTCAGGTCAGGCCTTGGATGCGGAGGACATCCCCAGCGGCTGTGGCAGTTCGATGAGCCGCACACCGAAACAATCATCCACGGCCACCAGTTGGCCGCGCGCGACGACGCGCCCTTCCAGCAGCAAATCGACCAAGCCATCCACCACGCGGTCAAGCTTCACGACCTGGCCGACCTGCGCCTGGGTCAGCTCGCCGACCGTCATGACAGCCGACCCCACGCGCACCTGCAGTTCGGCCTTCACGCCAAGCAAGGGATTGGATTGAGGCTGCAGTGAAACTGCGCTCGAAGACAGTTGGCCCACTTCGGGCAGGCTGATCCACTGGGCAGAAGGCGCTTCGGCCGGCGACGCGCCAGCGGGTTGATGAGGTTGCATGGGAGTCGAGTCGGAAAGTTCGAACGAAGGCTGCGGGAAGACGGAGGCGAGAGACGGGTGGGAATCGGCACATAGCACCAGCGCCATGTGTGCGTGGCGTTGCGCCAGGTAGGCCGAGAACACAGACGAGCACCCGTCGGCAGCGACAAGGCCCAGTGGCGCGGAGAGCGGATGGTGGGTCAGCAGCACGTCGCCCTGCTGCAAGGCCATGAGGTCGGCGAGCGAAACCGTAAGGCCGCGCAAGTGTGCGTGCAGCGGGAAGCGGCAGGCTTGAAGTGCCGCCAGCAAACTCTCGGTGGTGCCGAACCCCGCAGGTGCAGGCCTGCCCGGCGCGCCGGTGGTCCTGGTCAGCGGCAAACCGGCTCGGAAATGCAGCAGCCAAGTCGACGCAGCATTTGACGCGAAACCGAGGCGAGCACGCATGGCGCCGGACCAGGGCTGCAAATCCTCAGGCGGTGGACCACCGGCGGTGGCACCAACCGACATGTCGCTCGAAGCGCCCACCGCCTCGGACAATGCCTCGCCAAGTGCCCGCCAAGCTTCTTCGCCAATGGTCCGGGCCAGCGTAGGCGAGTCTGCATCCAAAGCGCCGCTGCCCGCCGATGCGCCGAACAGCAGAGCGGCCATGGCAGCCGCCGGCCGGTGTGATGAGCCAACGCTGCCGAGCCAGCCCAACGGCCCGAACCCGACCACTTGCACGTGCTGCCAGTTCATATCGGCGGCTGCCTGCATGTCCCAGGCATTGGCGCATTGCACTTCAACAGCAGGTGCCGCCCAGGCACGACACCAGTCGTCCAGAGCGGCTTGCAGGCGCGCCTGTTGAGCCTGCAACTGCATCGCGCCAGACCAGCGCAAGGCGCTGACCCGCTGCGATGCCTGCGCATCTGAAAGCAGCATGTCAGCGGCCCTTCAGCGAGAAGAGTTCCTGGATCATCTCGTTGGCGGTAGACACCACCTGAGACGAGGCTTGGTAGCCGCGCTGCATGATCACCAGATTGCTGAACTCGGATGACAAATCGACATTGGAGATTTCCACGACACCAGACTTGACGGCGCCGAAGGCTCCCGATTGCGCAACGCCCGTCTCCCAGGTCGACTTGTCGATCGGTTCGAAAAAATTGCCGCCGGTGGCGCGTACGTTGCCCAGCGAATTGAATCTGGCGAGTGCGAGCTGGACACCCGAAGCATCCTGCCCGTTCGAGTATTTCAGGTTCAGCTTTCCATCGGCTGCCACGGTAACCTGGGTCAGATCGCCATGGGCGTAGCCATCCTGGGCCACCATTTGAAGCGTCGATTGCGTCCCGCCAGGAAATGAGGTGACGTCCTGGCTGAAGTCGAAAGTGATCGGCACGTCGGCGAGCCCTGTCGGTCGATAGCTGAAGGACAATTTGGCACTTGCAGGATCGACCGCGGCACCGATGAATGACAAGTTTTGATCGGTCACGGGCGTGGAGCCATCCGTTACCGTCACGCTCCAACGAACTTCGTTGCTCTGCGTGGCGGCGACCTGCGTGAATTTCACAGTGAGCTTGTGCTCGCCACCAACGGCATCCTGAACGACCACATCGGTCAAGGTTTGGACGTTGGAGGCCTGTGCGGTGTTGTTGGAAAGATTGCCGCGAAAACTGACGGTGCTGGTCGCCTTCGCCGGATTGGTGCGAAGTCCAGCCAAACTGACTTCCACCAAGGCACCATGCTCATCAAAGGCCATGACCTTTGCACCTGATGTCTTGTTGACCAGAATGCCTTTGTCATTGAAGTCGAACTCGCCGTCGCGGGTGTATTTCAAGTTTCCATCATCATCCTTGAGCATGAACAGCCCTTGGCCATCCACGGCCAGGTCGAGGTCATTGCCAGACTGGCGTAGCTCGCCCTGGCTGAAGTCGAGCGTCGTCGAGTAGGTCGCCAAACCCTGTCCCATCTGGTCAGTGCCGTTAACCGACATTGCACCGCCCCCCTGACCGTTGGCATAGAACAAGTCGCCAAATTGCAGTGTGGCGCCCTTGAAACCGGGGGTGTTGATGTTCGCCGTGTTGTTGGCAATGACCTGCAGACCCTTGGAGTAACCCATCAAGCCGCTCATGCCGATGAAAATCGTGTCCAACATTTGTGAATGCTCCCGCCCTGGCTGTTGAATCGGTGGTCTAAAGGGTTTCTCAGCGAATCACAGTGACCTGGGACAGGCCGATGTCGCTTACCGTAGTGCCCCCGGTGACGTTGATGCTGAGTTGGGGCGTTGTACCTGCCCAAGACAACGACGCGACTGTGCCGGTCTGCGTGCCTTGATCCGAAGTGAACTGCACGGTGCGGCCGATCAATCCAATCGCCTGCATTGAAGACTGGGTCGACAGCAGCGCATCGACCTTGCTGCTCAGGTCCTGCGTCTGACCAAGCGTCGTGAACTGCGCCAACTGAGCCATGAATGCCTCGTTGTCCATCGGCTTGAGAGGATCCTGATAGGTCAACTGCGTCAACAGGATGTTGATGAAGTCGTCCATGCTGACGCTGGTCGACTGGACGCTGGTGGAACTGGCTCCGATGGCGCCGATGGAACTCATTGAGACTCTCCTTGGGTAGGCTTGGAAACGAAATCGGCGGTAGACGAACTGGGCAAGTCCCTGTCAAGAGAAAACGGCACTGCTGGCCTTTGCGAGTGGGGCGGGTCGATCACCCGCCCGTTGCAAACCCAGGTGGCCGGGCCGTAGCCTGTGCGGGCGAGCCAACGGCCGATGACATCCTTCGCAGCAGCGAGTTCGATGGCCACCGAAGCGTTCATGCCCAGCCACACGGTGGCGGCTTCTGCGTCGCCTTCGATGTGCACCCGAATCGGCAGCTCTTCGGCGGCACGCGCGGAGGCTTCGCGAGCGGATCCTGGCAATGCGTCAAACGGCTCACTGTCGGACTCGCGAGATGCGACAGGCCATGGCCGGGCCATGAAGCGGCTGGCCGCTGCGGCGTCTGGCACTGGCATCTCGGCCATGAACACCCTGGCACCTGGTGCGATCTGGCCGACGAAAGCTGCGCCGCCCGCGACCAGGCGCCCCGCAGCCGCGGAAGCTTCGTGTGCCTCAAGCCGGTTGCCAGGCAGCGCGGCATCCGCGAATGGCCGCATCGTGGTGTCCACATGGCGTTGGCCTTGAAAAGGCTCGGCTGCGTTCGCCTCCGGTTTGCCGTCGGCCCGGCGGTCGGCCTGGCCATGCTGGGATGCCAACTCCCGGTGCTGAGGCAGCACGCCATGGAACCAGCTGTCTGCCTGGGCGCGCTCCATTTCCTTGCGCCATCCCTGGGGCTCGGCCACCACTTGCGAAGCTGGTTTTCTCACCTGCGCGCCCAGCGTCTGTGCGACAAGGAAGGGGTCAAGTCGGTTCATGGGTGCTCCCCTGCGCATTCGCCTGCAACGCGCGAATCCGCAACACGTGATCGCGAGCGATCCAGTCCTGGTCAATGGCCACCTGCTGCCGCCTCAGCATCTCGATGCCGAACGCTTCCAGGGCTTGCGTGTGGTGCGCATCGAAGCCCTCTTGCGACACCCGTGCCTGCTTCAGCGCAGCTTGTGCGACTTGCACGGCATCTTCGTGCTGGCGCAGCTCGGCTTCGCCCTTGGCAATCGACTCCGCGAGCGAAAGGGCGTGGCCGGATGCGGCCATGGCACGCCAGGGGTCGATGACACCCTTGACCAGCGGCGTGATCCGGCGGGCCAGCGCGGCGTAGTCGTCGCGGCGCTGCTGCAAGTCCCGCTGTGCCGCAATCAAGCGCTGCTGGCAGGCCCCCAGTTCAGCCGTTGCCAACTCCACCTCGTGCTGCGCCCGCTGGCGTGCCGGTGCCAAGGCGTAGCTGAAGCTTCGCGTGTCCACGCCGCTCATGTGCGCCCCCCGGAGGCCACGATGCGCGCCAGGGACTGCAAGGCCTCGGACCTGGCAACACCTCCCTCGTGTTGTTGCAGGAAGGCTTGCAGCGAGGGCTTCATGCGCAGTGCGCGATCCAGCTCCGCATTGCTGCCTGCCGCATAGGCGCCAATCTCCACCAACTGGCGGTTGCGCTCCAGCAAATCCAGCGTCGCGGCGGCAAACCGCGCGGACTGCAGCTCGTCCTGGGTGGCGAGATCGCTCATGACCCGGCTTGCGCTCTTGAGCACGTCGATGGCCGGGAAATGCGCCTGCTGCGCGAGCTGCCGCGACAGCACGATGTGGCCATCCAGGATCGCGCGCAGGTTGTCGGCGATGGGTTCATTCGGATCATCGCCCTCCACGAGCACCGTGAGCAAGGCGGTGATGGCGCCACCGGACGGGGCGCTGCCGCAGCGTTCGCACAGCTCGGGCAGCTCGGCGAAGACCGATGGGGTGTAGCCGCGCGCGGTGGGTGGCTCGCCTGCGGACAGGCCAATTTCCCGCCGCGCCATCGCGAACCGGGTGATGGAGTCCATCGTCAACACAACCTGCTTGCCCTGGTCGCGGAAGGCCTCGGCAATGGCCACCGCGGCATAGGCGGCGTGCAGCCTTGCCAGAGCCGGCTGATCGGACGCAGCTACCACCACCACCGAGCGCTGCAAACCCTCCGGCCCGAGGTGCTTGTCGATGAATTCCTTGACCTCGCGGCCGCGCTCGCCGATCAGGGCGATGACGTTCACGTCGGCCTTCACGTGCCTGGCGATCATGCCCAGCAAGGTGCTCTTGCCCACCCCGCTGCCCGCGAAGATCCCCACGCGCTGCCCGCGGCCCAGCGTGAGCAGTGCATCGATGGCCCGCACGCCGGTCTCCAGCACGGTGTCCAGCCGCGGTCGCTGAAGCGGATTGATCGGCAAGGCCTTGACCGGCCGGGTCTGCAGCCGAGGCGGATCGGGCAGCCCGTCCAGCGCGTGGCCGAAACCGTCGATGACCCGGCCCAGCAGCGCGGGCCCCACCGGGACCTCCGCGCTGGTGCCGGTTGCTTCGACCCGGCAGCCCGCCGCCAGGCCTTGCGCTGCCTTGAAGGGCATCAGCGTGACCACGCCACGCCGCAGGCCGACGACCTCGGCCAGCACCCGGTCCTTGCCAGAGCGCGGCGTGATGATGCACAGCTCGCCCAGGCTGACATCTGGCCCGTCCGACTCGATCGCCAGCCCGCCGACCTGGCGGACCGTGCCCAGCCGGCGCATCAGCTCCGCCCCGGCCGTGGCCTGACGCAATGCGGCCAGCATCAGGTCGCTCCTCCTGCACCAGCCCCGGCTGGCGGCACGCCAGCAGCCACCCACAGGTCCCTAAGCCGCGTCAGCTGGGTGTTCAACCCCACGTCCAACTGACCATGGTCGGATTGGATCACCACGTCCAGCGGGGCCAGCGACGGATCGATGACAAGTGGCATTTCGGGATGGCGCTCGCTCAGGGCGCGGCCCGCTTCGCTGTTCATCAGCGCTGCATGGTCCTGCGCGCTCAACTTCACGCCCAGCCAAGCCTGTCCTTTGAGCTGACGCATGCCCTGTTGCAACAGATCAGCCAGCAGCCCTGCACGGCCATGCACTGGTTCACCAGCCTGCGGTCCGAGGATCTTGCAAAGCGCCTCATAAGCCAATTCCACCGCTTGGCGCTCGAGCACCAGGAAGCGTTCCGGCATGGCCTTCTGCACAGCCTGCAGCAAGGCTTCGAGCGTTGCCTGCCGCTGTGCGTGCTCTTCCTTGCGCCGCTGTTCTGCCTGTTCCCACTGGGTCTTGAGGACCTGCACCCGAGACTCGACCTCGCGGGCCAGCAAGGCTTCGGCGTCAGCCAGCCCTTGCTGCAAACCTGCGGCGCGGCCTTCTTCGAACCCTGGCTGGGCAGCGGAGGGCGCTTCAACGGGTTGCATCACCGATCTCTCAGCCGATGAAGGCTGATGTGGCGCGGCGGCAGCCGGCACTGGCGGAACACGCGCCACGGTTGCCGGTGCCGACGGGCCACCAGCGACGAGAACCTTCCGGTCCTGCCGCAGCATCGGGCTGCGCATCACGGAGCCAGGGACACTCATGCGATGGCCCGCCTGGCTGTGAGCCACCATCGCCGCCAGCCGGGCTGCACCGGCTGACGCGCGGGGGCCTGCCGCCCTTCCGAGGGCGACAGCCTGCCGGCAACGGCCGCGAGCAGCGCATGGTCCAGTGCCGGACTTTCACCGGCCTGCGCACGCGGCTCCACCAAACCGAAGGCCTGGCCGCGACGAGCGCGCAGGAGGCCCAAGGCTTCTCCAGCCCAGGGCCAAGGGCCGAGCGCCAGCAGTTTGTGCACCAGTGCTGCTGGCTCGTGCATCAACACCTGCACGACCTGCCCGACCGGCGCTGCCGCAATGATCGCCCGTGGCCCGCCGTCATGGCGAGCGGGCTGCCCCAGCAGATTGCGCACATGGGCGAGGTCCGCCGCAACACCCAGTGCCTGCAACTCGGACAGCAGCGGCGCCAGCGCGGACCGCTCAGCAGCGGACAGGCGTTGCAGCGCCCAGTCACGATCGAGCTCGCTCATCGCGTGCAGCAGCAGCGCCGCGTGGCGGCGAGGCGTGGACGCGAGATCGCCGGCCTGGCTCATCTCGTCAGAAAAAAGGCGGCTCATCGGCTGCCACTCCCCGGCGTTGGCGCGTCCTGGTGAAGCCAGGTCTTCAGCTGGGCAAGCGCCAGCTCGCGTTCGCCCTCGCTCATCACCGCAGTTTGCAGACGCCGTGAGCGTGCACGCCCGCGCAGGAACACGGCAGCAAGCCCCAGCACCACCAGGGCCAGCAACAGCTCGATGACCTGAACCACGCTGATCGATGTGCCCTGTCCGGCCACCACACGAACGGGCGGCAAAGGCGCAGCGGCAGAAGCCAGAGGCTGAGTCGTTCCCATTTCGCCCTGCGCAGGCTTCGGTGCATCGGCCAACGCGCCCGCCAGACCCATCAGCGGCTGCACGACCACCACGTCGCCACGCTCACGGCTTGCACCGACGGAACTGCCCACCAGCTGGCTGGCCTGCTCGGTCTGCGTGGCGCTCAGCGGCATGCGCAATACCGCCAGCACCTGCAGCTTGGCAATGGCACCCGGCGTGGAGATCACCTGCTCGACACGACGGCCAAGTTGGTAGTCCACCTCGCGGTTCACGTTGGAAGGCGCACTGGTGTCGCTCGGGTTGCTGGCGCCTTCCCGGCCAGTCTCGCGCACCGTTTCGCGCTCGTGCAGCACCAGGCCGACAGGGCCTTCGCCATTGCTGCCGGCGGGTGCGGTCACGTCCTCCGTCGTCACCTTGACCTGGTTCAGGTCCAGCGTCACGTCGACGCTGGCGAAGGCCTGCGCCGGGCCAAACGCCTTGTCCAACACCGCATTGGCCTTCTGCGCGAGGTATTGCTCGATTTCGCGTTTCAGTTCGAGGCGCGCCGACGCAGCCCCTGCGGGCTCGGCGTCGTCGCTCTGCGTCAGCGCCACGCCCTGGTCGTTGACCAGGGTCACGTCGCGGGCTTCGATGCCAGGAACCGCTGCCGCGACCAGACGCTGGATCCCCCGAACCTGATCGCGCCTCAATGCCTTGCCGTCCTTCAAGGTGAGCGTGACAGACGCCTTGCTGTGGTCCTGGTCACGCTTGAAAAGACTGTCTTGCGGGAAGGCCAGATGCACACGCACAGCCGCCACTTCGGACAAGGACAGGATGGTGCGCGTCAGTTCGCCCTGCAGTGCGCGCTGGTAGTTCACCTTCTGCGCGAACTCGGTCATGCCGAAGTCGGAGTTGTTGAACAACTCGAAGCCGACTGCGCCATGCAGCGGCAAGTCCTTGCCCAGCAGCTTCATCCGCGTCTGCGGCACGCTGTGGCTGTCCACCAGGATCGTGCCGCCATCGTCGCTGAGCTGATAGGGCACTTTCATCTGGTCGAGCTCATGCGTCATGGCCGACGCATCCTGCGGCGACAGGTTGGCAAACAACACCGCGTAGTCGGTGCGCAAGGCCCAATAGCCCAAGGCCACCGTGCCCGCCAGGACCACAGCCACACCCAGCCCCAGGGACCAGCGCGCCCCTCGACCCATTCCCTCCCACATCGCCCCGATTCCCATCACACCCTCTGCTTCAAAACTGCGTTCTCGTTCTCATCGCTACTTGCATGGCGCCAGGCTCATACCTGCATGCGCATGACTTCCTGGTAGGACTCGAGCAGGTGGTTGCGAACCTGCAGCATCAGCTGGAACGACAGGCGGGACTCTTCCATCCGGATCATCACCTGGTGCAGGTTGCTGGTGTCGCCACTGGCAAGTTGCTGCATGTCGAGCTGGCTGGCGAGCAGGCTGCTGTTCACCTGGCTCAGGCCTTGCACCACCATGTCGCTGAAGCCATTGCCAGCGGCCGCCGCGCTCACGGTGCCAGCCTGAAGCGCGGCCGTCACGGGGGCCGGGTCAGCCACGCCGGCGATGGCCGTGAGCGGTGGCAGGAACGACGCGGCGCTCATTGGCCGCCCCCGATTTCCAGGGCCTTCATCGCCAGCATGCGGCTCATGTTCATCGCAGCGACGTTGGCCTCGTAGGCCCGCATCGCCCCCATCATGGACATCATCTGGGTCGTCTGGTCCACCGCCGGATAGCGAACGAAACCCTTGTCGTCAGCCAGCGGATGGCCGGGCTCCAGCACCTGCCGCGGCGAAACACCGGTCGGCTGGACGCTGACCTGCGGCGTCCTCATCCACTGCTCGAACTGCAGGCCGGCACTGGGCAGCGATCTGGCCACGACCTGCAGCGGCTGAAAGCCTTGCTCGTTGGGCGCGATGGCCAGATTGGCGTTGGCGAGGTTCAGGGCGGCCACGTCGACGCGCAGCCGCTCGACGTCCATGCCCATGGCGGAGATGGCGAATAGGTTGTAGCTCATGGCGGAAGGTTGCTGTCAGCGTTGATCAAAGGAGGAAACCGAACACAGGCGCGATCAGCGCTTGCCTTCGGAGACCGCGGTGGCCAGCAAGGACAGGTGCCGGTTCACCGCCTTCAACAGCGCCTGGTATTGCGTGCCGTTTTGCGCCATGGCGGCCATTTCGCTGTCCAGCCGCACGGCACCATCGACACTCAGCGCCACCTGTGGCTGCAAGCGCGCCGCGACGCCCCCGCCCTGTGCCGCGTTCGCCTCATCGAAGGCCACGTCGAAGCTGACGCGCTGGGCACTGAAGCCGGCCGTGTTGGCGTTGGCGATGTTGTTCGCAATGACCTGGTGCCGCATCACCGCCGCATCCAGTGCGGCGGACAGGACGGGCAGGGTCAGCGATTCGATGCCGGGCGTGTTCATGTGCGGTCCTCTCTAAGCCTTGGGTTCACTGCACAACCAATTCGGCTTGCAGCGCGCCTGCAGCCTTGACGGCCCGCAGGATGGAAATGATGTCGCGCGTGTTGACCCTCAGGCGAGCCAGCGCCTGCACCAGATCGGCAACCGTGTTGCCACCGGCAACGAAGCCTGCCCCCGCAGGTTCGGACACGTCGACCTGACTGTTCGTCACCAGCGCAGTGCGCGCGCCGGCGGGCGAGCCGCCCAGCACCAGCGGCTGAGAAACCGAGGTTTCCGACGTGATCGACACCCGCAGGTCACCGTGCGAGACGGCGACCTTCTGGATGCGCACGTCGCCGCCGGCCACCACCGTGCCCGTGCGTTCATTGATGACCACCTTGGCACGGCGGTCGGGTTCGACCCAGATGTTCTCGATCCTGGCAAGGAAAGGCACTGCATGCCACTGCTCGTCTTCGGGCACGCGGATCTCGATGCCAGACGCATCGCGTGCATCCGCCATGCCCTCGCCCATCGTCCGGTTGATCGCTTCGGCCACCCGTGCGGCCGTCGTGTAGTCAGGATTCGCCAGCACGAAGGTCACCGAAGGCAGCGGCGCGGCCGTTCGTGGCATGCCCACCTCCACCGTTGCGCCACCGGGAACCGCCCCCACCGTCGGATGGTTCTTCTGCACCACGTTGCCATTGGCGTCGTAACGGTAGCCGCCGACCGCGAGTGGCCCCTGGGCAATGGCGTAGGTCCTGCCGTTGGCCGCCCTCAGAGGTGTCAGCAGCAGCGAGCCACCGACCAGGCTGCGCGCGTCGCCGCCAGAGGTCACGGTCACGTCCAGCGTGTCGCCCTCTCGCGCCAGCATGGGCAGCGCCGCGGTGACCATCACCACCGCGACGTTGCGGCTCTGCAGCTGGTCTGCGGCAATGGTCTGATTGAACTGCGAGAGCAGGTTCGACAGCGCCTGCCGTGTGGCCTTGTTGGACGGCGAGTCGCCCGTGCCAGCGAGGCCGGTGACCAAGCCATAGCCGACCAGCGCGTTGTCACGCCAGCCTTGCAGCCGGCCCAGGTCCTTGATGCGGACCGAGCCTTCCGTAGGCGCACCAGCCGCAAAGACGAGTTGGCAGGACAGCGGCAGCAGGAGGGCCATGACCCGGAGCAGTTGAAGCACAAACACCTGCATGTTCAGAATCCGACGAAATCCGCCAGTTGCCGCCACCAGGCCGGCTTCTGTCGGTCTGCAAGATGACCCTCGCCCACGTAGACGATGTCAGCGTCGGCCACCCTGGAGGACAGCACGACATTGGCCTCGGAAATGTCCTGGGGCCGGACACGGCCGGTGACCGAAATGCGTTGCCGTTCGTCGTTGATCATCAGTTGCTGCTCACCGGCAATCAGCAGGTCGCCATTCGGCAGCACGTCGCGTACCGACACGGTCAGCTGGGCCACGAGCCGGCCCGCACGCTGGGTGCTGCCGCCCCCGTCGAAGTCACCGCTGACGGCAGCATTGGCCGTTGCAGTCTTCTGGTTGATGCGCGGCGGGTAAGAGAGCGCGAGATCCAGGCCCAGGTTGTTGCGACGCTGCGTGCCGGTGTCGGCATTCGCGGTGGCGGTGGCGCTTTCAACGACCTGGACGGTCAGCGCATCACCGACGCGAAATGCCTTGCGGTCCGCAGTCAAGGCGCGGAAGGTGGTCTCGTCATAGAGGCTCTGCGCCAGCGCGGGTCGCCCCTGCAGACCTGCTGCTGCAACCATCAGCAGCAGCGCACTCAGCGGCAGCCGCTTGCTTGTCAAGGTACGAAGGTTCATTTGATCAGTTCCACTTTGCCTGCCGACATCACGCGCGCGAGCACCGCGCCACCAGCAGCCTGCAAGCGCACCTGGACATGCTCGCCAGGCTCGCCGTCCTGAAGCGCCTCTGCGGACGCCAGCACCTCGACCGCGCCCATGCGGTGCAACAACTCGACGCGATCCCCGCGCTGCACAGCCTTGGCCTGAACCGTCTGCAGCGCACCGACGTAGCGGCCGGCGAGCAGCATCGAGCGCAGCACGCGACCCGCGGGCTCGACCTGGGGAATTGAGCCGCCTGCCGCCACGTCCACCTCATCCTCGCGAAGTTGGTCGGCGCTCAGCACCGTGCCTGCCGGCAGGTCACGCCGGGCCACCCAGCCCCGCTGCCAGGCCTTCACCAGCAACGGCACCAACACCGAGCGGCGAAGCTCGCCCTTTTGCATCACGTCGACCCAAACGGACAGCCTCGGCGACCAAGGTCGCTCGGCGGGCAACGACTTGGCCACGAGCTGCAACGCGCCGCCGGCCACCACCAAGCCGCGGATACCTTCCTGCGGCATCGCCAGTTCGAGCCGAGTGGCCGGCCCCTGCTCGGCCCGCTGGCGCACCGCTTGGGCTGCGGCATCGAACAGCATGTCCGGCGACACCCATT
This sequence comes from Ideonella sp. FW305-24, assembly GCF_058788035.1. Taxonomy (NCBI): domain Bacteria; kingdom Pseudomonadati; phylum Pseudomonadota; class Betaproteobacteria; order Burkholderiales; family Sphaerotilaceae; genus Ideonella; species Ideonella sp. FW305-24. The sequence goes on along the minus strand of NZ_JBYTAI010000015.1, from coordinate 152,561 downwards.
GCTCGCCAGGCGCCAACGGAGGCACGGTCGCTGCGGTGGGCACAGGCATGTCCCTGGCCAAGGCGCTTGCACCCTGGCCAAGCCCGACCGCCAACACGATGAAACAGGCGCAGCCCAGACGGCACCGATGAGCGTTGTTCATTTGCGGAGGTTGTTCACCATGCCGAGCATCTCGTCCGATGCCTGGATGACTTTCACGCTGGCCTCGTAGGCACGCTGGGCCACCATCAGGTTGACCATTTCCTCGACCAGCTTCACGTTCGAGCCTTCAAGGTAGCCCTGCTTGATCGTGCCCAGGCCGTCTTCGCCCGCCCGGCCCGTGATCGGCTCGCCGGCCTGCTCCGTCGCGCGAAACAGGCCATCGCCCATGGGCTCCAACGAAGAAGGCGCAATGAAACGCACCATGTCCAACTGGCCTGCCTCGATCGCCTGTGGATGCCGTGCACTCTTGACCTGCACGCGGCCATCGCCGGTGATGGCCAGGTCCTGCACATCATCCGGAATGGCAATGCCAGGCTTCAGCGGCATGCCGCTGAGCGTGGCCAGTTGGCCGTCCGGTGAGACACGCAGGGTGCCGCCCCGCGTGTAGGCCTTGCTGCCATCCGGCAGCGTGACTTCGATGAAGCCGTCGCCTGCGATGGCGATGTCATAGGGCGAGTCCGTCTTGCGAGCTTCGCCCGCGTCGAAGGAATGCAGGACCTTCCCGACAGACACGCCTGCACCGCTGGTGGCCAGGCTCGCAAGACCGAGGTCGGCATGCGGCTGCGCTTCGGTTGCCGCACCGGCCTCGGCTTGTCGCGCCACCATGTCGGAGAAGCTGACTCGGGCCTTCTTGAAGCCCGAGGTGTTGACGTTGGCCAGGTTGTTGGCAATGGCGTCCACACTTTGCTGCTGGGCGTGCATGCCGGTGGCGGCGATCTGCAGGGCGTCGAACATGAGGGCGTTCCTGTGATGTCAATCGGTGTGCGTGCTGCGACGGCTCAGACTTCGCCAAGCTTGTGAATGGCCGTGCCGAGCAGTTCATCCCGTCCCTGCGTGGCGCGCAGCATGGCTTCGAAGTGCCGCATGGTGGCAGTCAGGCCGACCATCTCGCTGGCCAGGTCCACATTGGCGTTCTCCAGGAAACCCTGCCGGACACCAGCTTTGCCAACGGGAATTTCAACCGCCGGCAGGTTGGAGGTGTAGAGGCCATGCCCTTGGGCCTGCAAGCCTTCGTCCGGCAGGTCGACCACGCGGATCTGCGCAACCTGCCGATCCCCTTCGTAGATGCGGCCGCTGGCATCGATCCTGGGATGGGCGTCGCTCAAGGCGATTTCGCCGCCTGTGCCCAGCACAGGCAAGCCATCGGCGGTCGTGAGGCGTCCCCTGGCATCGACCTGGAAGTCACCCCTGCGGGTGTAGGCCGGGCCATGCTCGGTTGCCACCTCGAAAAATCCACGGTCCGCCAAGGACAGGTCCAAGGCGCGTCCGGTGGACTTGGCGGTGCCAACGCTCATGTCACGGCCAATCGAGGCGGCGGCCATGTCCGCACTGAGTGAGGCCTGCCGGCCAACCCCAAGCTGAGATGCGAGTTGCTGGTCGAGCTGTTGATCGAACGAAGTGCCCGCCACGCCGCTGCGCGCCACCCAGATCTCGCGCTTGTAGCCCGGTGTCTGGACGTTGGCGATGTTGGTTGCGACACGATCTAGGCGCGCCTGGTCGTTGGCCATCGAAGTCAGGGTGAGTGCAGCAATGGAACTCATGGTGGTCCTGGGTCAAGAATCTCTGAACGATCAACTGGCTTGGCTCGTGGGCGCGATCACGGCGTACGAGCGAAGCTCTACCGTTGACGGCACTTCTGTCATGGCCACCACCCGCAAATGGGGCAGCACGCGTTCGCTCAACAGCCTCAGGTGACGGCGCAACTCCGGCGCGCACAACAGGACCGGCAGCAGATTGCTCTTCATCATTTTTTCGGCCTGCTGGATCAGTCGCGACAGGAACTGCTCGGTCAGCACCGGGTCAAGGGCGGGGGCCACAGCCGGCTCCGCGGCACGCAGCGCACGCAGGAACTGCCCTTCGGTCTGGGGGTCCAGCGTCAGGACTTGCAGCGCATTCCCCTCGCCCACCAACTGCTGACAGATGGCTGCACCGAGCCGCTGGCGCACGCGCTCGACCAGCGCAGCAGCCTCCTTGGTGTGCCGGCCGGCATCCGCCAGCGTCTCGAGGATGGCGTCCAGATGGCGGATGCTCACCTTCTCTTTCAGCAGGCCTTGCAGCACACGCTGCAAGTCGCTCACCGAGAGCACCGTTGGAATCAGTTCTTCCACCAGCGAGGGCTGCGACTTGCGCACGCGGTCGATCAGCCGCTCGGTTTCGGCGCGCGTCATCAGCGTGGCCGATTCGCGGCGCAGCACTTCGGTCAGATGCGTCAGGAACACGGTTTGCGCATCGACCAGCGTGTAACGCGCAGCCACCGCGGCCTCACGCTGCCTGGGTTCCACCCACAGGGCTGGCAAGCCGTAGGTGGGATCCCTCGTCGCTTCGCCCGGCACCGACTTCAAGTCGCCAGCGGGATGAATCGCCAGCAGCCGATCGCCCCTGGCCTCGCCCTTGCCCGCCAACACGCCATCGATGTGAATTTCGTACTGGTAAGGCGTGAGCTTGGGCTGGTCTCGGAACCTCACGCGCGGCAGCACCACGCCGAGCTCCAACGCATGCTGCTTGCGGAAACTGGCCACGCGCTCCATCAGCGCTGCGCCCGCAGCGCTGGCCTGGGCGGCCCAATGCGAGCCGACGTGCACTTCGATCGCCTCGACCGACAGCGCGGCATAGGGATCGTCCGCTGGGTGACCGTCCTCCGCGCCGGTAGGTGCTGCGTCCTGGCTCGCCTGCATGGAGGCAGCCGCGAGGCGCGACTTGCGGTACGCAAAGAAGGCCGCCATCCCCACCAGGACAAGCAGCACCGCGGTGGGCAGCGCCGGAATGCCGGGCAATGTCAGCAGCACCAACAGGGCACAGGCCACCAACAGCAGCGTCTTGGGGAACGAGGTGATCTGCTTCAGCACCTCCTTGCTGAGATTGCCATCGGCAGCGGAGCGCGTGACGATGATGCCGGTGCCAACCGCGATCACCAATGCAGGCACCTGGGTGACGATGCCATCGCCAATGGTCAGCAAGGTGTAGGTCTTGAGCGCCTGATCCCAGCGCATGCCAGCCTGCATGACACCGATCACCATGCCGCCCACGATGTTGATCAGCAGGATCAGGATGCCTGCGATGGCGTCGCCTTTCACAAACTTGCTCGCACCGTCCATCGCCCCGTAGAACCCGGCCTCCTTCTCCAGGTTTTTCCGGCGGCGCTGCGCTTCAGCCTGATCGATGAAACCCATGTTCAGGTCGGCGTCGATGCTCATTTGCTGGCCAGGCATGCTGTCCAACGTGAAGCGAGCTGCCACTTCTGACACCCGCTGCGCGCCGTTGGTCACCACGACGTACTGCACGACGATGAGGATCAGAAAGACGATCAGGCCAATGACGTAGTTGCCGCCCACGACGTGCGCACCGATGGCGGCGATCACCTTGCCTGCGTCCGCCTGGGACAGGATCAAGCGTGTGGCCGCGACGTTCAGGGACAAGCGGAACAGCGTGGCGATCAAAAGCAGTGAGGGAAAGGTCGAGAACTCGACCGGCCTTGCCATGTAGAACGTCAGCAGCAGGATCAGGAACGCGAAGCTGAAGTTCGACAGGATCAGAAAGTCCAGGACACCTGAGGGTATCGGCGTGAACAGCACGACCAGGACACCCATGACCAATGCCACCATGGCAATGTCGCTGTGCCGGCCCAGCACGCCCTGGTCAGAAGGAATGGCGCTCATCTGACAGTACCCTTTGCCTTTTGCGAAGCGGGCGATTTGAGGCTCAACACCCAGACCAGCAGCCGTGCAACGCCCGGATACAGGTGCGTTGGAATGGGCGCGTCCAGTGGCGTGGTCGCGTGCAAGGCCCGGGCGAGGCTGGGGCTGCGCAAAACCGGAATCTTGTGGCGCGCGGCAAGGAGTCGAATGGCTTGCGCAAGCATGCCGGCGCCTTTGCTGACGACCACCGGGGCCGCCATTTCGCCATGGCGATAGCGCAAGGCCACCGCAATGTGTGTCGGGTTGGTGATCACGATGTCGGCCTCGGCGGTCCGCCGGATGGCCTTGCTGCGCTTGAGCATTTCCCTGCGCAGTTCTCTCAGCCTGGCGCGAATCCTGGGATCGCCTTCCCGATTCTTAGACTCGTCGCGCATCTCTTTCCGGCTCATCCTCATCTTCTTGGCGAACTCGCGGTTCGAGAAAATGAAGTCGAGCGATGCAATGAGCAACAAAGCCAGCGCGATGCGCAGCGCGAGCGCCGCCAAGTCTCGAACCAGCAGCCCAGCCTGCCCATAAGGCGTCACATCCCCCAGCTGAACGAAGCTGGGCAACATGCCCCACAAACTCGCGCCCACCACCACGCTCAGGACCACCAGTTTGATGACCGCCCGCAAAGCATCAAATAGCGTTCTCAACGAAAACACGCGCTTGAAGCCCGTCACGGGATTGATGCGCTGCAGGTCGGGCTTCAAGGGGTGCCAGGACCAAAGAGGCCCGGTTTGCCCGACGTTGGACAGGATGGCCGCGACAAGCACGAAACCCATGCCTGGCAGCAGTAATTGCAGGCCACCGTCCAGGATGCGAACAGAGAGCTGAATGAGCCGTGCCGCCGAAGGGTCGGTGTCAGCTCCCAATGCCGCGAGCGCACGATGGTCGAACTTGAACAGTGCAACCAGGCCATCCCAGCCCTTTGCATAGAGCAGTACCGCGCCCACCATGAACACGATGGACGAGACGATGTCGGCGCTCTTCGCGACTTGCCCGCGTTTGCGCGCCTCGGCAAGTTTGTGCGGCGTCGCATCTTCGTTGCGATCAAGATCACCTTCGCTCATCGCCATAGCGCGCTCCAGGCAACGAAGGTGCTGTCGTAGGCCTTTTGCATGGGATGAGTGGCCATCGATACCCAAAACCCCAGCGCCGCGACACCCACCACGATCTTGACCGGCACCCCCACGACCAAGGTATTCATCTGGGGCAGATTGCGCGACAGCACACCCAGGCCCAGCTCCGCCAACATCAGGCAAAACACGATGGGCGCGACCATGGCGAACCCGAGGCTGAACATCTGTCCGGCTTGCCGCGTGATGGCCTGCAGCAAGGCTTCAGGCGGCCAGTGCGCCCCAGGCGGTATCGCGTCGATGCTCAGCGCGAGCCCTCTCAGCATCGCGTGATGAATGTCCAGCAGGAAGAAACACACGCCTGCGAGCTGGCTGTACAGCACGCCAAGCACGGGCGACTGCTGACGCGTCAAGGGGTCAAAGACCTGTCCGATGCCGAACCCGATCTGCACGTCCAGCAAGCGCGCACCAAGCGAAAACATGGCGAACGCCATGTTCAGACCCAGCGCCATGACCGCGCCGAGCATGGCCTCGTTCGCCGCACCCAACAGCAAATTCCCCAGCGAAGGTGGCCATTGCAAGCCGGTGCTGGTGCCCGGCGTGGCGCCAGCCAAGGCGGCGAAAACGGCAGACCACGACAGGACGATGGCGACCCGCACGGAAGCGGGAATCATCCCGCCCGCCAGCGGCGGCGCCAACAAGGCCACCGCTCCGATCCTGATCGACAGGAAAAAGGCAGCCAAGGCCCAACCAGGGTCTATGCCTGACATGACGAACCCGCGCGTTCGGCGTTGGTCGGGTCAGAGCATGGCTGGAATGCCCGTCCATAAACGGACGGCAAACGCAGACAGGGTGCGGAGCATCCACGGGCCAAACATGACCAGCGTGAGGCTCGCGACCACCAGCTTCGGTACAAAGGTCAGCGACATCTCCTGCACCTGCGTCACCACCTGCAAGACGCTGATCAGCACACCAACCAGCATCGTCAAGCCCAACACAGGAGCGCAGATGAGCAACCCCGTCCAGAACAGATCGCCCAGCGTCTGAAGCGCAAGGTCTGCTTGCATGAACTCACTCCCTCTCCCTGCCGGCTCCATTGCAGAACCGGCACACCCTCTGATCGCTGTTCGTGAACGAACGCGTACTGCTATGTTATTTTTTGTGGCTTGAGTGTAATTGACGCTTTTCGCCTGCGCGCCACCTGCGCCCAACGCATTTTCGTGTGAAAAATCACACTCCGAGTTCGCGTTGTTGTAGCAAATCGCAGGCTCGTCAGCGCCCGGTCAGTCCGCGCCATGCGCCTTGTTCATGGCCTTGTCCATGGGATAGCTCAATGCACGCAGTCGTAGCAACATCCGGACCGCTTGCAGTCCACGCTGCCAAACCTCAGACACCAGGAGACCCCGATGTACTTTGCCTTGCTGCCCGCCGCCACGGCTCGCCTGCGCCGATCAGCCGCCCTCCTCATCTGCATGATGGCCGGCCTCACCGCCTGCGGCAAGGTCCAGGAGGTGGCCACGCAGAAGGCGACCGAGAAGTTGATCGAGTCTTCGATCAACAAGGATGGCAACACCAATGCCAAGGTGGACCTGGGCAGTGGTGGGATGAAGGTCGAAGGTCAGGACGAACACGGCAAGGCCTTCAAGATGGAAATGGGCTCGGCCCAGATCAGCGAGAAGGAACTGGGGTTGCCGTTCTACCCCGGCGCCAAGCCGGCCGACAACAAGGGCACGCGCATTGTCAACGGCGACGGCATGATGATGCAGGTGGAGCTGACCAGCAGTGACGACCCGAAGAAGGTTTCGGAGTGGTACCGCGCGCAGCTCAAGTCCAGCCAGGCAGACAAGCTGGTGATGGACCAGGGCAAGGAAAAAGGCATGACGCTGAGCATCTCGGACACCAAGGCCGAGAGCAACGTGATGGTCGACGTCAGCGACGACGGCAACAACGGCAGCCACATCTCGCTGATGTACAGCGCGAAAACCAAGCCGGGCGCCTGACAAGGCCGCTTCAGGTTTCGCCGGCCTTGCGCTTGGCCCGCGGATGGGCGGCGTCATACGCCTTGGCCAGGTGCTGGAAGTCCAGCTTGGTGTAGATCTGGGTGGTGCTGATGCTGGCGTGGCCCAGCAGTTCCTGCACCGCGCGCAGGTCGCCGCTGGACTGCAGCAGGTGCGAGGCGAAGCTGTGGCGCAGCATGTGCGGGTGGACCGACGTGGGCAGGCCGGCGCTCAGCGCCAGGGCCTTGAGCCGCGTGCGCACCTGGCTGGTGGACAGGCGGGTGCCGCGGTTGCTGACGAACAGTGCCGGCTCGCCGGGGCTGGCGACCAGGTCGCGCTCGGCGCGCCAGGCGGCCAGCGCTTCCAGCGCCTTGCGGCCGACCGGCACGGCGCGGCGCTTGCTGCCCTTGCCGAGCACGTGCACCGTGGCGTCCTGCTCGTCGATCCAGCCGACCGCGGCCGGGCCGGGAGAGGCGTCCAGGCTGACCAGTTCGGCCACGCGCAAGCCGCTGCTGTAGAGCAGCTCGACGATGGCATGGTCGCGTGCGCCCAGTGCTGGGTCGCCGGTGTCGGGCTGGGCTTCGGCCAGCGCCACGGCCTGGTCCACCGCCAGCGCCTTGGGCAATGGCTTGGGGGCCTTGGGCGGGCGCACGCCATCGACCGGATTCAACGGCACGCCGCCTTCGCGGCCCCACCAGCGGTAGAAACCGCGCCAGGCCGAGAGCTGCAGCGCCAGGCTGCGCGGCGCCAGGCCCTGGCCATGCAACTGGGCGGCCATGCGGCGCACGTGGTGCGTGAGCAGCCGGTCCAGCGGCAGGTTTTGCGCGGCGGCGGCGGCGGCCAGCCGGGTCAAGGCGTCGGTGTAGAGGGTGAGCGAGCGTTCGGCCAAGCGCCGGTCCACGCGCAGGTGGCTGAGGTAACGCGGCAGCGGGTCCGGCAACGCCGCAGGCTGAACCTCGTCATCCATCGCGGCGCTTATTCGCCCACCAGCAGCCGGCCCAGCGCGGCGCCGGCAATGTCGCCGACCTGGACCAGGAACTCGGTGCCCATGTCGCTCTGGTAGCGCAGCGCGTCAGGCGAGCCCAGCACCAGCAGGCCGAAGCATTCGCCAGCGGACTTGCCCAGGCGCAGCGGCACCAGCGCGACGGACTGCGCCGGCGTCGGGTCGCCCAGCCAGCTGGTGGCCTCGAACTGGGCGTTCAGGCCGCAGTACGGTTGGGTCAGGCTGGACGCGAAGGTCTTGATGTCGTCGCTCACGGCCTGCGCCCACGGCAGGTGGCTGTGGCCGGCCGAGACGCCCCAGACCCGCACGGCGGCCTGCGGGATCAGGAACTCGTGCTTCAGCTCCTCGATCAGCACCTGGCCCAGCAGCGAGGCGCTGCGCGCCAGCATCACCGCGCAGGTCCAGCGGTGCATGCGCTCGGCGATCACCACGTTGTCCTGCCCGGCGCGGATCATCTCGATGATCTTGCGCTCCAGCCCCTTGATGCGCTCGCGCAGCATTTCCATCTGCCGCTCCTGCAGCGAAACGGCGCGCAGCCCGTGCGGGCTGGTGAGCTGCACGGTGGAGAGCAGTTCGGCATGGCGCTCGAAGAAGCCGGGCGTGTTGACCAGGTAGTTGGCGATGTCGTCTTCGGTGATGCCTTGCAGCGGGGTGGTCACAGTTCGATCTCTCCTTCAAACACGGTCACCGCGGGGCCGGTCATCAAGACCGAATGCCCGGGGCCGTTCCATTCAATCGTCAGCACGCCGCCGCGGGTGTGCACGTCCACCTTGCTGTCCAGCCAGCCCAGGCGGATGCCGGCGACGACCGCCGCGCAGGCGCCGGTGCCGCAGGCCAGGGTCTCGCCCGCGTCGCGCTCGAAGACTCGCAGCTTCACTTCGCTGCGGCTCAGCACCTGCAGGAAGCCAGCGTTGACCTTGCGCGGGAAGCGCGGGTGGGCCTCGATGCGCGGGCCCCAGCTGGCCACCGGGGCAGCGTCCACCTCAGGCACGCGCAGCACGGCGTGCGGGTTGCCCATCGAGACGACGGCCACTTCGGCGGTGTCGCCCGCCCCCAGGTCCAGCGGCCAAAGCTCGAAGCCATTGACCCGGCGCGGCACCAGGCCGGCGGGGTCGAACGGCAAGCGGGCGGGCTCGAAGACCGGCTGGTTCATGTCCACCGAGACACGGCCATCGGCCTGCAGGCGCAGTTCCAGCTCGTTGTTGACGGTGGCCACGCGGATGGTGTCGCGCTCGCTCAAGCCATGGTCGCGCACATAGCGCACGAAGCAGCGCGAGCCATTGCCGCACTGCTCGACCTCGTCGCCACTCGCGCCATTGAAGATGCGGTAGCGGAAATCCACGCCGGGCCGGTCCGCGGCCTCGACGACCAGGATCTGGTCCGCACCGACGCCAAAGCGCCGGTCGCCCAGCAGGCGCAGCTGATCGCGGCTCAGCGCCAGCGGCGCCTGGGTCGCGTCCAGCACGACGAAGTCGTTGCCGGCGCCGTGCATCTTGGTGAATCGCAAACGCATGGCGCGATTATCCGCGCTCGCGCGCTGCCGGCCCCTCGGTTCGCGGGGTTTGCCCAGGGATTTTCGACCGGCTGGCTTAAGGGCCGCGCCAGCACCGACGCCTAGTCACGGTGAGGGCGTCGCAAGGCGGCCCTGACTTCCAACCCAGCCAAGGAGTTCCCCATGCTCAGCCTGAACACCAATGCCGCCGCCCTGTCGACGCAAAGCGCCCTGGCCAACAGCCAGAAAGCCCTGACCACCTCGATGACCCGCCTGGGCACCGGCAACCGCGTCAATTCCGCGATGGACGATGCCGCCGGCCTGCAGATCGCCACCCGCCTGAACGCGCAAACCCGCGGCATGGCCGTGGCCCAGCGCAACACGCAGAACGGCATCTCGATGATGCAGACGGCCGAAGGCGCGTTCAGCGAGGTCACCGACATGCTGCAGCGCATGAAGGACCTGGCCACCGAAGCAGCCAACGGCACCTCGTCTGCCGACGACAAGACCGCCATGCAGTCCGAATACGACGCGCTGGGCCAGGAGCTCTACAACGTGATGAACAACACCACCTTCGGCGGCGCCAAGCTGCTGGCCGGTGGCACGCTGGGCGCCGGTGGCGTGACCTTCCAGATCGGCGCCAGCGCCAGCGAAACCATGGCGGTGAACGTCTCGACCGACATGACCACGCTGGGCACCGACCTGCTGGCCGCCACCGCCAACTACGCGGCAGCTGGCAGCACCGGCACCGAACTCACCGCCGCCGGTGGCGCCAATGCCGCCATCACCAAGCTGGACACGGTGCTGAAGGACGTGGGCAAGGTGCGCTCGGCCCTCGGTGCCGCCTCCAACCGGCTGGACCACGTCTACAACAACCTTGCCAACATGAGCACCAACACGACCGCCGCCAAGGGCCGCATCATGGACGTGGACTACGCCACCGAAACCTCCAACATGACCGCCAAGCAGATGCTGCTGCAGGCCGGCACCTCGATGCTCAAGCAATCGGGCTCGATGTCGCAGATGGTCCTGTCGCTGATGCAATAAGCCTCGGCCCCTCCCATGAGCAAGCCACCTCCGGGTGGCTTTTTTCATGCCCTGCTTTAAGCGCCGAGCGCCACCGGTCGCCTATCAGGGGTGAGGGCGTCGACACGAGGCCCCGACTTTCCAACCCAGCCAGGAGTTCCCCGTGCTCAGCCTCAATACCAACGCCGCCGCCCTGTCGACGCAAAGCGCCCTGGCCAACAGCCAGAAGGCCTTGACCACCTCGATGACCCGCCTGGGCACCGGCTATCGCGTGAATTCCGCGATGGACGATGCCGCAGGCCTGCAGATCGCCACCCGCCTGAACGCCCAGACCCGCGGCATGGCCGTGGCGCAGAAGAACACGCAAAACGGCATCTCGATGATGCAGACGGCAGAAGGCGCGTTCAGCGAAGTCACCGACATCCTGCAGCGCATGAAGGACCTGGCAACCGAGGCGTCCAACGGCACCTCGTCGGTTGACGACCAGGATGCCATGCAGTCGGAGTACGACGCGCTGGGTCAGGAAATCGGCAACATCATGAAGAACACCACCTTCGGCGGCGCCAAGCTGCTGGTCGGCGGCACGATGGCCGCAGCGGTGACCTTCCAGATCGGGGCCTCGGCCGCCGAAACCATGACCGTCAATGCCAGCACCGATCTGGCCACGGCAGTGACGGACATCACCGCCGCCACCGCCAACTACGCGGCCGCCACGGCGCACGCCACCGGCACCGGTGAAATCAATGCCGCCAACGCCAATGGCACGATCGACAAGCTGACCACGGCGCTGAAATCCGTCGGCGCGGTGCGCTCCACCCTGGGTGCAGCGTCCAACCGTCTGGACCATGTGTACAACAACCTGTCCAACATGAGCACCAACACGACCGCCGCCAAGGGTCGCATCATGGACGTGGACTACGCCACCGAAACGTCCAACATGACTGCCAAGCAGATGCTGCTGCAGGCCGGCACTTCGATGCTCAAGCAATCGGGCTCGATGTCGCAGATGGTGCTGTCGCTGATGCAGTAAGCCTCCGCTTTGTCAGCCGCCAAGCCACCTTCGGGTGGCTTTTTTCATTCCCGGGTTTAAGCCCGATCGAAACCTCGTCGCCTATCCGGGTTGAGGGCGTCGACACGAGGCCCCGACTTTCCAACCCAGCCAGGAGTTCCCCATGCTCAGCCTCAATACCAACGCCGCCGCCCTGTCGACGCAAAGCGCCCTGGCCAACAGCCAGAAGGCCTTGACCACCTCGATGACCCGCCTGGGCACGGGCTATCGCGTCAATTCCGCGATGGACGACGCCGCCGGCCTGCAGATCGCCACCCGCCTGAACGCCCAGACTCGTGGCATGGCGGTCGCACAGCGCAACACGCAGAACGGCATTTCGCTGATGCAGACCGCCGAAGGCGCCTTCAGCGAAGTGACGGACATCCTGCAGCGCATGAAGGACCTGGCCACCGAAGGTGCCAACGGCACGGCTTCGACCGACGACAAGACCGCCATGCAGTCGGAATACGACGCGCTGGGCCGCGAGCTGAAGAACGTCATGGACAACACCAGCTTCGGCGGCCAGTCCCTGTTCGCCACCGGCACCAACGCCGCGGCCGTGACCGGCGGCACCAGCACGCTGGGCAAGACCGGCGGCGTGACCTTCCAGATCGGCGCCAGCGCCAGCGAAACGATGACGACCAACGTCTCGGCATCGGTCGCCGGGCTGACGAACGACGGCGGCACGCTGGGCCTGGCCAGCGCCGCCTACAAGACCACGGCCACCGCGGCCACGGTGGGCACCGAGATCGGTGCCGCGGCGACCATCACCTTGCTGGACAACGCACTGAAGGACGTCGGCACGGTGCGCTCGGCCCTCGGCGCGTCCTCCAACCGCCTGGACCACGTCTACAACAACCTGGCCAACATGAGCACCAACACCACGGCTGCCAAGGGCCGCATCATGGACGTGGACTACGCCACGGAAACGTCCAACATGACTGCCAAGCAGATGCTGCTGCAGGCCGGCACTTCGATGCTCAAGCAATCGGGCTCGATGTCGCAGATGGTGCTGTCGCTGATGCAGTAAGCACCGGCCCATCCATCACCAAGCCACCTCCGGGTGGCTTTTTTTCATTCCGGCGTTTAAGTGCGGTTCGCTGCCTGTCGCCTTGACTGGTTAAGGGCATCGAGACGAAGCCCACCCTTCCCCACCAGCCCAGGAGTTCCCCATGCTCAGCCTCAATACCAACGCCGCCGCCCTGTCCACGCAAAGCGCCCTGGCCAACAGCCAGAAGGCCTTGACCACCTCCATGACCCGCCTGGGCACCGGCTACCGCGTCAACTCCGCGATGGACGACGCCGCCGGCCTGCAGATCGCCACCCGCCTGAACGCGCAAACGCGTGGCATGGCCGTCGCCCAGCGCAACACGCAGAACGGCATCTCGATGATGCAGACGGCAGAAGGCGCGTTCAGCGAAGTCACCGACATCCTGCAGCGCATGAAGGACCTGACGACCGAAGGCGCCAACGGCACCGCGTCGACCGACGACAAGGCCGCCATGCAGTCCGAATACGACGCGCTGGGCCAGGAGCTCTACAACATCACCGCCAACACCACCTTCGGCGGCGCCAAGCTGCTGGACGCCGCGACCGGCTCGTTGGCCGCCACCACCGGAGTGACCTTCCAGATCGGTGCCAGCGCCAGCGAAACCATGAAGGTGGACGTGTCGGCCAGCCTGAAGACTGGCGGCACGCTGGACGCCGCGCTGAAAGCCGCCAGCGCCAACAACTACAAGGCCTCGGGCTGGACGGCCGGCACCGAAATCGGCTCTGCCGCGTCGATCACGCTGCTGGACACTGCACTGAAGGAAGTTGGCACCGTGCGCTCGGCACTGGGCGCTGCGTCCAACCGGCTGGACCATGTCTACAACAACCTGGCCAACATGAGCACCAACACCACCGCTGCCAAGGGCCGCATCATGGACGTGGACTACGCCACCGAAACCTCCAACATGACTGCCAAGCAGATGCTGCTGCAGGCTGGCACTTCGATGCTCAAGCAATCGGGCTCGATGTCGCAGATGGTGCTGTCGCTGATGCAGTAAGCCTCGGCCCATGTCACAAGCAAGCCACCTCCGGGTGGCTTTTTTCATGCCCTGCTTTAAGCGCCGAGCGCCACCGGTCGCCTATCAGGGGTGAGGGCGTCGACACGAGGCCCCGACTTTCCAACCCCGCCAGGAGTTCCCCGTGCTCAGCCTCAATACCAACGCCGCCGCCCTGTCCACGCAAAGCGCCCTGGCCAACAGCCAGAAGGCCCTCACCACCTCCATGACCCGCCTGGGCACCGGCTACCGCGTCAACTCCGCGATGGACGATGCCGCCGGCCTGCAGATCGCCACCCGCCTGAACGCGCAAACGCGTGGCATGGCCGTCGCACAGCGCAACACGCAGAATGGCATCTCGATGATGCAGACGGCCGAAGGCGCGTTCAGCGAAGCCACCGACATCCTGCAGCGCATGAAGGACCTGGCGACCGAGGCGTCCAACGGCACCTCTTCGACCGACGACAAGACGGCCATGCAGTCCGAATACGACGCGCTGGGCCAGGAACTCGGCAACATCATGAGCAACACCACCTTCGCCGGCGCGAAGCTGCTCAAGGGTGGCACGCTGGCCACCGCCGCGGTGAAGTTCCAGATCGGCGCCAGCGCCAGCGAAACCATGTCGGTCGACGTGTCCACCGCGCTCGGCACCACGCTGGAAGCCTCGCTGACCGCTGCTTCGAGCAACTACACGGCGGCCGGCACCGGCACCGAACTGACGGCCACCGCCAACGCCACCATCACCAAGCTGGACACCGCGTTGAAGGACGTGGGCACGGTGCGCTCGGCCCTGGGCGCCGCGTCCAACCGGCTGGACCACGTCTACAACAACCTGGCCAACATGAGCACCAACACGACCGCCGCCAAGGGCCGCATCATGGACGTGGACTACGCCACCGAAACGTCCAACATGACCGCCAAGCAGATGCTGCTGCAGGCCGGCACCTCGATGCTCAAGCAATCGGGCTCGATGTCGCAGATGGTCCTGTCGCTGATGCAATAAGCCTGACCCCGCGCCACCCCACGCACTGGAGCGCCCGCCATGCTGGTCACCCCCCGTGTCGGCCCGGTGCCCATGCTGCGCGCGGCGCTGCCGGCCGGCCCCTGGACCGGCCAGGGGCCGCGGCCGGGCGACGTGCTGTGGCTGCGCCTGGCCGGCGCGCCCGGCGGCGAGCGCCAGTTGCTCGCGCAGGATGGCCGGCCGCTGCAGCTGGGCCGGCTGCCGGCCGAGCTGGCGAACCTGCCGGCCGGCACGCCGCTGGCCTGGACCGTCGTCGGCACCGCACCGCAGCTCATGCTCAGCCTGGGGTCGCTGGACCCGGCCCGTGCGGCGCCGCCGCTGCCAGCCGCGGTGCCCGCCGAAGCCCCCTCCCCCGAACGCGGCACCGCCGCCGAAACGCTGCGGCCTGACGCGCAGGCGCTGCGACTGCAGCATGCCTTCAGCGACGAAGCCACCCGCCTGGCCCTGCGCTGGCGCCAGCGCGCGCTGGCCGGCGTGGACACGCCACCGGACCGCCGCAGCCCCGGGCGCCAGGCGGCGGCGACCGGCCGCTGGCCCTGGTCGCTGCTGCCGCTCGACGGGGAACCGCCACCGCCTCCTTTGCCCAGCCCCGCTGCGGACACGCCCCTGCCCACCCTCGCCGATGCGGCGCGCTGGCAGTTCGAGCTGACCGAAGGCGCCCAGCGCCTGGGCCTGCTGCTGGTGGAGCCCGACCTGTTGATCACCTCGCCACCGCCGCACGACAACGAGCCTGGCTCAGGCCACGCCCCGCTGATGCGAGCCCTGGCGCTGCGCCTGCTGCTCACGCTGCCTGGCCTGGGCCTGGTCGTGCTGCAGCTGCAATTCACCCGCGGCGGCACCGGCCTGGCGCTGCGCATGGCCGCCGGCCAGGCGCAGGCCTTGGCCACGCTGCGCCGTTGCCTGCCGGCCATGGCCTCAGCGCTGGCCCGCCTGGACCTTGCGCTGCAACACTGCCAGCTCGACCTGAATGGACCGGGCCTGCGCCCGTGGTCGCCCGCGCCTCGGCTGCTGCAGGCCGAAAGGCTGCCGCCGCTGCTGTTCCGTGCGGCAACCGAGCTGGTGCTGTGCCTGTGGCAGGCCAGCGGTGTCGTGCAACCCGCCTCGGCGGCGCGGCAGCCGCCTGCAGCTCAGCCCAAGGAGCCGACGATGCTGACGTCCCGCTGCTCGGGCATCTCGTTGTACGACAGCACATGCAGCCCCGGCGCAAAGAGCCGCGCATAGCGGGCCAGCAGCGGTCGGATCTGCGGCATCACCAGCAGCACCGGCGTGGCCGCCTGCTGCTTCATCTGCTCGCGCACCGAAGGCATGTTGATCTGCAGCTGCGAGAGCAGCTGCGGGTCGACCGGGAAGTTGTCCAGCGCGACCTTGGCCCCGCCCTGGCGGGCCTGGTTCAGCGCGCCCAGCAGCATGTTCTCCAGCTCGCCGCTGAGGTTGAAGGCCTTCATCTCGGCGGACGGGCCGCACAGGGCCTGGACGATCTGCCGGCGCAGCGTGCAGCGCACCTCGGCGGCCAGCATCAGCGGGTCCTTGGTGGCCTCGGCATGTTCCAGCAGCGTGGTGGCCACCGGCACGATGTCCTTCAGCGACACGCTTTCGGCCAGCAGCACACGGAAGACCTTCAGCAACTGGCTGTGGTTCAGCGCCTTCTCCAGCGCGGCGGCCAGCTTGGGCGCCTGCGCGGCCAGCCGCTCCTGCAGCGCCGCCACGTCGTCATGGCGGATCAGCTCAGGCAGTTGCTCGCGCACCAGCTTGGACAGGTGCGTGGCAATCGCGCTGGGCACGTCCACCACCTGGTAGCCCAGGCCCAGCGCATGGGCCTTGTCGGCCGGCGCAATCCAGACCACCGGCATGCGGTACGCAGGCTCGACACCTGGAATGCCATCGACCTCGCCATAGGTCTGCGGTGACGGAATGGCCATCAAGCGTTCGGCCTGCACGTCGCCGGTGGCCAGCACCGTGCCATTGAGCAACACCGCGTACTGCGAAGGCTTCAGCGCCAGGTCGTCGCGCACGCCGATGGCCGGCAGCAGCAGGCCCATCTGCTCGCTGAGCGTCTGGCGCAGGCCCTTGACGCGCTGGGTCAGCGGCGCGCCGTGCGCCTGGTCGATCAAGCCGACCAGCTTGTAGCCCACGGTCAGCGTCAGCGGCTCCACCACCGGCAGGCTGCGCCAGTCCAGCTCGGGCGGGCGCTCCATCACCAGCGCGGACTGCAGCGCCAGCTCGGTGGACGGTTCGGCCGGCGCCTTCTTGCGCTGGCTCATGCGCCAGCCGGCGTAGCCCAGCAGCGCGGCAAAGGCCAGGAAGGTGTGCCAGGGCATGCCCGGGATGCTGGCCAGCAAGGCCATCATGCCGGCGGCGCTGAACAGCACGCCGGGCGAGGCCAGCAGCTGCTCGCCGACCTGCTCTTCGAAGTCGCCCGAATCGCTGATGCGGGTGACGATGATGGCCGCGGCCGAGGACAGCAGCAGCGCCGGGATCTGCGCCACCAGGCCGTCGCCGATGGTCAGCAGCGCGTACTGGCGGAAGGACTCGGCGAACGACAGGTCGTGCATCAGCGAGCCGATGGCCACGCCGCCGATCATGTTGATGACCAGGATCAGGATGCCGGCCACCGCGTCGCCGCGCACGAACTTCGAGGCGCCGTCCATCGCGCCATAGAAGTCGGCTTCCATGCCCACGTCGCGGCGCCGCGCCTGGGCTTTTTCCTGGTTGATCAGGCCGGCGTTCAGGTCGGCGTCGATCGCCATCTGCTTGCCGGGCAGCGCGTCCAGCGTGAAGCGTGCCGAGACTTCCGAGATGCGCTCCGCGCCCTTGGTGACCACCACGAAGTTGATGATCATCAGGATCACGAAGACCACCAGGCCGACGACGATGTTGCCGCCGATCACCACGTTGCCAAAGGCCTCGATGACCTGGCCGGCCGCGTGCGTGCCCTCGTGGCCGTGCAGCAGCACCACGCGCGTGGAGGCCACGTTCAGCGTCAGCCGCATCAGCGTGGTCGCCAGGATCACGGTGGGGAAGACCGAGAAGTCCAGCGGCCGCTTGGCGCCCACGCTGACCAGCACCACCACCATCGCCAGCACGATGTTGAAGGTGAACAGCACGTCCAGCAGCAGCGGCGGCAGCGGCAGCACGATCATGGCCAGCACGGCCAGCACGAACATCGGCGTCGCGATCTTCTGGCGGCGCAGTTCGGTGATCAGGCGAGTCAGGGTGTTCATCGGGAGGGGGCTGGTTCAGGGGATTCGGTGGTGACGGGGTCGGCCAATTGGGCCGGCACCGGCAGTTCGGTGGGCAGCACCGGCGCCAGCGGCCGTTTGCCGTTGTGGAAGGCCTGCAGCTGCATCAGGTGGTTCAGCACCAGGGCCACAGCCTTGTAGAGCGCGGCGGGGATCTGCTGCTGCACCTGGCTGGTGTTGTAGATGGCACGCGCCAGCGGCGGCAGCTCCAGCACTTCCACCTTGTGCTCGCGCGCGATCTGGCGGATGTAGAGCGCCATCTCGTCCACGCCCTTGGCCACCACATAGGGCGCCTGGGCGCGGCGCTCGTCGTACTTCAGCGCCACGGCGTAGTGCTCGGGGTTGACGATCACCACGTCGGCCTCGGGCACGGTCTTGCGCGCGCTGCGGCGCGACAGCGCCATCTGCAGCTGGCGGATGCGCTGGCGCACCTCCGGCCGGCCTTCGTTGCTCTTGTGCTCTTCCTTCTGGTCCTGCTTGCTCATGCGCTGCTGGCGCATGAACAGGAAGCGCTGCAGCGGCATGTCCAGCACCGCGAACAGCACGAAGATCATGCTCATCGTGAAGATGCCGTCCAGCATCAGGCCAGCGCCTTCGGCCACCGCCTCGCCCAGCGGCAAGGCCTGCAGCCGCAGGTGCTGGGCCATGCTGGTGCGCACCACGTGCAGCAGCACGGCAATCAGCAGGCAGGCCTTGAGCAGGGACATGCCGAAGTCGCTGTAGTGCTTGCCCGAGACCATGCGCGCCAGGTTGCTCAAGGGGTTCAGCCGCTCGAACTTCGGCGCCAGGTTGGCGCTGCTCATGACCCAGCCGCCCGGCCACAGCGAGCCCAGCACGATGGCCAGCGGGATGACGGCCAGCGGCGCCAGCATCTTCAGCAGCAGGCCGATCACCGCCGGGAAGATCAGCGTGCAGAGGTTCTCCAGCGCGCCGTCGCCGTCCAGCGGCGAGATGACCAGGCCGAACAGGCTGCGGAAGTCGGCCAGCCAGCCTGGCGTGAGCAGCACCACCAGCTTCAGGCTCAGCACCAGGCCGATGGCGGTGGCCACGTCGCGCGAGCGCACCACCTGGCCCTGCTCGCGCACCTTGCGCAGCTTTTGCTGCGAGGCCTGTTCGGTCTTGTCGCCACTGCTCTCAGCCACGGCCGGCCCCCGCGCTGTTCAGGCCGTGCTGCAGCATGTCCAGCACGCGCTCGCTCATTTGCAGGTAGTGGGCCGGGAAGGTGGGCGCGAGCAGCACCAGCATCATCACGCCAAACAGCGTGACCACCGAGAAGCCCAGCGCGTACAGGTTCAGTGATGGCGCCACGCGGTTCAGGAAGCCGAAGCCGATCTGCACCACCAGGCTGGAGAAGACCATGGGCAGCGCCAGCAGCATCGCGGCCGAGAAGATCCACGCGACGTTCAGCGCCAGCGTGTCGAACGACAGGTTGGCAAACCCGCCGCCCACCGGCCAGGCCTGGAAACTGGCGCCGACAATGCCGGTGATCACCAGGTGCCCGTCGACCGAGAAGAAGACCAGCGTGCAGAGGATGAACAGCAGGTTGGAGACGGCGTCCGACGAGCTGCCGTTGAGCGGGTCGTTCATCACCGCCATCGACAGGCCCATCTGCGAGGACAGCACGAAGCCCAGCGTCTGGATGGCGGCCATGCTCAGCTGCAGCGCCAGGCCGATGGCCACGCCGATCACCGCTTGCTCGAAGGTGGCGGCCAGGCCGTGCAGCGAAAACGGGTCGATGGCCACGGCGTTGTGCGCGGCCACCGGCATCAGGATCACCGCCAGCGCCAGCGCCAGCAGCACGCGGATGGTCACCGGCAGCATGGCCTCGCCCAGCACCGGCGCGGCGCTCAGCAATGCCAGGCAGCGGCAGAACGGCCACCACAAGGCCGTGACCAGCGCCGGCAGCTTGAGCAGCAAGGCTTCCATGGTTGCCGCGGCGATCTCGTCAGCCGACCAGCGTGGCCGCGCGGTGGAAGATCGACACGCAGTAGTCCATCAGCGTGACCACCATCCAGCGGCCCATCACGCCCACGGTCACCAGCGTGACCATCAGGCGCGGCAGGAAGCTCAGCGTCTGTTCGTTGATCTGCGTGGCGGCCTGGAACAGGCTGACCAGCAGGCCCATGATCAGGCCAGGCAGCACCAGCAGCGTGACCAGCAGCATCACCAGCCGCAGGCATTCGGCGATCAGGTCCGAGGCGATTTCAGGCGTCAGCATTCGGGCACCTTTTTCAAACCGGATGCACGCTGCTGATCAGCGTCTGCACCGTCAAGGTCCAGCCGTCCACCAGCACGAACAGCAGCAGCTTGAGCGGCAAGGAGATGACCAGTGGCGACAGCATCATCATGCCCATCGCCATCAGCACCGAGGACACCACCAGGTCGATCACCAGGAAGGGGATGAACAACAGGCAGCCGATCTGGAAGGCCGTCTTCAGCTCGCTCAGCACAAAGGCCGCGAGCTTGACGGTGAAGGCATGGTCCTCGGGCTTGGCCACCTTGGGCTCGCCCGCCAGGCCCGCCACCTGCTGCAGCGCGGCCTTGCTGGTCTGCGCCAGCATGAAACGCGACAGCGGCACTGAGGCCACCTGCAGCGCCTGCTCCAGGCCGATCTTGTCCTGGTCGAACGGCATGAAGGCCTGGGTCCAGATCTGCTCGCCGATCGGGCGCATCACCAGCAGCGTGAGGATCAGCGCAACGCCGGTGACGATGCGATTCGGCAGGCCTTGCTGCAGCCCCAGCGCCTGGCGCAGCAGCGACAGCACGATCACGAAGCGCGTGAAGCTGGTCATCATCAGGAACAGCGCGGGCAGCAGCCCGAGCAGGGTCATGACGACGAAGACCTGCATCTTCACCGACATCGCGCCGCCGCCGCCCGCGGCCTTGCCGGGCGCGACCACGTCCAGCAGGTTCAGCTCCGGCGCCGCCTGGGCCGACGCGGCCAGCGCCAGGCCGCCCAGCAGCAGGGAGACTCGGCCTAGGCGGTTCATCCGCGCAAACCGTCCAGGTCCAGCGCGCTCAGCTCCACGACCTTGAGCCCGTAGTTCTCGCCGGAGACCACGACCTCGGCGCGGCCGACCGGCGTGCCGTTGGCCTTGATGACCAGCGGCTCGCCGGCCAGCACGTCCAGCTCGATGACCGACTCCGCGCCCAGCTCGGCCAGCTCCTGCAGCGTGACCCGCGCGCTGCCGACCTCCAGGGTCAGCGTGATCGGGATGCGCCGCATCATCTGCGACAGGTCGCGCTTGGGCTTGGCCACCGGCGCTGCCGACGTGGCTTCCGCGTCCAGGCCCAGGGATTCGGGCATGTCGGCCAGCAGCTGGTCCAGGTCGAGGTTCTCGTTCATGTTCATCGCGTCACTCCGCATCTTCAAAAGTAGTCAGGCACAACTTGCCCTGGCGCTCGGCCACCGTCGCGGTGAACAGCCGGGCGTCGTCAATCAGCACATCGGTGGCACCCAGGCGCACCGGCAGCACATCGCCAACCTTCAGGTCCAGCAGCGTGCCCAGCGACAGCTCCTTCTGCAGCAGCCGCGCCGTCATGGCCAGGCCCAGTCGGTGCGGGAAGGGACGGGCAGCGTTCGCTGCGTCCCCCCGGCTGCGCACGCGCTCCGTGCGCGCCGGCTCCAGGGTCTTGAACAGCCGGTCCATGCAGGCGTCGTCCAGCGTGATCTCCAGCGCGCCGGTGGCGCCGCTGCGGCTGTCCTGCAGTTCGCCGCGCAGGCGCCAGTGGCGCAGGTCCGGCTGCACGACACCCAGGCATTCAATGTCCGCCAGTGCTGCAGGCTGCAGCGGCGCGGTGCCGGCCGGCCGGTCCAGGCACTGCACCAGCAGCGCCAGCACCTGCTGGCCGAGCTGCTGCACCAGGCGCTCTTCGGAAGCCGTCACCGGCCCGGGCTCGCGCGTGGGCGCAGCAGGATTTGCAGCGTCGGCCGCAGCCTGCTGCGGCAGCCCGTAGCGGTAGGCCAGCAGCCCCAGCGCCACCTCGCGTGCCAGCCGCCAGCCCCAGGCACCGGCGGCACCGCGGAAGGCCAGCCAGCGGCCTGGCGAGGCCGGCGCATCGCCGCGCGAGAAGGCCAGGCCACCGACATGCCAGTGCGCCTGGTAGCGGCGGTTCAGCGGCTCGGCCCAGAGGCTGTTCAGCGCGTCTTCAAGCAGCAGGGCGAAGCTGGCCAGGCGGTGCACAGGCCGGCCCAGCGAGCGGGGGTCCAGCACCGCATGCGTGGCAACACGGGCAGGCTCGGACACGGGCGGAATGGCGTTCAAGGGCATGGCGGCTGTGGCAATGAAGAAGATCGATGGCGCCGCGCGAGAAACTCGCTGCGACCTGCCGGCTTGTGGCCGACATCTCGTTGCCAGGCATATTAGAGGCAGACCCGCCAAACCACGCCGACGACAAGCAGGGTTTTCGCCTGCTATTTCACGGCCAGCGCATTCCATACTCGCCGAGCACCCATCCAGCCCCTTTGTGAATAGTTTCCCATCTTGGGGTGGCAGTTAACTGACTCTGTCAGATATGCGACAGACGTCCCTCGATTGGTGCATCGAGATAACACAGGCTGGTGAGCGATCCATTCACCTCGACCACGAGATTTGCAGGCCTTGCTGTGAAACACATCACGGAACAGTTCGGTGCAGTGCAGCATGCCCTTGTTTCCAGATGTGATGCACCTGCAGAATGGAAGCAACAACTTAGGGCACACCCGAGCGAAAGCCGGGGTCGCAAAGCTTCCGGTCTGTCGTTCCTGGCGTTCTTCGCCAGGGGCCACGATAGCGGGGCCGCCAAACCGGCAGAGGGCCAGCGCGCAAGCGCGATGCCCTCGTGCCTGGCTCACGCCATGCGTGGCCGCCTCCTGGGGCAGCCACGCAGGTTTGTCTGTCGTCATCCGTGTGATGGCGGCGCGCGTCCCCGCGTGCATACCGGGTGACCTGAGTTCGACCGCATCGGCAGCACTGTGCCGAGTCACCTCAGGAAAGGACGCGCCATGACCCCTACCGCCGCTCACTTCAGCAGTGCCGCACCCCGACAGACGGGCTGCGGCCGCAGCGCTTGCGCGTCTGTCAGGCCGAGGGTCGAAGCGTGTCGGTCGTGTGACGTACCGCACGGAAAAGCGCCGTGTTTCCACCCTTCACTTTGCTTTGAGCAGACCGAAATCCTGAGGGATGATGCACTGCATCAAACATAAGAAACACGTCATGTTGGGAACCAATCAAACACTTCGCACCCTGCCTGCCTGATCTTTTCAAGACAGGCGCGCCGCGCAATTTCCGTTCCGCAGATTTCATCATTCGATATTGATGATCGAGTTTGGCGGAGCTTTGCCTGGATGGTTGAAAACCTCGGGCCGACATTCCATACCAAGACAGTTTCATGACCGTCAACATGCTGGTTTCAATGCAGGCCGACCTGAGTCAGATCAAGACCCAGCTGGATACCCTGCAAACGACCTCGCCGATTCTCCCGGCGCAGGCCTCGGGTGAATCTTCGCAGGGCGATTCCTTCCTGCACGCGATGCTGGACGCCGCGCACGGCGTGGACGGCCAGGAGCAGCAGGCGCGCCAACGCATCGAGGCGGTGGAGAGCGGCCAATCCGACGACCTGGTGGGCGCGATGGTCGCCAGCCAGGAGGCCAGCCTGTCGTTCTCCATGCTCATGCAGGTGCGCAACAAGGTGATGGGCGCGGTCGACGAAATCATCAAGCTGCCGCTGTGAGCCGGACATGAGCGCACTGACCGGCTTCCCTCCCCTGTTCGCCCGCCTGCGCAGCCGCCTGGGCGGCGGGCTCCCGCTCGCCGCCCTGACGCGCGGCCTGCTGCCGCTGGTGCTGCTGACCGCCGGCGTGACCGCGCTGGTGCTGATGCTGCTGTGGCGCGACCAGGCCGGCTACAAGCCGGTCTTCGGCCAGCGCGAGAAAGTGTCGGCTGGCGACATGGTGGCGGTGCTGGACGCCGAGCACATCCCCTACCGGCTGCACCCGGACAGCGGCCAGGTGCTGGTGCCCGAAGACAAGCTGGGCCAGGTGCGCATGCTGCTGGCCGCCAAGGGCGTGACCGCCCGCCTGCCGGCCGGCCTGGAGCTGATGGACCGCAACGACCCGCTGGGCGTGAGCCAGTTCGTGCAGGACATGCGTTTCCGGCGTGGCCTCGAAGGCGAGCTGGCGCAAAGCATCATGACGCTGGACCCGGTCGAGTCGGCGCGCGTGCACCTGTCGGTCGCCAAGTCCACCTCCTTCGTGATGAACGACGGCGAGAAGAGCTCGGCCTCGGTGGTGCTGCAGTTGAAGCCCGGCCGCCACATGGCCCGCGAGCAGATCGCGGCGACCATCAGCCTGGTGGCCGGCAGCCTGGCCAGCCTGGACCCGCAGCGCGTCAGCGTGGTGGACCAGGCCGGCAACCTGCTGTCTGCCCATGTGGACCTGAGCGAAGGCTTTGATGCCGGCCAGGGCGGCGAGGCGGCCAACCGCTTCCAGGACGACGTGCGCCGCAATGTCAACGACCTGCTGGCGCCGGTGCTGGGCAGCGACAACTACAAGCTCAGCGTCACCGCCGAGGTGGACAACGACAAGATCAGCGAGACCCGCGAGCAGTACGGCGCCGCGCCCAAGGTCACCTCCGAAGCCATGCGCGAGGAGAAGGACCGCGACGCGATGGCGCTGGGTGTGCCGGGCTCGCTGAGCAACCGGCCGGTGGCCTTGCCCAGCGCCGCCTCGGCACCCGCCGGCGGCGAGGCCAGCACGGCGACCAAGAACGCCACCAGCCGCCAGTTCGCCTACGACCGCAGCATCACGCAGATCCAGCGCAGCCGCGGCCGGCTGTCGCGCATGAACGTGGCGGTGGTGCTCAACAGTGCGGCCGCGCCCGGCGGCGCCAAGGCCGGCTGGAGCAAGGAAGAGCTGGCCAATGTCGAGCGCATCCTGCGCAGCGGCCTGGGCATCAATGCCGAGCGGGGCGACACGCTGACCGTCTCGGCGCTGGCCTTCCCGGCCCTGCCTGCCGCCCAGCCCTGGTGGCAGGAACGCGACACGGTGCTGGACGCAACGCACTGGGCCAGCTGGGCCGTGGGCGGCCTGCTGCTGCTGTTCCTGGTGCTGCGCCCGCTGACCCGCGCCGCCCAGCAGCGCCTGGCGCCGCAGCCCGAGCTGACGCCGTTGACCCCGCTGCCGGCGAATGCACCGGTTCAGCAAGGCGCCACCGTCATCGCCGGCGCACTGCCCGCGCCAGACGCGCTGGCTGCCGGCCCCGCGCTGGCCTCGCCAGCCGAGGCTGCGCAGCGCGCCAACCCGGTGGTGCCGCTGCTGGAGAACTACGACCTGCCGCCACCGGGCTCACCGGTGGACGTGCTGGTCGATCACCTGAAGTCGCTGGCCGGCAAAGAGCCGGAACGCGTGGCCGAAGTCGTCAAGCAATGGATGCAAAAGCATGCCCAGCCTCAATGAATCCCTGGACGCCCTGGCGTCCGCCCTGCCCGCAGGCATCTCGCTGAGCCCGGTTGAACAGGCCGCCATCGTGATGCTCAGCATCGGCGAGGAGCCCGCGGCCGCGGTGCTGCGCTGCCTCAGCCGCGAGGAGCTGCTGGAGCTCACGCAGGTGATGTCGCGCATGAGCGGCATCAAGGTCGAGTCGGTGAAGACCGCGCTGCAGCACTTCTTCGACGACTACCGCGAGCAGAGCGGCCTGCACGGCGCCTCGCGCCAGTACCTCAAGCGTTCGCTGGACCTGGCGCTGGGCAGCGAGATCGCCAGCAGCGTGCTGAACAACATCTATGGCGACGCGATCCGGCCCAAGGTGGCGCGCCTGCAATGGGCCTCGCCGAAGTGGCTGGCCGACCGCATCGTGCGCGAGCACGTGCGCATGCAGGCCGTCTTCCTGAGCTTCCTGCCGGCCGCGCTGGCCGGCAGCGTGATCGAGGCCTTGCCGGTCGAAGGCCGCGACCTGGTGCTGATCAACGTCGCCCGCCTGACCGAGATCGACCCGGAGCTGCTGCGTGAACTCGATGAGCTGGTCGAGCGCTGCCTGCAGTCGCTGGGCTCGCAGAGCGCCACCGTCGAAGGCGTCAAGCAGGCCGCCGAGATCCTCAACCGCCTGCCCGGCGACCGCCAGCAGATGGTGGAACTGCTGCGCGCGCACGACCCGGCGGTGGTCTCGGAAATCGAGGTCAGCATGTACGACTTCTTCATCCTCAGCCGCCAGAGCGAAGCCACGCTGCTGCGCCTGATCGAGGCGGTGCCGATGGACCAGTGGGCGCTTGCGCTCAAGGGCGCCGAGCCGGCCATCCGCGACGCGGTGCTGCAGACCATGCCGCGCCGCCAGGCGCAAGGCTTCGAGGACGCGATGCGCCGCAGCGGCCCGGTGCCGATGAGCCGCGTGCTGCAGGCCCGCGAGCAGATCATGGCCGAGGTCAAGTCGCTGGTGGATGCCGGCGAGATTGAAGTGCAACTGTTCGCCGAAGCGGTTGTCGAGTGATGTTCGAACAGGCCCGCCCCCATCGCTTCCCGCCCCTGTCGCAGGTGCGTTCGCTGGTCACGACGACCGAGGCCGGCGCTGCCGCGCCGGTCGCCGGCCAGCTGCAGGCGGCCGTGGCTGCCGGCTTCCAGGAAGGCCTGGCCAAGGGTTACCAGGAGGGCCTGGCCAGCGGCCGCGAAGCGGCGCTGGAACAAGGCCTGCGCGAAGGCCGGCAGCAGGGCCGCCAGCAGGCGTCGGCCGAAGCCCGCCGCGAAGGCCAGGCGCTGTTGGAAGCCCTGGCCACGCCGCTGGAAGCCATGCTCAGCGCGCTGAAAAACCAGCGCGCCGAATACCAGTCGGCCCAGCGCAAGGAAGTGGTGGAGCTGGTGGCCAAGGTGGCGCGCCAGGTGATCCGCTGCGAACTCGCCTTGCAGCCGACACAGCTGCTGGCGCTGGTGGATGAAACCATTGCCACGCTGCCGCCAGCTCGCGACGAAGACATCGAAGTCTTCCTGAACCCCGAAGAGCTGGCGCAGATCCGCGAGCTGGACCCGGCCCGCGCCGAACGCCTGCAGCTGCGTGCCGACGCCGCGCTGGCGCCCGGCGAATGCCGCGTGCGCGCGGCGGGCCGCGAAGCCGATGCAGGCTGCAAGCAGCGCCTGACCGCGTGCATGGAACAGATCGAACAACAGCTGGGCGCCAGCGAAGAAGACTCGCTGCCTGACGCCGACGACGACTTGCTGAGGGCCGCCGCATGATCGCCGAAGCCTTGCGCCGCCTCGAGCTGGGCCAGGTGCCGGTGGCCACGCCCACCGGCCGCCTGGTCGGCGCTTCCGGCCTGCTGCTGGAAAGCACCGGCTGCCCGCTGCGCACCGGCCAGCGCTGCCAGATCGAACTGGGCGACGGCCAGTGGATCGACGCGCAGGCGGTCGGCTTCAAGAACGACATCTCCTACCTGATGCCCTTCAAGCACACCGACGGGCTGGCCACCGGCGCCCGCGTGCTGCCGGTGCCCGACCGTGGCCTGCTGCGCATTGGTTCGAGCTGGCTGGGCCGCATCGTCAACGGCCTGGGCGAGCCCATCGACGGCCTGGGCCGGCTGGGCGGCGAACACACGCTGGACCCGCGCCCGCCCAAGGTCAACCCGCTGAAGAAGCAGCCTGTGCACGAGCGCCTGGACGTGGGCGTGCGCGCCATCAACGGGCTGCTGACACTCGGCCGCGGCCAGCGCGTGGGCCTGATGGCCGGCTCCGGCGTGGGCAAGAGCGTGCTGCTGGGCCTGATCACGCGCCAGACCGTGGCCGACGTGGTCGTGGTCGGCCTGATCGGCGAACGTGGCCGCGAGGTGCGCGAGTTCATCGACCTGTCGCTGGGCCTGGCCGGGCTGGCGCGCTCGGTCGTGGTGTGCGCGCCGGCCGACGAATCGCCGCTGATGCGGCTGCGCGCCACCGAGCTGTGCCATTCGGTGGCCGCCCATTTCCGCGACCAGGGCCAGCACGTGCTGCTGCTGGTCGACTCGCTGACGCGCTACGCGATGGCACGCCGCGAAGTTGCGCTGGCGCTGGGCGAACCACCGGCCACGCGCGGCTACCCGCCTTCGGTGTTCGGCCTGCTGCCGCAGCTGGTGGAAAGCGCCGGCAATGGCGAGCACCCGCAAGGCAGCATGAGCGCGATCTACACCGTGCTGGCCGAGGGCGACGACCAGCAGGACCCTGTGGTGGACACCGCCCGCGCCATCCTCGACGGCCACATCGTGCTCAGCCGCGAGCTGGCCGAGCGCGGCCACTACCCGGCCATCGACATCGCGCAGTCCATCAGCCGCTGCGCCGCGCTGGTCGCACCGCGCGAACAGCTGCAGGCCGCACGCGCCTTCAAGGCCATGGTCGCCCGCCACGCGCAGGTGCGCGAGCTGCTGCCGCTGGGCGCCTACGTGCCCGGCGCCGACCCCGCCACCGACCAGGCCGTGCAGCGCTACCCGCAGATGGAAGCCTTCCTGCACCAGGGCACGCACGAGCCGGCGCCGATGGCCACGGTCGAACAACAACTGATGGAGCTGATGGCATGACCCGTGAAGCACGACACCTGAAGCAGCTCGACACGCTGGCCGATTTGCGCGAGCGCGAGCGCGACCGGCTGGAGGCCGACCTGGCAACGCGCCGCGTGACGCAGCAGCGCTTCCAGACCAACCTGGCGCGCCTGGAGCAGCTGGCCCAGGGTGGCACCAGTGCGAACAGCAGCGCGGGCGGCAACCTGCCACTGGCCTTGTCGCTGAACAACGCCAACTACAAGCAGGCCGTGCTGCAGCTGGCCGACCGCCACCGCCAGGACCTGGCGCTGCACGAGGCCCAGATGGCCCAGGCCCAGCAGGCGCTGCAAGGCGCGGCGCTGGACCACCTGGTGATGGGCAAGGTGCGCGAGCGCCAGCAGGCCCTGGTGGGCCGGCTGCAGGCCGGTCGTGACCAGAAGACCCAGGACGACCTGGCCAACCAGGCCTGGCTGCGCCGCCTGGCGGCCAGCCAATGAGGACCGCCGCCATGCCGCGTTTTGCCGACCGCCCGACCTTTGTCGCCGCCGGATTTCAGTCCGGCCGCTGCACGGTCGCCTTTTGACAGGCAACCCCCGTCAATCGACCAGGAGATCTCAATGGGCAGCACCACCATCGACCCGGCCAGCACTGCGCAGCAGCTGGCCACCGCGTACACCTCGGCCACCCAGTCGCAGCTGACCACGCAGTCCACCAAGGCACAGAGCACCGCCTCGGCGCTGAGCAAGCTGCAGTCGGCGCTGAGCGCGTTCGACACCGCGCTCTCGGCCATGACCACCAAGAAGAGCGTGCTGAGCTACGGCGCCACGCTGAGCAGCAGCGGCTTTGCCACCGCCACCGCGGGCGCGGGCGCCACGGCGGGCAACTACTCGGTCTTCGTCGAGCAGGTCGCCAGCGCGCACCAGATCGCCTTCGAAGACCTGCCGGCCGTGCCGGTCTCGCTGGGCGGCCCGCTGGTCGTGCAGATGGCCAATGGCAGCAGCTTCAACGTCAACCTGGCCGGCGCCGACCAGGACAACAACGGCACGCTGTCGCAGACCGAGATCGCCCGCGCGATCAACCAGGCCTCGGGCAACAACGGGCTGGTCAGCGCGATGGTCGTGACCTCCGGCAGCCAGACCAACCTGGTGCTGAGCGCCGGCAGCACCGGCGCCGGCAGCCAGATCACGCTGGACACCAGCGGCCTGCCGGCCAGCGCACTGAAGACCACGCTGGACGGCGGTGGCAAGCAGCTCAGCGCCGCGCAGGACGCCGTGATGTGGCTGGGCGCGCAGACCACCGGCGTGAAGATCCAGCAGGCTTCCAACACCTTCACCGCGGTGGCCGGCGTGAACCTCACCGTGACCCAGGCGCAAACCACCGGCAGCAGCCCGCTGACGCTGGCCGTGACCAACAACGACAGCGGCACGGCCACCAATGTGCAGAGCTTCGTCGACGCCTACAACAAGCTCGAATCGGCGCTGGACGACCTGACCAAGATCGGCAGCAGCACCACCACGGCCGGCGCGTTCGCTTCGGACTCCGGCGTGACCTCGCTGCGCTCGCACCTGGCCAGCATCCTGCGCCAGGACGTGGGCGGGCTGCGGCTGATGGACTTCGGCATCACGGCCGGCCGCGACGGCCAGCTCTCGCTGGACCAGACCAAGCTCAGCAAGGGCCTGACCGCGCACCCCGACGGACTCGACAGCCTGCTGGGCAGCAACAGCAGCAGCGCCCCGACCGGCCTGATGGGCGCCTTCAGCACGCTGAGCAAGCAATGGACCAACAGCAGCACCGGGCTGATCAAGAGCCGGCAGGACAGCGTGCAGCGCACCCAGGCCAGCATCACGACGCGCCAGACCAAGCTGGAGGACCAATACAACATGCTCTACCAGCGCTACCTGGCCCAGTTCACCCAGCTGCAGTCGCTGCAGTCGAGCATGAGTGACAACACCAGCCTGCTCGGCAGCCTGAGCTGACCTGCACGGCCCCACGACCTCCCCTCGCCAGGAAAACTCCCTTGTACCAAGACGCCTATCAAAGCTACCAGACCGTCAACCTGGGCGCGCAGACCGCCCAGGCCTCGCCGGTCGAACTGGTGCTGATCCTGATGGACGGCCTGCTCGAAGAGCTGGCCCGCGCCCGGGCCCACATCGCGGCCAGGCGCTTCGAGCAGAAGGCCAGGAGCCTGGACAAGTGCATCGGCATCCTCAACGGGCTGTCCAGCGCGCTGGACACCGATGGCGCTGGCGAGGTCGTGGGCAACCTGCAGGCCCTGTACGAGTTCTGCGCCGACCGGCTGTGCCGCGCCGGCATCACGCTGGACCCGGCCATGGTCGACGACGTGAGCGGCGTGGTGCAGACGCTGCGCCAGGGCTGGCAGGACGTGCAGGCCCACCATGGCTAGAGCCCAGCGCCTGCAGCAGCTGCGCGAGGCTTTGCAGAAAGCCTTGCAGCGCACCATGCCCGCCGCTTCGGCGAGCAGCCAGGCGCCGGACTTCGGCGACTGGCGGGCGCTGGTGCAGGCCGAGGCCGCACTGTCTCGCGCGCTGCCGGCGCTGGCCGGCGAAGGTGAATGGAGTGCGGCAGAGCGCCGGGCGCTGGCCGAGCTGCGCGAGGTCCACGAGGCCGCCCGCACCCGCTGCGAACAGGCGCTGGCCACGCTGGGCACCCAGCTCCACGAGATGGGCCTGCAAAAAGAAGGCTGGCTGGCCTATGCCGGCATGAGCGCAACGCTGCAATCGACATGAACATGGCTTTGAACACCCTCTCGGTCAAGGTCGCGGCAGACACCGGCGCCATCGCCCCGGCGACGCCAGCGAACCCCGCCGCCAACACGGCCGATGCCGTCGCCGGCACGCCGGTCGCCACGCCGCTGGCCGGCTTCGGCGCCACGCTGCAGCGCGCCGCGGTGGCCGACACGTCGACCCCAGCCTTGCCGCTGCCGCTGCCGGTCACGCCCACTGGTGGCGCGGACGTCAAGCTGCCGGTCGACAGCTCGCGGGTCGCGCCACCCGAGCTGCCCGCACAGGCCGCCAAGCCGGCGGCCGACGACAGCCAGGACGCCATCGACACCGGCACCGCCGCGCTGCAACCCGACTGGCCCGCGCTGTCGCCGCTGCTGGCGAGCTTGCTGGCCTCGGCTTCGGCCGCCACGGCTGCCGCCACCTCTACCGCACCAGCACCGGCCGGCAACACACCCCGCCCGGCACCAGCGGCCGCTGGCCTCGCGGCATTGGGCAAGCCTGCCACGGCAAACGCCGCCGCAACGCCGGTGGCCGCGCAGGCGGCAACGCCAGGCATTGCCGCCACGCCGGTCGCTGCGACACCGGTGCAGGCGCCCTCCGCCAAGGCCGGCGTGGCCAGCCCCGCGCAGCAGGCATCGGTGGTCGACGCCGCGGAGGCCGACGATGCCTCTGCCACGCTGCCCAGCGTCGGCAGCGCCACGGCCGCGGCACCGAGCCGCCAGGAAATGAGCACCTCGCTGGCCCTGCCGGCCGGCCCGGACGCCGACTTGCGCCAGCCGCTGCGCGAGGCCCTGGGCCCGCGCCTGGCCTGGCAGGCCGACCAGCGCAGCGAGCAGGCCCAGCTGCGCCTGTCGCCGCCGCAGCTGGGCCACATCGACATCCAGATCCGCCACGAAGGCGGCAGCCTGCAGGTGCAGCTGTCGGCCAGCCATGCCGAAGTGGCGCGCCAGCTGGCCCAGGTCAGCGACGGGTTGCGCCAGGACCTGTCGCAGCGCCATGCCGGCGAAGTGCGGGTGCAGGTCAGCCAGGGCGCGGCCAACGGCAGCGACTTCGGCCAGTCCGGCCGCCAGCAGCCGCAGCGCACCACCTCCGATGAAGCGCAGGCCCCCGGCCGCGCACTGGCCGAGGCCGATGCAGAAACCGGCACGGTCACCACCCCCTTCCGTCTGCGCAAAGGCTGAACGCGATGTCCAAGAAACTGATCCTCGGCGGTGTCGCCACCGTCCTGCTGTTGTCCGCTGGCGGTGCCGCGGCCTGGTGGAAGCTGAAAGACCATGGGTCGGCCGGCGAGGCCAAGGCGCATGTGGCCGAAGCGGTGGACTACAAGTACGTCACGCTGGACAAGGTCATCGTGATGCTGCGCAACGGCGAACAGGAAAGCGGCTCGCACTACCTGGCCGTGGACCTGGTCTTCAAGGCGCCGCCCAAGACCGAGAAGCAGACCCGGGACCACCTGCCGCTGCTGCGCAGCGTGGCGGTGAAAGCCCTGTCGGAGCGCACCCGCGCCCAGGCCAGCTCGATGGGCGTGGACGCCCTGGCCAGCACGCTCAACGAGGCGTTCCATGAGGCCTATGCAGCCGAGCATCAGGAGATGCCGTTTGCCGAGGCCATGATCGGCAAGCTCATCGTCGAATGACCATGGACTTGCACGCGGGTCATTTCGAGGTGGCGGCCTATGCCGAGGCGGGCGGCGAAGCTGCGCGCGCCGCGCTCGACCCGGCCCGCGAGCAGCGCGAGCTGATCGCGCACACGCCGCTGGTCAAGCGCGTGGTGCGCCAGCTCAGCGCCCAGCTCAGCGCCACGATGGACCGCGACGACATGCAGCAGATCGGCCTGATGGGGCTGCTGGAAGCACTGCGCCGCTACGGCCCGCCGGACGAGAAGTTCGCTGCCTTTGCCTCGCTGCGCATCCGCGGCGCGATCCTCGACGAACTGCGCCGCCAGGACTGGCGCCCGCGCAGCGTGCGCCAGGACAGTCACAAGCTGCGCGACGGCCTGCGCGAGATGACGCGCCGCCTGGGCCGCGAGCCGACCGAGGCCGAAGTGCTGAAGGTGCTGAAGCTCACGCCGGAAACCTACCAGGCCCACCTCGCCGCAGAAAACGCCGAGCAGATGGCCAGCTTCGACGAACTGCTGCACGAGATGGCCGAATTGCCTTCGGCGCAGCGCTCGCCCGAGGAGATCCTGATCCAGCGCCGCAGCCTGGCGCAAGCCCTGAGCGCGCTGGACGAACGTGAACAACGCGTGATCCAGCTGTACTACGAGTACGAGCTGAGCCTGAAGGAAATCGCCGCGGTGCTGGACCTGACCGAGGCCCGCATCTGCCAGATCAACAAGGCCGCGCTGCAGAAGATGAAGCGCCACCTGGCCGCCTGACCGCCGCCTGACCCGCTAGCCCCCAAAGAGACCACCCCATGCAATCCATCCTCGGCATCCTCATCATCGTCGGCTGCGTCTTCGGCGGCTACATGATCCACGACGGCGACATGAAGATGATCTGGCAGCCCACCGAGCTGCTGATCATCGTTGGCGCAGGTGCAGGCGCCATCGTGCTGGGCAACCCCAAGCACGTGCTCTCGGAGATGTGGCTGCAGGTGCGCAAGGTGATGATGCGCAAGAAGCCCGGCGAGGAATTCCAGCGCCAGCTGCTGCTGCTGATGTACGAGCTGCTGCAGACGGCGGCTGGCGGCCTGAAGGCACTGGACGCACACGTTGAAGCCCCGCATGAGAGCGATCTCTTCAAGCGTTATCCGCTGATCCTCGAAGAGCCCAAGCTGCTCCACTTCATCGTCGACAACTTTCGCTTGATGGCGATGGGCAAGATCAATGCACACGAGCTCGAAGGTGTGCTCGAACAAGAGATCGAAGCGATCCACGAAGAGATGGCGCAGCCAGCCAAGTCGCTGGCCAAGATCGGGGAGGCGATGCCGGGCTTCGGCATCCTGGCCGCGGTGCTGGGCATCGTGATGACCATGAACGTGGTGGCCGAGGGCGCAGGCACTGCCGAGATCGCCGTGCGCGTCGGCGCCGCGATGGTGGGTACCTTCATCGGTATCTTCATGTGCTACGGCGTACTGGACCCGATCAGCAACATGATGAAGCAGCTGGTCAGCGAGGAGCTGCAGGCCTTCGAGTCGGTCAAGGTGGTGCTGGTCACGCATGTCTCGGGCAAGCCGGCGCTGCTGGCGATCGACGCCGGCCGCCGCCTGGTGCAGCTCAACATCAAGCCCAGCTTCGCCCGCCTGGAAGGCTGGATCAACAAGATGCAGGACGCCGGCGACGCCGGCGCCACCCCGCAACGCCGCGCAGGAGACAAGCGTGCCCAAGCCTGATGCCCATCACGGCGAGACCGTCGTCAAGCGCGTCTCGGCCAAGGGCCATGACGAGGCCCACGGCGGCGCGTGGAAGGTGGCGTTTGCCGACTTCTGCCTCGCGCTGCTGTGCCTGTTCCTGGTGCTGTGGCTGCTGGCCTCGCGCGACAAGGAAGCGGCCGAGCAGAACCTGCTGTCCGTCATGGGCACGCCCATCGACGAAGGCAGCCAGGGCCACATCCCGGACCTGAAGGGCAGCCAGTTCGGCAGCCTGATCACCCGCGAGCCGGTGCCCGGCCAGGGCGGTACCAACGCGGCCCGTGGCCCCAACCAGGGCAACGGCCAGACCGACCAGGCCCACCCGCTGCAACGCAAGCACATGGACGGCCCGGAAGACATGCAGTTGCTGGCCCGCAAGCTCTCCGGCCTGGCCGAAGACGCCGGCCTGGAAAGCCACCTGAAGACCGAAGTCACGCCGCAGGGCCTGCGCGTGCTGCTGCACGACACCGACGGCGAAGGCATGTTCGCCCGCGGCAGTGCGGTGCCCAACACCAGGTTCCGCAAGCTGCTGACCCAGATGGGCCCGCTGTTCGCCGAGATCGACAACCAGCTGCTGGTGCTGGGCCACACCGACGCGACGGCCTATGCCAACACCGACGCCGCGGCGTTCTCGAACTGGACGCTGTCCAACCAGCGCGCAATGGCCGCCCGTCTCAGCCTGACCTACGGCGGCATGCCGGCGGCCAGCGTGCTGCAGGTCATCGGCATGGCCGACCGCGCGCCGATGAAGATCGAAGACCCGCGCGCCGCCGTGAACCGTCGCATTGAACTGGTGGTGCTGAGCACGGCCCAGGCCCGTGCGCTGGCTGCCGCCTTCGGCATGCCCGGCCAGGTCCAGCCGCTGGCCGAAGGCGCCGACATGGTGGTCAGCCAGGCCGCGCCTTCGGCCAACGGCGCGGCGGCGATTTCGAAGATGGGCCTGCACCCGACGCGCCTGCCGGCCGCCGAAGCCTTGCCGCTGAAAGCCACCGTTGCCGAAAACGCCAAGGCGCGCCATCAGCTGACCCAACAAGCCTCGACGCTCGCGGAGCGCTGAGATGCAAACGAAACCTACCCGAGGTGCCCGCATGCGAATCACCGGCCGAACCACACTGGACCCCTTGACCGGCGCCGCTGCGCCGGCTGCCGCCGAACCGGTGAGCCCTGCGGCCCCGGTTGGCGCCAGCGCCGCCGCCGACACGGCCGCGCCGCTGCAGTCCGACGCGCTGGCGCCCGCCATGCAGGCGCTGGACGCGATGCCGGAGATCGACGGCGCCCGCGTCGCCGAGCTGCGCGACGCGCTGGCCCGCGGCGAGATCAAGTTCGATGCCGACCGGCTGGCCGGCCTGGTGCAGCGCTTCCACAACGGCCGCGGCTGAACCCGCCATGAGCCACGTCCAAGCCCGCGCCAACAACAGCCGCCAGGCGACTGCGCTGCTGCTGCAGGACCTGCGCAGCGACTTGCAGGAGGCGCGCCAGCTGCAGGTGCTGCTGAACCTGCAGTTCGACGCGCTGCTCAAGCATGACCCCAAGCCGCTGCCGGCACTGGCAGCCGACATCGTCGTCTGCGTGGAGCGCATGCAGAAACGCCGCGCCCGGCGCACCGCGTTGGTCGAGCGGCTGGTCGGCCAGGACGCCGGCATGGACCAGGTGCTGCAAGGCCTCGGCCCGTCGCTGCAGGCGACCGGCACGGCCTGGTGGACCGCGCTCGAAGACCTGGTGCGTGCCTGCAAGGACGCCAACCTGCGCAACTGCGCGCTGCTGACCCAGCAGCACGAGCTGATGCAACGTGTGCTCGAACCCGACAGTGACCTTTATGCGCCTGCCTGACCCGTTCACCACCGCCACCCCGGCCACCGCACCGACGGCGGCCACGCAGCCGACTGCAGCGCTGGGCGCCACCAGCCCCGCTGGCTTCGGCGCGGTCTACAACGAGCTCGGCCGCTCGCTGCGCCAGGACGTGCAGCAGTTCATCGAGCAGGGCGACAGCGGCGAAGCCTTTGGCGGTGCCAGCACCTTGAATGCCGAAGCCCGGGCCCGCCTGGCCACGCTGAACGGCATGCGCTCGCCGGCCGGCAACCCCGACGCACCCACCGATGCACCCGCAGGCGCGTTGACCGGCCCGCAACAGGCCTTTCTCGAACAGGTGGCCCCGCTGGCCGCCGAGGCCGGCGCGCGGCTGGGCGTGTCGCCGCATGTGCTGGCGGCGCAGGCCGCGCTGGAGTCTGGCTGGGGCCAGCGGCCGCTGCGCGACGCGCAGGGCACCGACAGCCACAACCTGTTCGGCCTGAAGGCCGGCAAGGCCTGGCAGGGCGCCAGCGGCGACAACACCACCACCGAATACGCGGATGGCGAAGCCGTCTCCGAGGTGGCGCGCTTTCGGGCCTACGACGACCCTTCGGCCTCGTTCAAGGACCTGACGCAACTGCTGCTGAAGGCGCCGCGCTACCAGGGCGCGCTGAACACCGGCCATGACGCGCTGGCCTATGGCCAGGGCCTGGTGCGCGGCGGCTATGCCACCGACCCGGCCTACGCGACCAAGCTGGCGCGCGTGGCGGGCCAGATCCGTCAGTCGCGGGACTGATCGGGCGCCGCCATGTTGTTGCTGTCCATCTCCACAGGCACCACTTCACCGGCACCGGTGATGCGGGCGCGCAGGATGCGGCCGGTGCGGCTGTTGCGCACGCGCACGGTCTCGTTCAGACGACCCGGGTCCATCGCCTCGCCGGCATTGGTCACTTCCACCGGCCCGCTGCGCGCGACGATGCGCACAGACTCGCCGCGCCGCACCAGCAGCGGCGCCGACAGCATTCGTTTCTGCAGCACCTGGCCGGCACGCAGCGCACGGCGCGGGCTCATGCCGACCAGCTCGGCCAGGTCCGAGCTGGCATCGGGCAGCGTGCTGATGTCGCGCCGCTCCAGCGCCACGTCGCGCTCGGCAATCGGCTGGTTCGCATTCAGTGCCACCAGCGCCACGCCGACCTCGGCCGACAGCGTGGCCCGCACGTTCACCAGCTGCCGGGCGCCGACACCAGGGCAGACCAGCACGAAGCGCATGTGCGCCGGCTGGCGCAGGTCCACCGGCTCGATGCGCGGCTCCGCGCAGCTCGGCGGCGTGCTCGGCAGCGCCGCGAGTTCGGCCTCGACTTCCACGCCCTGCAGCCCGTCGCGCTCGGCCTGCTCGATCACCGCCTGGCGCGCTGCCGCCGCCACGCGCGCAGCCAGCGGCTCCGTCGCCTGGGCCGCAGACAGCAGCAGCGGCAGGCAGGCCAGCCCCCACTTTACGTTTGACCGTCGTCCTGAACAAAGGAATCGCATGAGCATCGACTTCACCAAGGCCCTGGGCACACACCCCGAGGCGCTGCGCTTGCGCGCCGAACGGACACAGGTCCTGGCCGCCAACCTGGCCAACGAAAGCACCCCCGGCTACCAGGCCCGCGACCTGGACTTCGGCGCGGCCTTGCAGAGCGCCACCGCCGACGAGGCCAGCGGCCTGTCGCTGGACAGCGACGGCTCGGCGAAATACCGGGTGCCCAACCACCCCTCGGCCGACGGCAACACCGTGGAGCTGGGCGTGGAACAGGCCGAATTCTCTCAGAACGCCAGCGACTTCCAGGTCAGCCTGACCTTTCTGAACATGCAGCTCAAAGGCCTCGCCAAGGCCATCGCAGGACAGTGACATGCCATTCCACGACATCACCCGCATCGCCGGCTCGGCCATGACCGCCCAGACCGTGCGGCTCAACACCGTCGCCAGCAACTTGGCCAACGCCCAGTCCGCCGCCAGCAACGCGACCGACGCCTACCACGCCCGCAAGCCAGTCTTCGCAGCCGTGATGGGCCGCGACAGCGGCGCCGGTGCCCGCGTGCAGGTGCTGGACGTCGTCAGCAGCACCGAGCCGCTGCGCGAAGCCTACGAACCCGAGAACCCCATGGCCAACGAGGAGGGCAAAGTGTTTTATCCGAACGTGAACCCGGTCGCCGAAATGACCGACATGATGGCCGCCTCGCGGGCCTTCGAGACCAACGTCGAAGTGCTGGGCCGGGTGCGGTCTATGCAGCAGTCGGTGTTGCGGCTTGGGGAGGCTTGAGCATGAGCACCACCCTCACGACGCAAACGCAAAGCACCGGCACCAGCGCGCTGTCCAACGCCCTGGTCAGCGCCAACGGCAGCGGCACCGACCTGTTCACCACCTTGCTGGTGGCGCAGATCCAGAACCAGAACCCGCTGGAGCCGAACGACCCGAGCGACTTCGTGAACCAGCTGACGCAGCTGAGCCAGATGGAGTCGCTGCAGTCGCTGAGCAGCCAGAGTGCCGCCACCAACACGCTGCTGGACAGCCTGCAGACGCTGGCACTGGGCAACCAGGTCGGCAACAGCGTGGACGTGGTGACCGACCACGTGCAGCTGGACGCCTCCGGCACGGTGCCGGCGAAATTCACGCTTGCCAGCGCCGAGAACAACGCGACGGTGGTGCTGACCGGCGCCGACGGTGTGAAGCACAACGTGGACCTGGGCAGCAAAGGCATTGGCGAGGTCTCGCTGACGCTGGACCCGGTCGCGCTGGGCCTGCCGGCCGGCACCTACGACATCGCGGTGAAGACCACCAGCGGCGCGACGCCGGCTGTCGCGGTGACCGGACGGATCCAGAACATCCGCCTGTCCACCGCCGGCATGACGCTGACCGTCAGCCACCTGGGCGAAGTCTCGCCCGGCAACATTTCCCAATTCAACGGCAAGTCCTGAACGTCCTGAAGGAGTCCCGACCATGAGCTTCGAAATCGCCCTGTCCGGCATCAATGCTGTCAACACCCAGCTCGACAGCATCAGCAACAACATCGCCAACTCCGGCACCTACGGCTTCAAGTCCAGCCGTGCCAACTTCAGCGCGATGGTGGCCGGCTCCAGCCCCACCGGCGCCGAGATCGGCTCGCTGACGCAAAGCATCGGCACCGGCGGCAGCACGCTGTCCACCGGCCGTTCGCTGGACGCCGCCATCCAGGGCCGCGGCTTCTTCGCACTGCGCGACAGCACCGGCCTGATGAGCTACAGCCGCGTCGGCAACTTCGTGGTCGACAAGACCGGCATGCTGGTCGACGCCAGCGGCCGCAAGGTCCAGGGCTACGCGGTGACGCCGGGCTCGACCGCGCTGGGTGCCATGGGCGACATCAGCGTGCCCAGCGGCCAGATCGCCGCCAAGGCCAGCAGCAAGCTTTCGTACGTGGCCAACATGTCGAAGGACTGGACCACGCCGACGCTGACGCCTTTCGACAAGACCGACGCGCAGACCTTCAACAGCTCGATGGTCTCGGTGGTCTACGACTCGCTGGGCACCCAGCACACCATGACGCAGTACTTCGTGAAGTCCGGCAGCAACGCGGTGGACGTGCACTACACGATGGACGGCAACGACCTGGGCACGACCAACACGCTGAGCTTCAGCACCAACGGCGTGCTGACCGCGCCGGCCGGCGCGGTGACCCTGGCACTGGGCACGCCGGACGGCGCCAGCGCGCTCAGCATCGACGTGGACTACACCGGCACCACGCTGTACGCCGGCGAAGCGACCAACAGCGTCAACGCCGCCGACGGCTATGCCTCCGGCACGCTGACCGGCACGACGATCTCCGACGACGGCTCGGTGCTGGCCCAGTACAGCAACGGCCAGAAGCAGACCATCGCCAAGCTGGCGCTGGCCACCTTCCCCAGCGAAGACGGCCTGACCCCCACCAGCGATACCAGCTGGACGGCCTCGCAGGCCTCGGGCCAGGCGCTGTACTACGCCCCGGGCACCGGCATGGCGGGCTCGCTGACGGTGGGCGCGCTGGAGCAGTCCAACGTGGACATGACCGGCGAGCTGGTCAACCTGATGTCGGCCCAGCGCAACTACCAGGCCAACACCAAGGTCATCTCCGCCGAGAGCGAGATGATGCAGGCGCTGTTCCAGGCCGTCTGAGGCAAGCCGCATGGACGCCCTGATCTACACCGCGATGAGCGGTGCCGAACGCGCACTGCGGGCCCAGCAGGTGCACGCCAACAACCTGGCCAACCTGGACACCTCCGGTTTCCAGGCCGACATGGAACTGGCCACCAGCCAGACGGTGAGCGGCTTCGGCTACGACGCGCGCCACCTGAACAAGCTGCAGGCCAATGGCGTGTCGGCCCGCGAAGGCACGGCCAAGCCGACCGGGCGCGACCTGGACGTGGCCCTGCAGGGCGGCGGCTACCTGACGGTGCAGTACGGGGCCAGCGAGGCCTACACGCGGGCCGGCCAGCTGCAGCTGGCCGAGGACGGCGCGCTGACGGTCAATGGCCGGCCGGTGATGGGCGAAGGCGGCCCCATCGTGCTGCCGCCGTACCGCAAGCTGGAGATCGCCAGCGACGGCTCGATCTCCATCCAGCCGGCGGGCGAAGAGGCCATGCAGGTGGTCGACAAGCTCAAGCTGGTCAAGCCCGAGGCCAAGGACGTGGTCAAGAACGAAGCCGGGCTGATCGTCTCGCGCCGCGGCGACACGCTGGAGAGCGACGACAGCGTGCGCGTGCACGGCGGCTTCGTCGAAGGCAGCAACGTCGGCGCGGTCGAGGAAATGGTCGCGACGATGACGCTGAACCGCGACTTCGAGATCCAGATGAAGCTGTTCCACGCCGCCGACAGCATGGCCGACAGCGGCAACCGGCTGATCCGCGACTGAACCTCAGGTTCCTCAATTCAAACAGGAGTTCCCTATGAATCCCGCCATGTGGATCAGCAAGACCGGTGTGCAGGCGCAAGACGCCAAGCTGCAGGCCATTGCCAACAACCTCGCCAACGTCAACACCGTCGGCTTCAAGCGCGACCGGGTGATGCTGGAAGACCTGTTCTACCAGGTCGACAGCCAGCCCGGCGCCCAGAAGGCCGAGGGCACGACCTCGCCGGTCGGCACCATGCTGGGCACCGGCACGCGCGTGGTCGGCACGCAGAAGGTGTTCACCAACGGCAACCTGCAGACCACCGGCCAGAGCCTGGACGTGGCCATCGTCGGCAACGGTTTCCTGCAGGTCGCGATGCCCAATGGCGAGACCGGCTACACCCGCGCCGGCCAGCTGCAGGTCAATGCAGAAGGCAAGCTGGTGAATTCGCAAGGCCTGTCGCTGCAGCCCGAGATCACGATTCCCGCCACGGCCACCGCGGTGTCCATCTCCGAGTCCGGCCTGGTGACCGCGACCGTGAGCGGCAGCACCGCACCGACCGAACTCGGCCAGCTGCAGCTGGCCGGTTTCATCAACCCGGCCGGCCTGATGGCACGCGGCGAAAACCTGTTCCAGGAAACCGCCGCCAGCGGCACGCCGACCACCGGCAACCCCGGCACCGACGCATTCGGCAAGCTCAAGCAGGGCGCGCTGGAAGGCTCGAACGTGCAGGTAGTCGAAGAGATGGTGGACATGATCGCGGCGCAGCGCAGCTACGAGATGAACACCAAGGTGCTGTCTGCGGCCGACAACATGCTGCAGTCCCTGGCGCAGGCGGTGCGCTGAGATGCGTGCGCTTGTTCTTGCAGGGCTGATGGCAGGCGCGGCGCTGCTGGTCGGCTGCGCCGGCATCGAGCCGCCCAAGGCGCCGGAGCTGACGCCGCCATCGCCGCTGCCGCTGGTGCAGCAGGCGCCGCGCCGCGGCAGCTCGGGGGGCGTGTTCGTGGCCGACAACGGCTGGTCGCTGACCTCCGACGTGCGCAGCTTCCATGCCGGCGATGTGCTGACCGTGCTGCTGGACGAAACCACGCAGGCCAGCAAGAAGGCCAACACCAGCTTCGGCAAGAACAGCGATGTGTCGATCTCGCCGGCCACGCTGGCTGGCAAGGCGCTCAAGACGGACATCGGCCTGAGCAGCCAGAACAACTTCGCCGGCAACGCCGCGAGCACCCAGCAGAACGCCCTGCAGGGCGCCATCACGGTGATCGTGCACGAGGTCATGTCCAACGGCCTGCTGCGCGTGCAGGGCGAGAAAAGCCTGTACCTCAATCAGGGCGAGGAAATGATCCGGTTGAGCGGCTATGTGCGCGCTGCCGACATCACGCCGGACAACCGCGTTTCGTCGCAGCGCCTGGCCGAGGCCCGCATTGCCTACGCCGGCAGCGGCGCGCTGGCCGACACCAACAACGCAGGCTGGCTCTCGCGCTTCTTCGCCAGCCCCTGGATGCCGTTCTAAAAAAGAGATCACCCATGACCGCTTTGCGTTGGATCTTCGCCCCCCTGCTGACCAGCCTCTTGCTGGCCGGCGCCCATGCCGCGACACGCACCGCCGCCGAGCCGGCCGGCCAGCCGCTGCGCCAGTTGGTCAGCATCGAGGGCCAGCGCGAGAACCAGCTGCTGGGCTACGGCCTGGTGGTGGGCCTGAACGGCAGCGGCGACAGCACGCAGGTGAAGTACGCCGGCCAGTCGGTCAACAACATGCTCAAGCAGTTTGGCGTGAAGCTGCCGGACAACGTGGACGCGAAGTCCAAAAACGTGGCCACGGTGATGATCAGCGCCAGCTTCCCACCGGGCTACCGCAAGGGACAGACCATCGACGTGACCGTCGCCTCTCTGGGTGACGCCAAGAGCCTGCGTGGCGGCGTGCTGCTGCTCACGCCCCTGCGTGCGGCCAATGGCGAGGTCTACGCGATCAGCCAGGGCAACGTGGTGGTGGGCGGCATGACGGCGCAGGGCGCCAGCGGCTCCAGCGTCACGATCAACACGCCCACGGCCGGCCGCATCCCGAACGGCGCCAGCATCGAGCGCGAGATCGAGTCCGATTTCGACCAGAACCCCAGCGTGCGCCTGAGCCTGCGCCGGCCACACTTCCAGACCGCGACCAACATCGTCGACGCGATCAACAAGCGCTGGGGCGCGATTGCCACCGCGCGCGACGGCACCAGCGTGGAGGTCCAGGCGCCGATGAACCCGACCCAGCGCGTGGCCTTTGTCGCGCAGCTGGAGGCGAT
Source organism: Ideonella sp. FW305-24 (assembly GCF_058788035.1). NCBI lineage: Bacteria > Pseudomonadati > Pseudomonadota > Betaproteobacteria > Burkholderiales > Sphaerotilaceae > Ideonella > Ideonella sp. FW305-24. Next base: position 109,214 of record NZ_JBYTAI010000015.1, on the reverse strand, counting down.
GACCATCGAGTCCGGCCTGGCCCGGCCCAAGGTGATCTTCAACTCGCGCACCGGCACCGTGGTGATCACCGACGGCGTGCGCGTGCGGCCGGCGGCCGTCTCGCACGGCTCGCTGAAGGTGGTGATCTCCGAAAGCTCGCAGGTCAGCCAGCCCAATGCCTTTGGCCAGGGCCAGACGCAGGTGACGCCGAACTCGCGTGTCAGCGTGGACCAGGGCCAGTCGCACATGTTCAAGTGGGCGCCCGGCGCCAACCTGCAGGCCATCATCGACGCGGTGAACGCCACCGGTGCGACGCCCGACGACATCATGTCCATCCTGCAGGCTCTGGACCAGGCCGGCGCGCTGGACGGCGAACTGGAGGTGATCTGATGCCCATGCTGCCGATCCACCCCACGACGGACCTGGCGCTGCCGGACAGCTTCACCGAGGCCGTCAAGCCCGCCCGCCCGGACCCGATGCAGGCCGCTGCGAAGCAGGCCGCGCAACAGTTCGAAAGCCACTTCATTGGCCAGATGCTGCACGACATGCGGCGCAGCAGCCGCGTGCTGAGCGACGAGAAGGAGACCCAGCGCAGCGGCGAGGACATGCTGGACATGGCCGACACGATGGTGGCCGACCAGCTGGCCACTCAGGGCGCGTTTGGCATTGCCGACCTGATGCTGCGGCAGGTGATGCCGTCGGCTGCCTCGTCATTTAAGTCCGCACTGCCACCGGTCGCCTCTTCTGAGGACAAGCCCTGAACTCCGGGGCCGGCTTCCCTCCTTCTCTTCACGCCACGCCGTCATGACGCTCATCACCAACGCCCTGTCAGGCGCCCAGGCGGCGCAGGTCGCGCTGAACACCACCAGCCAGAACATCGCCAACGTGATGACGGCTGGCTACACCCGCCAGGGCGTGCTGCTGCGCTCGGTGCAACCGTCGCGCAGCGGCGTGGCTGCAGCGGGTGACGGCGTGGCCTCGCCTTCGCTGTTCCGCTTCAGCGACAGCTACAAGAACCTGCAGCTCTGGCAGTCCAACACCCAGCTCGGCCAGCACAGCGTGGCCCAGCCCTACCTGACCCAGATGGAGCAGGTGATGGGCAACGACGACGCCAGCATCGCCACCGGGCTGGACAACTTCTTCGCGTCGCTGAACGCCGCCAGCGTGGAGCCCACGTCCACGCCCTTGCGGGATGGCGTGATCGGCGCGGCCCAGGCGCTGGCGCAGCGTTTCAACAGCCTGCGCCAGACGCTGTCCAGCCAGCAGGCCGCGGTGAGCCAGCAGCGCCAGGACCTGGTGACGCAGGTCAACAGCCAGGCGGCCGACATTGCCGGCCTGAACAAGCGCATTGCCGCGGCCCAGGCCGATGGCGTGAACGCTTCCGGCCTGATCGACCAGCGCGACCAGAAGATCGACAGCCTGTCCTCGCTGGTCGGCTTGCAGGTGGTGACGCAGCCCGACGGCAGCGCCAATGTCTCGCTGGCCGGCGGCCAGCCGCTGGTGGTCGGCCAGCTGAATTCGGCGCTGACGCTGACGACCCAACCCGACGGCAGCCAGGTCATGGCGCTGAAGTTCGCCAGCGAAAGCTTTGGCGTCAACTCCACGCAGATGGGCGGCGAGCTGGGCGGCCTGGCGGACTTCGAAAGCCAGCAGCTCAAGCCCATGGTGCAGTCGCTGCAGGACATGGCCAAGGGCCTGGCCGACGGCGTCAACAGCGTGCTGAGCGCCGGCTACACGATGAGCGGTGCGGCCGGCAAGCCGATGTTCAGCTTCGACCCGACCAGCAGCACCGCGATGCTGAGCGTGGACCCCACGCTGCAGGCCGCAGACCTGGGCCTTTCCGGCAGTGCCACCGAGCCGGGCAACAGCGACCAGCTGCAGGCCTTGATCGCGCTCAAGCAGCAGCCGGTCGCCATCAGCTCGCTGGGCAATGTGCTGCTGGGCGATGTGTACACCCAGCTGGTCGGCCGCGTGGGCATGGCCAGCCAGTCCAACCAGACGGCGATGGACACCGCGCAGACCGTGCGCGACCAGGCCGATGCCAACTGGAAGGCCACCAGCGGCGTCAACGAGGACGAGGAAGCCATCAACCTGATGCAGTACCAGCAGATGTACCAGGCCAACATGAAGGTGGTCGCCGTGGCCAACGACTTGTTCGACAGCCTGCTGCAAATGCTCTGAGCCCCCGGGAGACCACACCATGCGCATTGCCAGCACCCAGTACCACACGACGATGAACACGGCCCTGCAGCGGGCCAACGAGCGGCTCGAACACATCATGGAGCAGATGTCCACCGGCGCGCGCGTGCAGCTGCCTTCGGACGACCCGGTGACCAGCGTGCGGCTGTCGCGCCTGACGCGCGAGGACGCCGCGCTGACGCAGTACCGCAGCAACATCTCGGCGCTGAAGTCGCGGCTGTCGAACAACGAGGCCCAGCTGACCAGCATGACCGACGACATGCAGCAGGCGCGCGACCTGCTGCTGTGGGCCACCAACGGCAGCAACACCACCGACGACGTGGCCGCGATGGCCAGCTCGCTGACCGCCCTGCGCGACAGCCTGTACGACACCAGCAACAGCCGCGACCAGGAAGGCCGCTACCTGTTCTCCGGCACGGCCACCGGCACGGCCACCGTGACGCTGAACAGCAGCGCCGCCGCCGGCAGCCGCTACAGCTACACCGGCAACGGCGCGCTGCAGCAGGTGGTCGTGGGCAATGGCGTGACGCAGGCGGCCAACGTCGTGTTGCCGGAGTCCGCCGGGCTGCTGAACCAGCTGGACCTGATGATCCAGACGCTCAGCACACCGGGCGTGAACGTCAACGACGCGACCGTGCAGGCCACGCTGAAGACCGGGCTGACCAGCCTGGACAGCGCGATGAATTCGGTCAGCGCACGCATTTCCAAGCTGGGCGGCGCGCAGAACATGCTGGACACGCTGGACGGCGGCCACGCCAGCATCAGCCTGTCCAACCAGCAGGCCGCATTGACGCTGGGCCAGCTGGACTACAACCAGGCGGCGGTGCTGCTCAATGGCTACACCACGGCGGTGCAGGCGACCCAGAAAGCCTACGCCAAGGTCAGTGAACTGTCCTTGTTCAACGCAATGTGATGCCGTGAATCCGCCAGACTGACGGCCTATGCAGACGCTTTCCCTGGACCCGTCGACCCTGCTGCGGCCGACCTCGCCGGCTGGCACGCCTTCTTCGTCTTCGGCCAACGCAGCGGGCCGGACCGGTGCCGCGACGGCCATGCCGTCCGCCGAATTCACCGCGGCCCCCAGGCCCTCGCCGGCAGCCAAGGCCAGTCCCGCGCTGCGCACCAGCGCGTTGCAAGCCTGGGTGCCCGGCCAGCAGCAACAGGTGGCCGCCACACAGCAGACGGCCGACTACCTCGGCCGGCTCGGCCAGGCGCTGGGCGAGTTCAAGCAGGGCCTGAGCCAGGCCATCGCGCTGAAGCTGCCGGCCAGCAGCACGCTGCTGGCCCAGCGTGACCAGATCGGCCAGCTCTGGCAGCAGCGCAGCAGCGCCACCGCCGGCACGCTGGACGCGCAAGGCCAGCGCACCGAACCGGGTGCTGCGCGCCAAAGTTTCCAGATGCGCGGCCTGGACCAGGCCTCGCTCACCAGCCCCGCGCGCGAAACGCTGAGCCTGAACGTGCCCGGCCAACGCCAGGCCATCACCGTGGTGCTGGGCAATGCCAGCGGCCAGCCGGCCGACCCGGACAGCGCGCTGCGCCAGCTCAACGAAGCACTGGCGCCAGCCGACCTCAAGGCCACACTGAACAGCGAAGACGGTTCGGTGCAACTCTCGGTGCCCGAAGCCCAGTGGCCCGCAGTGCGCGACGGGCTCAGCTTGCGCGGCGGCGGCCAGCGCTTTCCGGCCGGCCAACCCACCCGCCCGCGGCTGGAAGCCCAGCCCGAAGCGATGCAGCCGGCCCGCTGGCAACTGGGCGACGCAACCAGCCAGCGCGAGGCCTTGCATGCCGTGCTGGGCGCCGAGCGCCTGATGCGCGAACGCAGCCACGAAACACGCAGCGAACTGGCGGACCTGCAAGCCGCTGCGGACACTTCGAGCGCCGAGTCCCTGGCCGCAGCCCAGGATCGCGCGCAGGCCACGGCCGACAAATTGGCCGCAGCGCCCGCCTATGCCAGCTGGCGCGAACTGCTGCCCGCCGTGCACGCGCTGCAGCGCGACCGCGTCGACAAGCTGCTGTCCTGATCAGTACAGCCGCGGCTCACCCGGCGGCCGGGTCTTGAAGCGGCGGTGCACCCAGTAATACTGCGCAGGCTGCTCGCGGATGCGGGCTTCCAGCCAACGGTTGAAGGCTGCCGTGGCGACCACCGGATCCGGGTCGTCGAAACCCGGCGGCGGGTCCTGGAACGACACCTTGTAGCCGCGGCCGCGCGGCAGCATCGTGATGACCATGGGCTGCACCCGCATCTTCATCGACTGCACCATGCGAGCTGGCGAGGCCAGCGTGGCGGTCTGCACGCCGAAGAAGGGCACGAAGACGGCGTCCTTCTCGGCGAAGCGGCCGAAGTCCATGTCCGGCAGGTTGACGAAACCGGCCCCGTCCTGGATGGCCCGCACGATGGGCCGGATGCCGCTGCGGCGCTCGATCAGCCGCGCATTGCCGAAGCGCGCACGCGACTTGTGCAGCCGCGCGTCCAGCACCGGGTTGCTCTGGCGCTGGTAGATGTTGATCGCGGGGCGCGACTGGAACAGCGTCAGCGCCGGGGCTGCGTAGTCCATACCGACGAAGTGCGGCAGCAGCCACATGATGGGCGCGCCGGTGCGCTCGGCCAACTGGATGTCGCCCTCCACATGCACCAGCCGCCGCACGCGCGCCTCGCTGCCGAACCACAGCACGCAGCGCTCCAGCAGGCTGCGCACCAGGAACACGAAGTGCTCACGGCCGAGTTGTTCGCGCTCCGCCTCGCTCTTTTCCGGAAAGCACAGCCGCAGGTTGGTGCGGACGATGCGCCGGCGCGACTTCAGCAGCGGCCACAGCAGCCGCCCCAGCACCTCGCCGAAAAACGCCAGCACCGGCGTAGGGAACCAGTGCAGCAGCCACAGGCCGAAGATCAGCACGCGGGCGCCGCCGTGCGAGAACTTCGCGCGCCAGCCGGTCTTGTGTCGTTTGCTGCTCATGCCAGCCCCTCGGCCGAGGTGTACCTCTGCCGGTCCCCCGAGGGGACTGCGGGCCGGCTTGGGGCGGCCCGGCGCTCGGCCCGCCCGGCTTCGGTCAACGGCATCGTCTGGTTCATGCCTGCCCTTCCGGCTTGCGCGGATTCTTGTAGCGGTTGTAGCCCCAGATGTATTGCTCCGGGCACTGCGAGATGACCCATTCCATGGCCTGGTTCATCGCGGTGGTCACGGCGAGGTCGTCGGCTTCGGCGTCACCCGTGGGCACCGGCAGGGGCGCGGGCAGCGGACGGTAGCAGAGCCGGAAGCCACGCCCGCCGGGCAGGCGGTCGCACCAGGTGAGCAGCACCGTGCAGCCGGTCTGCATCGCCAGCCGCGGGGCCAGCGTCATGGTGTAGGCGGGTCGGCCGAAAAACGCGGCCCAGGCGCCCTGCCCCTTGGGTGGCACCTGGTCGGGCAACAGGCCGACCGTCTCGCCTTTTTTCAGGGCCCGCAGCATCTGCCGCACGCCGGCCAGCGAGGCCGGCGCAACGCGCATGCCGGGCGCGTTGCGCGAGTGCACCTGCAAGGCCGCCAGGCTGGCTTTCCTGGACGGCCGGTACAGCGCGGTGATGGGCTGCTGCGCGCCCCAGCGTTCGGCATAGCCGCGCGCTGCAAACTCGAAACCACCCAGGTGCGGGGTGAGCAATAGCAAGCCACGGCCGGCGGCCAGCGCAGCGTCCACCTGCTCGGCCCCGTCCCAGACCAGGTAGGGCGCCAGCGAACGGCCAGCATCCCGGAACCACAGCCAGGGCGCCTCGGCCGACATGCGGCCAGCCTGCAGCGCCGAGCGCCGGGCCTGGGCTGGCGTGAGCCCGGCCAGCGCGGCGTTGGCCAGCAGGCGGCGGCGGTAGGACGGCGACAGCGCCCATGCCAGCCAGCCCAGCACCGCGCCCAGGGATTGCACCCAAGCGAGCGGCAAGCGCGAAATACCTCGCAACAAGAACATCAAAGCTTCGGATAAGATCGGCCCCATCGCCGAGTTAACAGGACAACTTGCGGGGCGATGCGCCAGGTTTTCGACCGATGGCGCCGGGCCGATTCTCTCCAGAATCGCCTGCCAAATGCCGCTAAAGCGTTCGCCGCTCTCTCAGGTTGCCGAGCTGCCAACGCGTCATCGACACAGCAACCGGAGAACCGCCAGTGGCGAACGATTATCTCTTCACCTCCGAATCCGTTTCGGAAGGTCACCCCGACAAGGTCGCCGACCAGATCTCCGATGCGATCCTCGACGCCATCTTCGCGCAGGACCCGCTGTCCCGCGTGGCGGCCGAAACGCTGTGCAACACCGGCCTGGTGGTGCTGGCCGGTGAAATCACCACGCAGGCCAACGTGGATTACATCCAGGTCGCGCGCGACACGATCAAGCGCATCGGCTACGACAACACCGAATACGGCATCGACTACAAGGGCTGCGCGGTGCTGGTGGCCTACGACAAGCAGAGCAACGACATCGCCCAGGGCGTGGACCGCGCCAGCGACGACTACCTGAACATCGGCGCCGGCGACCAGGGCCTGATGTTCGGCTACGCCTGCGACGAAACACCCGAGCTGATGCCCGCGCCGATCTACTACGCGCACCGCCTGGTCGAGCGCCAGGCCCAGCTGCGCAAGGACGGCCGCCTGCCTTTCCTGCGGCCGGACGCCAAGAGCCAGGTCACGCTGCGCTACGTGGACGGCAAGCCGGTGTCCATCGACACCGTCGTGCTGTCGACCCAGCACGCGCCCGAGATGAGCCTGGGCGACAAGATGAAGCCCGAGTTCTACGAGGCGGTGCGCGAAGAGATCATCAAGCCGGTGCTGCCGGCCGAATGGTTCACCGCCGAGACCAAGTACCTGATCAACCCGACAGGCCGCTTCGTCATCGGCGGCCCGCAGGGCGACTGCGGCCTGACCGGCCGCAAGATCATCGTCGACACCTACGGCGGCGCCTGCCCGCACGGCGGTGGCGCCTTCTCCGGCAAGGACCCGACCAAGGTCGACCGCTCGGCCGCCTACGCCGCACGCTACGTGGCCAAGAACATCGTGGCCGCCGGCCTGGCCCGCCAGTGCCAGATCCAGGTGGCTTACGCGATCGGCGTGGCCCGCCCGATGAACGTCACGGTCTACACCGAAGGCACAGGCCTGATCCCCGACGAGCAGATCGCCAAGCTGGTCAATGAGCTGTTCGACCTGCGCCCCAAGGGCATCATCCAGATGCTGGACCTGCTCAAGCCCATCTACTCGAAGACCGCGGCCTACGGCCACTTCGGGCGGGAGGAGCCTGAGTTCACGTGGGAGCGCACGGATCGCGCTGCCGCACTGCGCGCAGCAGCCGGCTTGTAAACGCCCAGCGCCAAAGACAAAGGCCGCCACCGGAATCCCGGCGGCGGCCTTTTTTTCGTGGCTGAATGGCGGGTTCAGCCCATTCCGCAAAGCTTGCGAAACGGTCCCAGCACCGCGTCGCCGCGGAAGGGTTTGACGATCCAGCCGTTGATGCCGATGGCCTTCGCGCGCGTGCGCATCGCCGGGTTGTCCTCGGTCGTCAGCATCACGATGCGCACGTCCTTGTTGCAAAGCTCGGTGCGGATCTTCTCGGCCATGGTCAGGCCGTCCATGTTGGGCATGTTGATGTCGCTGACCACCAGCCGGATGCCGGGGTCCTTGTTCAGCTGCACCAGGCCATCGCGGCCATCGGTCGCCACCGCCACCTCGAAGCCGTTCTTGCTCAGGAAACCGGCAACGATCTCCCGCATCGTGTTGGAGTCATCAACCACCAGAACGTGGGCCATGGCGGTCTCCTCTTTGAGGTCTTTGGGAATGAGACATCGGATGGCGCGCGATCAAAACAATTCGAGCTCACCAGTGGCTGCGCTGCTGCCGCTGGAAGCGTCGGCAAACACCGCGAACTCCTCGGGCGACCAGTGCAGGTTGAAGATCAGGCGCTGCACGATGGTCAGCGGTGGCAGGCCGGGGCGGCGCGGGTCCGAAAGCTGGTAGCGCACGCATAGCTGCGGGTCCTGAGAGCCGAACGAGATGTACTTGTGCTCGTGGTTGATCACGATGGGCACCTGGCTCTGCTGGTTGGCAAAGGCCTTGGGCGGGATGTAGCGGTTCTTGAACGCGCCCCAGATCAGGTTGGTCGTCTCGCCCAGCAGGTGATTGAGTTCGCGGAAATTCAGGTCGCCACCGACGCCTTCGTAACCCATGCCCTGCATCAGGCCCTGGCGCAACGCCCCCTCTTCCGTCTGCAGCATCATGTAGCCGCGGCACCAGGTGCTCTCCAGCGGAATCAGCGTCGACACCTGGCCGAAGATGATGCGGTCGTGCACCACGTAGGGCGACTCGGCCTTCACCGTCGCATGCGGGAACATCGAACGCATCGCCGAGCAGGTCAGCTCGACCACACCGTTCACCAGCTCGGTCGGGTAGCGCAGGCTGAAGATGCTGCGCTCGACGCAGGACTGCAGCTGCGCCAGGTCGCCGGTCGTCCACGGATGGCGAATCGCAATTTCCTGCTCCTCGCTCAGCGGCTGGTTGCTGGTGCGGCGCAGGAAGATCGGCAGCTCCGGCCGCAACTTGTGGATGCTGCAGGCCAGCGCCAGGCTGTCCATGCCCTCCAGCGGCAAGTCCTCGGCCAGCATCACGCCGCCCAGGTCCTTGTGCTGCGACAAGGTGGCCAGCGCGTCCGGCGCACTGCGCGGCATGGCCATCAAGCCCATGCGCTCGCAAAAATCCATCAGGCATTGGTACTGCTTGGCGTCATGCTCCAGCAGCAGTACCTTGGCGGCGAGATTGGTGGTCTCAGTCACAGCATCCTCCGAAACCCAGGCGTGAACAAGACGACCAGCCCACACGAGCCGGTCGCTTCATGCATGCTTATCGGCAGGTCGGCGCCGGGCTGGAGGCCCTGGCCACCATTGACTTCAAGCCTTGCGCGGCTTGACCTTGCTGGCGGCCAGCTTGGCCTGGGTGCGGGCGGTTTCCACGTCCGCGTCGTGCACCAGGGCCACGCCCATGCGGCGCTTGACGAAGCTCTCGGGCTTGCCGAACAGGCGGATCTCGCTGTTCGGGACGCGCATGGCGTCGGCCACGCCGTCGAAGACGATGCCCGTGGCATCGACGCCGCCGTAGATCACGGCGCTGGCGCCGGGGCTCTTCAGCGAGGTGTCCACCGGCAGGCCGAGGATGGCGCGGGCGTGAAGTTCGAATTCGTTCTGCCACTGGGTGATCATCGTGACCATGCCGGTGTCGTGCGGGCGCGGGCTGACTTCGCTGAACCAGACCTGGTCGCCCTTGACGAACAGCTCCACGCCGAACAAGCCCTGGCCGCCCAGGTTGTCGGTGACGGTCTTGGCGACGCGGCGCGACTCGGCCAGCGCGGCGGGCGACATCGGGTGCGGCTGCCAGCTCTCCACGTAGTCGCCGCTGACCTGCACGTGGCCGATCGGGTCGCAGAAGAAGGTTTCGACCTGGCCGCTTTCACCCACCGCACGGACGGTAAGCTGCGTGATCTCGTAGTCGAAGTCAATGAAGCCTTCGACGATGACCCGGCCCGGGCCAACGCGGCCGCCAGCCATTGCGTAGTCCCAGGCCTTCTGCACATCGGCCGGACCGTCGATCTTGCTCTGGCCCTTGCCTGAGCTGCTCATCACCGGCTTGACGATGCAGGGGTAGCCAATGCCCGCATCGATGGCCGCTTGCAGTTCAGCCAGCGAATCGCAGAACTTGTACGGGCTGGTCGGCAGGCCCAGGGTTTCGGCGGCCAGGCGGCGGATGCCTTCGCGGTCCATCGTCAGCCGGGCGGCGCGGGCAGTGGGGATGCAACGAACCTTGCCTTCGGCCTCCAGCGCTTCCAGCACCGGCGTGGCAATGGCCTCGATCTCGGGCACGACCAGGTCCGGCTTCTCGGCTTCGATCAGCGCGCGCAGCTGGACCGGGTCGCTCATCGTGATGGTGCGCGCATGGTGCGCCACCTGCTGGCCGGGCGCGTTGTCGTAGCGGTCGACCGCGATGGTCTCGACGCCCAGGCGCTGCAGCGCGATCAGCACCTCCTTGCCCAGTTCCCCCGAGCCAAGCAGCATCACACGGGTGGCGGAAGGGGACAGCGGGGTTCCAAGGGTGGTCATGGCGGAGGTCAATCTCGGTATTTCGATGAGGCCGGCATTGTCGCCGCTGCGGCATCATCCTGACCATGCCTGCCCTGACCCTGGACGACCTGCGCCGCTACGCGATTGCCCGCAGCCTTTTCAAGCCCACCACCCTGCCCCGCGCACTGCAGCGCCTGGGCTTTGTGCAAGCCGACCCGCTGCGCGCGCCGGCCCGCGCACAGGACCTGACGCTGCGCCACCGCGTGCTGGACTACCGCGCCGGCGACCTGGACCGGCGCTACACCAGGCTGCCGTACGAGGAAGACTTCTTCGTCAACTACGGCTATGTGCACCGCGACACGCAGGCGCTGATGCACCCGCGCGAGGCCAGGCACGAGTGGGCGCCCGAGCGCTGGGCGCAGGCCGCGGACGTGCTGGCCTATGTGCGCGAACGCGGCGTGGTGCACCCGCGCGAGGTGGACGCGCATTTCGCCCACGGCAAGGTGACCAACTGGTTCGGCGGCTCGTCCAACGCCAGCACCGAATTGCTGGACGGCATGCACTACCGCGGCATGCTGCGCGTGGCACGGCGCGAGGGCGGCACGCGGCTGTACGCGGTGCGCGAAGCCGCGGCGGCCCCGGTGGACCGGGACGTGGCCTTCGACACGCTGATCGACCTGGTGGTCAACAAGTACGCGCCGCTGCCGGCCACCACGCTGGCGCAGCTCACGCGTTTCCTCGGCGGCGGCGTGCCGCAGTGGCGCGCGCACCGGGCCGAGGCGCTGCACCGCGCCCGCGAGCGGCTGGCCAGTGCCGAGGTGGACGGCGTGCAATGGTTCTGGCCGGCCGACGAAAAACCGGCTTCGAAGCGCCATCAGGTGCCCGAAGCCGTGTGGCTGCTGGCGCCGTTCGACCCGGTGGTCTGGGACCGGCCGCGCTTCGAGCATTTCTGGGGCTGGGCCTACCGCTTCGAGGCCTACACCCCCGCGGCCAAACGCCTGCGCGGCCACTACGCGCTGCCGCTGCTGTGGCGCGAGCAGGTGATCGGCTGGGCCAACCTGAAGGTGAGCGACGGCCGGCTGGTGCCGGACCTCGGTTTCGTGGAGAAACGCCCGCGCAGCGCCGCGTTCAGCCAGGCGCTGGACGAGGAGCTGCAGCGCATGCACAGCTTCCTCGACCTGGGCTGAGAGCCCTCAGAAGCTGTGAATGAATCGATCGGGCCCGAAGGGGTTGTCAAAACGGGCCCAATCTAGGCGCAAAGCACAGCTGTAGCTCGGGCTACAGCGAGCATTTGCAACGACGAGTGGGCGCGTTTTGGCGGCCCAGGCGGGTTCGAGTGATTCGTTCGCAGCTTCTCTAGACGTTCACGTTGGCCATGGCTGCTTCCGGGTAGCGGGTGCCCGAAACCGGGTGTTCGGCCAGCACGGCCATCAGTTGCTCGCGCAGCGCCGGATCCAGCGTGATGCGCGTGGCCGCGGCGTTTTCGTCCAGCCTGGTGCTGCTGCGGGTGCCAGGGATGGGCACGATGTCGTCACCCTGGTCCAGCAGCCAGGCCAGCGCCAGTTGGGCCGGCGTGTGGCCATGGTCGCGGGCCAGCATGCCCAGCGCGTTGGCCAGCGCCAGGTTGGCGTCGAGGTTGGCGGCCTGGAAGCGCGGGTTGGCGCGGCGCCAGTCGTCGGCCGCCAGCTGGTCGGTGCTGCGGATCGCACCGGTCAGGAAACCACGGCCCAGCGGGCTGTAGGGGACCAGCGCAATGCCCAGTTCGCGGCAGGTGGGCAGCACTTCATCTTCGACGTCGCGGCTCCACAGCGAATACTCGGTCTGCACCGCGGCAATCGGGTGCACCGCGGCGGCGCGGCGGATGGTTGCGGCCGAGGCTTCGGACAGGCCCAGGTGCTTGACCTTGCCGGCCTTGACCAGTTCGGCCATCGCACCGACGGTCTCCTCGATCGGCACCTTCTTGTCGACCCGATGCTGATAGTAGAGGTCGATCTGCTCGACGCCCAGGCGCTGCAGGCTGGCGTCGCAGGCCTTGCGCACGTAGGCCGCGCTGCCGTCGATGCCCAGCAGCGTGCCGTCCGGCGCACGCACGTTGCCGAACTTGGTGGCGATCACGACTTCGCTGCGGCGCTTGGCCAGCACCTGCGAGATGAGCTGCTCGTTGCGGCCCACGCCGTACATGTCGGCGGTGTCGAAGAAATTCAGGCCGATGTCCAGCGCGTGGTGCAGCACGGCCAGGGACTGGGCGTCGTCCCGCGGGCCGTAGAAGTCGGACATGCCCATGCAGCCCAGGCCGATGGCCGAGACCTGCGGGCCCTGGGTGCCCAGGCGGCGGCGCGGCAGTGCGGCGCTTGTCTTGGTGGTGGTCATGACAGTCTCTCCTTGTGAGCGGGCAGCGGCCCTGTGCCGCTGCGATGGACCGAAGCTTAGGCAGCGGCGCCACGCCGGCACAGTGCAAAGCTCGGCCATCCTTGCCTGATCCTCCGATCCTGCGGCCACCGCCGCGCCAGGGCCAATGCGGCGCTTGCACAATCGACAGCATGGCCGAATCGACACTTGCAGCTGCCCCATCCACCGCCGAACTTGAACTGGATGCCCTGCGACAGCAGGCCCTGGCCCTGGCGCTGCGCCGAGCCACCAGCGAAGGCACGCATGCCACCGCGGTGCCCGGCCTGAAGCTGATCCGCGCCAGCGCACCCGCCGCGCGGCTGCCTGTCGTCTACGAACCCGGCCTGGTGCTGGCACTGCAGGGCGCCAAGCAGGTGCAGTTGGGCGACGAAGTACTGACCTACGGCCCCAGCCACTGCCTGCTGGTGGCCATGCCGCTGATGCCGCGCAGCCACGTGATCCAGGCCACGCCGGACAAGCCCTACATCTGCCTGCGCTTCAGCTGCGACACCCAGACGCTGGCCGACCTGTTGCTCGAACTGGACGCCGGCCCGCCGGTGACGGCAGCGCCGGTCGAACCCGCCGCCGGCGGCCTGAACCTGGCGCCCGTGACCGCGCCGCTGCTGGACGCTGCGCTGCGCCTGTTGCAGCTGCTGGACACGCCGCAGGACCTGCGCATGCTGGCACCGCTGGTGCAGCGCGAGATCTTCTACCGCGTGCTGACCGGGCCGCTGGGCCCGCGGCTGCGCGCACTGGCGGCCGGCGACAGCGCCGCGCCGCGCATTGCCCGCGCAGTCGAGCAGCTGACGCAGCGCTACGACCAGCCGCTGCGCATCGACGAGCTGGCCGCCAGCGCGGCGATGAGCCCATCCACGCTGCACCTGCGCTTCAAGCAGCTGACGACGCTGTCGCCGCTGCAGTTCCAGAAGTCCCTGCGGCTGCAGCACGCGCGCCGGCTGATGCTGGCCGAAGGGCTGGACGCCAGCACTGCGGCGCACCGCGTGGGCTACGAAAGCCCGTCGCAGTTCAGCCGCGAGTACCGGCGGCTGTTCGGCACGCCGCCGCGGGCCGACATCAGCCAGCTCAAAGCGCCGGCCGATGCGACATAAGTCCTGAAACCGACAGCGCCGGTACTGCACCCGCGGCAAGGGACGCCTCGCCAGCGGCTGCGGTGCTGGTTAGAATCCGGCCCTCGGTTCCGAGGAGCGTTGCAAGGCCAGCAGGCCCCAGGCTCGGAACCTTCTGCTTTGCAACGGCGCTCACCCGCACGGCCCTGCGATCCATGGCCGTGGCGCCCAGGGTGAGTTGTGTCCCGCTTGTGCCGGTGCACGCTGTTGTTCATCCTGTTCGCCACCGCGGGTCAACCCTTTGACTTTCGGAGCTCCCCGATGAATGCAGCCACTCCCGCCAGCCAACTGCTGGCCACCGATTCCCACGTCATTGCCGACCTGTCCCTCGCCGCCTGGGGCCGCAAGGAAATCAAGATCGCCGAGACCGAGATGCCCGGCCTGATGGCGATCCGCGAGGAATTCGCCGCCAGCCAGCCGCTGAAAGGCGCGCGCATCACCGGCTCGCTGCACATGACGATCCAGACCGCCGTGCTGGTCGAGACGCTGCAGGCCCTGGGCGCGCAAGTGCGCTGGGCCTCGTGCAACATCTTCTCGACGCAGGACCATGCCGCTGCCGCGCTGGTCGCCGCCGGCACTCCGGTCTTCGCCTACAAGGGCGAAACCCTGAAAGACTACTGGGACTACACCCACCGCATCTTCGACTTCGGCGCCGCCGGCACGCCGGGCGAAGGCCCGAACATGATCCTGGACGATGGCGGCGACGCCACGCTGCTGATGCATCTGGGCCAGAAGGCCGAGAAGGATCTGTCCGTCATCGCCAACCCGAAGAGCGAAGAAGAGACCGAACTCTTCGCCGCGATCAAGGCCAAGCTGGCGGTGGACCCGACCTGGTACACCCGCAAGAGCGCCGAGATCATCGGCGTGACCGAAGAGACAACCACCGGCGTGCACCGCCTGAAGGAAATGTCGGTCAAGGGCACGCTGCTGTTCCGCGCGATCAACGTCAACGACTCGGTCACCAAGAGCAAGTTCGACAACCTCTACGGCTGCCGTGAAAGCCTGGTGGACGGCATCAAGCGCGCCACCGACGTGATGATCGCCGGCAAGGTCGCCTGCGTGGCCGGTTATGGCGACGTGGGCAAGGGCTCGGCGCAGGCACTGCGCGCGCTGTCGGCCCAGGTCTGGGTGACCGAGATCGACCCGATCAACGCGCTGCAGGCTGCGATGGAAGGCTACAAGGTCGTGACCATGGAATACGCGGCCGACAAGGCCGACATCTTCGTGACCACCACCGGCAACAAGGACGTCATCCGCCATGAACACATGGCAGCGATGAAGGACCAGGCCATCGTCTGCAACATCGGCCACTTCGACAACGAGATCGACGTCGCGTCGCTCGAGAAGTACGAGTGGGACGAGATCAAGCCCCAGGTCGACCACGTGGTCTTCCCGGACGGCAAGAAGATCATCCTGCTGGCCAAGGGTCGCCTGGTGAACCTGGGCTGCGGCACCGGCCACCCCAGCTTCGTGATGAGCTCCTCGTTCGCCAACCAGACCATCGCCCAGATCGAGCTGTTCTGCCACAAGGACGGCTACGACGTGGGCAAGGTCTACGTGCTGCCCAAGCACCTGGACGAGAAGGTCGCCCGCCTGCACCTGAAGAAGGTCGGCGCGATGCTGACCGAGCTGACGGACGAGCAGGCGGCCTACATTGGCGTGCCCAAGCAAGGCCCCTACAAGCCCGACACCTACCGGTACTGACCCGGTTTCGCGCCCAGCGTTCGCCTCGCCATGTACGACGACGATGAGTTGCAGGCAGTGTCCGGCCCCGGACTGAGCACCTTGCTGCAACAGTTCGGCTCGGGTGCTCGCGAGCGTGGCGAACGCTACGCTCGCGAGCGGCGGGTCGGCGAGCTCACACTCACCGAAGACCCGAATGCGAACCCCGGCTGGACGGTGGACGCCGAAGTGGGCGGCAGCTCGGGCAACTACGAGACCTGGCTGGACCTGGTGCGCGACGAAAACGGCCAGTGGTGGTTTGGCGCGGGCTGCGATTGCCCGGTAGGCCAGCGCTGCAAGCACGCGGTCGCG
Organism: Ideonella sp. FW305-24; assembly: GCF_058788035.1. NCBI lineage: Bacteria > Pseudomonadati > Pseudomonadota > Betaproteobacteria > Burkholderiales > Sphaerotilaceae > Ideonella > Ideonella sp. FW305-24. Next base: position 93,430 of record NZ_JBYTAI010000015.1, on the reverse strand, counting down.
CTGTTGCTTGAGCTGTCAAGGCAGCAGCCTGAGGTCGTGCCACCCACCCAGCCCCAGGCGCCGCGCGCCACCTCGGCACCGGCGGCAACACCGGTGGGCAAAGCGGCGTCCCGGCAGCCGTCCGCCGAAGAAGCGGCGGCTCAGCGCTGGCTGGAAAATCAACAGTTGGTTCGGGTCAGCCTGTCTTTCAGACCCTCACAGCCCGATGGCATCGTTTATTTCGAACTGGCAGAACATCGCGGCCATCAGCCGGGCGAGCACAGGCTCACGCTGAGGCCGGCGCGCAGCAAATTGCTGAAGAAGACCGGGTTGCCGGGACGCTTGCAAAGCCTGCCCTCGCAGAACTTTCACGACTTCAACGCCCATGCCGGAGACCCGGATTTGCTGTTCCTGCTGCAGAACCTGGAGGCCATGCAGCACCTGTCCGGTTCGCGCTGGAACACCCTGCCTTGGGGCGTCCTGGCCGGCGCGCTGGCGCGACCCACGCTGGAGCGGGTCCTGGCCAGTGGCCGCGTGGTTCAGCGCCTGTCCGACGACACGCCGTCTGCACCCTGGCATTGGGGCCCGAGCCGCCGCCTGGACTGGACCTGGCAGCCCCTGGCCTCGGCCATGTGGGCGCTGAGCCCATGCATCCGGGACGCGCACGGCCAGGAAGCCGCTGCCGTGCCCTACCTGGGGCAGGCCAATCTCTATCGGGACGACGCCACCCACTGCATCGGTCCACTGGATCTGCAAGGCATCGCCGAGTCGCAGGTTGCGCAATGGCTGCGCTGCCCGCCCATGCCGGAGGCCTGGCTGCGCCAGCAGCCGGAACTGCGGGGGCTGCTGCCTTCGCTGCCGGAGGCCGTGGCCGAGCCGGTGGTGCGCACCATCCGGCAGATCGCGCCGCGGCCAGTGCTCCGGCTGCGCTGGCCCGAACCGGCGGCCAGGCGCTCGAAACCTGCTGCACCCGCGCCCGTGGCCGAGGCGGAACTTTGGCTCGACTACGACGGCCTGCGTTGCGCCCCCTGGCCGGCGCGCGCGCCCGTACGCCAGTTCGTTACGAGCGCGCAAGGGTTAGTGGAACTGCACCGCGAGCCGGCCGCCGAATTGGCCGCAGCGCATGCCTGGGCCGAATTCGCCACACCGCGCCATGTGACCACATCGGACATCACGGACCCGCCGCACCACTGGCAACTGGGTGGCGCCAGGAGCGAAGACCCGAAGACCCTGCTGGCCGGCTGGCTGACCCAGGATTTCGCGCCACTGCGCGAGCTGGGCTTCATCGTTGAACTCGACGAGGATTGGCTGCGCCGCACCCAGCGGGTCGACGACATCTCCGCCAGCCTGGAAAGCAGCGACCCGCGCGATGCCGGGGGCTGGTTGGACCTTTCCCTGGGCTTCGACATCGACGGCCGGCGCATCAACCTGCTGCCCTTGCTGCCGCAGGTGCTGGCCGGCCTGAATCTGGATGCCGCCAACGATCCCGCCGCCCTGCCCGAGCATTTCTGGCTGCAAACGGACGACAACCACTGGTGGCAGCTGCCCTCGGCGCCGCTACGGCCGTGGCTGCAGGTGCTGATCGAGCTGCTGGGGGAACGCGAAGGCGACTTCGGCAGCGAATCCTTGAGCCTTTCGCCGGTGGAAGCCTTGCGGCTGGGCGCCGACCAGGCCGAGTTCGGCCAAAACGGCCATGCCGCTTTACGAGAGGTGCTGGCGCCACGCCAGGCCGGAGTCACGCTGCCACCGCCTCCCGAGGGACTGCAGGCCAAGCTGCGGCCGTACCAGCAACAGGGCTGGGCCTGGATGAGCGCACTCGCCAAGCATCGCCTGGGCGGCGTGCTGGCAGACGACATGGGCCTGGGCAAGACCCTGCAGACCCTGACCCACCTGCTGGACGAACAACGACGTGGCCTGGGCCGGCACCCAAGCCTGATCGTGGTGCCTACCAGCCTGGTCGGCAACTGGCACCGCGAATGCGAGCGCTTCGCGCCCGAACTGCGCATGCTGGTGCTGCACGGCGCCGGCCGCCACGCGCGCCACGCCGAGTTGGCTGAACACGATGTGGTACTGACGACCTACCCCTTGCTGCAACGCGATCTGCACGTGCTGGTCGAACAGTCCTGGCATGCCCTGGTCCTGGACGAGGCCCAGACGCTGAAGAATGCGCGCACCCATACCGCCAAGGCGGCCCGGCAACTGCACGCCCACCACCGCATCGCGCTGACCGGCACGCCGATGGAGAACCACCTGGGCGAGCTGTGGAGCCTGTTCGACCTGGTGCTGCCGGGCTACCTCGGGCGCGAGCCGCGCTTCACCGAGCTGTACCGCACGCCCATCGAAAAGCAGCGCGACAGCCGTCGCCTGGCCTTGCTCCGCCGCCGGCTCATGCCCTTCATGCTGCGCCGGGACAAGCGCATGGTGGCATCGGAACTGCCGCCGAAGATCGAGCAGGTCGTGCGCGTGCAACTGGGCGCAGCGCAAGCCAATCTTTATGAAACCATCCGCGCTGCCGCCGAGGCCTCGGTGCAGAAGGCGCTCGCCGCCAAAGGCCTGGCCCGTTCCCAGATCTTCGTGCTGGACGCCTTGCTCAAGCTGCGCCAGGCCTGCTGCGACCCGCGACTGGTCAAGCTGAAGAACAACCGCCAGAAGATCGGCAGCGAATCGGCCAAGCTGACCTGGTTGCTGGAGAACCTGCCGCAGATGCTGGAAGAAGGCCGCCGCATATTGCTGTTCTCTCAGTTCACCTCGATGCTGGCGCTGATCGAAGCCGCGCTGGCCAGCGCCGACCTGCGCTGGACACTTCTGACCGGCGACACCCTGGACCGCGAGGCCGCGATCACCCGTTTCACATCGGGCGAGGTGCCGCTGTTCCTGATCAGCCTGAAAGCCGGCGGCACCGGCCTGAACCTGCCGCAGGCCGACACCGTGATCCATTTCGACCCCTGGTGGAACCCGGCTGCCGAGAACCAGGCCACCGACCGGGCCCACCGTCTGGGGCGGACCCAGACCGTCTTCGTCTACAAGCTCGTGGCTGATGGCACGCTGGAAGAGCGCATCCTCGCGATGCAGGCCCGCAAGGCAGAACTTGCCCGCAGCGTGCAAGGCGCAGCAGATGCCGAAGACACCAGCGCCCGCCTCAGCGAAGCCGACCTGAACTGGCTGCTGCAGCCGCTGGGCGCTGCCACGCTCGGCGAAGCCAGCAGCGTCTCCACCGAAAATTCCGAAATGGCCTCTGCATGAACAGCATCGCCGCCCTCTCACATTCCACTGGAACTCCATGCGCGCAGATCAATTGATTCTTCAACGAGGCCTCGTGGCCACCCGGTCGGCGGCTCAGCGCCTGATCGAGAGCCATGCCGTGCGGTGGAAGGGGCCCAAGGGCTGGGCGGTGATCAACAAGGCGGGGCTGGACGTGCCGGAGGAGTGTGAGCTGCAGGTCACCGACGACGCCGAGCTGCGTTTTGTCTCGCGCGGCGGGCTGAAGCTGGAAGGCGCGCTGAAGGCCTGCAAGATCGACGTGGCCGGGCGGCAATGCCTGGACCTGGGGCAGAGCACCGGCGGCTTCACCGACGCGCTGCTGCAGGCGGGCGCGGCCCATGTGGTGGGCATCGACGTGGGCCACGGCCAGTTGCACCCCAAGCTGCAGGCCGACGAGCGCGTGACCAGCTTCGAGGGCCAGAACGCGCGCGACGTCGAGGGCTCGCCGTTTGCGGCCAGCTACGAACCGCACAGCTTCAACTTCGTGACCGGCGACCTGTCCTTCATCACCTCCACCCACGTGCTGCCGACCATGGTCGAGTACCTGGCGCCGGGCGGCGACCTGCTGGTGCTGATCAAGCCGCAGTTCGAGCTGCAGCCCGCGCAGATCGGCAAGGGCGGCATCGTCAAGGACAAGGTGCACTTCATCGAGGTCGAGAACCGCCTCTGGCAGGCCTGCAAGGCGCACGGCCTGAAGGTGCAGAAGTACTTCGAGAGCCCGATCAAGGGCGGCAACGGCAACACCGAATTCTTCGTCTGGGCCAAGCAGCCCGCTTGAACCTGCAAGCCAGATTGACATGACCTCCATCAGCCTAGAGTTCTTTCCGCCGAAGACGCCCGAAGGCGTGGTCAAACTTGCTGCCGTGCGCCAGCAGCTCTATGCGCTCAAGCCCGAGTTCTGCTCGGTGACCTATGGCGCTGGCGGCTCGACGCAAGACGGCACGCTGGCCGCCGTGCAGGCCATCCTGGCCGAGGGCATGGACGCGGCCTCGCACTTCACCTGCGTGGGGGCCACGCGCGCGTCGGTGCGCGAGAAGCTGCAGCTGTTCCAGGGCGCCGGCATCCGCCGGCTGGTGGCGCTGCGCGGCGACCTGCCCAGTGGCTACGGCGCCTTCGGCGAGTTCCGCTATGCCAGCGACCTGATCGCCTTCATCCGCGAGACCACCGGCACACACTTCCACATCGAAGTGGCCGCCTATCCGGAGATGCACCCGCAGGCCAGGTCGCCGCAAGCCGACCTGGAGGCCTTCGCGACCAAGGCGCGGGCCGGTGCGAACTCGGCGATGACGCAGTTCTTCTTCAATGCCGATGCGTATTTCCGCTTCGTCGACGAAGCCCGCGCGCTGGGGCTGGACCTGCCCATCGTGCCCGGCATCATGCCCATCACCAACGCCAGCGGCCTGATGCGCTTTGCCGACAGCACCGGCGCCGACATTCCGCGCTGGATCCGCATGCGGCTGCAAAGCTTTGGCGATGACACGGCCAGCATCAAGGCCTTCGGGCTGGACGTGGTCAGCGCGCTGTGCGAGCGCCTGATCGCCGGTGGCGCGCCGAGCCTGCACTTCTACACGATGAACCAGAGCACGGCCACGCTGGCGCTCTGCGAGCGGCTGGGCCTGGGCGGCTGAGCCCTGTGGCGCCGGCGCATCACCGCGCCTGCGCCAATGCTGACCTGGATCAAGCGCTTTCCGCGGACACCGCCTCGCGCACCGGCAACTTGCGCCAGCACAGCTTGACGAACCCCTCCCCCGGTTGCAATGACATCACGTCATGTCATTCAACAACAAGGAGTTCGCCACCATGCGCAAGACCCTCATCGCCCTGGCCGCCGTTGCCGCCGCCCTCGCCCCCCAATTCGCCGCCGCCCAGCAAGACAGCGGCCAGTGGCTGCTGCGCGCCCGTGCGCTCTACCTGCAGTCCGACAACAGCGACAGCACCGGGCTGGACCTGAAGATCAACGACAAGGCCTTTCCCGAGTTCGATGTCAGCTACTTCTTCACGCCCAACATCGCCACCGAACTGGTGCTGACCTACCCGCAGCGCCACACCATCCGCTCGGGCGACACCATCATCGGCAGCCTCAAGCACCTGCCACCCACGCTGACGCTGCAGTACCACTTCACCGACCTGAAGGCGTTGCGGCCCTACGTCGGCGCCGGCCTGAACTACACCCGCTTCTCGTCGGTCAGCTTCGAGCCCGCGGTAGATGCGGCGCTGTCGCCCTCGATCAAGAAGAACAGCTTCGGCTGGGCGCTGCAAGCCGGCGTGGACGTGCCGGTGAAGGACGGCTGGCTGGTCAACTTCGACCTGAAGAAGGTGCAGATCGAGACCGATGTGAGCTCGGCCGGCACCAAGGTCGGCACCTTCAAGGTCAACCCGCTGCTGGTCAGCGTGGGTGTCGGCAAGCGGTTCTGATTCAAGCCCGGGCGATCTTCACCCAGGACAGTTCATCCCACACCTGCGCGGCGCCGGCCGGCCGGCGCCGATGCCGCGCGCCACCTGCCGACACCCGCGCCTGCAGCCGGGCCAGATGCGACTGCAGGCGCTGATCTTCCGGCCAATGCCGCAGGCTATCCTCCGCAACACGCAGCGCCATGTTCAACCGGCCCAGCTTGAGCAGGGTCGCGCTGAGGTGCAGGAAGATGCCCGCGGACCTGACGCCGCTTGCGAGCGCCTGGGCCAGGACCTCGCGGGCGCCCGGCAGGTCATCGATCTTGAGCAGCAGCTTGCCCAACTGCTCGTTCATTTCGGGATCGTCGGTCGCGATGAAGTGCGCCTCCCGCGCCGCCTGCACGGCGTCGCCCATGCGACCCGTGCGCGACAGCACCTGCGCGCGCTGCATGTGGAACTGCGCCGAGCCCGGCGCCATGGCCAGCGCGGCGTCGATGGCGGACAGCGCGTCTACCCACTGTTCGGCCTGCATCTGGCGCCGGCTCAGCTGAAACAAGCGTCTTGGGTGCTCCCCGTCGCCAAGCATCTGACGGCTCAGTTGCCTGGCCTCATCCTCTCGCCCCAACACCTGCAGGACTTTGGCCTTGAGCCAGATCGAGGTCGGGTCCCGCTCATCACGGGCCACGGCCGCATGCGCAGCTGCGAGCGCTGCATGTGGCCGACGATGGGTCAGCAACCGCCTTGAAAGATTTTTCCAGTAGGTCTTCGAGTCGCGGCGCGCATGGCGATGCAACTGCGGCCCGAGCGAATCGCCCTGCAGCACGTCCAGCACCGCGGGCTTCAACTGCCTGGCTTCATGGAGGAATTGAAGGCAGGGATGACCACTGTGCGGCAAGGCCAAAACATGCAGCCGAGAAGGCGCGATCAGGGCCCTCAATCGGTCCACGTGCAGCCAGTCTGCGTCCTGCGAATCGGCCCACACGAAGTAGCGGCAATCGGCTCCCAGCGCAGCCGCATCAATGCGGTAGCGCCAGGCCAATTGCTGGCCGAAAAATGCCCAGCGCTTGTCGAATGCTTGGTCGATCGCGAACTGAGGGGAGCAGGCCAGGACGGTGTCGAGTTTCAACCGACCTGAAAACGCGATGGCTGCAAAGCCCCCCATCGACGAGCCGTAGCCCACCCGGCGCTCATGGCCTCGATCGGCCACAAAGGCATTGATGGCCGAAAAGAGTTCGGCGGGCACTTCCTGAAACCAGCCATCCACCGAAGACTTGAATGCCAGGACATCGAAACCTGACTTCAGCAGGAAGTCGCCGCCAAACCCCGTGCCGTCGAGCTGCTTGTTGTTCGAGGGCGTGAAGGTCACGGCCAGCGGCCGCCGACCGCCGTCGTTCATCGAGAAAAACTGAACCTTTAACGTCTTGGAGACGTGGAAATCCAATGCCTGCATGCAGCCCTGCCGCCGGTTTTCTAGTGGCCACTCCCGGCCCGCGCGCACGAATGCCGGCGAGCCCCTTCGCGGGACTATAACGACGATTGACAGGTACGTGACAGGAATGCCCCAAGCGGCGGCAGTATTACCACTGAGGAAGCAAGGCTACTTGTCCAGCTGAACGCCCTCTTCGTTCAGCATCGCATCGAGCGGCACGTCGTGCGGCTCGGGCTCCAGCCACGGCACGTAGCCGTGCGAGTAGCCCAGGCCGGCGGTGTACGGCTTCGGCTGGATCTCGGCCAGCGTGCGGTCGTAGAAGCCGCCACCGTAGCCCAGGCGCACGCCGCCGGGGCCGTAACCCACACACGGCACCAGCAGCAACTGCGGGTGGAAGATCTCGGTGTTTTTGGGCTTGGGGATGCCGTAGGCGTCCTCTTCCATCTCGCAGCCGGGATACCAGACGTGAAAGCTCAGGCGCTTGGTCTCGCGGTTCATCACCGGCAGCCCGATGCGCCGCGGCGGCTGGCCGGGCTCCGCTGCCTCGCTCCAGCGGTACAGCGCCGGCAGCGCGTCGAACTCGCCCTTGATCGGCCAGTAGGCGCCAATCGTGGTTTCCGGCCGCTTGATCAGCCAGACCTGCAGCACTTCCTGCAGCTGCGCCGCGCGCTTGTGGCGGTCCAGCAGCCCCATGCGTTCGGCCTGCAATTGTTTGCGCAGCACAGCCTTGTCGCGGGACGGTTCCAGTTGCAGCTTGAACGGCAGGGTCATGGTCGGACTCGGTACCAGGGAGCTTTGCATTGTGCGGCCTGAGCGGCCTGTGCACACCTGGCCTGACCCGCGAGAATCCGACCATGAGCAATGACTTCGTGGCGTGGTGCCGGGAATTGCTGTCGCCGCTGGGCACGGTGCGCAGCCGCCGCATGTTCGGTGGCCACGGCTTCTACGTGGATGACCTGTTCCTCGCACTGATTTTTGACGAGCGGCTGTACCTGAAGGTCGACGACGAAACCCGCGCGAGCTTCGAGGCCCAGGGCTGCACACCATTCACCTACAGCGTGCGCGACGGCGGCCAGCACTCGCTGAGCTATTTCACCGCGCCAGACGACGCGATGGACTCTCCCGCTCAGATGCTGCCGTGGGCCCGGCTCGCGCTGGCTTCGGCGCTGCGTGCCAGAGCCAGCAAACCGCCGGCCAGGAAACGCGCGCCAGCTGCCACGCCACGGCCGGTCTCCTCGCGCAAGCGGGCGAAGGGCAAGGCCGGTTGAGCCTGCCAGGCCAGTTGCACCGGCTTGCCCGCTTCCCATGGGCCGGCAGACAGCTGCTCGCCACGCTGCACGTGCAGCGTTTCGCCGGCTTGCAGCACATGGTCGGACAGGTCGCCGGCGCGGGTGATCCACACCTCGCCTTGCAGCACCTTGAGGTCGCCGGCGCGCGGGGCGCGCCAGGCTTGGGCTTGGCGCAGGGTCATCGCTTGAGAGGCTTGGGTTTGCATGGTGAGGCTCCTTTGGGCTGGCGGTGTCAATAGCGTTCTTGCATCAGTGCGGTGGAAGAAGCTCACCGCTGCATGACCTGAATCATCGGCGTGTGGGCCGTAAAATTCCAATGAGACTTGGCGCAGGGATTGATACCATCTGCGCATGAATACGCCGCTTTCCGGTGCACGCCAGCGCCCGCTCTCGCTGGACGGCCTGCGCAGCTTCGAGGCCGTTGCCCGGCTGCTCAGCTTCAGCGCCGCGGCCGAGGAAATGCACCTCACGCAGCCGGCCATCAGCCGCCAGATCAAGGGCCTGGAGCAAGAGCTGGGCGCCAGCTTGTTCAACCGCGGCACCCGCAAGGTCGAGCTCACTGCCGCCGGCCACGCGCTGCTGCGCAGCGTGGCACCGCTGCTCACGCGGCTGGACACCAGCGTGCGCCAGATCCGCATGGCGCGCTCGCGCACCCAGGTCAGCCTGACGACCTTCCCATCGTTCGCCTCGCTGTGGCTGATGCCGCGGCTGGTCAACTTCGAACGCCAACACCCGAAACTGGACATCCGCATCTCGGCCACCGACAGGCTGGTGGAAGTGGACGATGCCGAGCTGGACTTGGCGCTGCGCAGCTGCATGCCCGACAAGGCCCCTGGCGGCGCCATCCGGCTGTTCGACGAGGTGCTGACGCCCGTGGTGGGCGCCCGCCTGGCCGACGCCATCGCCCGCGGCGAGGCACCGCCGCTGCGCACCCCCGCCGACATGAGCGAACACACGCTGCTGGAGATGGACGACGGCACCGCGCAGGCCACCGCGATGGCCTGGCCGACCTGGCTGGAGGCCAAGGGCCTGGGCCGGCTGCAGCCGCGTCGCTGGATCAGCGTCAACTTCACCCATCAGCAGATGCAGGCCGCGCTGGCCGGCCAGGGCGTGGCGCTGGCCCGGCTGCCGATGGTGCACGACGCGCTGGCCCGCGGCGAGATCGTCGAGCCCTTCGGCGAAACCGGCCGCCTCGGCTCGCCCTACAGCTACTGGCTGATCCCGCTGGGCGCCAACCCGGCCGAGCGCCCCGAACTGCAGGCCTTCACCGCGTGGCTGCTCGCGCAGTCCAAAGAGACCTGTGACGCGGTGGGTTGTAGTGGCCGTGACTTACGATGAAGCGCCCCGGCTCTCAACCACGCCTCGCCATGCAGCTCTACATCGGCAACAAGAACTACTCGTCCTGGTCCATGCGCCCGTGGGTGCTGATGCGCCACTTCGGCATCCCGTTCGAAGAGGTCATGGTGCGCTTCGACAGCTTCGAGGCCGACTCCGCCTTCAAGGCCACCGTCAACGCCGTGGCGCCCACCGGCAAGGTGCCGCTGCTGGTGGACGAAGGTTTCGCCGTGTGGGACACGCTGGCCATCGCCGAATACGTGGCCGAAAAGTTTCCGAACCTGCCACTGTGGCCAGTTGACCAGCGCCAGCGCGCTCGTGCCCGCAGCCTGTGCGCCGAGATGCATGCCGGCTTCGGTCACCTGCGCAACCATTGCTCGCAAAACATCGAAGCTTCACTGCCCGAAGTGGGCGCGAAGCTGATGGCAGAACAACCCGGCGTCGTGTCAGACCTGCAGCGCCTGCAAGCCATGTGGACCGAAGCCCTGGACCAATCCGGCGGCCCCTTCCTCTTCGGCAGCTTCGGCATCACCGACGCCTACTTCGCCCCGGTCGTCGGCCGCATCCGCACCTATGCGCTGCCGGTTTCCGGGATCGTTGCCGAATACATCGCCAACGTGTGGGAGACGCCAGGTGTCGCGGCGTTTGTGGGTGAAGCGCTGGCGGAGAAGGACTTCCGGGAATTCGAAGAGCCGTATCGGAAGTCTGCGGCGGGTTGACCGTAGGTCGGCGCACGATCAGGTCGCCGGGTGGCCGATGTAGCGAAGTAAAGGAGGAGCCGAAGGCGGGGGACATGAGCGGAATCGGTCGCCCGGCGGCCTCGCACGACAACACCTCGGCGAAGGCCTTTCAACCTTTGGCGACCAACGCCGTCCGCAAACGCCCAGGCGCCATGCCGTAGTGCTGCTGGAAAAGTCGGATGAAGTGCGCCGAGTCCGCAAAGCCACTGTCGGCCGCAATGACGCTGATGGTGGCGTCCGTCGTGGTCAGCAGCCACCGCCCGAACTTCAGGCGCGAGCGGCGGTAGAACTCGGCGGGTGACAGGCCCGTCTCGGCGACGAACACCCGCTCCAGTTGCCGCCGGTTGCAGTCCACCAGCCGCGCGATCACGCCGATTTCCAGCGGCGTGGCGATGTTCTTTTCCATCAGCAGGATGGCCTGGCGCAGCTTGTCGTTGTCGGCACCGGCGTAGCCCAGCGCGTGGCGGCGGGCGACGTGGGAGCTGGCGGCGCGGCGGGTGACGGTCATCTGGTGCACGACCTTGGCCGCGCGGTCGGCCCCGCAGTGGCGGCGCACCAGCTCGGTGGCCAGCTCGATGATGGAGACGCCGCCGGCGCAGGTGATGCGGTCGCCGTCAATCAGGTAGTCGCCGTGCGTGCTGTGCGGCAGCGCGGGGAACAGGCGCTGCCAGTCGGCCACGTGGAAGGGGTGCACGCAGGCGGTGTGGCCGTCCATCAGGCCGTGGTGCGCCAGCACGAAGCTGCCGGTGCAGATGCCTAGCAGCGGCACGCCCGAGGCCGCGGCCTGTTTCAGAAAGCGGACCTGCCGGCGGTCCGCCTTGTCCAGCTGCGGCAGCAGGCCGCCGATCACCGCGATGTAGTCGAACGTGGCTTCCGAGCCCAGCGACTGCTGCACCGGCACCTCGATGCCGCAGCTGGCCGCAATGCGCTCGCCAGGCGTGCCCAGGACCGTCCAGCTGCAGCGCAGCTGCTGGCTCTGGTCGCCGATGTCGGCCGCGTGGCGCAGCGCGTCGCACAGGCCGGCCAGCGACAGCAGCGGGAACTGCGGCCACAGCAGGATGCCGATGCGCAGTTCCACGCCGCCCGCGCCGGGTGCGTCCAGGCGCGCCACCAGGGCATCAGCGCCAGTGTCTGGTGCAGCTTTGACGGTTCGGGCGGCTTGTCGCATGCGTTCAATTCGGGGGGTTGCGCCTTCAATGCAAGAAGCAGGCGCGTTCCTAAAGTCGGCTTCGTTCAACCCACCCAAGTGTGTCTCCCAAGGAGTTGCCGATGACCCCGTTCTTGCCCCTGTTGCGCCGCCTGCTGCCTGCTGCACTGCTGTTGAGTGGCGCTTGCGCCTTTGCGCAAACGCCCGCCACCGTCGAGCCCGGCACGCTGACGATTGCCTTCACCGGCGACATGCCCGGCACCGGCTGGCAGGACGGCAAGATGATCGGCTACGACGGCGAGGTGCTGCAGCACGTGGCCGACACGCTGAAGCTGAAGGTCAAGCCGGCGCTGATGGAATGGTCCGGCACCATCGCCTCGGTGCAGGCCAAGCGCGTGGACCTGATGGCCGGCACCATGGGCTGGACCGAGCAGCGCTCGAAGATCATGCTGCTGAGCGACCCGATCCACTACTTCAAGAACGGCATCACCCAGGTCGACAAGACGAACTGGACCACACTGAAGGACCTGGAGAAGAAGAAGGTCGGCACCATCACCGGCTTCTCGTTCATCCCCGAGCTGCGCAAGATCCCCGGCCTGGAGCTGTCGCTCTACGACACCTCCGACGCCGCGGTGCGCGACATGCTGGCCGGCCGCATCGACGCGGTGATCGGCGACCCGCCGGTGATGCAGTACGCCATCTCGCGCAACCCGCAGTGGCACCTGCGCTTCAACGCCTTTACCGACAACAATCCCGACTTCCCGCTGCTGACCGGGCTGGGCCAGGTGGTGATCGGCCTGAACAAGGATTCGCCCGAGCTGCTGGCTGCGGTGAATGCCGAGATCGGCAAGCTCTGGCAGGGCTGCGAGCTGAAGAAGATCGGCACGCGCTACGGGCTGGTGCAGGACGTCTGGTACATGCCGGTGGGCAAGAACTTCCGCGCCGGCGTGGACCGCCCGGCCGGCTGGCCACTGCCCAGCTGCAAGTAAGCCCTGCCGCCGGAAGCTGTCGCCATGAATACCACCCCTCCACCGCTGCTGCAGGTGCGTGACCTGCACAAGCGCTACGGCGCCCTGGAGGTGCTCAAGGGCATTTCCTTCGACCTGCATAAGGGCGAGACGCTCTCGCTGATCGGACCCAGCGGCTCGGGCAAGTCCACCTGCCTGCGCTGCCTGAACTTCCTGGAACGGCCCGACGGCGGCTCGGTGACGCTGGGCCACCAACGCATCGGCCAGCGCCAGGGTGGCAACGGCCAGTGGCGCTTCATGACCGACAGCGAACTCGCGCCGCAGCGCGCCGGCATCGCGATGGTGTTCCAGCTGTTTTACCTCTGGCCCCACCTCACGGTGCGCGACAACGTGGCGCTGGCGCCGATGAAGGCGCAAGGCATCCCCAGGGCCGAGGCCTACGCGCTGGCCGACGCGATGCTGGCCAAGGTGCACCTGCACCACAAGGCAGGCGAGTACCCGGAGCGGCTTTCCGGCGGCCAGCAGCAGCGCGTGGCGATTGCCCGCGCGCTGGCCCAGCAGCCGCAGCTGATCCTGTTCGACGAACCCACCTCGGCGCTGGACCCGGAGCTGGTCGGCGAGGTGCTGAACGTGATCCACGAACTGGCCGACGAAGGCCGCTCGATGATCCTGGTGACGCACGAGATCCGCTTCGCGCGCGAGACGGCCGACCGGGTCATCTTCATGGAAGGCGGCCACATCGTCGAGCAAGGCAGCGCGGCGGAGGTGATCGACCGGCCGCAGGCGGCGCGCACGCGGCAGTTCCTGGGCCAGATGCTCACGGCAGCCTGAAGTCGAGACATGAACGCCCTCGACGTGCTCCCGTCCATCCTCGCCACGCTGGCAGCCGGCGCCTGGACCGCCGCGCGCATCGCCGCCGGTGCGCTGGTCATCGCGCTGGCCGGTGGCCTCGCGCTGGCGCTGCTGGTGCATGCCAGCAGCGGTGGCTCGTTGGCCGGCCGGCTGCTGCGCGGCCTGGTCGCCGCGCTGATCGAATGGGCGCGCAACGTGCCGGCACTGGCCCACCTGTTCCTCTTGTACTTCGGCCTGGCCTCGGTCGGCCTGCGGCTCTCCCCGATGGCGGCCGCCATCCTCGGCCTGGGCGGCATTGGCGCGGCCACGCTGTGCGACGTCTTCGTCGCCGCGCTGAAGTCCCTGCACGTGGGCCAGCACGAAGCGGCCCTGGCCGCGGGGCTCACGCCCTGGCAAACGCTGCGCTTCGTGCTGCTGCCGCAGATGCTGCGGCTGGTGATGCCGGCGCTGACCAACTTCGCCAGCCAGCTGCTGAAGGACACCTCGCTGGCCTCGGCGATTGCCGCGCCCGAGATCATGTTCTTCGCCCGGCAGCTGGTCACCAGCACCTTCCAGACCCCGCTGATCTACGCCAGCGCGCTGGCGCTGTATGCCGCGATGCTGCTGCCGCTGGGCTGGGCCTTGTCCCGCTTCGAAACCCGGCTGACCCGCGGCCGGCTGGAGGCCACGCCATGACCGCATTCTTCGCGCTGTATGCCGACCAGTTGGCCGACTGGCTGCCCCGGCTGCGCCAGGCCGCGCTGCTGACCATCGCGCTTTCGCTGCTCGGCTTTGCGCTGGCGCTGCTGCTGGGCGCCGGCTGGGTCGCGATGCAACGCAGCGGCCGGCCGTGGCAGCGCCGCGTGGCGCAGGCCGCCATCCAGGGCCTGCGCACCGTGCCGCTGCTGGCTTTGCTGCTGGCGCTGTATTTCGCGCTGCCGGCGCTGGGCCTGCGGCTTTCGGGCTTCTGGGCCGGCGTGCTGGGGCTGGGCTTGCACGGCTCAGCCTATGTGGCCGAGTTGCTGCGCGGCGGCCTGTCCGCGGTGCACCGTGGCCAGCGCGAAGCCGCGTTGGCGGCCGGGCTCACGCCGCTGCAGGCCTTGCGCTTTGTCGTGCTGCCGCAGGCACTGCGCGTGATGTTGCCGCCCCTCTTGAACAGCTACGTCGCGCTGCTGAAAGACAGCTCTCTGTGCGCACTGATCGCCACCGACGAACTGATGCTCACCGCCCGCGCCATCGCCAGCGAGTCCTTCCTGCCACTGCACATCTTCCTGCTGGTGGGCGCCTTCTACTTCGCCATCGCCTTCCCGCTGTCCATGGCCTCGCGGCTGCTGCAACAGCGCCTCTCTCGCGGCCGACGCGGTCTCGGCGCAACATGACGCTTCCAATGAATCCCACGCCAGTCCACGCCTCCATCGCCCAGCTCTCGGCCGCGCTGCGCACCGGGTTGCTTACGAGCGAGCAGCTGGTGCAGGCCCAACTCGCCCGCGCCCGGCGGCTGGACGGCCAGTTGCACGCCTTCATCGAGTTGTATGCCGACGAGGCGGTGGCCAGCGCGCGTGCGCTGGACGCGCTGCGCCGGGCCGGCACCACGCTGGGCCCGCTGCATGGTGTGAGCATCGCGGTGAAGGACTTGTTCGAGATCGAAGGCCGCCTCATCACCGGCGGCGCCAGCGCGCTGCCGGCCCGGCGCTCCACGCTGGACGCGACCGTGGTGCGCCGGCTGCGCGCCGCTGGCGCGGTGCTGATCGGCAAGACCCACACCGTCGAACACGCGTTTGGCGGCTGGGGCACGAATGCGACCATGGGCACGCCATGGAACCCCTGGGACCTGGCGACACACCGCGTGCCGGGCGGCTCCAGCAGCGGCTCGGCCGTCGCAGTGTCGGCCGGCATGGCCAGCGCCGCGCTGGGCACGGACACGGGAGGATCGGTGCGCATTCCCGCGGGCCTGTGCGGCCTCACCGGCCTGAAGACCACGCACGGCCTGATCAGCCGCCACGGCCTGATCGAACTCTGCCCCACGCACGACACCATCGGCCCGCTGGCCCGCAGCGCCGAAGACGCCGCGCTGCTGCTGGACGCGATGGCCGGCCCGGACCCGGCCGACCCGGTCTCGCGCCTGTCGCCCGTGCGCCGCGTGGCCGGCGAGCAGTTGCAGCGCCCGATGGCCGGCCTGCGCGCCTGGGTGTTGCCGGCGGCGGAGCGTGAACACGTGTCACCCGAAGTGCTGGCTGGCTACGACGCCGCGCTGCAGGCCTTTCAGCGCCTGGGCTTGCAACTGGTGGAGCGCGCGCTGCCGCAGCCGCTGGCGGAGGCAATGGCGCTGGCCGGCGAGCTGATGAGCGCCGAGGGCTATGCGCAGCTGGGCCCGCTGTACGAGCGCGAGGACCTCAATTGGGACCCCCACGTGCGCCGCCGCATCCTGCTCGGCCGCCAGACCAGCGCCGCGCGCTACCAGCAGCTGCTGAGGGCCCGCGCGCAGGCGATGGCCGCGATGACGGCGGCAATGGACGGCATCGATGTCTGCCTGTTCCCGACCAACGCGATCAGCGCGATTCCCGTGGCCGAGGTGGACGAACTCGCCACGCCGCTGTCGCGCCTGGGCCGCTTCGTCAACTGGCTGGACCTGTGTGCGCTGGCGCTGCCGGTGGGCCTGTCGCCGCAAGGGCTGCCGGTCTCGCTGCAGGTGATCGGCCGGCCGCTGGCCGAACCGCTGATCCTGCGCGTGGGCCACGCGTTCCAGCAGGCGACCGAATGGCACCTCGCCGTGCCACCGGGACTGCAGGAGAGCGCCGCATGAAGGTTGGAGTGATCGGGGCCGGCCTGATCGGCTGCGCCACCGCCTATGCGCTGGCGCGCGAAGGCCATGAGGTGCTGCTGCTGGACGCCGCGAGCGGCCCCGGCCTGGCGGCCAGCCGGGCCAATGGCGCGCAGCTGAGCTACAGCTACGTTGAACCGCTGGCCTCGCCCGGCACGTTGCGCGGCCTGCCCAGGCTGCTGCTGGACCCAGCCTCGCCGCTGCGCGTGCGCCCGGTGGCGAACTGGCGGCAATGGGCCTGGGGCCTGCAGTTCCTCGCGGCCTGCACCACGGCGCAGGTGCAGCGCGGCACGGTCGAGTTGCTGGCACTGGCGCGCATGAGCCGGCAGACGCTGGAAGCCTGGTTGGCGGAAGAAGCCTGGGACATCGCATTCGCGCGCAACGGCAAGCTGGTGCTGTGCGCCAGCGAGGCCAGCCTGGCAGCGCAGCGTCGGCAAATCGCCTTCCAGTCCGGCCACGGCGCCGCGCCGCAGCAGGTGCTGACGGCAGACGAATGCATCGCCCGCGAGCCGGCGCTGGCCAGCCAGGCCGGGCAGATTGCCGGCGGCGTGTGGACAGAAAGCGAATGCGTGGCCGATCCGTTTGCGCTGTGCCACGCGCTGCTGGCCGGGCTGTTGCGGCTGGGCGGGCAAGCGCACTTCAACTGCACGGTCTCGGGCTTTGTCACCGCGAGCCGCAAAGTGCGGGCCGTGCGCAGTTCGCTGGGCGAGATCGAGGCGGACCACTGGGTGCTCGCCACCGGCAGCCAGAGCGCGCAGTTGGCCAAGCCGCTGGGGTTGCGGCTGCCGGTGTGGCCGCTGAAGGGCTACAGCCTGACGCTGCCGCTGCTGCGCCCCGAGCGAGCGCCGCGGGCGAGCGTGACCGACCTGTCGCGCAAGACGGTGTTTGCGCCACTGGCCGGCCAGTTGCGCGTGGCGGCCATGGCCGAGCTGGGCGGCCACGGGCTGGACATTCCACCGCTGCGCGTGGCGCAGATGCTGGCCTCGGTCGAGGCGCTGTTCCCAGGCGCCTGCGAGCTCGACGAGCCGCGGCCCTGGGCCGGCCTGCGCCCGGCCACGCCCACCGGGTTGCCGCTGATCGGCGCGGTGCCGGCCTGGGACAACCTGCTGCTGAACACCGGCCACGGCGCGCTGGGGCTGACACTCGCGGCTGGAAGCGCAGCCCGTGTTTGCGAGTGGTTGAGGCGACCCTGAAGCCCCTGCACCACGCCTGCCGAAGCGAGGGTTCGCCCACCCCCTGCGGTACAGTGCCCGCACGATGCTTCGCGCCCTGTCCAGCCTGTTCCGAATACCTCATTCCCGCGCAGCTTCGCGCCCCTGGGCCAAGCTGCTGCTGATCGCCGCAAGCACCGTGGCGGCACTGGCCGGTCCGGCGGCCGCCCAGGACCGCGACGACGCCATCCGTCAGGCCCGCGATGCGTTTGTGAAGCGTGACCGGCTCAAGCTTTCCGCGCTGCGCCAGCAGGTGCTGGACAGCCGCCACCCACTGGCGCCCTGGGTCGACTACTGGGAGCTGACTGGCCGGCTCAGCGAAGTGCGGGTGGACGAGGTGGAAGCCTTTTATGCACGCTGGCCGGGCAGCTACGTGGAAGACCGGCTGCGCAATGACTGGCTGCTGGAACTCGGCCGCCGCCGCGACTGGGCCAACTTCACCCGCGACCAGCCGCGTTTCCGCATGAACGACGACCGCGAGGTGACCTGCTACGCGCTGCTGGCCGAATACACCGCCGGGCGCGACATCCGCGACGGCGCGCGTCGGGCCTGGATGGCCCAGACCAGCCCCGACGAGGGCTGCCAGGCCCTGGCGCAGACGCTGACCGACGCCAAGCTGCTGAGCGGCGACGACGCCTGGCGCAAGCTGCGCCACGCCGTGGAACACAACCGCCAGAAGCTGGCGCGCAACACCGCCAACCTGCTGGGTGACGACGTGGCCAAGCCGCTGGGCGAGATCTTCGACAACCCGGCCAAGTACCTGGCAAAGAAGGCCAGCGCGCGCAACGGCACGCATGCCTGGCTCAGCGCACTGGCCATCGCTCGCCTGGCGTCTGGCGACGTGGACGTGGCAGCCAGGCAGTTGAACGAACGCTGGGGCACGATGCTGCCGGCCGAGCAGGCCGCGTGGGCCTGGGCCATCGTCGCCCGGCAAGGCGCGCTGGGCCTTCACCCGGACAGCCTGGACTGGCAGAAGAAGGCCTTCTCCCTGCTGAAAAAGCGCGAGGCCGATCGCCCGGACTGGAGCGACGAAACCCTGGGCTGGATGACCCGCAGTGCGCTGCGCCTGGGCCAGGGCAGCGAGCGCTGGACACTGGCGCTGCGCGACATCGAGGCGATGGGCACGACCGAGCGCAACGAGCCGGTCTGGCAGTACTGGCGGGCCCGCGCGGTGATGGCGCTGGCCAAGCCCGGCGAGGCAGGCAATGTGGACCGGCAGGAAGCCCGCAAGCTGCTCGAAGCGCTGGCGCCGCAGCTGGGCTACTACGGCCAGCTGGCCTCGGAAGATCTGGGCGCCGTGCAGCCGCTGCCGCCGCGCCCGGCGCCGCTGACCGCACCGGAACGCCAGGCCGCGCAAAGCCACCCCGGCCTGCAGCGCGGGCTGATGGCGCTGGCCGCGGGACTGCGCTCCGAAGGCGCCCGTGAATGGAATTTTTCGCTGATCGGCATGAGCGACCGCGAGCTGCTGGCCGCTTCGCAGCTGGCCTGCGAGCGCGAGGTGTGGGACCGCTGCATCAACAGCAGCGACCGCACCCGCGCCGAGTTCGACCTCAACCAGCGCTACCCGATGCCGCACCGCGAGCAGTTGCTGCCGCGCGCCAGCGAGATCGGGCTGGACCCGGCCTATGCCTACGGGCTGATCCGCCAGGAGTCGCGCTTCTATGTGGATGCGCGCTCGGCCGTGGGTGCGTCCGGCCTGATGCAGGTCATGCCTTCGACCGCGAAGTGGACCGCCAAGAAGATCGGCCTGGACTACAGGCCCGACATGCTCAGCGACCGCGACACCAACCTGCGCCTGGGCACCGCCTACCTGAAGCTGGCGCTGGACGACTTCAGCGGCTCGCAGACGCTGGCCGCCGCGGCCTACAACGCTGGCCCCGGCCGGCCGCGCCGCTGGCGCGACGGCCCGGTGCTGGAAGCGGCGATCTGGACCGAGAACATCCCGTTCAACGAGACGCGCGACTATGTGAAGAAGGTGCTGTCCAACGCCACCTATTACGCCGGCCTGATGAGCGGCAAACCCGCCTCGCTGAAGGCGCGCATGGGCGGCAGCATCGGCCCGCGCGACAGCAGCGTGCCCGAGCCGGCACCGGACCTGCCTTCGCGCGTGGACCCCACAACAGGCGAAGGAGCCTCACGATGAACCAGGTGCTGATCCTCGGCGGCAGTGGCTTTGTCGGCCGCACGCTGTGCGAACTGCTGGTGCGCGGTGACGACTTTGCGGACGGCCGCTTCCACGAGGCCCTTGGCAACGCGCTGGGCCGCCGCGACACCGCGCTGCGCCTGGTGGTGCCCACGCGCCGGCGCGTCAACGCCCGCAACATCCTGCCACTGCCGCTGGTCGACCTGCTGGAAGCCGATGTGCATGACGACAAGGCGCTGGACGGGCTGCTCCAGGGCTGCGACGCGGTGGTCAACCTGATCGCGAAGCTGCAGGGCAGCGAGGCCGAGCTGGATGCGGTGAACGCCAAGCTGCCGGCCCGTCTGGCCGCCGCCTGCCAGCACACCGGCGTGAAGCGCGTGGTGCATGTCAGCGCACTGGGTGCGGCCGCCGATGCGCCTTCGCGTTACCTGCGCAGCAAGGCCAAGGGCGAGGCTGCGCTGCAAGGCAAGGGCCTGACAGTGACGGTGCTGCGCCCCTCGGTGATCTTCGGCGACGGCGACCACATCACGCCGCTGTTCGCCTCGCTGCAGCGCCGCTTCCCGGTCCTGCCGCTGGCCGGCGCACACGCGAAGATGCAGCCGGTGTGGGTGGGCGACGTGGCCGCGGCGATTGCCAAGGTGCTGAGCTGGCCGGCCACGCAAGCTACGCCAGCGGTGATCGAATGCGCTGGGCCGGAAGTTGTCACGCTGGGTGAACTGGCCCAGCAGGCCGGCTGGGCCGCGGGCCAGGCGCGGCCGGTGTGGGCGTTGCCCGGCCCGCTGGCCACGCTGCAGGCCATGCTGATGGAACTCGCCCCCGGCGAGCCGCTGCTGAGCCGAGACAACCTGGCCAGCCTGACCGTGCCCAGCGTGGCCACTGCAAACGTGACCGGCCTGGCGTCGCTGGGCATCGTGCCGCAGCCGATGTCGGCCATCCTGCCCGCCACGCTGGGTGCCGGCCAGCGCTGCGCCCGGCTGGACGGCTTTCGTGCCCGCCACCGCTGAAACAGGACGGTCTCGCATGAAAGCCTACGTGGTGGGCGGCGCGGTGCGCGACGCGCTGCTGCAGCGCCCGGTCAACGACCGTGACTGGGTCGTCGTCGGCGCGACGCCGGCCGATATGGTCGCCGCCGGCTACACGCCCGTCGGCGCGGATTTCCCGGTCTTCCTGCACCCGCAAACACACGAGGAATACGCGCTGGCCCGCACCGAGCGCAAGACCGCGCCGGGCTACAAGGGCTTTGTGTTCCACACCTCGCCCGAGGTCACGCTGGCCGAGGACCTGGCCCGGCGCGACCTGACGATCAACGCGATGGCGCGCGACGACGACGGCGCACTGGTCGACCCCTTCAACGGCCAGCGCGACCTGCAGCAGCGTGTGCTGCGCCACGTCGGCGAAGCCTTTGCCGAAGACCCCGTGCGCATCCTGCGGCTGGCCCGCTTCGCGGCCCGTTTCGACGACTTCACGGTCGCCCCCGAAACCGAGGCGCTGATGCAGCAGATGGTGGCCGCCGGCGAGGTCGACGCACTGGTGCCTGAGCGGGTCTGGCAGGAGGTCTCGCGCGGGCTGATGGAAGCCAAACCCAGCCGCATGTTCGAGGTGCTGCGGCGCTGCGGCGCGTTGGCCCGGCTGATGCCCGAGCTGGACCGGCTCTGGGGCGTGCCGCAGCCGCCTGCGCATCACCCCGAAGTGGACACCGGCGTGCACGTGATGCTGGTGCTGGACATGGCCGCGCAGATGGCCGCGCCGCTCACGGTACGCTTCGCATGCCTGTGCCACGACCTTGGCAAAGGCACGACGCCGCCCGAGGAATGGCCGCGCCACCTGGCCCACGAAGCTCGCAGCGAAGACCTGGCACGCGAACTGGCGGTGCGCCTGAAGGCGCCCACCGAGTGCAGCGAACTTGCCCAGCTGGTCGCCCGCGAACACACCAACATCCACCGCGCCACTGAATTCAACGCCCGCGCGCTGATGCGCCTGATCGAACGCTGCGACGCCTTCCGCCGCCCGCAACGCTTCAAGGAAGCCCTGATCGCCTGCGAAGCCGACGCCCGCGGCCGCACCGGTTTCCAGGACCGGCCCTACCCCAGCGGCCCGCGACTGCTCAAGGCCGTCGATGCCGCAATGGCCCTGCCCACAAAGCCGATCGCCAGCGGTGCGATGGCCAAGGGCGCCCAGGGCCCAGCAGTTGCGGAGGCCATCCGCCTTGCGCGACTGCAAGCGGTGGCGCAAGCGTTAGATGAACATCTCGACGAAGGTTGACAGCTCGGTTGCGAACTCGCGTCAATCGCAAATGGCTGCAGGCTACGCATTGCCTCTCTTGAACCAGCGAAGGCTGCTCGGGAAGAGGAACAACACCGCCGCCAGTCCGAACACAACGCCTTGTCCAACGTAGATTGCCCGAAGCACCCCTGGGGGACTGGTCTCGTAGTACTGCATGCCCGCAACTGCCGTGAAGCCGAGAACGGCGAATGCCCACGGCAGTGAGCGCACCGCCTTGCGAACCAGGGCGTCAATCACCCACGCAGCGAGTGCGCCCGCCAACACAGTCAACACAGTCAACACAAGGAGAGGCGTGCTGTGTTCTCCGTGTTTGATGTACAGGTCCGCGATGCCCATAAGTAAGCCTGCCACCCCAAGAAGTCCTGCGATTCTCGGAATCACGGGCGGTGGGCCAGGTGGCCTCCTCGGCACCTGACTCGGTTCCAGGTCGGTGACTTCTGCTTGCGGAGGTGAGTAGAGGTTCGGCTCGTTCACGGTCAGTTGCCCCCGCATTCCTTCGCAATCACCGGCGCCATGCGCGAATGCAGAGATCCAGACTTCTGCGCCTGTAGCAAGTCGTCAAAATGCGCAATGCGTGACTTCGGATCCTTGCTGACAAAGACTGCATAGGCCTTCAGCGTGCTCTCAACCCCCGCAACCTGCAACGATAGCTGGTCCCGAATGCCTGGATTCTGTATTTGGTACGCAAGGTTTCCGAACATCTGCTGGGCAAGCAGCACGGCACTGTTCGGAGGAGACTGACTTGGAACCGGTCCGAGAATTTCGCAAACCGTGATGCTGAAGTCTTTTGTCTCTTCTAGCCACTGCATCAGCCACTTTCGACTCTGTGCTGCCTCGACTCCGAGCGGATTCTTCTCCAGCGTGGCGACAAGTCTTACAACGCGCTCAGAATCTTTCTCTGGGCTTGAAGGGTCAGCGGTCAAAGCCAAGCCACTTGCCAGAATGAGCGAGATCAGTGAGACAAGGTTGCGCATGATTTGTTGGTGTGGCGGCGTGGCTTCTTGAGCAATTCCAGGGACGACGGCTTTGCTCTGGAGACCGCATGGATGCAGAACCCGCCGTCACAACACCATCATCACACCCGACGCCACCAGGCTGAGCAAGATGCAACTCGCAAACGGCAGGAAGATCTGCCGGCCGAAGAAGCGAAAGCGCACGTCGCCGGGCAGGCGGCCGAGGCCGAGTTTCTGCAGCCAGTCACCGGCGCGGTTGAAGATCAGGCAGATCAGCAGCAGGACGATCAGCCAGCGCATGGGGTTCCCTGGCTCATAGCCGGTGCATGCGGTCGCCGTGGGCGAAGCCCAGCGGGTTGAACTGCAGGCCGGCGGTGGCGAAGGCGATGACCTTGAACAGCTCGCCCATCTCGTGTTCGGTGACCAGCTTCTGGCCCATGGCACGTTCGCGCAGCTCGGCGCCGGCCATCATCTCGGCGATGCCGCAGTTGAAGAGGAAATGCGCCTGGCTGGTGTAGCCGATCACGTCCAGTCCGGCTTGCTGGCCGGCCAGCGCGATGCCTGTGAAGTTGACGTGCGCGGTCAGGTCCTTCTCGCCCGGGTCGCCCAGCGGGTCGTGGTCGACCTGGTGCAGGCGGTGGGCGATGAGCGTGCCCTGGTGGCGCTGCAGGTGGTAGTACTCGGCCTCGGGGAAGCCGTAGTCCAGGAAAAACGCCGCGCCGCGCTGCAGGTGCTCGGCCAGACTGCGGATGAAGGCCTCGGCCTGCGGGTGAATTTCGGTGACCATGCCGGGCAGCACGGCGCCGCCTTCGACGTCGATGAAGGGAATCGTCAGCTCGCTGGGCCGGTCGGCGAACACGAGCTGGCCGGCTTCGCCCAGCGCCACGCCGCGCTCGTGCCAGCTGCCCTCGGGCTGGCGCACCAGCAATTGCACCGGCATGGCGTCCAGCACCTCATTGCCGACCACCACGCCCTGCATCACGGCCGGCCATTCGCTGGCCCATGAGACCCGCTCACCAAAGCGGGCGAGGCGCAGGGCCTGGCGCGCGCGCAGCGTGCCGCTGAGGTCGATGATGGTGTAGCGCGTCAGCGGCTGGCCCAGCGCGTCCAGCGCGCTGATCAGCTGCTCTGCCAGCGCGCCGGAGCCGGCGCCGAATTCGAAGACTTCCGTCGTGCCGCTCTCGCGCAAGGCCTGCGCGACCTGCACGGCCAGCGCTCGGCCGAACAGCGACGTCAACTCCGGGGCGGTGACAAAGTCGCTGCCGCTTTGCGGCATCAGGCCGAACTTGCGGCTGCTGTTGGCGTAATAGCCCAGGCCGGGCTGGTACAAGGCCATGGCCATGTAGCGGTCAAACGGCAGCCAGCCGCCATTGGCCGCGATGGCCTGGGCGATCAGCGTCAGCAAGTCGGCAGACGCCGTGCCGGGCAAGGCCTCACCCGGCCGCTGTGCTGGCGGCACCGATACACTGTCGGGTTGGCTTTTTCGCATCGCGAGATTGTAGGTTCCATGGCTTCGCCCTCCTCCCTTGCTGCCTCACTGCCCGCTGGCGTGCGCCCAGTTTCGCTGGTCACCGGCGGCGCACGGCGCATTGGCCGCGAGATCGCGCTGTACCTGGCGCGCCACGGACACGACCTGGCGCTGCATTGTCGGCAGTGGGGTCACGAGGCCGAAGAGACCGCGGCCGAGTTGCGGGCGCTGGGCGCGCAGGTGGCAGTGCTGCAGGCCGAGCTGGCGGACGAGGCCGAATGCAGGGCGCTGGTGCCGGACGCGGTGGCCCGCCTGGGCCGGCTGGACGCGGTGGTCAACAACGCTTCGCTGTTCGAATACGACGATGCCACCACGGCCAGTACCGCGCTGATGGCAAGCCACTGGGCCGCGAACACCGCCGCGCCGGTGCTGCTGGCGCAGGCACTGGCCGCGCATGTGAACGAGCGCGCAGCGACCGAAACCGCCGCGACGGGCTGCGTGGTCAACCTGCTGGACCAGAAGCTGTGGAACCCGAACCCGGACTATTTCTCGTACACGCTGAGCAAGGCCGCGCTGCGCGAGGCCACGGTCCTGCTGGCCCAGGCGCTGGCGCCGCGCGTGCGGGTGGTGGGCGTGGCGCCTGGCGTCACGCTGCTGTCCGGCCCGATGACCGAGGCCGAGTTGGCCCAGGCCAGCCGCATGACGCCGCTGCAGCGCTCGTCCAGCCCGGCCGACATTGCGCGCGCAGTGCTGTTCCTGATCGAGTCACCCGCCATCACCGGCACCACGCTGCTGGTAGACGGCGGCCAGCACCTGAGCGCACAGCCGCGTGACGTGCTGTTCCTGGCGCGGGCCCAGGCCACCACCACCGCCCTTCCCGTTTCTTCTTCGCAAAGCTGATCGCCATGTCGACCACTGCCCTGCTCCATCCGCGCCTGGCCGATTGCCGCCGGCTGTTCCTGCGCAACTACGAGGTGTGGATCAACATCGGCGTGCACGACTTCGAGAAGAAGGGCGAGCAGCGGGTGCTGTTCAACATCGAGCTGTTCGTGCCGCTGGCCATGTCCACGCCCAAGGACGACGAACTGCGCGAGGTGCTGGACTACGACTTCATGCGCCGCAGCATCGCGCAGCGGGTTTCGCTGGGCCACATCCATCTGCAGGAGACCTTGTGCGACGAGGTGCTGGCGCTGATGCTCGCCCACCCCAGCGTGCGCGCCGCGCGGGTCTCGACCGAGAAGCCCGATGTCTACCCGGACTGCGATGCGGTGGGCGTCGAAGTCTTCGGCCTGAAGGATTGAGCCGCCATGAACGCTTCCGCTGACACCCAGGCCTTGCGCGCCGCCGAAGCTTTTGCCGCCGAGACGGCAGAAGCGGCCGAGGCCAACAAGAAGGCCAAGAAGGCCGCCTTCGAGACCAACAAGCTGAGCAAGCGGCTGCACCGTCAGGTCGGCCAGGCGATTGCCGACTTCAACATGATCGAGGACGGCGACAAGGTCATGGTCTGCCTGTCCGGCGGCAAGGACAGCTACGCCATGCTGGACATCCTGCTGAACATGCAGCAGCGTGCGCCAATCAAGTTCAGCATCGTCGCGGTGAACCTGGACCAGAAGCAGCCCGGCTTCCCGGAAGACGTGCTGCCGACCTACCTGAAAAGCCGCGGCGTGGACTTCCACATCGAGGAGCAGGACACCTATTCCATCGTCACCAACCTGATTCCCCAGGGCAAGACCATGTGCAGCCTGTGCTCGCGGCTGCGCCGCGGCATCCTGTACCGGGTGGCGAAGGAGCTGGGGGCCACGAAGATTGCGCTGGGCCACCACCGCGACGACATGGTGGTGACGATGCTGATGAACATGTTCTTCGGCTCGCGCCTGAAGGGCATGCCGGCCAAGCTGGTGAGCGACAACGGCGAGCACGTGGTGATCCGCCCGCTGGCCTACGTGGCCGAGACCGACCTGGAGAAGTGGGCCGTGCACCGCGAGTTCCCCATCATCCCGTGCAGCCTGTGCGGCAGCCAGGACAACCTGCAGCGGGTCCAGATCAAGCAGATGATCCGCGACTGGGACAAGCAGTACCCCGGCCGCATCGACAACATGTTCACCGCGATGGGCAACATCTCGCTGTCGCACCTGATGGACCGCAAGCTGTTCCCGTTTGCCAGCATGCGCGCCACCGGCACACCCGACCCGCAAGGCGACAAGGCCTTCGACGAGGACGAGGATTGCGGCAGCACATCCGGCGGCAGCGGCATTGCGGTACAAACCATCAAGCTGGACCTGGCCTGAGCCTCGCTGTCGTGTCGCTGTCCTGACTGCGCGCACGGCCTGGGCGTCTGTCAGCACGGCGCACGGCTGGTTCGTTAGCCAGATTACGGGGCGCTGAAGCTTTGCAGCGCCAATTTCGAGGAGATCACCGTGCAAGCAGTTTCCAGAACTTCCACTTCCAACCGCCGCCGCGTGCTGGGTGCCACCGCGGCAGCCTTGGCCGCCGTCACGCTGGCCGGCTGCGCCGGCTGGAACATGCTGACCAGCCAGGTCACCACCTTCGGCACGTGGCCGGCCGAGCGCCAACCCGGCACCTTCGCGTTCGACCGGCTGCCCTCGCAGCAGGTGCATGCCAAGGATCAGGATGCCGTGGAGCAGATGGCGCTTCCGGGGCTGACCGCCGCCGGCTTCGTGCCCGCCGCGCCGGGCACCCAGGCCGACGTGCTGGTGCAGATCGGCGCCCGCTTCGACCGCCAGGACCGCTCGCCCTGGGACGACCCGCTGTGGGTGCGCCCCTGGGGCCCGCGCTGGGTGGGCACGCCCTGGGCCGGCCCGTTCTGGCGCGACTACGCGCTACGCAACCCTGGCTACAGCCGCGAGGTGGCCGTGCTGATCCGCGATCGCAGCAGCGGCGAGGCGCTGTACGAGGCGCGCGCTTCCAGCGACGGCACCACGCAGGGCGGCACCGCCATCTTCACGGCGATGTTCAGCGCTGCGCTGAAGGGCTTCCCGGCGGTGCAGAGCGAGCCGCACGACGTCACAGCCGGTTTGCCAGGCTGACACCTCAGACACCGCAGCCAACGGCGCCCTCGGGCGCCGTTTCGCTTTGCGCGCCGCCGATAATCGCAGCATGAACCTGAACGTCGTGATCATGGCCGCGGGCAAGGGCACCCGCATGCGCTCCGCGCTGCCCAAGGTGCTGCACAAGTTGGCCGGCCTGCCCTTGCTGCAGCATGTGCTGCGCAGCAGCGCCGAGCTGCAGGCGCAGCACACGGTGCTGGTCACAGGCCACGGCGCCGAGGCGGTCGAGGCCACTGTCGGCGCTGACGTGCGCTGCGTGCGCCAGATGCCGCAGTTGGGCACCGGCCATGCGGTGCAGCAGGCGGTGCCGGCACTGGACGACACCGCCGGCACCACGCTGATCCTCAATGGCGACGTGCCGCTGATCCGCCCGGCCACCGCGAGGGCGCTGGCCGAGGCCTGCGCCGAAACGAAGCTGGCGCTGCTGACGGTGACGCTGGCCGACGCGACCGGCTACGGCCGCATCGTGCGCAGTGCGGATGGGCAGCAGATCCTGGCCATCGTCGAGCACAAGGACGCCAGCGCCGCGCAACGCGAGATCCGCGAGGTCTATACCGGCATGATGGCGGCACCGACCGTGGCGCTGAAGCGCTGGGTGGCCACGCTGAAGAACGACAACGCGCAGCAGGAGTTCTACCTGACCGACATCGTCGCGATGGCGGTGGCCGAGGGCGTGCCTGTGGTCAGCGCGCAGCCGGCCGACGAGACCGAGGTGCTGGGCGTCAACAGCCCGTCGCAGCTGGCCGAGTTGGAGCGCCGGCTGCAGCGCCGCCAGGCCGAAGCGCTGATGGACGCCGGCGTGCGCCTGGCCGACCCGGCGCGCTTCGACCAGCGCGGCACGCTTGCCTGCGGGCAGGACGTGGAGATCGACGTGAACTGCGTGTTCGAAGGCACGGTGACGCTGGGTGACAGCGTGCAGGTTGGCGCGAACTGCGTGATCCGCAATGCGGCGATTGCCGCTGGCGCGCAGATCCGCCCCTTCACCCACATTGACGGCGAAGCCGATGGCGTGACGGTGGGCGAAGGCTCGCTGATCGGCCCGTTTGCGCGGCTGCGGCCGGGCGCGGTGCTGGGCCGCGAAGTGCACATCGGCAACTTCGTCGAAGTGAAGAACTCGACGCTGGCCGACGGCGCCAAGGCCAACCACCTGGCCTACCTGGGCGACGCGACCGTGGGCGCGCGCGTGAACTATGGCGCCGGCAGCATCACCGCCAACTACGACGGCGCGAACAAGCACCGCACGGTGATTGGCGACGACGTGCACGTGGGCTCGAACTGCGTGCTGATCGCGCCCATCACGCTGGGTGCCGGCGGCACGATTGGCGGCGGCTCGACGATCAGCAAGAACACCCCCGAGGGCCAGCTCACGGTGTCCCGCGCCAAGCAGATCAGCCTGCCGAACTGGACGCGGCCGGTAAAGGCCAAGAAGAGCTAGGCGCTGGCCAACTGGCGACGGTAAACCGACATCGCCAGGCACAGGTCTTCCCAGGTCTTGGCCTTCTCGGTCAACTGGCGCAGCAGGTAGGCCGGGTGGTAGGTGACGATGACCGGCACGCTGGCATGCTGGTGCACCTTGCCCCGCAGCTTGCCGACCGATTCGTCGGTGCCCAGCAACTGCTGGATCGCGAAGCGGCCCATGGCCAGGATCAGCTTGGGCTGCACCAGCTCGATCTGGCGCGACAGGAAGGGCGCACACAGGGCCAGCTCTTCGGGCAGCGGATTGCGGTTGCGCGGCGGCCGGCATTTCAGCGTGTTGGCAATGAAAACCTGCTGCGCCGCCTCGCCGTCCTGGCGGGTCAGGCCCACGGCCTTCAACATCTGGTCCAGCAACTGGCCGGCGGCGCCGACAAAAGGCTCGCCCAGCCGGTCCTCCTGCTCACCCGGCGCCTCGCCGACGATCATCCAGTGCGCCTGCGGATGGCCGACGCCGAAGACGGTCTGCGTGCGGCTTTCGCACAGGCTGCAGGCGGTGCAAGCGGCCACCGCTTCGCGCAGCGCGGGCCAGTCCATGCTGGTGACGGGGCTGTCGCTGCGCGGCATGGCCACAGGCGCTGGCGTCGCGGGCCGAGCCACAGGTGAAGATGCAGTGGGAGCTGCCTGCACTTGAGCGGCCGGCGCCGGCCGCTCAATCACCTCGGCGGGCGGCAGCGCCGGGGCAGGTGCTGGCGGTGTGTCCAGCAACAGTTCTGCAGCAGGCGGCGGCGCCCAGACCTTCAGGCCCATGCCGCGCAGCAGCGCCTGCTGGCGTTCAGACCAGGTCATGTGAATCCTCCGCACCACCGAGCTGGGCTGGCAGCAGGCCGGGCGACTGCAGCGCGGCACGCATCACCACCGCGTCTTCGCGCAAGCCCTGTCCTGCCGGGTAATAGGCCTTGCGGCGGCCGACTTCGGTGAAGCCGCTGAAGGCGTAGAGCCGGCGCGCGCGATGGTTGCTGTCGCGCACTTCCAGCCACAGCGTTTGCGCGCCTTGGCCCCAAGCCTGCGCAGCCAGGTGCGCCAGCAGTCGCCGCGCATGGCCCCGGCCTTGCGCGGCAGGTGCGACGGTGATGTTGAGCAAGTGCGCTTCCTCGACGCCAGGCATCGCGACGTAATAGCCCAGGCAGCCGGGCTGGCGCTCGGTGCGGCGGGTGCCGGGCGCCGGTGGTTCGATCAGCAGCCAGGCGGCATAGCCCGCGGCCAGCGAGTCGGTGAAATTACCGCGGCTCCACGGGAAGCTGTAGGCCTGCTGCTCCAGGTGGCAGACCAGGTCCAGGTCGGCCACCGTCATCGCGCGCAGCGCCAGCCCGCCCAGCGCGGGCCAGGGCGCCACGCCGGAGGGTTCGGTCTCCTGCGGACGCGCGCTCATGCCTGGCTGGCCTTCAAGACTTCGCGCTCGGCCGTGGTCAACGCCACCTTGTCGCGCACATAGACCGGAAGAGCCTGCTCAGGCGGCACAGCGGCACCATCGGTCCAGGCGGCGCGGGCCAGCCGCAACAGTGCAGCAGCCCGGTCGACCTGCTGAGGCCAGGCTTGCGCGCCTGCGGGCAGCGGCAGGCGTTCGCCGAAGGCCTGCATCGCGTTGCCGGCAACGTGGCGCGGCGGCTGGCCGGCCCAGCGCAGCTGCAGGGTTTCGAGGCCATGCAGCGCGGGCGCTTGCAGCGTGGCCCAGCGCCGGCCATCGTGCTGGTAGGCGGCAGCGTAGACCTCGTCCATGCGCGCGTCCATCGCGACCCAGAGGATTTCGCGCGCAGCGGCAGCGCCCTGGCTGCGGGCGTCCTCGGCGACGATCAGCAGGCTGTCGATGCACAGCGCGGGTTTGCCGGCGCCAAAGGCCAGGCCTTGGGTGACCGAGACCGCCGTGCGCAAGCCGGTGAAGGCGCCGGGACCCTGGCCACAGGCAATCGCGTCGAGCTCGGTCATCGTCAAACCGGCCTCGGCCAGCAGCGACAGCACCAGCGGGATCAGCGTGGCGGAGGCTGCCGCGCCACCGATTTCGTTGCGCGTCAGGACCAGATCGCCATGGCACAGCGCCACGGCCATCTGCTCGGTGGCGGTGTCCAGCGCCAGCAGATTCATGGGGTTTGCGGGCCGCGCGCTGACGGACCGGACGAAGGAGAAGACGAGGCAACGCGCATCGCGGAAGTGTAGCCGTGCGATCATTTCCGCATGCATTTCCCACTCCCTCGCCACCGGCGCAGGACTGCCCTGGCGGCGCTGCTGATCGCGGCGCTGGCGCCGGTCGCCCAAGGCGCGGAGGTCCAGGCCTTGCCGACTGGCGTGCAAGCCGCGCTGCAGCGCGCCAAGCTGCCCGACAGCGCGCTGTCCGCCGTCGTGCAGGAGGTGCGCAACGGGCCAGAGCCCGGCGTGCCGCTGCTGCGCTGGAACGAGGCCCAGCCGGTCAACCCGGCCTCGGTCTTCAAGCTGCTGACCACCTTTGCCGCGCTGGACCTGCTGGGCCCTGCATGGACCTGGAGCACCCCGGTCTACTTCGGTGGCCCGGTGCGCGACGGCGTGCTCGAAGGCTCGCTGTACCTGCGTGGCAGCGGTGACCCGACGCTGGTGATGGAGCGCGTGTGGCTGATGCTGCGCCATCTGCAGCAGCTCGGCGTGCGCGAGATTCGCGGCGACATCGTGCTGGACCGCGGCGCCTGGAGCCTGCCGGCCAGCTCGCCAGCTGATTTCGATGGCGAATCCGCCCGCCCCTACAACGTCCGGCCCGACCCACTGCTGCTGAACCTGAAGGCCTTCACGCTGACGTTGCGGCCCGACCCGGCGCGCGGCATCGCCAGCGTCAGCATGGAGCCGCTGCTGGCCGGCGTGGCGGCCGACACCAGCGTGCCGCTGGCGGCCGGCCCTTGCGAGGACTGGCGCACGGCGCTGAAGCCGGACTGGAGCGACCCCGGCAAGGTGCGGCTGACCGGCCGCTACCCGGCCAGCTGCGGCGAACAGCCCTGGCCCGTCGCCTACAGCGACCCGGCCAGCTTCAACGCGCGGCTGCTGGCGCAGACCTGGTTCGAGCTGGGCGGCCGGCTGGGCGGCAAGGTGCTGGACGGCGCGGTGCCCGCAGGGCTGAAGCCGGCCTGGGAGCAACGCTCGCCGCCGCTGGCCGAGGTGGTGCGCGACATCAACAAGTTCAGCAACAACGTGATGGCCGAGCAGCTGTTCCTCAGCCTGCCCGGTGCCACCCGGGCCGACGCCGACCTGAGCGGCTCGCGGCCGGAGGATGCCCGCGCGCTGCTGCAGCGCTGGCTGCAGGCGCGGCTGGGCGACGCGGCGCAGCGCGAAGTCGTGGTGGCCAATGGCTCCGGGCTGTCACGCGACAGCCGGGTCAGCGCCCTGGCCCTGGCCCAGTTGCTGGCCCAGGCCTGGCAAAGCCCGGTGATGCCGGAGCTGATTTCGTCGCTGCCGGTCAGTGGCATGGACGGCACGCTGCGCCGCTCTGTCACCACGCTGGGCCGCGCCCACCTGAAGACCGGCTCGCTGCGCGATGTGAATGCGGTCGCCGGCTTTGTGCTGTCCAACAGCGGCCGGCGCTACGTGGTGGTGGCGATGCTGAACCATCCGCTGGCCGGCGCCGGGCGACCGGTGCTGGACGCGCTGGCCCAGTGGGCCATCGACGATGCAAAACGCTGAAAGACAAACGCCGCCTTGAAGGCGGCGCTCGAAGGTCAGGCAGGGCCCGATCAGAACGGGTTGTTCACGGCGCGCGAAATGGCTGCGTTCCCTAGCTGCTCCTGCGCCAGGGGCGCGATCAGCCGCAGGCCATCGGCCCACAGGTTCTTGGTTGCCGCGGTGTCCGAGGTCACGGTCGCCGTGGTGCAGGTGCCCAGCGCATCGCCGCCGTCCAGGTAGCCATCGGCGTCGGCATCCACCCCGTTGATGGTCTCGACATGGTCCTCGTTGCAGGCCAGGTCTGAGGTGTTGTAGCCGCCGTAGCGGTCCAGGTTGGCGACGATGTCGTTCAGCGACAGCAGGCCGATCTTGGTGCCATCGTTGATCAGCGCCAAACGCAGGCCGGTATTGAAGGCCTCGCTCATGCTGGTCATGGTCTTCGCCTCGGCCGAGCCTTGCGACAGCGCCCAGGGACTCAGGCCCACGTCGAAGATCTGGCTCACCAGCACCCGCGGCCCCAGGCCGGCCAGCTTGTTCACCAGTGCACCGACCTGCGCGCCGCGGTTCTGGGCTTCGGCGACCTTCTCGCCTTCGGCGCTGAAGTTCAGGTTGTCCTTGAAGATCTCGACAATGTCGTTGACGCCGACCAGCACCGTGATCAGGTCCTTGTTGTTCAGAGGGTCGTGCACGATGTTGGCCTGGAAAGCCTCGACCTGAGGTTCCAGCGTGCGAACGGTGGCGCCGTAATGGGCCAGCATGTAGGCCTGCAACTTGTCTTCGCTGAGTGCATTGGGATTGCACTCCTTGAAAACAAGGCCAAAGTCGGAAGCCAGGCGTTGAACCCAGATGGACTGGGCTGTGAGATTGCAGGCGATGGTGCCATTGGTCGTGTCGCCGGTGTTCAAGCCGTTCATCGCGAAGTTATAGCCATTGCCGTTGTTGTCACGGTCCACCAGTGCGCTGATTTCGTCACCGAGCACGATCAGCCGATCGGGGTTGAACTGATCCACACGAGAAGTGCTGCCACCGCAGGCGGCCAGCAGGCCGGCCGACAGCAGCGCGGCACCCAGGCCACGCAGCAGTTGGCGGGCGGGAAACAAAAACGTCATCATGGCTCCAGTGTCATTCAATTCGAGGTGGGGCGGCGCAGGCCACTCAGGCGGCTGCGGCCCGTTGCAGCCGGTCTCGCACGCCCTCCCAGGCGGCGTCGGCAGGCGGGGTTTCGATCCAGATCAGCGGCACGCCCAGCGCATCGAGCGCGCGCAGTGCCGCAAACAATTCATGGGCCGCGGCCGCCGCGTCCTGCGGCATGGCCCGGTAAGGCATGCGCCGGTCGGCCGGCCGCACCGTGCGGGAATATACCGCTGCCAGCGGACGGCCCTGCGGCTCGCCTGCACCCAGCAACTGCAATGCGGCCTGCAACTGGGCTGCGTCCATCAACCTGACCTTGGCCCGTGGCGCGTAATGGGCTTCCAGCGTGCCGGACGCACGCGGGGCGGCCGCATCCGGTGCCAGCAGCGGCTCGCCGAGCACAGCCTCCAGCTCGGCGCGTGTCAGGCGGCCGGGGCGCAGCAGCACCGGCCTGGCGCGGGTGCAGTCGACGATGGTCGACTCGATGCCGACCTCGCAGTCGCCGCCGTCCAGCACCAGCAGGCCGTCGCCAAATTCGCCGGCCACATGCGCAGCACTGGTCGGGCTGACGCGGCCGAAGCCATTGGCACTGGGCGCTGCCACGCCGGGCACGCCCAGCGCGGCGGCAGCCTTCAACACCGCCAACGCGACCGGATGCGCGGGGCAGCGCAGCCCGATGCTGTCCTGCCCACCCGCAGCGGCTTCGGCCAGACCGGCCCGCCGAGGCACGATGACTGTCACCGGGCCGGGCCAGAAGGCATGGGCCAGACGCTGGGCACTGGCCGGCCATGCCGCGGCGAAGGCCTGCGCCGAAGCCACGTCGGGCACGTGCACGATCAGCGGATGGTCGCTGGGCCGACCCTTGGCGGCGAAGATGCGCGCCACCGCGGCCGGATCGTCGGCCCGCGCACCCAGCCCGTAGACGGTCTCGGTCGGCAGCGCTACCAGCTCACCTGCGGCCAGGCGTTCGGCGGCCAGCCTGATCGCGGCCGGCTCACGGCCCTGGAGAATGCTCATCTCGGCGCGGGGCTCAGAACCCGGGCAGGCCCAGCAGCGCGGCGGCCCGCAGCGCGGTGTCGCGCGCGGCCTCGGCGTTGGGGCCGGTCAGCGTCAGGTGGCCCATCTTGCGGCCGGGCCGGGCATCGGCCTTGCCGTACAGGTGCAGGTGGGCACCGGGCAAGGCCAGCACCTGCTCCCAGGGCGGCGTCACCTGCGTGCTGCCGCCGTCGCGCAACCACAGGTCGCCCAGCAGGTTCAGCATCACGCAGCAGGAATGCAGCCGCGGCGGCGCCAGCGGCAGGCCGGTCATCGCGCGCACCTGCAACTCGAACTGCGAAATGTCGCAGGCGTTCAGCGTGTAATGGCCGGAGTTGTGCGGCCGCGGTGCCATTTCGTTGGCGACCAGCCGCGGCTCGCCGCCATCGTCGTCGGCCAGCACGAAAAATTCGACGCACAGCACGCCGACGTAGCCCAGCTCGGCGGCGATCGCCGCAGCGCACTGCACCGCCTGCTGCGCCAGTTGCGGCGAGACGTCCGGCGCGGGCACTTCGGTCACGGCCAGAATGCCGTCGCGGTGCAGGTTCTGCTGCACCGGGAAGTTCACCAGTTGGCCATCGGCGCCACGCGCGACGATCACGCTCAGCTCGCGCAGCAGCGGCAGCCGCTGCTCCAGCACGCAGGCCACGCGGCCCAGGCGCTGCCAGGCAGCCGCCAGCTCGGCCGCATCGTTCACGCGGGCCTGCCCCTTGCCGTCGTAGCCCATGCGCGCGGTCTTCAGGATGCCGGGCAGCAGGCCGGCCGGTACTGCCGCCAGGTCGGCTTCGGTGCGGATGACCGCATGCGGCGCGCAGGGCACGCCCGCACGGCTGAAATGGGCCTTCTCGTCGGCACGGTCCTGGCAAATTGCCACCGCGTCACCCGCGGGCGCCACCGGCCGGCGCTCGGCCAGCACCCGCAGCGACTGGGCAGGCACGTTCTCGAATTCAGTCGTCACCGCGTCGGCCACATCGGCCAGCAGCGCCAGCCCGACCGGGTCCAGGTAGTCGGCCTGGATGTGGCGGTGCGAAACCAGCCCGGCCGGGCTGTCCGGGTCCGGGTCCAGCACTGCTGTGCGGTAGCCCAGGGCCTGGGCAGCGTGCACGAACATGCGGCCCAGCTGGCCGCCGCCCATCACGCCCAGCGTGGCCCCAGGCAACAGAGGCCGATCGGCTCGCGGCTGGGTCATTGCAGGTCCTGGGTCATCGCCCGCGCAACTTCGGTCTGGCGCACACGGAAGGCGGCCAGCTGCTCGCGCAGCGCGGCGTCCTGGTTGGCCAGCATCGCGACCGCGAACAGCGCGGCATTCGCTGCACCGGCGGTGCCGATGGCGAAGGTCGCGACCGGAATGCCCTTGGGCATCTGCACGATGGAATGCAGCGAGTCGACCCCTTGCAGGTGGCGGCTGGCGACCGGCACGCCGAGCACCGGCACCAGCGTCTTCGCAGCCAGCATGCCCGGCAGGTGGGCCGCACCGCCGGCACCGGCGATGATGGCCTGCAGGCCGCGCGCCTGCGCGGCTTCGGCATAGGCGAACATCTCGTCCGGCATGCGGTGGGCCGAGACAACACGCGCCTCATGGGCGATGCCGAACTCGGCGAGAATCTGGGCCGCGGCCTTCATGGTTTCCCAGTCGCTGGACGACCCCATGACAATGCCAACCACGGGCGAGGCGCTGTTCATCAAGGCTTCTGACTCCGGATCACACAAAACACGGATTTTAGGCTGCGCTTGTTTCCAGCCGGTGAGGCCTCATTTGCGACCCTGCCGCCGGTGGCCTGAAGAGGACCTTCAAACCGTCTGAGAACAGCGCCCGATCTGCGCCCTCCGCCAGCTTTTCCAAGAACACCATGATCGACATCACCATTGAGAATTTCCAGGCCGAGCTGATCGAAGCCTCGATGCAGCAGCCGGTCCTGCTGGACATCTGGGCGCCCTGGTGCGGGCCGTGCAAGTCGCTCAGTCCGGTGCTGGAAAAGCTGGAGACCGACTACGAAGGCCGCTTCCTGCTGGCCAAGCTCAACAGCGACGAACAGCCCGAGATCGCCGGCCAGCTGAGCCAGGCCTTTGGCGTGCGCTCCATCCCCTTCTGCGTGATGTTCTCGCAGGGCCAGCCGGTGGACGGCTTTGTCGGCGCGCTGCCGGAAGCGCAGATCCGCGAGTTCCTCGCCAAGCACGTGCCGACCGAGGACGAACTCGTTGCCGAGGCCGAAGTGGAAGAGGCCGAGCAGCTGATGGCCGAAGGTGGCGACGTGCAAGACGTGCTGGCCAAGCTGCAGGAAGCCGTTGCCATCGACCCGGCCAACGACACCGCCCGCCTGGACTACCTGAAGCTGCTGCTGAGCCTGGCAGGCGACGAGCCGGCGCGCATCGCGCAG
Organism: Ideonella sp. FW305-24; assembly: GCF_058788035.1. Lineage (NCBI taxonomy): Bacteria > Pseudomonadati > Pseudomonadota > Betaproteobacteria > Burkholderiales > Sphaerotilaceae > Ideonella > Ideonella sp. FW305-24. The sequence continues at coordinate 56,478 of NZ_JBYTAI010000015.1, read as the reverse complement.
GCCCGCCACGCCTTCGAGCCGGCCGCGGCCAAGGTGTTGTCCGATACCCGCTTCTCCGCCGTGGAGCACTGGCTGAAGGCGGCCGAGGCCATGGCACAGGCCCGCCCACGGGCCGAGCTGGACGCCGCCATCGCGGCGAACAAGCGTGACTTCGATGCACGCTTCGAGCGCGCCCAGCAACTGCTGGTCGCCGGCGAGCCGACCGCGGCCATGGACGAGCTGCTGGAGATCCTGATGCGCGACAAGGCCTGGAACCAGGACCTGGCGCGCAAGACCTATGTCGCCATCCTGGAGCTGATGACCAAGCCCGCGCCCAAGGCCGCAGCCGAGGCCGCAACCAAAGGCACGCTGGAAATCGCCGGCAAGGCCGCCGTGACCTCGTCCGACCCGGTGCTGGACCAGTACCGGCGCAAGCTCAGCATGGTGCTGTTCTGACCGGCTGATGCACTCGGCCTGCCGAGTGCATCAGCCCTTCAAATGACTTCTCGCAGCGTCGTGGCGAGGGTCTCGCGCATCGACTGCTGGTGCACTTTGTGCAGTGCCAGCGACTCCTCGGCGCGAGCCTGGTGCACCGCCGCTTCGTCGGGCAGCTGGCAAGCGCCAAACACCCGGGCCAGGCGGGCGTGGGTCGCCGCCCAATCGTCGGCATCGAACTGCGAGGCCAGGCCGCGCTCGGCCTGGCGCGCATCCCGCAGGCCTTCGGCCAGGCGCTGGCTGCACACATGGCACCAGGCCCGGTCGGCCAGGAAACGCGGCTCGCGGTAAGCCATGCCTTCGCTGCGGGCGCGGCCCAGGTAGGCATCGAACAAGGCCACGGCCTCGTCGAAACGGCCCAGCACGACCAGCAACTGCGCGCGCAGCTGGATCGGCACCATCGCGGTCAGCGCCACGGCACCTGCGCCCCAGTCGTAGTTCGCGGTGGACTCGGCTTCCAGCAAGGCCTTGGCGGCCACGTCCAGGTCGGTGTGGCCAAAGGCATCGTCAAGCCCGATGCGCGCCGAGCGCATCGCCGAGATGTTGTGCAGCAGCGCGCTGATCATCGAGCCGTCGCCATCGGCGCTGGCATGGGTGCGGGCCTTCAGGTACCAGACCTGCGAGGCCTCGTCGTCACCCGCGAAGCGGTAGGCGTCTGCCAGCACCAGCCCGGCACGGGCGCGGGCGCTGTGGTGGTCGGGTGCGGCCAGTTGCAGCGTCTCCAGCAGCTGCCCGGCCATCTGCGTCATGCTGGATTCGTTCCAGCTGCAGCTGGCCAGCCATGCCGAAGCCAGGGCCTGCATCGCGGTGTCGCCGGCCTCCATCGCCAGCTCGCGGCTGCGGCGGAACTTGTCCTTGGCCTTGGGCGCCAGCGCCTCGAAGTGGTCGATCTGCCCGTCCACCAGCCAGACCCACGCACTGAGCCGCGCCGAGCGTCGGCGCTGGCTCTGGGTGCGCAGCCCCGCCAGGGCAAAGCGGGCATCGGCCAGCAGGCCGTGGCGGGCCAGCGCGCCGGCACGTTCAGCCTTCAGGCATTCACGCTGGACCGGGTCATCGGCGCTGACAATCGCCGCGTCCAGCCGCTCGATCAGACGGGAGGCCATTGCAATGCGCCCCGCTTCAGCCGGTGAGGCGCTCGAGCGCCTCGCGGTACTTGGCAGCCGTGTGCCGCACCACCTCGGCCGGCAGCGCCGGCGCGGGTGCGGTCTTGCCCCAGGGCTTGCCGTCCACCGTGACCTGCTCCAGCCAGTCGCGTACAAACTGCTTGTCGTAGCTCGGCGGGTTGATGCCTTCCTGGTAGCCCTCGACCGGCCAGTAGCGCGAGGAGTCGGGCGTCAGCACCTCGTCCATCAGCGTCAGCGTGCCGTCGGCGTCCAGGCCGAACTCGAACTTGGTGTCGGCAATGATGATGCCCTTGGTCAGCGCAAAGGCGGCGGCCTCCTCGTAGAGGCGGATGGCGACCTCGCGCATCTTGGCCGCCAGCTCGGCGCCGATCTGCTTTTCCATCTGCGCAAACGAGATGTTCTCGTCGTGCTCGCCCATCTCGGCCTTGGTGGCCGGCGTGAAGATGGGTTGCGGCAGCTTGGAGGCGTTTTTCAGGCCGGCCGGCAGCTTCTCGCCGCAGACCGACTGGCTTTCCTGGTATTCCTTCCAGCCCGAGCCGGCGAGGTAACCGCGCACCACCGCCTCGACCGGGATCGGCTTCAGGCGCTTGACCAGCATTGCCCGGCCCTTGACCTGCGCCACCTCATCGGGCTCGACGACCGATTCCGGCGCGTCGCCGGTCAGGTGGTTGGGCACCACATGACCCAGCTTGTCGAACCAGAACAGCGCCATCTGCGTGAGCAGCGCGCCCTTGCCCGGAATCGGCTCGGCCATGACGACGTCGAAGGCCGACAGGCGGTCCGAGGCAATCATCAGGATACGGTCCTCGCCGACCGCATAGTTGTCTCGCACCTTGCCACGGGCCAGCAGAGGAAGGGAATGCAGGGAGCTTTCGTGCAGCGCGTGGTCCATGAAAAATCTCAAGTGAACAACAGGCGATTGTAAAACCGCCCGCGCGGCATGGGCACTGCCGGCGGGCGGTTTCGCGAATGCAGCCTAACAGAGAGGTCGCGGTGCAAGCCTGTCAGTTGACGGTCTGCGCCAGTTCGCCCAGCGCATAGCGGCGGGCCACGTCCGCCAGCGGCACGGCCTTGATCTTGCCCGCCTGGCCTTCGCAGCCAAACTCCAGGTAGCGCTGCTTGCAGACCTTCATTGCCGCCTCGCGGGCCGGCTTGAGCCATTCGCGCGCGTCGAACTTGTCGGGGTTCTCGGCCAGGAACTTGCGCACCGCGCCGGTCATCGCCAGGCGGATGTCGGTGTCGATGTTGATCTTGCGCACGCCGAACTTGATGGCCTCCTGGATCTCCTCGACCGGCACACCAAAGGTCTCCTTCATCTTGCCGCCGTACTGGTTGATCTGCGCCAGCAGCTCCTGCGGGACGGAGGAGGAACCGTGCATCACCAGGTGGGTGTTGGGAATGCGCTTGTGGATTTCCTTGACGCGGCTGATGGCCAGGATGTCACCGGTGGGCTTGCGGCTGAACTTGTAGGCGCCGTGGCTGGTGCCGATGGCAATCGCCAGCGCGTCCAGCTGCGTGGCCTTGACGAACACCGCCGCCTCTTCCGGGTCGGTCAACATCTGGCTGTGGTCCAGCTTCACGTCGGCGCCAATGCCGTCCTCCTCGCCAGCGTCGCCGGTTTCCAGGTTGCCCAGGCAGCCCAGCTCACCCTCGACCGTGACACCGACCTTGTGCGCCATCTCGACCACGCGGCGCGTCACGTCGACGTTGTAGTCGAACGAGGCCGGCGTCTTGCCGTCCTCGCGCAGCGAGCCGTCCATCATCACCGAGCCGAAGCCCAGGTCGATCGCACCCTGGCAGATCGCCGGGCTCTGTCCATGGTCCTGGTGCATCACCAGCGGGACTTGCGGCCAGGTTTCCACGGCCGCCTGGATCAGGTGCTTGATGAAATGCTCGCCGGCATATTTACGGGCGCCGGCACTGGCCTGCAGGATCACCGGCGCGTTGACTTCGGCCGCGGCCGACATCACGGCCTGCACCTGCTCCAGATTGTTGACGTTGAATGCCGGGATGCCGTAGCCGTTTTCGGCGGCATGGTCCAGCAGTTGGCGCATGGAAACGAGAGGCATGGTCTGCTCCGAGAGAGTGAAAAATCCTGAGGGCGGGCCGGCGGCAGAAGGCTGCCCGCGGCAGTCCTGCACTCTTCGTAACCACGCCGTAACTCGCCAAATTCTAACGACCGCAGGGCGCCGACGGGGGCTTCAGCCCCCAGTTCTTGGGCGCCGGCCTGCCGGCAACTGCGCCATATCGCCGCAAATCCCGTGCCTTTCCCCGCCTTTTCCGGCGCTGCCCATCGGCTTGGCCGGGCAAAACTTGAGCCCAATCTCGTTCAAGCATGTTCACAGGGCGCCCGTGCGCCGGAGAAGTCCCATGGCCCGCACCGATCTCGCTTCCGCCACCACCTGGATCACCTCGCTGGTGCAGCGGCACCCCAGCGGCCTGGCGCAAGCCGTGGCCGCCCGCGCCGGCTGCTCTCTGGCCAAGGCGCGCCGGTTGGTGCACCAGCTGACCGAACTGGGCTGGCTGAAGCGCTCCGGCCCGCTCAACCGGCCGCAATTCGAGGCTGGCCCCATGCGCCAGATCGTGCAGCGCTACCCGCTGCAAGGCCTGGACGAAGACCGTCCCTGGGCACGCGACTTTGCGCTGCATTTCTCGCTGCCCGTCCATGTGCGCGAAATGATGCAGCACGCCTTCACCGAGCTGCTGAACAATGCCATTGACCACAGCGAAGGCACGCAGGTCGCCATCTCGCTGCGCCAGACGAACAACCATGCCCAGTTGCTGGTGTCGGACGACGGCCGCGGCCTGTTCGACAAGATCCGCGAGGGCTTCGACATCGAAGACCCCGCCGCCGCGATGCTGGAACTGAGCAAGGGCAAGCTGACCAGCAGCCCGCAGCGCCACACCGGCCGCGGCCTGTTTTTCACCTCTCGCCTGGCCGACGTGTTCGATCTGCACGCCAATTCGCACGCTTTCCAACACCGAGAGTGGCGCGAATCGCACTGGGTGCAGGGCAAGGCCATGCGCCAGAGCGGCAGCGCGGTCTATCTGGCGATTGCACTGGACACCTCGCGCACGCTGGAACAGGTGATGCGCTCGGCCAGCCTGGACGGCGAAAGCTATGGCTTCGAACGCACCACGCTGCCGCTGCGCCTGCTGACCGGCGAACACGTGGCCCTCGAATCCCGCTCGCAGGCCCGCCGCGTCGCCGCCCGCCTGGGCCAGTTCAAGCAGGCCGAGCTGGACTTCAGCGGTGTCGAGCGCATCGGCCAAGGTTTCGCCGACGAACTCTTCCGCGTCTTTGCCCGCGACCAGCAGCAAGTCGAACTGCAGATCCGCAACGCGAGCAGAAATGTGGCCGCGATGATCGCGGCGGTTCAAGCCAGCTGAAATCAGCGGACCATGCAGACTTTCAACATGTTCGTACCGCCGGGGTGGCCCATCGGCTCGCCGCAGGTGATGGCGTAAGTGTCGCCAGGCTTCAAAGCCCCACGTGCCACCAGCAGGCGTTCGGCTTCGGCCAGGGCCTGGTCGCGGTCGGTGTGGGTGGGCATCAGGATCGGGCGCACGTTGCGGTAGAGCGCCATGCGGGTCTGCGAGCCGGCCTTGCTGGTCAGGCCGTAGATCGGCACCTTGATGCGGTAACGGCTCATCCACAGCGCCGTCGAACCCGATTCGGTCAGCGCGATGATGGCCTTGCAGCCGAGGTGGTGCGCGGTGAACAGCGCGCCCATCGCAATCGACTGGTCGATGCGGCCGAAGCGCTTGTTGGTGAAGTCGGCGTCCAGCCGCACGTCGTCGGCGCGCTCGGCCTCCAGCGCGATCTGCGCCATCTGCTCCACGGTTTCCACCGGATAACGGCCGGCGGCGGTCTCGGCGCTCAGCATCACCGCGTCGGTGCCGTCCAGCACGGCATTCGCCACGTCGCTCACTTCAGCGCGCGTCGGCACCGGGTTGACGATCATCGACTCCATCATCTGTGTGGCCGTGATGGCAATCTTGTCCATCTCGCGGGCCATGCGGATCATGCGTTTTTGCAGCGCCGGCACCGCCGCGTTGCCCACTTCCACCGCCAGGTCGCCGCGCGCGACCATGATGCCGTCGCTGGCCTTCAGGATGGCTTCCAGGTGCGGGATGGCTTCGCTGCGCTCGATCTTGGCGATCATCGCCGGCTTGTGGCGCCACGGTTCGCCGGCCACATTGGCCAGCTGGCGCGCCATTTCCATGTCGGTGGCATTCTTGGGAAAGCTCACGGCCAGGTAATCGCACTGGAAGCTCATCGCGGTCTTGATGTCTTCCATGTCCTTGCCGGTCAGCGCCGGCGCGGTCAGGCCGCCGCCCTGCTTGTTGATGCCCTTGTTGTTGGACAGCTCGCCGCCGATCTTCACCAGCGTGAAGACCTTGTCGCCCTGCACGCGGTCGACCGTCAGCACGATCAGGCCGTCGTTGAGCAGCAGCACGTCGCCGGGCTTCACGTCGCGCGGCAGTTCCTTGTAGTCAAGGCCCACGCCTTCGATGTCGCCAGGCTCGGTGCGGGCCGCATCCAGTACGAACGGCATGCCGTTCTCCAGCATCACCTTGCCCTGCTCGAACTTGCCGACGCGGATCTTCGGGCCCTGCAGGTCGGCCATCAGCGCAACCGTCTTGCCGACCTTGGCGGCGCACTGGCGCACCAGGTTCGCACGGTCGATGTGGTCTTGCGCCTTGCCGTGGCTGAAGTTCAGCCGCACCACGTCCACGCCAGCCTGCAACAAGCGCTCCAGGACCTCCGCGTCACTGGAAGCTGGGCCAAGGGTGGCGACGATTTTGGTGGCACGGGACATGAAGCGGTCTCCTGAGGGGGGCCTCATTATCCGCAGCCGCGGGCGCTTGGCGTTACAAGCGAATTACCAACGCAAAACGGTGAAATCGCGGACCGCCGCCGCGCGGCCGGTCCGCGCCCATTTCACTTCGCTGCGGCGCGCTGCGCGGCCACGTCGGCCACCGCCAGCGCGGTCATGTTGACCACGCGGCGCATCGTGGCCGAAGGCGTCAGCACATGCACCGGCGCGGCGGCGCCGAGGAGGATGGGGCCGACCGTCACGTTGTGGCCGCTGGTCACCTTCAGCACGTTGAACAGGATGTTCGCGGCGTCGAGGTTGGGCATCACCAGCACGTTGGCACTGCCGCTCAAAGTGCTCTCGGGCAGGATGGCCTGGCGGATGTCTTCCGACAGCGCGGCGTCGCCGTGCATCTCGCCATCGCACTCGATCTCGGGCGCACGCTGCACGAACAGGTCGCGGGCGGCGCGCATGCGCTTGGCGCTGGGCCGGGTCGACGAGCCGTACATCGAGTGGCTGAGGAAGGCCAGTTTGGGCGGCAGGCCAAAGCGCTGCACTTCTTCGGCAGCCATCAGCGCGATGTCGCACAGTTCCTCGGCCGACGGCGCTTCGTTGACGAAGGTGTCGGTGATGAACAACGTGTGCTGGTCCAGCATCAGCGCATTCATGGTCGCCATCGTCGTGATGCCAGGCCGCGGCCCGATCACCGCCTTGACGTGTTCGAAGTGGCCATCGAAGCGACCCACCAGGCCGCACAGCATCGCGTCCGCATCACCGCGGCGCAGCAGCATCGCGCCGATCAAGGTGTTGGAGCGGCGCAGCGCCGCCTTGGCAGCCTCTGGCGACACGCCGTCGCGGCCCATCAGCTTGTGATAGTCCTCCCAGCAGGCGCGGTAGCGCGGGTCGTCTTCAGGGTCCACGACCTCGAAGTCCACGCCTGGCTTCAGGCGCAGGCCGGCGCGCTCGATGCGCATCGCGATCACCGCCGGGCGGCCGATCAGGATGGGCTTGGCCAGGCCTTCGTCCAGCACCGCCTGCACCGCACGCAGCACACGCTCGTCTTCACCCTCGGCATAGACCACGCGCGCCGGCTGCAGCTTGGCCGCGGCGAACACCGGGCGCATGAACATGCCGGTCTGGTAGACGTAGCGGCTCAGCACGTCGCGGTAAGCGTCCATGTCGGTGATCGGCCGGGTGGCCACACCGGAGGCCTCTGCCGCCTTGGCCACGGCCGGGGCGATGCGCAGGATCAGCCGGGCGTCGAACGGCGTCGGGATCAGGTATTCCGGGCCGAACTTCAGCTCCTTGCCGGCATAGGCCGCCGCCACTTCGTCGGACGCCTCAGCCTTGGCGAGTGCTGCGATCTCGCGCACGCAGGCCAGCTTCATCTCTTCGGTGATGCGGGTGGCGCCACAGTCCAGCGCGCCGCGGAAGATGTACGGGAAGCAGAGGACGTTGTTGACCTGGTTCGGGTAGTCCGACCGGCCGGTGGCGATGATGCAGTCCGGCCGCGCGGCCTTGGCCAGCTCGGGGCGGATCTCCGGCTCCGGGTTGGCCAGCGCCAGGATGATGGGCTGAGTGCCCATCTTCTTGACCATCTCGGCGGTCAGCACGCCGGCGGTGGAGCAGCCAAGGAACACGTCCGCGCCTTCGATCACGTCGCTCAGCGTGCGGGCCAGCGTGACCTGGCAGTAGCGCTGCTTGGACTCGTCCAGCTTGCCGCTTCGCGCATCGTCGCGCTCGCTCTGGATCACGCCCTTGGAGTCGCAGACGAAGATGTGCTCGCGTTTCACGCCCAGGCCAACCATCACGTCCAGGCAGGCAATGGCCGCGGCACCAGCGCCCGAGACGGCCACCTTCACTTCGCCGATCTGCTTGCCCACCAGTTCCAGCCCGTTGAGCAGCGCAGCGCTGGAGATGATGGCCGTGCCATGCTGGTCGTCATGGAAGACCGGGATGTTCATGCGCTCGCGCAGCTTCTTCTCGATGTAGAAGCACTCGGGCGCCTTGATGTCTTCCAGGTTCACGCCGCCCAGCGTCGGCTCCATCGCGGCAATGATCTCGACCAGCTTGTCCGGATCGTTCTCGGCCAGTTCGATGTCGAACACGTCGATGCCGGCGAACTTCTTGAACAGGCAGCCCTTGCCTTCCATCACCGGCTTGCTGGCCAGCGGCCCGATGTTGCCCAGGCCCAGCACCGCCGTGCCATTGGTCACCACGCCGACCAGGTTGGCGCGCGAGGTGTACTCCGCTGCCAGCGACGGGTCTTGCTCAATCGCCAGGCACGGATAGGCCACGCCCGGGGAATAAGCCAACGACAGGTCCCGCTGGTTCAGCAGGGCCTTGGTCGGCGTGACCGCGATCTTGCCGCGGGTCGGGCTGCGGTGATACTCGAGCGCGGCTTCGCGCAGGGCCTGTTCGGCGGGAGACAAGGAAGGCTTGGTCATGGACACAACAGGTGAGGAACAGAAGCGTGGGTGCGCCTGGCCCAACGCCAAGTGCATCCACCCCAATCTATCCCTGCAAAACCGGCGGCCCTAAGGGAAACCCACAATCATGCAAAAAATGCATGATCTCATGCCCGCAGCCGGCGCTCAGCCTTGCGCGCGCTTGCTCAGGATCTCGAAGGCCGGCAGGGTCTTGCCTTCCAACACTTCGAGGAAGGCGCCGCCGCCGGTCGAGATGTAGCCCACATCCTTCTCGATGCCGTACTTGGCGATGGCCGCCAGTGTGTCGCCGCCGCCGGCGATGCTGAAGGCCTCGCTGTCGGCAATCGCGCGGGCAATGGTTTCGGTGCCGTGAGAAAAGGCCTCGAACTCGAACACACCGACCGGACCGTTCCAGACGATGGTGCCGGCGGCCTTCAGCTGCGCGGCCAGCCTGGCGGCGGTCTCGGGGCCGATGTCCAGGATCAGGTCGTCGTCGGCCACGTCGGTCGCGGCCTTGACGGTGGCCGGCGCGTCAGCGGCAAAGGTCTTGGCGCAGACCACGTCTGTGGGGACTGGCACCGCGGCACCGCGTGCCTTCATCGCCTCGATCACCGCCTTGGCCTGGTCCACCAGGTCCAGCTCGACCAGGCTCTTGCCGATCTTCAGACCGGAGGCCAGCAGGAAGGTGTTGGCAATGCCGCCGCCGACGATCAGGCCGTCCACGTTCTTCGCCAGCGACTGCAGGATGGTCAGCTTGGTCGAGACCTTGGAGCCGGCGACGATGGCCACCAGCGGGCGCTTGGGATTGGCCAGCGCCTTGTTGATCGCGTCGATCTCGGCGGCCAGCAGCGGGCCGGCGCAGGCGATCTTGGCGAACTGGGCGATGCCATAGGTCGAGGCCTCGGCGCGGTGCGCTGTGCCAAATGCATCGTGCACGAAGATGTCGCACAGCGCGGCCATCTTCTTCGCCAGCACTTCGTCGTTCTTCTTCTCGCCCTTGTTCACCCGGCAGTTTTCCAGCAGCACGACCTGGCCCGGCGCGACGTCCACACCGTCGACCCAATTGGCCTCCAGCTTGACCTCGCGGCCCAGCAACTCGCCCAGGCGCACGGCCACCGGCGCCAGCGAATCCTCGGGCTTGAACTCGCCTTCGGTCGGGCGGCCCAGGTGGCTGGTGACCATCACCGCAGCACCGGCCTTGAGCGCCAGTTCGATGCAGGGCACCGAAGCGCGGATGCGGGTGTCTTCGGTGATGTTGCCCGACTTGTCCTGCGGCACGTTGAGGTCGGCGCGGATGAACACGCGCTGGCCAGAGACCTTGCCCTGGTCCACGAGGTCTGCAAAGCGGATGACGTTCATGGTGGTGTGATGGTTGAAGTGAAGGGAGGAAATACGAGCCGTGCTCACCAGCCCAGCGTGAGCCGCAGCGTCAGCAGCACCACGGTGCCGCAAACGATGGTGCCGAGGATGCCGCGGCGCCACCAGAACCACAGCGCGCCGGCCGCAGCGGCGAACAGCCGCGCGTCGCGCCAATCATGGATCAGGTGGCCTTGCGTCATCACCGTTTCCGGCACGACGACCGCCACCAGCGCGGCCAGCGGCGCGTAACGCAGCGCCTCGCGCAGCCAGGCGGGAATGGGCACCTCGCGCTCGGGCAGCAGGAAAAAGCCACGCGTCAGCACCGTGATCAGCGCGAGTCCGATCAAGGCAATCACAGCTTCCCAGGTGCTCATGTGCGGTCCCCGGGATTGGCCACCGTCGTCGGCGCGGGCGGCGCCTTGAAGTGATCCAGCAGCACGCCGATGGCAATCGCCGCGGCAATCGCGGTGACGATGTTGAGCTTCAGCGGCAGCGAGTAGGCTGCCACCGAAGCGCAGCCGGCCACGGCGGCGGCGAGCCAGGTCGCGCGGTCAGACAGCAGCGAGCCCGTCAGGCCCAGCAGCGCCAGCGTGCCGGCGAAGCCCAGGCCCCAGGCGGTGGGGATGGTGTCGGCCAGGAAGATGCCCAGCAGCGACAAGATTTGCCAGGCCAGCCAGTTGACCACCGCGCCGCCCCAGAAATAAGGCAGTTGCTCGGGCGAAGGCTTGGGCTCGGGGAAACGCCGCATGAAGCAGACGTAGTTCAGGTCGGCCGTGAAATAGGCCTGCCACATGCGCTGGCGCCGCGGCAAGTGGCCGAAATAAGGCCGCCAGCCCGCACTGAAGATCACGAAGCGCAGGTTCACGCAGATCGCCGTGGCCCAGACGACCCAGATCGGCGCGCCGGAAACGATCAGCGGCAGCGTGGCCAGCTGCGCGCTGCCGGCGAACACCAGCAAGGACATCAGCACCGACAGCGGCACGCCCAGGCCGGTTTTGACCATCGCCACGCCGGTCACCAGACCCCAGGCCGCGATGCCCAGCGCAATGCCCACCATCTCGTGTGCACCACGCCGGAATTCAGGATGCCGCCACAGCGGCTCAGAAACGCTCATGCCGCCATTGTCCTATGGACCCTGGCAGCCGGAATTTCAGGCCGGCATCTGCCTGCGGGCCTGACCAACCGCCCGCGCCCCATCAGAGCGCTGCGCGACGCATCAAGCCTCAGGCAGGCTTCTTGACCCAGGCGTTGCACCAGCCGTTGGCATGGACCTGCTTGCGGCCGAACATCGCGCAGCCGGCCCATTCGTCGCTGGCTGCGCCCTGGAAAAGGCCGCAGTCCACGCAGCGTTGCGAGGCCTGGTGCTTGGGGAATTTCGCGCCGTCCACCTTGCTGGTGTCGTGCTTATAGCCCAGCGCGGCCGAGGTTTCGTCGGCTTCGTCCACATGCACCGGCGCGGCCAGCGCGGAGGCCGGCAGCGCCACGCTGGCGCCCACAGTGCCCAGCGCCTGGATCATGAAGAAACGGCGGGAAGAAAGTGAAAAGGGGGAGTTCATGCTGCAAGCTCCAGCCGGACCGGCGCGCGGCCCGGCGAGGGGGGCATCCAGCGATGCCCCCGGGTTCAATCCCTGCGGAAGGGAAACGGGAAAGGCCATGCGCCTGCGGGTCAGCCTCTAGCCCTTGGGCAGCTTGAACACCCACATCATCCCGCCCTGTTCGAGGAAGTTGACCTTCTTGGCCACTTCCCCGCCCCACAGCGGCACTGCACCACCCCAGCCGGAAGCAACGCCCACGTACTGCTCGCCGTTCTGCTGCCAAGTGACCGGCGGCGCCACCACGCCGGAGCCGGTCTGGAACTGCCAGACGACCTTGCCGGTCTTGGCATCGGCCGCCTTCAGGTAGCCCTCTGGCGTGCCCCAGAACACCAGGTTGCCGCCGGTGGTCAGCACGCCACCCCACAGCGGCGCGCTGTTCTTCACCTCCCAGACGATCTTGCCGGTCTTCGGGTCCATGGCGCGCAGCGAGCCGATGTAGTCCTCGTTGAGCGGCCGGATGGTGAAGCCCGCACCCAGGTAGGCCGCGCCCTTCTTGTATGCCACGGGCTCGTTCCAGATCTCCATGCCCCATTCGTTAGACGGCACGTAGAACAGCTGCGTGTCCGGGCTGTAGGCCATCGGCATCTGGTTCTTGCCGCCCAGGAAGCCGGGCGCGGAGAAGACTTCGCTGCCCTTCTTGCCGTCGCCCACAGTCGGGTCACCGGGCCGGTTCTCGGCCACGAAGTTCGGGCGCCCGGTGGCCAGGTCCACACCAGTGGCCCAGGTGATCTTCTTGACAAACGGGAAGGCGTTGACCAGCTTGCCGTTGTTGGCATCGATCACGTAGAAGAAGCCGTTGCGATCGGCCTTGCCGCCGACCCGCTTGTCATCCATGTCGAAGGTGATGAACTCGTTGGCGCCGTCGAAGTCCCAGCTGTCGTTGGGCGTGCCCTGGTAGTGCCACTTGATCTGGCCGGTCTTCACGTCGATCGCGACGGTGGAGCAGGAGAAGAGGTTGTCGCCCTTGCGCAGGTGGCTGTTCCATGGCGCCGGGTTGCCGGTGCCGAAGTAGGCCAGCCCCGTCTTGCGGTCATAGGTGCCGCCCAGCCAGGTGGCCGCGCCGCCGGTCTTCCAGAGGTCGCCCGGCCAGGACTGGTTGGTGGTGCCGGAGATGCCGTTTTCCTGCTTGTTGCCATCCTTGTCCCAGAGGTACCCCATGTGGCCTTCGACCGTCGGGCGGGTCCAGACCAGCTTGCCGGTGCGCGGGTCGCGCGCTTCGACGCGGCCGACCACGCCGAACTCGCCACCGGACACGCCGGTCAGCAGCAGGCCCTCGGCAATGATGGGCGCAGCCGTGGCGGAATAACCGGCGGCGTAGTCGTCGATCTTGGTCTTCCAGACCAGGTCGCCGGTGTCCTGGTTCAGCGCGACCAGCTGGGCGTCCAGCGTGGCGAAGATGACCAGCTTGTCGAACAGCGCTGCGCCGCGGTTGACCACGTCGCAGCAGGGCATGATGCCCTCGGGCAGGCGGTGCTCGTACTTCCACAGCTTCTTGCCGGTGGCCGCGTCCAGCGCGAACAGGCGCGAGTAGGACGCGGTGACGAACATCTTGCCGTTGTAGATGACGGGCTGGGACTCCTGCCCGCGCTGCTTTTCGCCGCCAAACGAGAAGGCCCAGACCGGCGTCATCTTGCCGACGTTGGCAGTGGTGATCTGCTTGAGCGGCGAGTAGCGCTGGCCTTGCGGCGTGCCTCCCCAGCTCAGCACATTGCCCGAGGCCGAAGACTCGGTTTCGATCATCTGATCGGTCACGCCGGCGGCATGGGTGCTGGCCGCCGCGGCCAGCCCGATGCACATCAACAGGTTCAAGAGAGTCGGTCGCATGTTGTCTCCACGTGGGGTGAGCGCCGCCCGGTGGACCGGGCTGGCGACGCAGTTGCGCGCTGCTACACAGCGCAATGTCTGTGCCACTCGGCCGGGGCCGGAGGGGGTTTGCCAGACGGTGGTTTTCCACGCACGTCACCCGGGTTTCCCCCGCCAGCTGTGCCACGCTTGCACAGTCAGGTGTGTCATGCCGGATGTGCCAGGCCGGGTATTCCGGCGTGGCGCTGCGCCACACTGGCTCAGGCCGTGAGCCCGGGCCAGCCTGGTGACACCCAGCGCCGCCCGGCCTTGTCCACGAGCAGCAGTTCGACCGACCATTCCCGTGCCAGCGTGACGGCCCGCCGCGGCCCGGCCATGAAGGCGACCTTGGTGAAGGCGTCCGCCAGCGCGCCTTCGCGGGCCAGCACCGCCACCTCGGCCACTTCGGGTGGCAAATCGCCGCTGCGCGGGTCCAGGATGTGGTGGTGGTGAAAGTCCGGCGTGAAGCAGCTGGGGTTGTCGGCCGAGGTGGCCAGGCAGGCCTCCTGCAGATCCAGCCCATTGATCCAGGCCGCGGCATCGCGCGGGTCGGCCAACGCCAGGTGCCAGGGCTGGCCGGCAGGGTTGCGGCCACGGCCGGCCCACTCGCCACCATCGACCAGCGCCTGCGTGATGCCGTGCTGCTGCAGCAGGGTTGCGGTGGCATCGGCGCCGTGGCACGGGCCAGGCCGGAGGCCAGGGCACTGGCGCCGGCGCCCAGCGCGCCGCAGGAATTGGTGACGGCGCATGTCAAGCTCCTCCTGGCGCGCCGGCGCGATGTTGTCGCCCACCACCTGTTCGCGGCGGTGCGGTGAATACGGTGGCGCCTTGCCCGGAATGGCGGTGAAGGCCAGGTGCTCGAAACCGGGGATCACGAAGCTGGCGCAATGCTGCTCACCGCTGACCGCAACCATGTGCACAGGGAGCAGTTGCAGTTCCACTGCGGGAACCCGCCGCCTGCGCCAGAGCCGAGCACAAGGATTTTCATGAGGGGCCATGGCCAGGTGTGGAGGTGGCGACGGCATCAGCGCGGCGATGTGCATCGTGATTTCGAAGCCGAAGCGCAGGTCTCCGCAGGCGGGGGTGGTCCAGGCCATGGGATGTCTCCATCTGCAAAGCCCGTGCCGAAACACCCGGGATCAGGCCGGGCCGGGGGTTATCCTCGGAAAGCAGCCCAGGCCACGCCTCTGCGGCGCCAGGACCGCGGGGTTGCCAGGGACCGCGGCAGCGCGGCAGGCGGCGGGGCGGCCAGGCGGCTGCGCGCCCGGCTGTGTCACTCTGGGACAGGCCCATAACACGCCGGCTGCGCCTGGCACAGGGTAGACCCGCGGCTGCGGGTGCCCGGGGCTGAGACGCTCAGCCTCTCAGCCCTTCTGGCCCAGGCGCAGCTTGCGGTAGATGGTGTTGCGGCTGATGCCCAGCTGCTTGGCGGCCAGCGAGATGTTGCCCTGGGCGGCGTCCACCGCGGCACGGATCAGGTCGATCTCGGCCTCGACCAGGGTGCGCGCAGCCGCGGGGCCGGCAGCGGGCAAGCTCAGCTCGCGTGAGGGCGCGGCGGGCGGCAACTCGCGCGGGGCGCTCGCGGGTGCCCAGGCTACCGCGATGGCTGGCGCCGAGGGCAGCGCCTCAACCAGCCCATGCGCGCCCGCACGGAGCTCGCTGCTGCGCATGCGCCGGATGTCGTCCAGGAAGTCGTCGGACAGGTGGTCCTCGGTGATCTGCGTTTCCCCGGCCGCCATCACTGCCGCCGTGCGCAGCACCGTGGCCAGTTGCCGCACATTGCCCGGCCAGTGGTAGCGGTTGAACAGCGCGATGACCGAGGGGCTGAGCGCCAGCGAGCCGGCCACGCCCAGCGACATCAGGATGCGCTGCGCGACCACCGTCAGGTCGCTGCGGTCGCGCAGCGCCGGCAGCCGCACGACCAGCCCGTCGAGGCGGTAGTAGAGGTCTTGACGGAAGCTGCCTTGTTCGATCATGGCCCGCAGGTCCCGGTGCGTGGCGCTGACCACCGCAATGTCCACCGGGATGGACCTCTGGCTGCCCAGCGGCGTCACGCAGCGCTCCTGCAGCACCCGCAGCAGGTGGGCCTGCAGGCCCAGCGGCATGTCGCCGATCTCGTCGAGGAACAGCGTGCCGCCGTTGGCCTGCAGGATGCGGCCGGTTGCCCCCTTGCGACGCGCGCCGGTGAAGGCCCCTTCCTCGTAACCGAACAGCTCGGCCTCGATCAGCGTCTCGGGGATGGAGGCGCAGTTGACCGCCACGAAGGGCTGGCGCGCGCGCTCGGAGTCCTGGTGCACGGCGCGGGCCAGCAGCTCCTTGCCGGTGCCGGTCTCGCCGAGGATCATCAGCGGGATGTCGCGGTTCAGGATGCGCTGGACCTTGCGCGCCACGGCCTCGAACTGCGCGTCGCCGGTGCTCAGGTAGTGCAGCCCGGACATGCGGGATTCGGCCACCGGACGCGTGGCCGCACCGGCGGATTCGCCGGCGGGGACGGCCCGCATTTCCGGCACGGTCGTCAGGCCCCCGGGCAGGCCGGTGATGCGCTGCAAGGACCCGCTGGCCCGCGGACTCAGGTGCACCAGCCGGCCGTTGGCCAGGTGCAGGCGCATCGGCTGAGCCAGCGGTGCGCGCAGGTGGTCGATCAAGGCCCCGACGCTGGTGTTGAGCAGGCTCACCAAGCTGTGCATGCGCACGGCGGCGCTGCTCATGTCGAGCAGGTCCAGCGCGCTGCGATTGGCCCCCAGGATGCGGCCATCGCCGCCCACCACCAGGATGCCCTCCAGCAAGGTCCCGATGAATTCGGGCCGGATGTGGAAGTGCAAACGCAGTCGGTCGCCGCTGTCGTCCGTCAGCCAGTGGTTCTCGATCATGCGGGCCGACATCCTCACCAGGCCCATGGTGTGCTGGTGGTACACACGCTGGTCTCCGGTGACGTCCAGCACGCCCAGCATGTTGCCGCGCGGGTCGAAGATCGGCGCGGCGGAACAGGTCATGAAACTGTTGACGTGCATGAAGTGCTCGCCGGCGTGGACCAGGGTGGGCAACTCGTCCACCAGGGCGGTGCCAATGGCATTGGTGCCCTTGGACTGCTCGGCCCAGTTCACGCCCGGCGCCAGCGCCACCTTGTTGGCCCGGGCCAGGAATTCGTCGTCGCCCACGGTATGCAGGATGGTGCCCTGCGCGTCGGTCAGCACGATCATGCTGCCGGTGTTGACGATCTGCTCCAGCAGCATCTCCATCACCGGCGCGGCATGGCTGGACAGCCGCAGGTTGCGCTCGCGCGCGATGTTCAGGTCGCCGCGCAGCAAGGGCTCGAAATCCGGCCGCTCCACCCGGGTCAAGCCCAGGGCTGCGCAGCGCAAATGGGATTGCTCGATCAGCTCTGTCCGGGCCGGCAGGTTCTCCTGGGGCACGGCCACCGGGGAGGTCCAGGCGCCAGCGCGAGGTCCCGTCCCGTTGGCCTCTGAGTCAGCCACAGACATCGTCATCCAGTTCTCCTCCCGCGCTCACGCGCAGGTTGTCTCCGTGAGATCTCGCGGGTCAACCCTGATGCATGTGCCACCCGGGGTGCCCGCGACTGTTCATTCCTGCAACAGGCTCCGATGGCCGGCTTCAGGCTGACAGCAGCCTTGCCAGCCTCCCCGCTCGCAGGCGGGCCGGTTGATTGGAGCAGAAGCATCTGCAAGAGGGAATTGACGCAACAACTGTTCCCACGTGAAGCATTTCCCGGTGGCACATGGTTTGCGTTGAAGACGCGCATCCGGCCTCGAACCAAGAACAAGGAGACACACCATGAACCGCCCATCATCCCGCGACAGGCTCGGCCGCTGGGCCCGTCGAAGCATGCTGCTGTGCAGCATCGCCAGCGCCGCCGCCTGGGCTCACGGCGACGTGACGCCACAACCGGTGGACACCACCGGCCTGCCCAATCTGGGCGAGGCCTGGCGGAGTGAAAACCCGTTCAGCGGCAATGAGGTCGCGGTGCGCATCGGCACCTCGGGCTTCAACCAGAACTGCGCCCGCTGTCACGGGCTGGAGGCCATCTCGGGCGGCATTGCGCCCGACCTGCGCCGGCTGGACAACGACTGCGTGGGCATGCAGGGCGCCGAGCTGCGCAAGTCCTGCAAGGCCGAGATGGACGACTACTTCATGACCACCGTGCGCCATGGCCGCAGCCGCAATGGCGCGGTCTACATGCCGCCCTTCGAGGGCGTGCTGAGCCAGGAGGCGCTGTGGACCATCAAGACCTACCTGGAAACCCGGCGCGAAAAACCCCTGCCCTGACGCTGGAGGAGATTCCCATGACAGACGCTCCCTGGACCCGCCGCGCGCTGCTGCGCGGCCTCGCTGCCACGGCCGCTGCCACGGCCCTCGCCACGCCGATGTGGCCCGCCTCGGCGACCACGCTCGCACAGGTGCGAGAACGCGGCACCCTCAGGTTCGCGATCTACAAGAACATGCCGCCGTTCCATGTGGACGGCCGCGGCATTGACGTGGACCTGGCCCAGGCGCTGGCCGATGCCTTGCAGGTGAAGCTCGCGCTGATGCCGTTCTACGCTGACGACAACATGAACGACGACCTGCGCAACATGGTCTGGAAGGGTCATTACCTGGGCTACGGCCCGGCCGACGTGTTGCTGCATGTGCCGGTGGACGCCCCGTTGATGGAAGCCAATCCGCAAGTGCTTTTGTTCGGCCCCTATTGCCGGGAGCGCGTGGCCATCGCCCGCCGCCTGCAGGCCCTGCCGCGGCTGGACACGCTGGAACCGCTGACCGGACAAGCTGTGGCGGTGCAGGGCCAGTCGCTGGCCGGCTGGCTCTTGATCGGCGCCAACGACGGCATGCTGAGGGAGTCCCTGCGCACGCAGTGGAAGGACGGCACCGAGGCGGCCCAGGCGCTGCTGCGCGGTGAGGTGGTGGCGGCCGCCGGCCTGGCCTCGGAGCTGGAGACGGTGATCCGGAACGACCCGCGCTACGCCATCACCCCGTTGCCCATGCCGCGCGCGCCGCGTGACGGCTGGGCCGTGGGTCTGGCCGTCAAACGCGACAGTATGGACCTGGCTCAGGCCCTGACCCAGGCGCTCACCGCGTTGGGCCAGGCCGGCCAGCTGCGCGAGATCTTCGCCAGGCAACACCTGGAATGGCATGCAGCCTGAAGCCCAGCCCGCGGGCCTGGGTCAGTGCGCCGGTTTCTTGGCGTCCTTGGCGTCCTTGGCAGGCTTGGCGTCCTTGCCGTCTTTCCCGGCTTCGCTGGCAGCAGGCTTGCTGTCGTCGGCAGCGTCATCGCCTTCGGGCGGCTTGGGCTTCTTCTCTTCCGGCTTGATCACCGGCACCACCGGTTCGATCTTGTTTTCGCGCATGTAGTCGTCCATCTCCCGCCAGCCGGCGTAGATGGACGCCTTTTCGGCCTTCTTGTTCAGCGTGTAGCAGTCTTCGATGGCGCGGCCAGCGTGGCGGCAGGCCGCACCAATGGCCTTGCCCTCGGCGGACTTCTTCTCGGCAACGACGGTGGCGGACTCGATGCCCAACTGGTCGCAGCCGGCCAGCAGGCTGGCAAGGACAAGGGTAGACACAAGGATGCGGCGCATCCCTGGTCTATCGGCCCGCATCACCGCGGGCTTGAGCCTGCGATGGCCCGATCTGGCGCCGGAAAGCGGGTCTTCTCAGCGTCCCGCGGCCATGGCGAGCAGGCGCTCGACACGCTCCTCGGTCGAAGGATGGGTCGAGAACAGCCCGCGCAGGCCGCCGGCGGAGAGCGGGTTCATGATCATCATCTGCGCGGTTTCCGGGTGGCGCTCGGTGGTTTCCAGCGGCAGGCCTTGCGCTGCGCGGTGGATCTTCTGCAGCGCCGAGGCCAGGGCCTGCGGGTCGCCGGAGATCTGCGCGCCACCGCGGTCGGCCTCGAACTCGCGCGAGCGGCTGATGGCCATCTGGATCAGGCTGGCAGCCAGCGGCGCGAGCAGCATCACCAGAATCGAGACGATGGGATTGACCGAGCGGCCTTCACTGTCGCGCCCGCCAAAGAACATCGCGAAATTGGCCAGCATGCTGATGGCGCCGGCCATGGTCGCGCTAATGGTCGAGATCAGGATGTCGCGATGCTTCACGTGCGCCAGCTCGTGCGCCATCACGCCGCGCAACTCGCGCTCGCTGAGCACGCGCAGGATGCCGGTGGTCGCGGCCACTGCGGCGTGTTGCGGGTTGCGGCCGGTGGCAAAGGCATTGGGCGCGTCTTCCTGGATCAGGTAGACCCGCGGCATCGGCAGCTCAGCCTTGGCCGCGAGCTCGCGCACCAGGCGGTAGAACTGCGGCGCGGTGGTTTCGTCGACTTCCTGCGCGTTGTACATGCGCAGGACCATCTTGTCGGAGAACCAGTAGCTGAAGAAATTCATCCCCAGCGCAATCACCAGCGCCAGCACCATGCCTTGCTGGCCGCCCAGCAGCCGGCCAATGGTCATGAACAGCGCGGTGATGGCCGCCATCAGCACGGCGGTCTTCATCAGGTTGAACATGGCGAACTTTCCTTCCAGCATCGAAACACACGCGCCAACAGGCGGCGCGACCGACGCGGCCCCATGACCGTGTCACTGGATCAGATGGCGGCGGACCGCCGAAGTTCAACCGTTGCGCCGGTTCACTCGGGCAACGGCAGGGTCTGTCCGACCTGGCCAGGCTTGGCCTGCAGCAGCGCCGCGACCGGCAAGCGCTTACCGCCAGGCCGCTGGACCTGTCGCAGGGCCAGCGCGCCTTCGCCGCAGGCGATGCGCAATTCGTCGCCCGCTGCCAGGACCTGGCCGGGCTGCACGCCAGCTGGTGCCGGTCGCAACTCGGCCTGCCAGAGCTTCACGAGCTCGCCATCCCAGACAAAGCTGGCGCCCGGGAACGGGTCAAACGCACGCACCCGGCGCTCGATCAACGCGGCCGGCAGCCGCCAGTCGATCGCGCTTTCAGCCTTGTCGATCTTGTGGGCGTAGGTGACGCCCTCTTCCGGCTGCCGCATGGCCGGCAGCGGCTCGCCGCGCTGCAGGGTTTGCAGCGCCTGCACGATCAACTCGCCGCCCTGGACGGCCAGACGGTCGTGCAGCGTGGTGGTGCGGTCGCCTGCCTGAATGGGCTGTTCGCCGATCAGCAGCATGTCGCCGGTGTCCAGGCCGGCGTCCATCTGCATGATGGTGATGCCGGTGCACGCATCGCCGGCCTCGATGGCGCGATGAATCGGGGCAGCGCCGCGCCAGCGGGGCAGCAGCGAGGCGTGGATGTTCAGGCAGCCCAGGCGCGGCAGGTCCAGGACCCAGGTCGGCAGGATCAGACCGTAGGCGGCGACGATCATCACGTCGGGCGCTGCGGCCAGCAAGGCTTCGCGCGCCGCAGCGGCGTCTTCCGGGTACTTGCCGTCCAGCCGCAAGCTGCGCGGCTGGCTGACCGCCACGCCGTGCTGAAGCGCCAGCGCCTTGACCGGCGAGGCCTGCAACTTCATGCCGCGGCCGGCCGGGCGGTCTGGCTGGCTCATCACCAGCGGCACTTCGAAGCCGGCGGCCAGCAAGGCCTGCAGTGCCACCGAGGCGAATTCGGGCGTGCCGGCGAACACCAGTTTCAGCGGACGCGGAGCCGAGGCGTCCTGAGAAGACGAAGAATCACCCATGCGCGTCGATTCCGGCGCGCTCAACGGGATTTGGCGTCGTCGCGCGTCTTCTTCAGCATCTTGGTCTTGATGCGGCCTTGCTTGAGTGGGCTCAGGTATTCGACGAACACCTTGCCGGCCAGGTGATCCATTTCATGCTGCACACAGACCGCCGTCAGTCCGTCCGCATCGAATTCGTAGGGCTGGCCGTCACGGCCCAACGCACGCACGGTGACCCTGGCGTGCCGGGGCACCTCGTCATAGATCGTGGGCACGGAGAGGCAACCTTCCTCGCCGACGGTCATCTCGTCGCTGAGCTTCAGCAGCTCCGGGTTGATCAGCACCAGCGGCTGGTCGCGGCCCTCGGAGGTGTCCATCACGATCACGCGGCGGTGCACGTCGACCTGGGTCGCGGCCAGGCCAACACCTTCGGCCTCGTACATCGTGGCCAGCATGTCGTCGACCAGTTGCCGGACTTCGGCGTCCACCGCCAGCACCGGTTCGGCCACCTTGTGCAGGCGGGGATCGGGATATCGAAGAATCGGAAGCAGGGCCATGGTGTCGGAAAGGATGGGAATCGATCTGTCAGCGGTGTGCAAAAAAGGAGCAAGCGCACTCGCCATTGTTGACCCTGCACAACGTGCGGTTTCACAACACAGCTGTTTCAGCCTGTTTCGTTAAACCGATTTCATTGCGGCATCAAGGGTTTAGGGGCAGAATTTGCCGGAGTTTCTAGCATTGCCCGCCGGTGGTCATGCGACGGGTGGGCCTCCAGCGCCCGACCGCCGTCAACCGGAATTGTTGCACTGTCACAAATTTCCGGCTCATCGTCCGGGAGTCTCCATCCATGAGCCGTCTGTCATTCCACTGCCTGCCCCCATTGTTCTTCGCCCTGGCCGGCTCACTGACTGCCTCGGGTGCCTTTGCGGTGGACTACCCCATCACCCCAGGCCAGCGCAGCACTGCTCAGCAGGTGGCCCAGGCCGGTGTGCCGCTGTCGGAGCTGTCGCCCAATGCGCCTGACAGCTACACCATCAAGAAGGGCGACACGCTCTGGGACATCTCCAAGCTGTTCCTGAAGAGCCCGTGGCGCTGGCCCGAGCTCTGGGGCATGAACATGGAGCAGATCCACAACCCGCACCTGATCTACCCGGGCCAGGTGCTGTTCCTGGACAAGTCCAATGGCCGCGCGCGGCTGACGCTGGGCCGCCCGGTGGGCAACGAGGAAAAGCTGTCGCCGCGGGTGCGTTCCGAGCCGCTGATCACCGACGCGATCTCCTCGGTGCCCATGCACCTGATCGGCCCGTTCCTGAACGACGCGGTGGTCTTCGAGACCAACCAGTTGGAACTGTCGCCGCAAATCGTTGCCACCCAGGAAGGCCGCGTGCTGCTTTCGCGCGGTGAAACCGCCTATGTCAAGGGTGACGTGGATGCCGCCCGCAACTGGCAGCTGTTCCGCGAACCCAAGCCGCTGACCGATCCAGAAACCGGCGAGATCCTGGGCTTCGAGGCTCGCCATGTCGGCACCGCAGAGCTGATCGCCAAGCCCGATGTGAGCTCGCTCACCAGCGCCGACGAGATCGCGCCATCGGTCTTCCGCATCAACACGCTGCGCGAAGAAGCCAATGTCGGCGACCACCTGGCGCCGCTGCCCCCGCGCGACACCAGCCCGTTTGCACCGCACGCCCCGTCCAATGGCCTGAAGGGCAGGATCATTGCCGTCTATGGGGATGGCCTGAACGCCGGCCAGAACCAGATCGTGTCGCTGAACCGCGGCCTGCGCGATGGCGTCGAGCGCGGCCATGTGCTGGCGCTTTGGCGCGCCGGCACCCGGCGCCCTGACCCGACCGACAAGAGCAAGATGCTGGTGTTGCCCGACGAGCGCCACGGCCTGCTGTTCGTCTTCCGCGTCTTCGAGCGCGTGTCCTACGCGCTGATCCTGCAAGTACAGGACCCCGTGCACTCTGGCGACAAGTTCACCCAGCCCTGAGCCCGCAACGGCAGGCCGCACTGGCCTGCCGCGATGCGCGCGCCCTCAGCGCTGGCTCCGCCGCCATGAGCACCACGAAGCTGCCCGAGGCTGAAGCCCGAGCCTGGCTGCTGCTGGTGCACACGCCGGGCGCTGGCGGTGAATCGGTTCGCCGCCTGCTGGCCGCGTTTGGCTCGCCACAGGCCGTGCTGGCAGCGCCTCGCAGCGCCTGGCATGAAGTGGCCGGCGCGGCTTGCGCCCAGGCCCTGTCGGCGCCCAATGGCGACACACTGGCACTGGTCGACCGCACGCTGGCCTGGCTGGCCGAGGCGCCGGGCCAGCGCCATTTGCTGACGCTGGGCGATCCTGTTTATCCGGCACCGCTGCTGCAGACCGTCGACCCGCCAGCGCTGCTGTACGCCGTGGGTGACCTGGACCGGCTGCAATACCCGGCGCTGGCCATTGTTGGCAGCCGGGACGCCACACCGCATGGCCTGGAACACGCACGCCGCTTCGCCGACACCGCCAGCAAGGCCGGCATCTGCGTGGTCTCCGGCCTCGCGCTGGGCATTGACGGTGCGGCGCACGAAGGCGCGCTGGACGGCATGGGCGGCACCATCGCAGTGGTGGGCACCGGGCTGGACCTGATGTACCCGCGCCGCCACCTGGCGCTGGCGCGCAAGATCGCCGAACAAGGCCTGATCCTCAGCGAGTTTGCACTGGGCACGGCGTCGCTGCCGGCCAATTTCCCGCGCCGCAACCGCATCATTGCCGGACTGGCCCAGGGCACGCTGGTGGTCGAGGCCACGCTGCATTCCGGCTCGCTGATCACCGCCAAGCTGGCACTGGATGCCGGCCGCGAAGTCATGGCCCTGCCCGGCGCCATCGGTTCGGCTCAGTCGCGCGGTTGCCATCAGCTGATCAAGGATGGTGCGGCGCTGATCGAGTCGCCGCAGGAGTTGCTCGAACTGCTGGGCTGGGCCGCGCCGACACCGCCGCCCGAAGGCAGCCGGCCACGCGTGCGTCGCGGCAGCGCGCACCCGGTGCGCACCACCGGTGCAGTCGCCTGGAATCCGCAGACGCCCGAGCCCGAACCCAAAGCACAGGCCCCAGCGCCTCGGCCTGACAAGGAAGACCCGCTGCTGACTGCCATGGGGCACGAGGCAGCGACGGTGGACGCGCTGGTCGCCCGCACCGGTTGGCCTGCTGACCGGCTGCTGGCCAGGCTGCTCGAGCTGGAGCTGGACGGCCTGGTCGTGCGGCTGCCCGGCGGGCTGCTGCAGCGCCGCGCGACGACCTGAAACAGGCCCCACGCGGTGCGCCAAACACCCGGCTGACAGGCCGGCTTCTTTGCACCAGTGTGTCAAGCGCAAACGGGTATAGTCAGTTCATGTTCGATGTTCTGGTCTACCTGTACGAAAACTACTGGCGGCCCGATGCCTGCCCGGATCACGACCAGCTGACGCGAAAGCTGTCGGCTGTCGGGTTCGAGTCCGACGAGATCCAGGAAGCTTTGAGCTGGCTGGATGGCTTGGCCGCCACTGCCGACAGCACCCAAAGTGCGCCGCAAAGTCCGCAAAGCCTGCGGGTCTACCTGCCGCGCGAACTGGACTTGCTGGGCGATGAATCGGTGGGATTCATCAGTTTTCTGGAGTCGGCGGGGGTTTTGCCACCGCCCATGCGTGAGCGCGTGATTGACCGGGCGACCGCCGTAGGCAGCCCGCTGACGCTGGACGACCTGAAGATCATCGTGCTGATGGTGTTCTGGAGCCAGGGCGAAGAACCCGACGCGCTGATCCTGGACGAACTCTTCGTCGCGCCGGAAGACAGGCTGATCCACTGACCCCGGCCCCACGGACCCACATAAAACAAAGCCCGGCATGCCGGGCTTTGGTGCTTTCGGGCGGCAGGTTTCAAGCGTCGGCCATCAGGCGAGAGGGATCGGCACTGAGCTTGCGCAGCGCGTCGCGCGTCGCGGAAATCGTCAGCGACTCGTCCTGCACCGGCACCAGCAAGCCCGCCTGCAGGAAAGCCGCCAGCCGCGTCTTCTGGAACAACACGCAACGCCCTTGCGAACCGACAAACAAAGACAGCTGCTTGTGCATGCCCTGCCACGACAGCCGAACCGTTTCGCGGCGGCCACGCAGCTCCAGCGTGTAGGCGCTGCCCGGCTGCAGTTGCGCCGCAGCGGCCAGCATCGAAGGGCCTGGCATCGAGCCGCCTTCGGCGACGATTTCCAAGCCTTCGTTGCGGTGGTTGGCCTCGTCCAGTACCCAGGAATCGTCCAGCTCGAGATCGTCGTCCGGCATCAGTTCCTCGATGGTTGCCAGCCGCTGCTTCAGGTGTTCGAGCTGTTCCGGGCTGACTGACGTGGCGCGTGCGCTGAAGGCCGCCGTGAGGGCCAGATTCAGTGCCTTGACGGCATCTTCCTGCTTGCGCGCATCCAGGCCCGCGGCGTTCATGCCGCGGCGGATCACACCCAGCAGCGGTGGCAGCCGGCGAATGACCTCGGCGCGTTCCTCGCGCGTGGTCTTGGAGCCTGCCGCCCACATCAGATCGGCTGCAGCGTCGCGCACCGTCTTCACCTCGTCGCTGTGCGGGCCGTGGCGCACCGCGGTGGTCGCCAGCACGTCGGCCCAGATGTGGAACAGGAAGTCGCGCACGCCCTCCTGCACAGGCAGCTCGTTGAGCATCTTGCGCAACTCGATCGTGTACTGGATCGCCAGCGTCTCGCGTTGCTCGATCTGCTGCGCCAGCGACACGCCGGCCTTGGTCGCATCGTTGCGCTCGCTGAAATAGCGCTCCAGGAATTTCTCGAATTCGCTCAGCACGGCCTGGAACACACGCCGGCCCGTGTCGGGGAAAGCCTCGACGACCTGCACCACGCGGCGGATCTCGGCTTCCAGTGGCGTGCCGATGACCTCCGCATCGCCCTCGAAACCCATCACGCAGGCCCCCAGGCGGTCGATCAGCCGGCGAGCCGGGTGGTCGGCACCGGAGAAGAAATCGGGTTCGGCCAGCGCCACCCGCAGCACCGGCATCTGCAGCCGGGCAAACCAGATGCGCAGCAGTGCGGGAATGCGCTCGTCGGTCAGGATGCTCTGGAACAGCAGCGCCACCAACTCGACCGTGGCCCGCTCTTCCGGCGTGGCCGCGGCCTGCTTGAGCGTCTGCTGGCGCTCACGAAGCTCGGCCACGAGTTGGGCCGGCGAGGCCAGCAATTCGCCGCTAGGACCCACACCGCCAGCCGCCTGCTGCGCCTCGACCTGGGCCACCACGCGGATCTGCGCCTGGGCCATGGCTTGTGACAGCTGCTGCGACGGGCCACGGCCGGGCGCCTGATCTCGGAAACCGGGCAGGTGGCGTTCAAGAATGTCGCTGAACTGGCCCAGCACGGCTTCGGCGCGCTGCAAAGCCCCGCCACCGGCCTGGCGAGTCATCATGCGGGTTTCGTCGTCCAGCCCACCGCTCATGCCGGTGGAGGCACCCGTGTGGTAACCGGTGCTGTAACCCCCGATGCCACCGGCACCGCCGCCCGCGCGCCCGGGGCCGCCCGGCCCGCCAGGGCCGGTTGCAATGCCGCCCGCACCCGGTGGGACCGCACCACCCGGACCGGTGGTCCAGCCGCCCTGCCCGCCCTGTCCTTCGGCCATTTCGCCGCCGGGCCCATCCTGGCCAGGCGCACCGGCAACACCGGTTCGATAGCCCGCAGCCTGTGGCCGCATGGACAAGCCGGGTCCACCCGCACCGCCGCGCGCCACCGCGCCGCCTTGCGGCTGGCCACCCTGGGCACGCTGGCCGGATGGGTGCTGGCCGCCCTGGCCGCTACCTTGCGACAGCGAAGCCGGCATGACCCGGCTGATGTTGGGGCCCAGTGGCTGGGGTTCGCTCCAGCCGGAGTTGTCGGACTGGGTGCTGGGTCCGGACGTGGTGGAAGGTGCGCCGCTGGTGGTGTCCAGCGGCGTGGGGCTGGTGCTGGTGCCGTCGGAGCGGCGGATGAAGGGTCGCAGGTCGACGCGGGGCAGCACGCCACGCTCAATCAACCACTGATTGGTCGCGTGAAAGGCTTTTTCGACGTGCTCGGAACAGGCCTTGTGCAGCACGTTCTCCAGCATGCGCCAGCTCTCCAGCGTCAGCCCGGCTTCCAGCCAGGCCTTCAGCATGCCGCGCGCCACGACTTGCGGGCGGAACAGGTCGTCGTCGTCCAGGTCGCTCTGGCCGGACAGATCGGTCAGCCGCGCGCGCAGGTCGGCAAATTCCCAGGTCGTGCGGTCCAGCACGGCCAGCGTGAGCCGGGAGATCAGGATGTTGCGCTGGATGGTCGCGTCGTCGACCAGTTGCAGCCCGCCGCCGCCAGCAAAGGCGCCAGCGAACTCGGCCAGCGTGGTGTGCGGTGCTTCCGGCAAGAGCTTGGCGCGAAGCGTGCTGGCGACCAGCGGCAACCACTGGCTGCCATTGCGCATCAGGTCCTGCAGCGTGTCCTGGCGCAGCTGCATCACCGCGCGCTCGGCAGTCTGGTCCAGCAGCACATGCGCCTCGGCGATCGCAGCCTCACGCAGCGGCTGCAAGTCCTTCAAGACCTGGTCGGCAAAGAAATGCCGGGCCTGGTCTATCGTGGGGGCGCCGGCAACTGCGTCAGGCATGAATCCGTATCTGTTCGAGTGGACTTTCCACTCTACACCACCGCTCCGCTGTTCGGATCGTTCGGATCACCTTCCTTGGCCGCCGAGAACTTGATCAAGTCCTCTCGCTTGACGCCCAGCCACATCGCAATGGCCGCGGCGACGAACACCGACGAATAGATGCCGAACAGGATGCCGATGGTCAGCGCAATCGCGAAGTAGTGCAGCGTGGGGCCACCAAACACCAGCATCGACAGCACCATCATTTCGGTACAACCGTGGGTGATGATGGTGCGGCTCATCGTCGACGTGATCGCGTGGTCGATCACCTCGTGGGTGCTCATCTTGCGGTACTTGCGGAAGGCCTCGCGGATCCGGTCGAAGATGACCACCGACTCGTTCACCGAGTAGCCCAGCACCGCCAGCACCGCCGCCAGCACCGAGAGCGAGAACTCCCACTGGAAGAAGGCGAAGAAGCCCAGGATGATGACCACGTCGTGCAGGTTGGCGATGATCGCGGCGACCGCGAACTTCCACTCGAAGCGGATCGCAAGATAGGCCATGATGCCCAGCACGACGAAGATCAGCGCCTTGCCGCCGTCCCAGGCCAGCTCTTCGCCGACCGACGGGCCGACGAACTCGGTGCGCGAGAGCTTCAGCGGCTCGGCACCGGCCACTTCGCAAGCCTTGCGGCTCACCTGCTCGCCTTGTGGCGTGGTGTATTGGCGGTCAGCCACCTGGCCGGATTCAGCGTGGCACAGCTCGGCAAACACGTTGCTGGCCATGTCGGCAGCCTTGGTGGTCTTGCTGACCGGCAGGCGGATCATCACGTCATGCGAGGTGCCGAAATTCTGCACCTGCACTTCGCCAAAACCCATCTTCTCGACCACCTCGCGGGTGCGGGCCAGGTCGGCGGCCTGGGTGTAG
The DNA here is from genome assembly GCF_058788035.1 of Ideonella sp. FW305-24. Classification (NCBI taxonomy): domain Bacteria; kingdom Pseudomonadati; phylum Pseudomonadota; class Betaproteobacteria; order Burkholderiales; family Sphaerotilaceae; genus Ideonella; species Ideonella sp. FW305-24. The sequence continues at coordinate 27,696 of NZ_JBYTAI010000015.1, read as the reverse complement.
GCCACCTCCAGCACTGTGCCGCCGGTGAACTCGTTGGAGAAGTGCAGGCCGCGCGTGACCAGGAAGAACACGGCGGCGACGAAGGTCAGCGCCGAGATAGCGTTGAACACCAGCGCATGCCGCATGAACGGGATGTCGCGCCGGATACGGAAGAATTCCATGGCAGAACCTCTGGGAGAACGTTGCTTGCGGGGCTGCGGCAGAAGCCTGTCAGCTGGCGTCGGAGGGTTGGACCTCGGTCGATGTCGAGGCGCCAGCGGCACCCGCCGGGCGCCAGATCTGGCCGATGGAAACCGACTTGAGCTTCTTCTGGCGGCCGTACCAGAGGTTCACCAAGCCACGCGAGAACATCACCGCGGAGAACATCGAAGTCACGATGCCCAGGCAGTGAACCACCGCGAAACCGCGCACCGGCCCTGAACCGAAGGCCAGCAGCGCAACGCCGGCGATCAGCGTCGTGATGTTGGAGTCCAGGATGGTCGCGAACGCACGCTCATAGCCCGCGTGGATCGCCGCCTGCGGCGAGCTGCCGTTGCGCAATTCCTCGCGCACCCGCTCGTTGATCAGCACGTTGGCGTCGATGGCCATGCCCAGCGCCAGCGCAATGGCGGCAATGCCGGGCAGCGTCAGCGTGGCCTGCATCATCGACAGCATGGCCACCAGCATCAGCAGGTTGAAGGCCAAGGCCAGCGTGGAGAACACGCCGAACAGCAGGTAGTACAGGCACATGAACACGGCGATCGCCGCGAAGCCATAGGTCAGGCTGTGGAAGCCCTTGGCAATGTTGTCGGCGCCCAGGCTGGGGCCGATGGTGCGTTCTTCGATGATTTCCATCGGCGCGGCCAGCGAGCCAGCGCGAAGCAGCAGCGCGGTGTCGGTGGCTTCCTGGGTTGTCATGCTGCCCGAGATCTGGAAGCTGGCACCCAGCTCGCCGCGGATCACCGGCGCGGTGATGACCTCGCCCTTGCCCTTCTCGAACAGCAGGATGGCCATGCGCTTGCCGACGTTGTCGCGCGAGATGTCGCGCATGATGCGCGTGCCCTTGGCATCGACCTTCAGGTGCACGGCCGGCTGCTGGTGGTCGTCGAAGCCGGGTTGCGCGTCGGCCAGGTTGTCGCCGGTGAGGATGACCTGGCGCTTGACGATCAGCGGGCGACCACCACGCTCGACGTAGCGCTCGGTGCCAAACGGCACCGGCCCGCTGCCGGTGGCCGCCGCAGCGGCTTCGGCGCTGTCGTCGACCATGCGCAGTTCCAGCGTCGCGGTGCGGCCGATGATGTCCTTGGCCTTGGCGGTGTCCTGCACGCCAGGCAGTTGCACGACGACCCGGTCCAGCCCCTGCTGCTGGATCACCGGCTCGGCCACGCCGAGTTCGTTGACCCGGTTGTGCAGCGTGGTGATGTTCTGCTTGAGCGCGGCCTGCTGCACCTTGATGGCCTCGGCGGGCTTGAGCGCGCCGCTCAGCGACAGGTCGCCATTCGCGCCGGCCTGCGGCGTCCACTGCACATCGGGCAGGCTGTCGCTCAACAGGCCCAGCGCGGTGGTGCGGGTGGCCTCGTCGCGGAAGTTGACGGTGACCGTGTTGCCGTCGCGCGAGATGCCGGAATGGCGCACGTTCTTGTCGCGCAGCAGCGTGCGGATGTCGCCCGTCAGCGATTCGGCCTTCTTGGTCAGCGCCGCCTTCATGTCGACCTGCATCAGGAAATGCACGCCCCCCTGCAGGTCCAGGCCCAGGTTCATCGGCAGCGCATGCAGGCTGGCCAGCCACTGCGGCGAGCGCGACACCAGGTTCAGCGCAACGATGTACGACGGATCATTCGGATCGGCGTTCAGCGCCTTGCCGATCACGTCCTTGGCCTTGAGCTGCGCATCCGTGTCCGCAAGGCGCGCGCGCACCGAGTTGCCTTCCAGCTGCACGTAGTCGGGCTTCAGCCCGGCGGCGTCCAGCGCCTGCTGCACCCGGCCCACCAGCGAGCCGTCGACCTTGACAACGACCTTGCCGCTGGAAACCTGCACCGCTGGCGACTGGCCGAACAGGTTGGGCAGCGTGTAGACCAGGCCGATGACCAGCGCGAACGCCAGCAGCACGTATTTCCACAGAGGGTAGCGATTCATGGGCAGTTCGCGGGCTGGGACACAGCCCGCGCCATGTGACGACGGCCCGCCAAGGCGGGCCGACCGGATTCAGAAGGCAAAGAAACGAAAAGGCGGACGCCAGCGGCGCAGCTTATTTCATCGAACCCTTGGGCAGCACCTGCACGACGGTGTGGCGCTGCACCTGGACTTCGACGTCCTTGGCGATCTCGACAAACAGGATGCTTTCCGAGACCTTGCTGATGCGGCCCAGCAGCCCGCCGCCGATGACGACTTCATCGCCCTTGGCCAGCGCCTCGATCATGGCCTTCAGCTCCTTCTGGCGCTTCATCTGTGGCCGGATCATGATGAAGTACATCACCACGAAGATGCCGACCATCGGCAGGAACTGGACCAGACCGGACATGCCACCAGCGGCCTGGGCAAGAGAAACAGAAGAGATCGACACGTGAATTCCTTGTGGGAGAGTGTGGTCGCCACGAGGCGGCCACGCAAAAAGCCCGCAGCACCGACCAGGGTCTTGCTCGAAGACCCGGGGCACACGGCAACCGCCGATTGTAGGACCCGCTAGGACCCTTGCCCCGACGACAGGTTCAAGCCGGCCTGGATGACCTGCACCGGCTCGTGGACATGGCCCGCATGGGCCGGTCCGCCGTGCACCGCCCGCAGGTGGCCGCCAGCCTTGTTGCCCTGCGCAGGCGCCATTTCGCACGCGGCCGATTCCAGCCCGGACAGGATGCCGCACTGCGCCGCCGCCGAAGCACCGCTGCACTGCTCGCGCAAGGCCTTCAGCTGCTTTTCCAGTTGGCGCAGCTCGCGGATGCGCTGGCTGACATGGCCGATGTGCGCGTCCAGCAGCTGGTTCACGTCATGGCAGTCGCCGCCGGGCGCGTCCTTGAAGCGCAGCAACTGCCGCACCTCGTCCAGCGACATGTCCAGCCCGCGGCAGTGGCGGATGAACTGCAGCCGCGCCAGGTGCTCCGGCAGGTAGACCCGGAAATTGCCCTCGGTGCGCGCAGGCGCCGGCAGCAGCCCTTGCCGCTCGTAGTAGCGGATGGTCTCCACCGGCGTGGCAGCCGCCTCGGCCAGAACGCCAATCTTCATCTTCGTGACCTTCAAGTCTGGGTGCGGCAATTCTAGGCAGCCAGGCCGCTTCTCCCTGCTGGCGGCAGCGGCTTGACTCTGGAGTGGCTACAGGCTTTCCAATCCGGCCAACGCTCTGGAAACCGCCATGTCCAACCACACCGCCCGGCCGCACGACCACGACCACGACCACGACCACGACCACGACCACGATCACGCGCCAGCGCCCGCCGCGTCCTGTGGTGGCTGCTGCGCCCACGAAGCAGCGCCTTTGCGAGCAGCCACCGCCGCCGCGCCGGGTCAGTTGCTGCTGCGCATCCCGGACATGGATTGCCCCGTCGAGGAAAACCAGATCCGCGCGGCGCTGGCCACGTTTGGCGCCATCGAGCAGCTGAAGTTCGACCTGCCGGCGCGGGCGCTGGCGGTCTCAGTTCCGGCCGAGGCCTGGCCCGGCGTGGTCTCTGCGATCCAGGCCGCCGGCTTCGCCACCGAAACCCTGTCCGCCCCATTGCCTGCCGACACCGGCCGACAGGCCCTGCGGCGCGAGACGCTGCGCCTGGTCGCCGCATTGGTGATTGCGGCCGGCGCCGAGTTGCTGGACCTGCTCGCACCCGCCACGCCCATCCTGCAGGCGCTGGGCATGGGCCTGGCCGCGTTGGCCATCGTGCTGGCGGGCTTCAGCGTGCTGCGCAAGGGCCTGGCCGCCTGGCGCCGGCTGCAGCTGAACATCAGCGCGCTGATGACAGTGGCGGTGCTGGGCGCGTTTGCAATCGGTGCCTGGCCCGAGGCGGCGATGGTGATGGCGCTGTATTCGCTGGCCGAGCTGATCGAGGCGCGGGCGGTGGACCGGGCCCGCGGCGCGATCCAGAACCTGATGGCGCTCACACCCGAAGAAGCCGAGGTGCGCCAGCCCGATGGCAGCTGGCAACGACAGGCGCTGGCCCAGGTCGCCATTGGCGCGGTGCTGCGCGTGAAGCCGGGCGAGCGCCTGCCGCTGGACGGCGTGGTGCTCACTGGCCAGGGCGCGGTGGACCAGGCCGCCATCACCGGCGAAAGCGTGCCGGTGGACAAGGCGCCGGGCGACACCGTCTTCGCCGGTACCGTGAACCAGGGCAGCGCACTGGAGATTCGCAGCACCCAGCCGGCGACCGACACGCTGCTGGCCCGCATCATCCGCGCGGTTGAACACGCCCAGGGCCAGCGCGCGCCGACCCAGCGCCTGGTCGACCGGCTTGCGACGGTCTACACGCCGGCCGTGTTCGCCATTGCCGCGGCCGTCGCGCTGGGCATGCCGCTGCTGCTGGACACGCCCTGGCTGCAAGCAGCCTACAAGGCACTGGTGCTGCTGGTCATCGCCTGCCCCTGCGCGCTGGTGATCTCCACGCCGGTCACCGTCGTCAGCGGCCTGGCCGCCGCCGCACGTCGCGGCATCCTGATCAAGGGTGGCGTGCACCTGGAGCAGGCCCGGCTGCTGCGCAGCGTGGCGCTGGACAAGACCGGCACATTGACACGCGGCGAACCTCAGCTGGTCGCGCAACAGGTTTTTGGCGGCGACGACGCGGTGGTGCTGGACTGGGCCCGCAGCCTGGCGACACGCTCGGACCATCCGGTCTCCCGCGCCATTGCCGCCGGCCTGGCGCAGGCCAGCACGGCCGAAGTGGACGGCTTCAGCGCCGCGCCAGGGCGTGGCGTGCAAGCCAGCATCGCCGGTCAAGCGCTGCGGCTTGGCAATGCGCGCTGGATGCGCGAGGCGGGCCTGCTGACACCGGCCGTCGAGGCTGCGATGCAGGCCCATGAACTCGCCGGGCACAGCGTGACGCTGCTGGCCGATGCGCAGGCCGTGCGCGCCCTGCTGGCGGTGGCCGACACGGTCAAAGCCCATGCGGCCGAAGCCGTGGCCGAGCTGAAGGCGCTGGGCGTGACGCCGGTGATGCTGAGCGGCGACAACGCGGTCACGGCGCAGGCCATTGCCGCGGGTGTCGGCATTCAGGACGTGCGCGCCCCCTTGCTGCCCGAGGACAAGTTGAAGGCGATCGAAGCCTTGCAGGCACACGGGCCGGTGGCGATGGTCGGCGATGGCATCAACGACGCGCCGGCCCTGGCCCGTGCCAGCCTGGGCTTTGCGATGGGCGGCGCAGGCACGGACGTCGCGATCGAGGCGGCCGACGTGGTCATCATGAACGACGACCTGCGGCGCGTACCCGAGATGCTGCGGTTGTCGCGCCGCACGCACACGGTGCTGTGGCAGAACATCGCGCTGGCGCTGGGCATCAAGGCGGTGTTCCTGGCGCTAGCAGTGGCCGGCCAGGCGACCATGTGGATGGCGGTGTTCGCCGACATGGGCGCCAGCCTGCTGGTGGTAGTCAACGGGCTGCGGCTGCTGCGCTTCGGGCGCTGAGGGCGATCAGGCCTCGGGCGGCGGCGCATCGGCGCCATGGCCGGCGTGCCAGTACGCTGCGGCGCGGATCGCGTGCTTGTCGTGGCCTTTTTCTTCGACCAGCACGCGGCGCAGCTCGGCCATCAGGCCGCCCTCGCCGCCACCCCAGACGTAGCCTTCGCCCGCCGGCAGCGTCCACGCGCGGATGGCAGCCAGGCAGGCCTCGGCATCGTCCACCCATTGCACGTCCAACTGCGCAGCGCTGCTCAGCGGCCGGCGGTCGGCTTCGGGCACCCGGCCGATCACCGTCACGCGGGTGCCGGCTGGCAGTTCTTCAAGGCGGCGGCAGATCGCCGGCAGCGCGGTTTCGTCGCCCACCAGCAAATGCCAGGCGTAGTCCACCGGCACCAGGAAAGAGCCGCGCGGTCCGCCGATGCGCACATGCTGGCCCACGGCCGCCTGCTCGGCCCAGGTGGCGGCCGGGCCGTCGCCATGCAGCGCGAATTCCAGCGTCAGCTCGCCACTTGCGGCGTCGAAGCGAGGCGTGTAGTCGCGCCGGGCTTCTTCGCCGTCGGCCTGGGCGATGAACAGCTTGATGTGGTCGTCGAAGGCCGGACTGGTGAAGTCCTCCAGCGGCCCCTTGAACACCACGGCGCGCATGTGCGGCGTGATGTCAGAAACACGCACCACTTCCAGCTCGCGGAATTTCAGCTCATGGCGCACACGCTGCACGCGCTTGGCGGACGGATTCGGATCGGCAACTTCAGTGCGCATGGTCAGGCGGTTCGAATTGATTGACAATGTCATCCATCATGCGCAAATCAATTGACAATGTCAACCAAAAGGCTTTGAGCATCGCAAGCCCGCAAGAGGCTCGCGGCGAAGAGCTGATGGAGCTGGTGCACACCGTGATGCACCAGCTGCGCTCGGCCCAGTACCAGGCGCTGCGCGACAGCGAAGGCCTGTCGGAGCTGACCCACCTGGAGAGCAAGGTGCTGGGCTTTTTCGGCCGCCGGCCGGGCAGCACGCAAAGCGACTTGGCGCAGCACAGCGGCCGCGACAAGGCCCAGCTGGCTCGCATGATCAAGGGCCTGCGCGACCGCGGGCTGCTGGCGGCCGAAGCCGATCCGCACGATCGCCGCCACCAGCACCTGCGCCTGACGCCCGCCGCCCAGGCGCTGATGGAGAGCCTGGACGCGCAAGGCCGCATCCTTGGCCGCCAGGCCGTGACCGGGCTGTCAGCCACCGAGCAGGCTCAGCTGCTGAGCCTGATGCGGCGCGTGCACGACAACTTGCAGGCCGAAGGCGGCAGCGTCGCGTGAACGCGACCTCACGGCTTGCAAGGCTTTCAGCGCTGGCAGACAATCTTGTCATCATGAAGATCATTCACGCCATCCAGGCAGCCCTTGCTGCCATCTTGCTCGCCCTCTGACAGCGATTGGATCGTGTGCGGAAGGCGCTCTGCCTTCCGTGTGCTCAAGACACAACCCGGCAGGCTCCGTCCTCCCGGGTTGTTTTGTTTTCCGGGCCTGATTTTTCTTCTCTCACCCCTGCCATGCGCACCTACGACAAGCTGATTGCGACGATTCCCGCCCGCCGGAGCGTGGACTTCGTTTCGCCGCGCCTGCGCTTCGGCTGCAGCAGCTTCTTCTTCCTCTCGCGCTAGCCCTGTTGGCAATGTCTTCACTGCCGGGCTGGCGCACCAGTCACCCGGCGGTCCGTTTGCGCACGCGTTGCGCACGGGCCGGAAAGCATTGTCATGAATACGAGCTTCAGGAACCTCCGCAACATCGGCGTCATCGCCCACGTGGACGCAGGCAAGACCACGACCACCGAACGCATCCTGTTCTACACCGGCGAGCACCACCGCATCGGCACGGTGGACGCCGGCAACACGCGCATGGACTTCGATCCGCAGGAGCGCCAGCGCGGCATCACCATCCACAGCGCGGCAGTCACCGTGCACTGGCGCGGCACGCAGATCAACCTGATCGACACGCCAGGCCACATCGACTTCAACATCGAGGTCAAGCGCTCGCTGCGCGTGCTCGATGGCGCAGTCGTGGTGTTCGACGGCGTGGCCGGCGTGGAGCCACAGACGGAGACCAACTGGCGCCTGGCGGACCAATACCGCGTGCCGCGCATTGCGTTTGTCAACAAGCTGGACCGCACCGGCGCGGACTTCGCGCGCGTGGTCGAGATGATGGCGACGCGCTTGGGCGTGCGCGCGCTGCCGCTGCAGTTGCCGATCGGCACGGAAGGCGATTTCCGCGGCGTGGTGGACCTGCTGACGATGCGGGCGCTGCTGTGGGACCGCGACGATGCGAGCCAGCCGCCGCGCGAAGCCGAAATCCCGGCAGAGCTGTTGCAGGACGCCACGCGCCAACGCGCGAAGCTGGTCGAGGCCATCATCGAGCAGGACGATGCATTGCTGGCCACCAGGCTGCAAGGCGACGAGCTGCCGCTGGCAAACCTTCGGGCCGGCCTGCGGCGCGCGACGCTGGCCAATGCCGTGGTGCCGGTGCTGGCTGGCTCGGCCTTCCGCAACCGCGGGGTCGAGCCCTTGCTGGATGCCGTTGTGGACTATCTGCCGCGACCGGGCGAAGCCCTGGCCGAACAGCCCGAAGCCGATCCGCAAGGGCCGCTCGCAGCGCTCGCGTTCAAGGTGGCGACGGACGATCACGGCACGATGGTCTTTGTGCGGCTGTACCGCGGCCGGTTGCGGCGTGGCGACATGGTCTTCAACAGCAGCACCGGCCACAGCGAGCGTGTCTCGCGCTTGTACGAGGTGCATGCCGATCAGCGCGTGGAAAAGGACGAACTGGTGGCCGGCGACATCGCCGGCATCGTCGGCCTGAAGGACACGTTGACCGGCCACACGCTGAGCGACCGGGCACATGCGCTGCAACTGGAGTCCATCGACGTGGCCGAGCCTGTCATCGACCTGGCACTGGCACCCCAGCGCCAGGCCGACAGCCAGGGCCTGCTGCGCGCACTGCAGATCCTGCAGCGCGAGGACCCCAGCCTGCGCGTGCGGCAGGACGCCGAGTCGGGTCAGACCATCCTGTCCGGCATGGGCGAGTTGCAGTTGGAGGTGGCGGTCGAAAAGCTGCGCAGCCGACATGGCGTGAACGTCTCGGTTGGTCGGCCGCAAGTGGCCTATCGCGAGACCATCACGCGCGAAGTGGAAGTGCATCACCTGCACCGCAAGCAGAGTGGCGGCCCGGGCCAGTTTGCCGAGCTGACGCTGCGCTTTGTGCCGCTGGCGCGCGGCGAAGGCTTCCGCTTCGAGCAGCAGGTGGTGGGCGGCGCGATCCCGCGTGAGTTCATCCCGGCCGTTGAGCAAGGCCTTCGCCGGGCGGCACTGTCAGGCGTGCTCGCCGGCATGCCGGTGGTGGACTTCAGCGCCACGCTGGTGGATGGCAGCGCACATGCGCGCGACTCGTCGGCCCTGGCCTTCGAGCTGGCGGCGGCCGCGGCCTTCGCGAGGCGATGGCCAAGGCCGGTCCGCAGCTGCTGGAGCCGGTGATGGCAGTCGAAGTGCTGACGCCGCTGGACCACCTGGGCGACGTGATCGGTGACCTGCACCGCCGGCGCGGCACGGTGCTGGGGCAGGACGCACGCGGCGCGACCGCCGTAGCAGTGCAGGCGGAAGTGCCGCTACAGGCCATGTTCGGCTACATCGGCAAGCTGCGCGCCTTGAGCACCGGCCGGGCGTCGTTCTCGATGCAGCATGCGCACTACGCCGCAGCGCCGGAAGCGGCATTGGCCACGGCAGCCTGACGCGACAAGGGGCGGCCTCTCACGAGGTCGCCCCTCTTTTGCACTGCAGCGCCGAGCAGCAAGGATCTGGCGCAGCCATGACAAAAGGCCCACACCGTTTGACCGGTGGAGGCCTTCTCATTTTGTTTGGTTGCGGGGGCAGGATTTGAACCTGCGACCTTTGGGTTATGAGCCCAACGAGCTACCAGGCTGCTCCACCCCGCGACTGAGCTGGACACAAGCACCGCCTGGAACGGCACCTGTCGATTTGTTTGACTGCGCCATGCGGCCTCTTAAGGCATGCTGCACAGCGAATCAACATCATGAAATTCTGGTTGCGGGGGCAGGATTTGAACCTGCGACCTTTGGGTTATGAGCCCAACGAGCTACCAGACTGCTCCACCCCGCGACTGAAGCTAGCATTCTATAACGAAATTGGACTCAGAGTCCAGCGCCCTGCAGGGTTTTCTCAAAGTCCCGCGCCGACTGGAAACCGACCAGCCGCGCCGCGCCGATTTCCTCGCCTTGCGGATTGAAGAAGATCGTGCCGGGCGGGCCGAACAGCTGGAAGCGCTTGAGCAAGGCCTTGTCGTCTGCAGTGTTGGCCGTCACGTCGGCCTTGAGCAGCAAGGCACCCGCGAGGCGGGCGCGCACTGCCGCGTCGCTGAAGGTGAAACGCTCCATCTCCTTGCAGGACACGCACCAGTCGGCATAGAAGTCCAGCATCACTGGGCGGCCAGCAGTCTTCAACGCCTGATCAAGCTCGGCCACGCTGCGGACGGGCTGGAACGGCAGACCCGCCTCGGCGGGCTGCTCCGCCGCGCCAGCTGCTCGTCCTGAAACGATGTGGACCAGCGGCTGCAACGCATCGCGACCGCCGGAGGCCGCACCGATCAACAGCAGCACGCCATAGACCAGCGCAGCCGCACCCGCGGCGCGCTGCAGCCAGACACGTGGCGCGGCGCTGTGCGGGCTGGCGTCGAACGGCCGCAGCATGAAGCCGGCGACCAGCAACAAGGCCGCCCAGCCGACCAGCACCAGCGCCGGTGGCAGCACCGGCTGCACGATCCACAGCGCCACGGCCAGCAGCAGCAGGCCGAAGAAGTGCTTGACCACGTTCATCCAGCTGCCCGAGCGCGGCAGCCAGGCGCCAGCGGAAGCGCCGAGGACCAGCAGCGGCGTGCTCATGCCCACCGCCAGCGCGAACAGCGCCGAGCCGGCGAGCAGCACGTCGTGCGTCTGGCTCAGGAACAGCAGCGTGCCGGCCAGCGGCGCGGTGACGCAGGGGCTGACGATCAGCGCCGATAGGCCGCCCATCAGGAATACGCCGAACAGCTTGCCACCCGGCAGGCTGCGCGACGCGCCGTCCAGCTTGCCAGCCAGACCGCCGGGCAGGCGCAGTTCGTACACGTCGAACATCGACAGCGAGAAACCAGCCAGCAGCAAGCCGAACAGAACCAGCACCCACGGCTTTTGCAGCGCCGCGGCCAGGCCCTCGCCGGCCAAACCCGCCGCCACGCCCAGCGCGGTGTAGATCATCGCCATGCCCAGCGAATAGGCCAGCGCCAAGCCGAAGCCGCGTGCCCGCGAGGTCGCGCCACCGCCGGCGATGATGGACGACAGGATGGGCAGCATCGGCAGCACGCAAGGCGTGAAGGCGAGCAGCAGACCCATCAACCAGAAGGCGCCCCAGACGGCCCAGAGCGAGCCGCCTTGCAGCAGCGCCTGGACGCGGTTGCCTTCGCTGACGGGCGCGGCGGCGGCAGTCACAGGCGCGGCCGATGTTGCCGGCGCGGCACCCGGCGTTGCGGTCGCCGCAGCCTGCAGGTCGATGCCCTTCTTCGCGTCAGGTGCTGCGGAGCTGTTGGCACCGGCAGCATCCGGCACGGCGTCCACATCCGGCACGACCTGCACGCTGCCGTCGCCACCAAAGCCTTTCAGCGCGACTTTCAGCGTCAAGGTTTGCGGCGGGTAGCAAAGGCCGGCTTCAGCGCAACCCTGGTAGACCACGCGCAGCGTGAACGGGCCACTGGCTTGCTTGACCGGCAGCTTGACCGAAAGGTCACCGTGGTAGGTTTCGACGTTCTTCTGGAAAGTCTGGTCGAACTTGACCTTGCCCTTGGGCAGGTCTGCCTCGCCCAGCGTGGCGCCGTCGGCCTCGAACTGGAAGTGCTCGCGGTACAGGTAGTAGCCGGAGGCCACTTTGAACAGCAGGCCGACGCTGCGATCGTCCGCTGCCTGCGCCGAGACGACAAAGGCCTGCGCCGGGTCCAGGAACTCCTGTTCGGCGTGGGCGGGGCGCATCAGGCTGACCAGCAGCAGTGCGAAGCACAGCGCCAGCCAGGGCAGCACGGAGAGGTTCAACCGGCGCGGCACGGGGCGTGCGGCACGGGAGGGCAAAAGCAACGAAGACGACATCATGGGCGAAGTGTGAGGGCTTCGACGAAGCGAGGTGCAGACAGGTGCTTGTGGCATCCGCCTGCAGCCGCACCGCGCGGTATCGGCACGGTTGCAGGGTAGATCCACCTTGCGACCGCGCCATGAAAAAAGGCCAGCAGATGCTGGCCCTTGTTCTCAGGACTGGGCGATGTGAACCGCCGCGTCGCTGAATGGCTTACGCCGCGGCTTCGGCCGTTTCGGCTTGCGCGTCGGGGCGGTCGACCAGCTCGACATAGGCCATCGGCGCGTTGTCGCCAACGCGGAAGCCCATCTTCAGGATGCGGGTGTAGCCGCCCGGACGGGTCTGGTAACGCGGGCCCAGCTCGTTGAACAGCTTGGTGACGATGTCACGGTCGCGCAGGCGGGCGAAGGCCAGGCGGCGATTGGCCACGGTGGCTTCCTTGGCCAGCGTGATCAGCGGCTCGACGACGCGACGCAGTTCCTTGGCCTTGGGCACGGTGGTCTTGATCGCTTCGTGTTCCAGCAGCGAGACGCACATGTTGCGCAGCATGGCTGCACGGTGTTCGCTGGTGCGGTTGAGTTTACGGAGACCGTTACGGTGACGCATGGTGCTTTTCCTTTCCTAGAGTATTGCCAGCAGCCGGATCAGGTACTGCCGGGGGCACCTGGCAGAGCAAAACGCTCCACCTTCATGAAATAAAGCCCCTTTCCAGCGGCACCCGTGGATCCGGCTCTGCCGGTCCACCAGGTGCGCCCCCTCGAAGGGGGCTGGCGAAGCCAGTAGGGGGTGAGTCGATCAGCGCTTATCCAGGCCCTGGGGCGGCCAGTTTTCCAGGCGGGCGCCCAGAGTCAGGCCACGCGAAGCCAGCACTTCCTTGATTTCGTTCAAGGACTTGCGGCCCAGGTTCGGCGTCTTCAGCAGCTCGGTTTCGGTGCGCTGGATCAGGTCGCCGATGTAGTAGATGTTCTCGGCCTTCAGGCAGTTGGCCGAACGCACAGTCAGTTCGAGCTCGTCGACCGGGCGCAGCAGGATCGGATCGAACACCGCCGAGCTCTTCGCCGCTTGTTCGCCGAAGGTGGCGATCTCGCCAGCGTCCAGCTGTGCGAACACGGCCAGTTGCTCGACCAGGATCTTGGCCGATGCGCGGATCGCTTCCTCGGGCGAGATGGCGCCGTTGGTCTCGATCTCCATCACCAGCTTGTCCAGGTCGGTGCGCTGCTCGACACGGGCGTTTTCGACCGCGTAGCTGACGCGCCGGACCGGCGAAAACGATGCGTCCAGCACGATGCGGCCGATCGACTTCGTCGGCTCATCGCCGTAGCGGCGCATGTTGCCGGGCACATAGCCGCGGCCCTTCTCGACCTTGATCTGCATGTCCAGCTTGCCACCGTGGGCCAGGTGGGCAATGACGTGCTCAGGGTTGACGATCTCGACGTCGTGCGGGGTCTGGATGTCGGCCGCGGTGACGGGGCCTTCACCTTCCTTGCGCAGGACAAGGGTCACTTCGTCACGGTTGTGCAGACGGAACACCACGCCTTTGAGGTTCAGCATGATGTGCACCACATCTTCCGCGACGCCGTCGACCGTGGAGTACTCATGAAGCACGCCAGCGATCGTGACCTCGGTCGGTGCGTAACCCACCATCGACGACAGCAGCACGCGACGCAGCGCGTTGCCGAGCGTGTGACCATAACCACGCTCAAACGGCTCGAGCGTGACTTTGGCGCGGTGGCCGCCCAGCGGCTCCGCAACGATGGCTTTGGGTTTCAGCAGATTGGTTTGCATGTAAGTCCAGTTCCTCTCAATACCCTCGGCTCGTTACACCGATAAGGCTGACGGACCACGCCGGAAAGCGAAAAACCCGCAGCGGAACCGGCTTGCCGCAGCGGGGTGACTGCTGCGCGCCGGCAGGGCCGTGCGCGCAAGAAATCAGATCAGCGCGAATACAGTTCGACGATCAACGATTCGTTGATCTCGGCGCCGAATTCGTCGCGGTCAGGCGCCTTCTTGAAGGTGCCTTCGAGCTTGGTGGCGTCCACCGCAACCCATGCCGGCAGGCCGATCGACTCGGCCAGCTTCAGCGAGTCGGTGACACGCAGTTGTTTCTTCGACTTTTCGCGGATCGCCACCACGTCGCCGGCCTTGACCTGGTACGACGGAATGTTCACGACAATGCCGTTGACCGTCAGCGCCTTGTGCGACACCAGTTGGCGGGCTTCGGCACGGGTCGAGCCGAAGCCCATGCGGTACACCACATTGTCCAGTCGCGATTCCAGGATGGTCAGCAGGTTCGCACCGGTGCTGCCCTTGCGGCGGTCGGCTTCAGCGAAATAGCGGCGGAACTGACGCTCCAGCACGCCATACATGCGCTTGACCTTCTGCTTTTCACGCAGTTGCAGACCGAAGTCCGAGGTGCGCTGACCCGAGGTACGGCCGTGCTGGCCGGGCTTGGTGTCGAACTTGGCCTTGTCGCTGATGGCGCGGCGAGCGCTCTTCAGGAAAAGGTCGGTGCCTTCGCGGCGAGACAGTTTCGCCTTGGGGCCGAGGTAACGTGCCACGTTTGTGTCCTTCAGTCGTTGTCTGACGCGACGCCCGCGGCCTGCGGCGTGACACTCCTGACGGAATGCGGCCGAAAAACCGTGGCTCGCGCGAGTCTGGCGGGTATTCTTTGAATTCGCTCAGACGGTGGGCTTACGGTGCCTGCGCGCTCGCTGGTAGATCTTGCAAAACCTGCAGACCCATCCAATTCGCGAAGCAGACCCCTGGAACCCAAACGGCCAGCGAGCGAAAGGCTTTTCAGCGTTCCGCGCACCGGCGTTCGGGAAACTCTCGATTGTAGCAGGGCATGACGCCCTGCGCCAACTCAGATGCGGCGACGCTTTTGCGGGCGGCAGCCGTTGTGCGGGATCGGGGTGATGTCCGAGATCGAGTTGATCCGGATGCCCAGCGACGCCAGCGCACGCACCGAGGACTCACGGCCAGGACCAGGGCCCTTGATCCGCACGTCCAGGTTCTTGATGCCCTGTTCCTGGGCAGCACGACCGGCCGTTTCAGCAGCGACCTGGGCAGCGAACGGCGTCGACTTGCGCGAGCCCTTGAAGCCCTGGCCACCTGACGACGCCCACGACAGCGCGCCGCCTTGACGGTCGGTGATGGTGATGATGGTGTTGTTGAACGACGCGTGCACGTGCGCAATGCCGTCCGCGATGTTCTTGCGGATCTTCTTGCTCACGCGCCGAGCGGCGGTGCTGGCAGGGGACTTGGCCATGTCTTGTACTCTTCAGATGTTTCGGACGGCGCTTACTTCTTCAGCGCTGCGGCACCCTTGCGCGGGCCCTTGCGGGTGCGAGCGTTGGTGCGGGTGCGCTGACCGCGCATCGGCAGGCCGCGACGATGGCGGAAACCGCGGTAGCAGCCCAGGTCCATCAGGCGCTTGATGTTGATCGAGGTTTCGCGACGCAGGTCGCCCTCGATCGTCAGCTTGCCGACTTCTTCCCGGATCTTCTCCAGGTCGCCATCGGTCAAGTCCTTGATCTTCTTGGACAGGGGAATGCCGACCGCTTCGCAGATCTTCTGCGCCGTCGTACGGCCGATGCCGTAGATGTAGGTCAGGCCGATTTCCGCGTGCTTCTGCGGCGGAATGTTGATACCAGCAATACGTGCCATTGTGCTTCCTTAGCTTCGTGTCAGCGCTCGCAACTCAACCTTGCCGCTGCTTGTGGCGGGGGTCGGTGCAGATCACGCGAACCACGCCATTGCGGCGGATGATCTTGCAATTGCGGCACATCTTCTTGACTGATGCTGCGACTTTCATGATCTTCTCCTTGACCTTCTCAAACGCTCATTTCAGTTTCAACACGAAATGAGCGCGACTCAATTCGTACCCGGCACCCAGTTCAGGACGAGCTCAGCTCGACTTGAAGTTCGCCTTCTTCAGCAGCGATTCATACTGCTGGCTCATCACATACGACTGCACCTGGGCCCAGAAGTCCATCGTCACGACAACGATGATCAACAGGGACGTGCCGCCGAAGTAGAACGGAACGTTGTACTTCAGGACCAGGAACTCGGGCAGCAGGCAGACCAGCGTGATGTAGATCGCGCCAGCCAGCGTCAGCCTGGCGAGGATCTTGTCGATGTGCTTCGCGGTCTGCTCACCCGGGCGAATGCCAGGGATGAACGCGCCGCTCTTCTTCAGGTTGTCAGCAGTCTCGCGGCTGTTGAACACCAGTGCCGTGTAGAAGAAGCAGAAGAACACGATCATCGCGGCGAACAGCATCACATAGATCGGTTGACCCGGTGACAGCGCCGACGAGATGTCCTTCAGCCAGCGCACGCCTTCGCCGGTGGCAAACCAGCCCACCACCGTTGCCGGCAGCAGGATGATGGACGACGCAAAGATCGGCGGAATCACGCCCGACATGTTCAGCTTCAAGGGCAGGTGCGACGACTGGCCGCCGTAGACCTTGTTGCCGACCTGACGCTTGGCGTAGTTCACCAGGATCTTGCGCTGGCCCCGTTCCACGAACACCACGGCAAACGTCACGGCAATGACGATGGCAATGATGAACAGGCAGGCAATGATGCTCATCGATCCGGTGCGAACCAGTTCGAACAGGCCACCAATCGCATTGGGCAGGCCGGCGGCAATGCCGCCGAAGATCAGGATCGAGATCCCGTTGCCCAGGCCACGCTCGGTGATCTGCTCGCCCAGCCACATCACGAACATCGTGCCTGCCACCAAGCTGAACACGGTGGTGATGCGGAAGCCGAAGCCAGGATCCAGCACCAGGCCTTGCGAGCCCTCCAGCGCCAGGGCAATGCCCAGGGACTGAAAGATCGCAAGCACCAGGGTGCCGTAACGCGTGTACTGGGTGATCTTGCGACGACCCGATTCACCTTCCTTCTTCAGCGCCTCCAGGCTCGGCACAACGTAGCTCATGAGCTGCATGATGATCGAGGCCGAGATGTACGGCGTGATGCCCAGCGCGAACACCGTGAACCGCGACAGCGCGCCACCCGAGAACATGTTGAACAGGTTCAGGATGCCGCCCTGCTGACCCTGGAACAAGGCCTGCAGTTGCTGCGGGTTGATGCCTGGCACGGGAATGTGCGCACCAATGCGATAGACGACCAGCGCCAGCAGCAGGAAAACCAGTCGACGACGAAGGTCGCCAAACTTGCCATTCTTGGCCAGCTGATTCGGTGAGGTTGCCACGGGCGTGGGTGTCCTAATCTGCCGTCAGACTTCAGGCCAGCTCGCCGCCGGCAGCTTCGATGATGGCCTTGGCGCCGGCGGTAGCGCCGATGCCCTTCAGGACCACCTTCTTGCTCAGCTCGCCCGACTTGATGACCTTCACGTTCTTCACGATCTGGGCCACCATGCCGCGCTGCTTGAGTGCCAGCAGGTCAACTTCAGCCAGGTCCAGCGCTTGCAATTCACCCAGGGTGATTTCAGCGTTGTACTTCAGCAGGGCCGACTTGAAACCACGCTTGGGCAGGCGACGCTGCAGCGGCATCTGGCCGCCTTCGAAGCCAACCTTGTGGTAGCCGCCGGCACGCGACTTCTGGCCCTTGTGACCGCGACCAGCGGTTTTGCCCAGGCCGGAACCGATGCCGCGGCCAACGCGGCGCTTGGCATGTTTGGCACCGCCAGCGGGCTTGATGGAATTGAGTTGCATGTTGCGTTTCCTCGTGGCGGGCGCTTAGAGCACCAGGACCAGGTAGGCGATTTTGTTGATCATGCCGCGCACCGAAGGAGTGTCCTCCAGCACGCTCTGGCTGTTCACGCGACGCAGGCCCAGGCCACGCACCGTGTCACGGTGCGATTGCTTGCAACCGATCGGGCTGCGCACCAGCTTGACCGTGAGGGTCTTCTTGGCTTCAGTCATTGAAGTTCTCCTCGGCGATTCAGTTGAAGATTTCTTCAACTGTCTTGCCGCGCTTGGCAGCGATCGATGCCGGCGTGGTCGAGCGCTTCAGCGCGTCCAGCGTGGCACGGACCATGTTGTAGGCGTTCGAGGTGCCATGGCTCTTCGCGACGATGTCGGTGATGCCCAGCACTTCGAAAACGGCGCGCATCGGGCCACCAGCAATGATGCCGGTACCGGCGGGTGCCGGCATCATCATCACGCGGGCTGCGCCGTGTGCACCTTCGACCTTGTGGAAGATCGTGCCGTTCTTCAGCGCGACCTTGATCATGCCGCGGCGAGCAGATTCCATGGCCTTCTGCACCGAAACCGGCACTTCCTTGGCCTTGCCCTTGCCCATGCCAACGCGGCCATCGCCGTCGCCGACCACGGTCAGCGCCGCGAAGCTGAGGGTGCGACCACCCTTGACCACCTTCGTGACGCGGTTCACCGCGATCATCTTTTCCTTCAGGCCGTCGTCATTGCCTTCGGTCTGCGCGCGGGGTTGAAACTTTGCCATTTCTGTATTCCTTTGCGATCAGAACTGCAGGCCGGCTTCGCGAGCTGCCTCGGCCAGCGCCTTGACGCGGCCGTGGTAGGCGAAACCTGCGCGGTCGAAGGCAACCTTCTCGACGCCGGCGGCCTTGGCCTTCTCGGCGACGCGCTTGCCCACCAGCGCAGCAGCGGCGGCATTGCCACCGTTGCCAGACAGTTCGGCCCGCAGGTCCTTTTCGACGGTGGACGCAGAAGCCAGCACCTTGGTGCCATCGTCGGAAATGACGCTGGCGTAGATGTGCAGGTTGGTGCGGAAGACGGTCAGGCGCGCGACGCCTTGCTTGGCGATGCGCTCGCGCGTTTGACGCGAGCGACGCAGACGCTGTTCTTTTTTGGTCAGCATGGTGTCGCTCCTTACTTCTTCTTGGTCTCTTTGAGGACCACGCGCTCGTCGGCGTAGCGGATGCCCTTGCCCTTGTAGGGCTCCGGCGGCCGGAAGGCACGGACTTCAGCAGCGAGCTGACCGACGACCTGGCGGTCGGCGCCCTTGATCAGGATCTCGGTCGGGGTCGCGGTGGTCACGGTGATGCCGGCAGGCATGTCCTTGACCACGGGGTGCGAGAACCCGATCTGCAGATTCAGCTTCTGGCCTTGGGCCTGGGCACGGAAGCCCACGCCAACCAGTGTGAGCTTCTTCTCGAAGCCCTTGCTGACGCCGTTGACCATGTTGGCCAGCAGCGCGCGCACGGTGCCACTCATGGCATCGGCTTCAGCAGACTCGTCGGTCGGGCTGACCTTCAGCACACCTGCTTCGCTCTCGACCTTGACCAGCGCATGCGCCGGCCGCACCAGGGTGCCATTGGCGCCCTTGACGGTGATCTGGTCGTCCACGATCTTGACGTCCACGCCTTGCGGGACGGTGATCGGCATTTTTCCAACGCGGGACATTGCTCGACTCCTTCCCTTTAGGCCACGTAACAGAGCACTTCGCCGCCGACACCGGCTGCGCGCGCTTTGCGGTCGGTCATCACGCCCTGGGGCGTGGTCACGATGGCAACGCCCAGGCCGTTCATGACCTGCGGAATGGCGTCACGGCCGCGGTAGATCCGCAGGCCAGGACGGCTGACTCGTTCGATGCGCTCGATGACCGGACGGCCAGCGTAGTACTTCAACGAGATTTCAAGTTCGCTCTTGCCGGTCTCACCCTTCAGGGCGAAGGCATCGATATAGCCCTCGTCCTTCAGCACCTGCGCGATCGCAACCTTGAGCTTGGAAGCCGGCATGACAACCGACGTCTTCTCAACGGCCTGCGCATTGCGGATGCGGGTCAGCATGTCGGCGATAGGATCACTCATGCTCATAGCTGTATTCTCCAGTTCGCCTTGATTACCAGCTGGCCTTGATCACGCCAGGGATGTCGCCCTTGAAGGCGAGTTCGCGGATCTTGCTACGGGCCAGGCCGAAGGTGCGGAACGTGCCACGGGGACGACCCGTGAGTTCGCAACGATTGCGCAGGCGGGTCGGATAGGCGTTGCGCGGGAACTGCTGCAGTTCCAGACGTGCTGCGTAACGCTCTTCTTCCGACTTCTTTGCGTTGTCGATGATGGCCTTCAGCTCGGCGTACTTCTTCGCGTACTTGGCGACCAGCTTTTCACGCTTGTCTTCACGCTGCTTGAGGGAAGTTTTTGCCACAGGTCACCTCAGTTCTTGAACGGGAAGCGGAACGCGGCGAGCAGTGCCTTGCACTCATCGTCGGTCTTCGCGCTGGTCGTGAAGGAAATGTTCATCCCACGGATCGCGTCGATCTTGTCGTACTCGATTTCCGGGAAGATGATCTGTTCCTTGACGCCGATGTTGTAGTTGCCGCGGCCATCGAACGAACGGCCGGAGATACCACGGAAGTCACGCACACGCGGCAGGGCCACGGTGACGAAACGGTCCAGGAACTCGAACATCCGCGCGCCACGAAGCGTGACCATGCAGCCGATCGGCACCTGCTCACGGATCTTGAAGCCCGCGATGGCCTTCTTCGACTTCGTGACCACAGGCTTCTGGCCTGCGATCTTGGTCAGGTCGCCGACGGCGTGGTCCATGACCTTCTTGTCGGCCACGGCCTCGCTCACACCCATGTTCAGGGTGATCTTGGTCAGGCGCGGCACTTCCATCACCGACTTGTAGCCGAACTTGGCCATCATGTCGGGCACAACCTTCTCTTGGTAGAAGGCCTGCAGCCGGGCGACGATCGCCGCTTGTTGCGTTTGACTCATGCTGGATACCCGCCTTAAGCCTTGATCTCTTCGCCGCTGGACTTGAACACGCGGACCCGCTTGCCGTCGGCGAGGGTCTTGATGCCCACGCGGTCAGCCTTGCCGGCAGCCGCATTCCAGATGGCAATGTTGGATTGGTGGATCGGCATGGTCTTGTCGATCACGCCGCCAGTCGTGCCCTTCATCGGGTTCGGCTTGGCGTGCTTCTTGACCATGTTGACGCCTTCGACGACCACACGGTCCTCGTCGACGCGCAGCGACACGGTGCCACGCTTGCCTTTGTCACGGCCGGTCAAGACCACGACCTGGTCGCCTTTGCGAATCTTGTTCATCGCGATTCCTTCAGTCTTGGCGAGATGCTCAGAGCACCTCAGGCGCCAGCGACACAATCTTCATGAAGCGCTCGGTGCGCAGTTCGCGCGTCACCGGGCCGAAGATGCGGGTGCCGATCGGCTCCAGCTTGGCATTGAGCAGCACGGCGGCGTTGCCGTCGAACTTGACCAGCGAGCCGTCTTGGCGACGCACGCCCTTGGCGGTGCGCACGACCACAGCGCTGTAGACCTCGCCCTTTTTGACGCGGCCACGCGGCGCGGCTTCTTTGATGCTCACCTTGATGATGTCGCCGATACCGGCATAGCGACGCTTGGAGCCGCCCAGCACCTTGATGCACATGACGGACTTGGCGCCCGTGTTGTCCGCGACGTCAAGCCGCGATTGCATTTGGATCATGTCGATTCCCCAACTTGCTCCCGGCCCGCATCACCCCCTTGGCGACACATGAACGGTCAGTATTGGTCCCGTCTTGTTTGACGCCTAACGAACGCTGGAACGCGCACGCCTTGCATCAAGCAGCTTGGGCTGAAACCGGCCCGGGTCTCGCCACGAGTGGCCAACGGTGTTTGCGTTGGCGTACGAGCGGGCCCTAGACCGGCGAAGCTTTCAATTATGCATGAGGTGAAACGCGGGTGTCAACACCTCTGCTTCAGAAAGACCTGGGGCTGCGCGCCCGCGCCCCAAGGGCTTCGAGCACGTCAGAGCGCTTTTGCCTGTGCCAGCAGTGTCTGGGCATCGCTGACCTCGAACTTGCCTGGCGCCTCGACGTTCAGCGTCCTGACCACACCGTCGACAACCAGCATCGAATAGCGCTGCGAGCGCACGCCCATGCCGCGCGCAGCCAGGTCCAGCGTCAGCTCGGTCGCGCGGGCGAAGTCGGCCGAGCCGTCGGCCATCATGCGCAGCTTGCCAGCCGTGTGCTGGTCGCGCGCCCAGGCGCCCATGACAAACGCATCGTTGACCGACACGCACCAGATCTCGTCTACGCCAGCAGCGTGCAGCGCCTCTGCGTTCGCCACATAGCCGGGCACGTGCTGGGCCGAGCAGGTCGGCGTGAAGGCGCCCGGCAGCGCAAAGATGGCCAGGGTCTTGCCCGCAGCCAATTGCGCAACCTCGAAGGTGTTTGGTCCGAGGCTGCAGCCCTCGCCTTCGACTTCGAAGAATTCCTGCAGCTTGGTCGCCGGCAGGCGATCTCCAACTTTCAACATGCTTGTCCTTGTTTGGGTGGGGTGAAAACGGGCCGCCCAATGAAAACGGCCGGATGCTGGAGTATTCCAGCATCCGGCCGCTATGTGAGACGTCGGGGCTTGCGCCCCTCGAACTCAGCGTGCGATCAGCTCACACGATCAGACCAGGCGGGCCTTCTCGATCAAGCGGGTCACCACCCAGTTCTTGGTCTTGGACATCGGGCGCGTTTCCGCGATCTCGACCATGTCGCCCATGTGGTACTCGCCCTTTTCGTCATGGGCGTGGTACTTGCGCGAACGGGCCACGATCTTGCCGTAGAGCTCGTGCTTGACGCGACGCTCGACCAGGACCGTGATGGTCTTGGCGCGCTTGTCGCTGACCACACGGCCCACCAGGGTGCGCGTGTTGGTGGTCTTGTCAGTCGTCGCCACGGCGACTTCTTGAGCTTGCGTCATTTCGTCGCTCCCTTCTTCTTTTCGGCCAGGACGGTCTTGGCACGAGCGATGTCGCGACGGGCCTCGCCCAACAGCGTGTGGTTGGTCAGCTGCTGGGTGCCCTTTTGCATGCGCAGGTTGAAGTGCGCACGCAGGAGGTCAGCGACTTCCTTTTCGAGCGCAGCCACATCCTTGGCTCGCAGTTCAGATGCATTCATGATGAACTTTCCTCTCAGGCGCCGAGCATGCGGGCCACGAAGGTGCAACGCAGCGGCAGCTTTGCAGCAGCCAGCGTGAACGCTTCGCGAGCCAACGCTTCAGGCACACCGTTGATCTCGTAGAGCACCTTGCCGGGCTGAATTTCAGCCACGTAGTACTCCGGGTTGCCCTTGCCGTTACCCATCCGGACTTCGGCGGGCTTTTGCGAGATCGGCTTGTCCGGGAAGATGCGGATGAAGATCCGGCCACCGCGCTTGATGTGGCGCGAAATGGCACGGCGAGCCGCTTCGATCTGGCGAGCCGTCAGACGGCCACGCTCGGTCGCCTTCAGACCGAAGTCACCGAAGGACACGTTGGCACCGCGGGTGGCGACGCCGGTGTTGCGGCCCTTCTGCTCCTTGCGGTACTTGCGACGATTAGGTTGCAGCATGCTTATTCTCCTTTGCCTTCGCCACCGGCAGGCGCGGCGACCTTGCGCACGCGCTTGACGGCGGGAGCGCCAGCACCACCGGCGGGGGCGCCGGCAGCTTCGGCAGGCCTGTCGCCAGCCGGACGCGGGGCGCCACGGTCGCCGCCCGGACGGCCACGGCCGGTCGGGGCACCCGGACGGGTGTTGCGACGCGGGCGGCGATCATCTTCAGCACCCGGAGGCGTGTTGATGGTCGGCGCTTCGCCATTGGCCAGGCGGTCACCGCGGTAGACCCAGACCTTGACGCCGATGACGCCGTAGGTGGTCTTGGCTTCCGAGAAACCGTAGTCAATGTCGGCCTTCAGGGTGTGCAGCGGCACACGGCCTTCGCGATACCACTCGCAACGAGCGATTTCGATGCCGTTCAGACGGCCGGACGACATGATCTTGATGCCCTGGGCGCCCAGGCGCATCGCGTTCTGCATCGCACGCTTCATCGCGCGGCGGAACATGATGCGCTTTTCCAGCTGCTGGGTGATCGAGTCGGCGATCAGCTGCGCATCGATTTCGGGCTTGCGCACTTCCTCGATGTTCACTGCCACCGGCACGCCCAGGCGGCGGGTCAGTTCGGCCTTCAGGTTCTCGATGTCTTCACCCTTCTTGCCGATCACCACACCCGGACGGGCGGAGTAGATCGTGATGCGGGCGTTCTTCGCAGGACGCTCGATCAGAATGCGAGACACGGCGGCATTTTTCAGCCGGGCCTTCAGGAATTCACGAACCTGCAGGTCTTCGGCCAGCATGCCGGCGAAGTTGCGGTTGTTGGCATACCAGCGCGACGCCCATGCACGGGTGACGGGGAGCCGGAAGCCGGTCGGGTGGATTTTTTGTCCCATGGTCTTCCTTGGCTTAGTTGCCCACGGTCACGTAGATGTGGCAAGTGCCCTTGCTGATGCGATTTCCACGGCCCTTTGCGCGGGCCGAGAAACGCTTCAGCGTGGTGCCTTGCTCCACGTAGATCGAGGTGACCTTCAGTTCGTCGATGTCCGCGCCGTCGTTGTGCTCGGCGTTGGCGATGGCGCTCTCGAGTGCCTTCTTGACGATCCCGGCGGCCTTCTTCTGGGTGAACGCCAGAATGTTGAGCGCTTGATCGACTTTCTTGCCGCGAATCAGGTCGGCGACAAGCCGGCCCTTGTCGGCCGACAGTCGCACGCCACGGACGATTGCTTTCGTTTCCATCGTCGTGTCCTTTACTTCTTGGCCTTTTTGTCCGCAGGGTGACCCTTGAACGTACGGGTCAGTGCGAACTCGCCCAGCTTGTGGCCGACCATCTGGTCGCTCACATACACGGGCACATGCTGCTTGCCGTTGTGCACGGCAATCGTCAGGCCAATGAAGTCGGGCAGGATCGTCGAACGGCGCGACCAGGTCTTGATCGGCTTCTTGTCCTTCACGGCGACGGCTTTTTCAGCCTTGGCCAGAAGGTGGTGGTCCACAAAGGGACCCTTCTTGAGTGAACGTGCCATGGTCCAGCCCTTACTTCTTGCGACGCGAGACGATGAACGTCTGCGTGCGCTTGTTGTTGCGAGTGCGGTAGCCCTTGGTCAGGGTGTTCCACGGCGACACGGGAGCCTGGCCCTCGCCGGTACGGCCTTCGCCGCCACCGTGCGGGTGGTCCACCGGGTTCATGGCAGTACCACGAACGGTCGGACGGATGCCCTTCCAACGGATCGCACCGGCCTTGCCGTACTGGCGCAGGTTGTGCTCTTCGTTGCTGACTTCACCGATGGTGGCACGGCACTCGATGTGGATCTTGCGGACTTCACCCGAACGCAGCCGAAGCTGGGCGTAGGTGCCTTCGCGCGCCATCAAGGTCACCGAGGTGCCAGCCGAACGCGCAATCTGCGCGCCCTTGCCAGGCATCATTTCGATGCAGTGGATGGTCGAGCCCACCGGGATGTTGCGGATCGGCAGCGTGTTGCCAGCCTTGATCGGCGCTTCCGAGCCGCTCATGATGGTTGCACCGACTTCAAGACCGCGCGGGGCGATGATGTAGCGGCGCTCGCCATCGGCGTAGCACACCAGCGCAATGTGGGCGGTGCGGTTAGGGTCGTACTCGATGCGTTCGACCTTGGCCGGAATGCCGTCCTTGTTGCGCTTGAAGTCGACCACGCGGTAGTGGTGCTTGTGACCACCGCCCTTGTGGCGAACCGTGATGTGACCGTTGTTGTTGCGGCCGGAGTTCTGCTTCTGGGGTTCCAGCAGCGAAGCTTCCGGCGCGCCCTTGTGCAGGTGCTTGTGAACGACCTTGACGACGGCGCGACGGCCGGCGGAGGTCGGTTTGACTTTGACGACTGCCATGATTTACGCGGCCTCCCCGGAGAAGTTGAGCTCCTGGCCGGCCTTCAGCGAGACATACGCCTTCTTGACGTGGTCGCGACGGCCCATGTTCTTGCCAAAGCGCTTGGCCTTGCCCTTGACGTTGACGACAGCCACGGCTTCGACATCGACCTTGAACAGCAGCTCGACCGCGGCCTTGATTTCAGGCTTGGTGGCGTCGCGCAGGACCTTGAACAGGACCTGGTTGTGCTTCTCGGCGACCATGGTGGCCTTTTCCGAGATCACCGGCGCAACCAGCACCTGGGCCAGGCGGCCTTCATTGAATTTACCGATGACGGGGTTGATGCGGCTCATGCGAACATCTCCTTGAGCTGCTCGATCGCGGCCTTGGTCACCAGCACCTTCTTGTAGAAAACCAGTGACAGCGGATCGGCGTAGCGCGGCTCGACGACCAGCACGTTGGCCAGGTTGCGCGAAGCCAGGAACAGGTTGTCGTCGATCTGGTCAGAGATGACCATCACCGAGCTCAGGCCCATGGCCTTGAACTTGGCAGCCAGTTCCTTGGTCTTCGGCGAGTCGACAGCCAGCGAATCCACCACGGCCAGACGGCCGTCGCGGGCCAACTGAGACAGGATCGCAGCCATGCCGGCGCGATACATCTTCTTGTTGACCTTCTGGGTGAAGTTCTCGTCCGGGCTGTTCGGGAAGGTGCGACCACCCCCGCGCCACAGCGGCGAGGACGTCATACCAGCACGAGCGCGGCCGGTGCCCTTTTGGCGGAACGGCTTCTTGGTCGAGTGGTGAACCGCTTCGCGGTTCTTCTGGGCACGGGTGCCTTGACGCGCATTGGCCTGGAAGGCCACGACGATCTGGTGCACCAGGGCTTCGTTGTAATCACGGGCGAACACGGTGTCGGGCGCGTCCACCTTGGACGTGGCCTGACCTTGTTCGTTCAGGAGCTCGAGTTGCATCAGTTGGCTCCCTTCTTGGCCTTCGCCTTGACGGCAGGACGCACGACCACGTGGCCGTTCTTGGCGCCCGGCACCGCACCGCGGACCAGCAGCAGCTGGCGCGCTTCGTCGATGCGGATGACGTCGAGGTTCTGGGTCGTGACGGTTTCGTCGCCCATGTGGCCGGACATCTTCTTGCCCGGGAACACGCGGCCCGGATCCTGCGCCATCGAGATCGAACCCGGCACGTTGTGCGAACGGCTGTTGCCGTGCGACGCGCGCTGCGAGCCGAAGTTGTGGCGCTTGATGGTGCCCTCGAAGCCCTTGCCGATGGAGGTGCCCTGCACGTCGACCTTTTCGCCGGTGGCGAACAGGGAGACGGGAACGACAGCGCCCGGCTTGTACTCGGCGGCCACATCGGCCGCGACACGGAATTCCTTGAGGATTTCACCGGCTTCGACGCCCGCTTTCGCGAGGTGGCCGGCTTCAGGCTTGGTCACGCGCGATGCTTTGCGCGAACCGAACGCCACCTGGATGGCGCTGTAGCCGTCGGTCTCAACGGTCTTGATCTGGGTCACGCGGTTGTTGGACACATCCAGCACGGTCACAGGGATGGCATCGCCATCGTCCGTGAACACACGCATCATGCCCACCTTGCGGCCCAGCAAGCCGAGACGGTTGCTAAGACTCATGGTTTTTCTCCGCCCCCATGCCCTCATGGCGAGGAGGCCGGTTTAACAAACCCGACAACGATTGGCCGGGCTGACGAAGCTTCAGTCGCCGCGAATCACCTTGAAGGGCTCTCCGCGCCGCCGAAGCCAATTGCTCTATCCACACGGCAAAGGGCGGAGCACCAAAGCGCACCACCCTTTAACGCGGAAAAGCTTGCGAGTATAGCGTGCCTGCGGGCGAACCCGCAAGCACGCTGTTCGCAGGGCTGCTTACTGCAGCTTGATCTCGACGTCCACGCCAGCCGGCAGGTCCAGCTTCATCAGCGCGTCGACGGTCTTGTCGGTCGGGTCGACGATGTCCATCAGGCGCTGGTGCGTGCGGATCTCGAACTGGTCGCGCGAGGTCTTGTTGACGTGCGGCGAACGCAGGATGTCGAAGCGCTGCATGCGGGTCGGCAGGGGCACGGGGCCCTTGACGATCGCGCCAGTGCGCTTGGCGGTGTCAACGATTTCCAGGGCGGACTGGTCGATCAGCTTGTAATCGAATGCCTTCAGGCGGATGCGGATCTTTTGCTTTTGCATGACTGTTCCTAAAAAGAGCGATGAGGCGGAGGGCACCTGGCTGGCACCGACCGCCGGTCATGCAATTACTCGATGATCTTGGCAACCACGCCGGCGCCGACGGTGCGGCCACCTTCACGGATGGCGAAGCGCAGGCCTTCTTCCATCGCGATCGGGGCGATCAGCTTGACGGTGATGCTGAC